>CACBBD010000004.1 GCA_902537425.1 uncultured SAR86 cluster bacterium | reverse complement strand
TCCTACTTCTTTTATGAGAACCCAAGGTTGTTTGGAATCAATATATTGATTGGCTTTATCGGCTAATAACATTATTTCTTTAAGTGCTTTACTAAATTCAAGTTTTTCATAATGATCAGCTATTTTCTCTGAAGTAACTTTAAATTCTTCGATCAAATCTGGAGAATCTAATATTTCTGAAAGATTATTATCAAAATTCTTATTAATAAATTTTGCGGATCTGCTGGCAATATTTGCATACTTATTTACTAAATCTGAGTTACATTTTTGTTTGAATTCATCTAAATTTAGATCAATATCATCCACGCCAGTACTTAGTTTGGATGCAAAGAAATATCTAAGATAGTCTGAATCTAAATTGTTGATATAGTTTTCTGCAGATATAAAGTTACCTCTTGATTTAGACATTTTTTCGCCATTGAGTGTAAGAAAACCATGAACAAAAACTCCATTTGGAGTCTTTAGGTCTGCATTTGCTAACATTGCAGGAAAAAATAACGTATGAAAGTACATTATATCTTTACCTATAAAATGGAAAACTTCCGAGGCCGAATCCTTGCTCCAGAAACTTTCGAAATCTTTTTCACAATCTTGTTTTATTAAATAATTTAAATGACTGGCTAAATAACCAATTGGCGCATCGAGCCAAACATAAAAATACTTATCATCGTATCCTGGTATTTTGAAACCAAAGTAGGGCCCGTCTCTGCTAATGTCCCAATCTTTTAAATCAGAATCTAACCACTCATTTAGCTTATTTCTTACTGGTTCTTGTATTTTAGATGATTCTAGCCATTCATTAATCTCATCTTTTAATAGGCTAAGTTTAAAGAACAGATGCTCTGATTCTTTAATTATTGGTTCTGTACCTGTTAGAACAGATATTGGATCTTTTAAATCTATTGCATTATAAGTAGCACTGCATATCTCACAATTATCTCCATATTGATCTTCTGCTCCACAATTCGGACATGTTCCTTTGACATATCTGTCAGATAAAAACATGTTTCTTGAAGTATCAAACAGTTGGTTTATCACTTTCTTTTCTATGAGGCCCTTTGCATGCAAAGCTTTATATATTCTTTCAGAAAGAATTTTGTTTTCACTACTATGTGTTGAATGATAATTATCATGTGAAATTTTAAAATCTTCAAAAGTACTCTTATGTTCTTTATAGATCATTTCAATTAATTCTTCAGGGCTCATAGACAGCTCATCTGCTTTTAACATTATAGGAGTTCCGTGCGCGTCATCAGCACATACGTAAGTACATTCATTTCCATATAATTTTTGGAATCTTACCCAAATATCAGTTTGTGTATGTTCTAATATATGGCCAAGATGTAACGGTGCATTTGCGTAAGGTAAAGCGCTTGTTACTAGAATTGATCTTTTTTCAGAATCTTTTGCCATTGTAGGGTTAGAATATTAGATAAAAGTTAATTATAACCTACTTGCATGAGTTCTTTTTTAACAAAATATGGCGCAATCAGATAATAAACTAAGGATTCCTGAAACTCTCAGAAAGGTTAAGAATATCGTAGGTATTTTTTCAGCTAAAGGAGGAGTTGGTAAGTCGGCTATTTCTCTCCAAATCTCTCTAGCTTTAAGGGATAAAGGATTTTCTGTAGGATTAGTTGATGCAGATATTTATGGTCCATCACAACCTTCAATGCTTGGTTCATCTGCAGGTGAATTGAAGTTATCAAAAGCACAGGTTATTGAACCACTAACCAAAGAGAGTATTAAATTCATTTCGATGGGCTTAATTTCTGGTGAAAATATGCCTGTAATTTGGAGAGGTCCAATGGTAAGTGGAGCCGTTATGCAGTTACTATCTCAGACTGATTGGGGAGAATTAGATTATCTTATTGTAGATACTCCTCCTGGAACGGGAGATGTTCAATTAACCTTACTCCAAAGAATACCTTTAACTTCCTCAATAGTTGTCACGACTCCACAGGAAGTTTCAATTTCTGACTGCAAAAAGGGTATTGAAATGATTAAAAAATTAGATAAACCAATAACAGGACTTATTGAGAATATGAGTTGGTTTAAGCCTGATGATCTAGATAAAAAATATTTTTTATTTGGAAAGGGCGGTGGTAAAAAACTTTCTGAGGAATATTCTATAGATTTATTGGCTCAACTCCCTTTGGTGGAAATCTCTGAAGATTCCAATATTCAAAATCATCCACTTTTAAAAATGGAATTTGTTAACATATCAGACAAATTAGTAAATTCATTAAAAGCTCTTAAGGAAAAGAAATCATCTCGAATACCACAGATCAACATAATCAAATGAATATAAAAAAGATTTGTTTTATTGGAATTATATTAACTTTAAGTGCTACTGCTGCGTCTGAAATTGATCCATTAAAGAATATTAATGAGAGAACACATGTTTTGAATCAAACCTTAGATCTTCAACTTGCTTCTCCGATCGCTAGGTTTTATAAAAGAGTAACCCCTGACTATATAGAAATATCAATTACAAATTTCACAAGTAATATAGAAGATCTCAGCATAGCAATTAATAACATTTTACAAGGTAAGCTCACTGATGGAATTTCTGACATTACAAGATTTACAATAAATTCAACTCTTGGAATTGGTGGATTTATTGATGTTGCATCTGGACTCGGTCTTGATAAAAATGATGAAGATTTTGGTCAGACATTAGCAGTTTGGGGTATACCCGATGGTCCTTATCTAGTTCTACCAGGTTTAGGACCGAGTACAATGAGGGATACACTGGCCATGATTCCAGACGCATTTTTGACTCCTCTGTGGTTGATAGATCATGATCGTACAGCGTATTCTCTTACTGCAATTGATTTAGTTGACACTCGGGCGAGATATCTTGGTTTGGAAAGTGTTGTAATAGGTGATGAGTACCTTTTCTTCCGTGATGCTTACTTACAAAGTAGAGAATTTGAAATTCTTGATGGACAAGTCAATGATGACTTCGACGAATTTGATGATTTTAATTAATCACCCCTGACTTCTAGCTTTATATTTATGTAGTCACTGTGACTTATGTGAATTAAATCAGAAATTTTTCTTAAAAGGTGCTCCTCGTATTTGTCAAGATTTCCATCCGCATAGGCGACCTTCCAAAGATTCTTTAAAAGACTTAATTTATCGTCATACTCAAATTCATCATTTACAATTCTGGTGTACCCATAAAGTGAAGTGCTTTCAGCAACAGTATTTTCTGCATCTTTTATAATTTCATCGATATCAGCTTCTTCAATAGCATAAGTCTCCATCAGTGTTAGCTTCAAAGAAGTTTTTTCAGTTTCATCGAATTCTTTGTCCGCGAAGGCAATTTCAACTAATAATGCTGCACAGGCATTATTGAGTTGTGACAAATCAGATTCTTCCTCAATTTCTTCTTTATTACCAAATTTGGTTATTAATTCTTTAATTTTGTTAATCATATGGCTATCTCTGATAGAAAATTCTTATATTTGTCTATTGGATGTACTTCATTGCTTAAAGATACTAAATACTTTCTTATATTTTTTGCACCATCAAATCCTTTAAATAATCCCATTAAATGCTTTGTTATATGAGATATTTTAGTTCCTTTATCTACTTCAGATTTAATATACGGAAGAAGTCTATAGAGAATATCACTTCTTCGAATAGGATTTTCAGCATCGGAAAAGATCTCACTATCAACTTCGGTCAAAATAAATGGATTATCGTATGCTTCTCTACCCAACATAACACCATCAACATGTTCTAGGTGTTTTATAGATTCACTTATTGTCTTGATTCCTCCATTAATTATGATGTTGAGATCAGGAAAAGTTTCTTTGAGTTTATAGACTCTTGGGTAATTAAGAGGTGGTATTTCTCTATTATCCTTGGGGCTCAATCCATTAAGCCATGCTTTTCTAGCATGAATTATAAAGGTCTCACATCCTGATGAACTGACTTCTTTTATAAATTTATCTAGGTAAACGTTTTCGTCCATATCATCGACTCCTATCCTGCACTTAACAGTAATAGGTATATTTACCGACTTTTTAATAGCATCAATACATTTAGATACTAATTTTGGTTCTTTCATCAGTACAGCACCAAATCTTCCTTTTTGTACTTTGTTGCTAGGACATCCAACATTCAGATTTACTTCTCTAAAACCAAATTCCTCAGATATCATAGATGCCTCGGCTAATGAGCTTGGATCAGATCCTCCTAATTGAATAGCTAAAGGGTGTTCTTCAGCATTAAACTCAAGTAATTTTTTTACGTCACCATTTAGAATAGCGTTCGAATGCAACATTTCAGTGTATAACAAACTTCTCTTGGTTAATAATCTATGAAAGTATCTACAATGACGGTCTGTACGATCCATCATTGGAGCTACGCAAAATCTATGATCCATTAAGGATGGAGCGGTAGGGCATAATAATCAAAGAACAAGTACATGATTATCGTGCAAATTACCAGCGTCAATAGCATTACTGGTAAACCTTTTTTCGCCCACTTAAGAGGCGTAATAGCTAGATCAGGATTACCTGTTGTCTTCGCAAGTTTTTCCGAAACCGTAACAATGTATACATTAGCTGTAGAGCCAATATGTGTTCCATTACCGCCCATTCCAACACCTATCGCTAGACACCAGCATAAAGCTGCAATATTTACCCCAACTGATTCCAACGAAGCAATGATTGGTATCATTGCCGCAGTAAAAGGAATATTGTCTATGGCTGCTGACATAACAGCTGCAACCCACATTAAAGCTATACAAGTCAACATAAAGTTCTCTTGTATAACTTCTCCACTCACAGGATCAACGATGAATGGGACAATATATTGACCTAAATATTCAAGAAATTTACTTCCCTCAACACCTCCAACAAGCATGAAGAGTGCAACAAAAAACATTAGCAATGGTATTTCATGTGTCATATTTTTCATAACATCTTCAAATTCAATTTCTTTTGCAAGAATGGTTAAAAGAATCAAACCTGTTCCAGCTACCATCCACGGCTCCCAATGGATTGTGTTATGAATTATGAAAAGAACAACCATCAATCCAAGTATTGATAGAGATTTATTCCAAAGACTCTTATCTTTATATGGAATGGTTTCTTCAAATTTCCCTTCAGGTACTATTGCTAATTCTTCTTTAAATAGGAATTTCATAAAGTACAAAGTTGCTAACCAGGCGACTAAGACAATAGGAAACATCTTATATGCGAAGGGCATAAATGCTATGTCGAATGCAGAACCAATCATTAAATTTGGTGGATCTCCAACAAGTGTCGCTACACCTCCTGTATCTGAGAGTAAAGCTGCTGCCATCAAATATGGAATAGCACTGACTCTCATTTTTTGACATATCAATACTATCAAAGGCCCAAATATTACGACTGTAGTAACGTTATCTAATAACAGAGATATAACAGTTACTGCAGTTCCAAGAAGAGCAAGAAGCAAATACTGTCTTCCTTTTGCAATTTTTCCAATATTCCCAGCGAGAACTTCAAAGCCTCCTGTATTAATCATAATAGACACAACAGCCATCATGGCACCTAATAGAAATACAACATTCCAATCTACTGCTTCAAATGCCGCTTCAGGTGAATAAAACCCATAGGATTGACCAACGACAAGCATGACGGCAGCTCCTGCCATCGCCACTTTAACCCTATGAAATCCATGAAGTGTTTCTGTAAAAATAAGAATAAAACTAGCTGCCAGAATTATTCCAGAAACTAGCATTCCTTGATTCATCACTATTTCGTGCATACTTATACTCTTTTAATTTATTTATATATTTTAAACTATTCTTTAATAGCTTAAACTTAAAAAATGATTCCCGCAGATAATAATCTAGTGTTTAGACCAGAAAATATCAACACTTCGTCTGAATCGTGTATATCAATTATCTTGAGAAATCAAGAATTCTTAACATCTAAGGCATCTGAAGTCTTGTTATTTGAAGATGATGATCTTAAGTGGTCTGAAATGGAATTTTCACATCGACATTTCTTAGGTTATCTCAACAACAGACCTTGCTTTGTTAGGTGTTTAAAAGACTCTTCACCAACAGCACAAGACACTATACTAAGTCCTTTAAGAAGTCTTCTTGGAAGAATACCTGATACATTGTTCACAATTTTCTCCAGATCACTCCAGATAGACAACTGGTATATCTCTAATCAATTTTGCGGAACTTGTGGTAAGGCTGTAAAGCCTCATGAAACTGAGCGGGCTATGATATGTGAATGTATGAATAAGCTTATATATCCAACTATTTCACCATGTATCATTGTCTTAGTAACAAATGGTGAGGAGCTCTTATTAGCTCATAATAAGAATTTTCCTGGTGAGTTTTACAGTACTCTTGCAGGTTTTATTGAACCTGGAGAGTCGGCTGAATCAGCGATTGAGAGGGAAGTTTTTGAGGAAGTCAGTGTAACAGTCAAAAATATTACCTATTATGGGAGTCAATCTTGGCCTTTTCCAAGTCAGCTTATGCTTGGGTATCATGCAGAGTATGATGAAGGAATTATTAGTCCCGACGGAGTCGAAATTGATAAAGCTGGTTGGTTTAACTTTAGAGATTTACCTCAAGTTCCAACAGGAAATATTTCTATTTCAGGAAAGTTAATTGAAAGTTATATTGAAAAATTAACTGGTTAAGATTTATTTCTGGGATCATTTGAAGCTCTTCCCCAATCTTTAGCACTTTTAACTTTTTCTTTAACCCCAGTTTCTTTAACTATATCTGGTTTAGACTCCTTAGAAATTCCTGTGTCAGGTTTATCCTTTTGTAAAGACTCAACTTCAATAGATTTTTCGATCCCTTTATTTTCTACCTTATGACTTTTCTTTGCATCTTCCTTAAAAGGTTTTTGTTTGTTATTGACTTGAATCTTATCAATATCTTTGTCGGTAATATTTCTCTTAACCTCATCTACTTTAGGTTTCCTCGATTCTTTATTAACCGATTTACTTTGAATTTTTTCTGCATCTTGTTTGTTTTGTTTGTGAGTAACTTGCTTTCCAGTCTGTGATTTTGGTTTAGAGTCTTTAGTTTGAAAATCTTTTTTATTTTCTTTAGATTTTTCTCTATTAGAATTTTTATTTTGAGGTTTTTTAAAATCTTTATTTCCAAGATTTGGTTTTGATTTTCTTTTATTCTGATTATTGTTATCAGAGTCTTTTTTATCGTGACGAGCGTCATTGTATCGTGAATTATTTCTATTTTGTTGTTTCCTATTTCTGTTGTCAGGTCGCTTATTGTTCCTTTTATTTCTCTTATTTAATTTTGAATTTGATTTCTTATCATCTTTTAAATCAAATAAATTCAATAATTTTTTAAATAAACTTTCGCCTTTTTTCTTGGGTTTTTTTGGTGGAGTAAGATTTACTGCAGGTTTTTCAAATTTAGGCTTTTTGTAAGTTTCTCTATTTACACCATTAGCTCCAATCTCGCTTTGAATATCGTAGCTTGCATTATCTTTAGTTTTCTTTCCATCGGCTTTAAGCCTAGTAACTTCAAATCTATTATCAGAACGGGTAGGATCAGATACAACTATTACTCTTGCATTAGTTCTTTCTTCAATCTCATTTACTCTGGCTCTTCTCTCATTAAGCAAAAATGTGGACATATCAGATGAAACAACAGCCCTAACTTCTCCGCTTTTCTTTTTACTTGCTTCCTCTTCGATAAGCCTAAGAACAGCAGTAGATAAACTAGCGACATCCTGCGTCCATCTCTCTTGAAGGGAAGGTCTTAACCTTTGTCTAGACATTTCCATTAAGCCAAATCTAGATATCCTACCAACTTGAACTTTTGCTCTATCTATTGAAAGAGCCGACCATAATTTGTCTTCAACTGCACGTTTATTTTTCAGAGAAAGCATATCTATAAAGTCGATTACTACAAGACCTCCAATATCTCTAAGTCTTAGTTGTTTGCCAATCTCAACGGCAGATTCTATATTTGTATTCAACGCTGTCTCTTCTATATCATTGCCACCGGTAGCTTTTGCTGAGTTAACGTCAATTGCAACCAAAGCTTCTGTTTGGTCTATTACTATAGATCCTCCGCTTGGAAGAGAAACTTCCCTTTGATAAGCGGTTTCTATCTGACTTTCAATCTGATATCTAGTAAATAAAGGAATTGCCTCACTATATTTCTTAATCTTCTCTTCGAAGTCCGGCATTAATTTAGAAGTAAAATCATGAGCTTTTTCAAACGCTTCATCAGTATCAATTAATACTTCTGTAATATCATCTCGCAAGAAATCTCTTAATGAACGTGATATGAGGTCATTTTCACGAAAGATTAGGAAAGGGGCCTTTCTTTGCTGATTAGCTTCAGTAATTGCATCCCATAGATTTACCAAATAGTCTAAATCCCACCTTAATTCTTCAAGAGAAACCCCATCTCCTGCAGTTCTGACTATCAAACCCATATCTTTTGGAATCTTGAGTTGTTTAAGTTTATCCCTTACTTCATCTCTAGCCTTTCCTTCAATACTTTTAGAAATACCCCCAGCTTCCGGGCTATTTGGCATTAAAACTAAATAATGACCGGGCAGAGATATGAATGTGCTTATTGCTGCTCCTTTGGTGCCCCTTTCTTCTTTTTCGACTTGGATGATAATTTCATCTCCTTGAGTCAAAATTTCATTAATAGGAGCTTTTTGATTTTTGCCTTTGTAAAATCCTGGATGCAGTTCTTTTATAGGTAAAAATCCTTGTCTCTCTGAACCAAAATCAACAAATGCTGCACCTAAACTTTGTTCTACACGAGATACACGTGCTTTATAGATATTTGATTTTTTTTCTCTCTTGACCTACTTGTTCAATATCAAAGTCATATATGCTTTGACCATCAACAAGTGCTACGCGCAACTCTTCTGGTTGAGTTGCATTAATGAGCATTCTTTTCATTTTTTACCCTATGTAGGGAAGCAGAAAGCAAAAACCAAATAATATGATTGTTTTGGTAGGCGAATTACTTAATTGGCCACGCCTACATAGCGTTTGTTCTTGTGAGCTTTTTAGCTAATCTGCTTCTTAAATTAAACTCTAATTCTTTATGCGCCTTACAATTAACTCGTTAAAATGCGCAATCTGGCAAGTATAATAGCTCATAAACTACCTATTACAAAGCTTAGTTAAATATGGAAGAAATTTTTCATCAAGTATCGTCATATAAAGTAACTTCTGATTTCGAAGGGGTCAGGCTCGACAATTGCTTAATTTCAAAGCTAAAAGGGCTTCCAAGAACAAAAATTTACTCAATTATTAGAAAAGGTGAAGTAAGAGTAAATAAATCAAGAGCCAAACCAAGTCAAAAGCTCAAAATAGGAGATTTGATTAGAATTCCACCCTATACACAGGCTATTAAGGTGCCGGGCATGGCATCAAGAAAAGATAAAGACAAAATTTTTGAATCTATAATAAAGGAAGAGAAGGAATTTTTGATATTAGACAAACCTGAAGGAATAGCATGTCATGGAGGTAGTGGAATTTCTTCTGGAGTTATTGAAGTAATAAGAAAGATAGATAATAAATACAAAGATGCTCATCTAGTTCACAGAATTGATAGAGATACTTCTGGTTGTCTTGTAATTGCACTAAAGAAATCTTTTTTGAGAAAATTACATCAAGAGATAAGAAATAAAGATGTAGATAAAATCTATGATCTCATTGTGTTTGGAGAATGGCCAAAAAACTTAAATAGTATCGATGCTCCATTGTCCAAGGAAAGAATAGGTTCAGTAGAGAAAGCAGCTGTTGTTCAGTCCGATGGAAAACCGTCAGTAACTCAATTTAAGATAATAAAATCAACACAGAAATTTTCACAGTTAAAGGCAAAAATCTTAACGGGTAGGATGCATCAGATAAGAGCTCATACTAAATTCCAGGGGTATCCAGTTGTGGGAGACAGGAAATATGGAGATGAAATCCTCAATAAGATTGAGAGAAAAAATGGATTAAATAGAATGTTACTTCACGCCTTTTCAATTAATTTTAAAAATCTTGGCATTGAATGTACTGCGAAAACACCAAAACTATTTTCTGAGATAATGGCATGAAAATATTAAATTTAAATGAAGGCTCATTTCCTATAGAAATGGATTTAAACTTAAATTCCATAGATGTACCTGATGTTGGAATTTTAAAGGACACACTTAATGTAGAGCTAAAAATATCGAAATTATCATTAAATCTTCTTAAATGTGATGGTTATATCACCGCTACGTTTATCGATACTTGTCAATACTGTCTTAAAAAGACAGAAGTTCTTATTGATGGATCTATTGATGTAGCAATAAAAGACACAAAAGAACTTCATGCAGATTCGTCAGAACAAGATCAAACTCATTATCAAGATTTAGAGTACTTCAATATTGATAATCTCATAGAAGAAGAATTAGCTTTAATTTATCCTGATATCGTTAGATGTGATCGGAAGTGTCTAGCAAAGGAAGACACATTGATTGAAGAAAAGAACTTACCGTTTAAAAAAATTAGAGACTTGATCGATTAGTTAATTTAAAATCCGCGCCGGAGCATATTATGGCAGTACAAAAGAGTAAAAAATCTAAATCAAAAAAGTTACAAAAGAGAGCTCATCAATCTCTTTCTAATCCAACTTTATCCAATGATCCAGTCACTGGTGAAAGACATCTCAGACATCAAATGACAGCAGATGGATTTTACAGAGGGAAAAAAATTGTTGAAATTAAACAAAAAGAAGAAGAATTAGAGGAATAGTAGATTGTCACGAAGACTTGGTTTTGTTTTCCCAGGACAAGGTTCTCAGTCCATCGGCATGCTCTCAGAACACTTCGCTGGCTCAAAAATTTTTAATAACATTTTTGATATTGCTAGGGAGGTTCTTGGTGTCGATTTCAAAAAACTAATTTTTGAAGGGACTGCGGAGGATTTATCAGCAACAGAAGTTACACAGCCTCTACTATTAACAGCTAATCAAGCTATCTGGAAAACTACTAATATAACTCCATCAGAAGTAGAGCTTATGGCTGGACATTCTCTAGGAGAATATTCTGCATATGTTGCAGCTGAATCGTTGGGTTTTGAGGAAGCTTTAACCTTAGTTTCTTTAAGAGCTAAATTCATGCAAGATGCTGTCAAAGAGGGAGAGGGTGGAATAGCAGCAATCATAGGCTTAAATTATTCCGACCTTTTGACTATTTGTAATGAAATTACCAAAGATGGAGATTTAGTCAGCATGGCAAATATCAATTCTGAAAATCAAATTGTTATATCGGGTACAAAAATTGCTATAGATAAAGCTATAGAGATGTGCAAGGATAAAGGAGCTAAAAGGGCTGTACCTTTAGCAATGAGTGTGCCGTCTCATTGTAAACTGATGACTCCTGCATCTATAAAATTTTCAGAAGAAATAAACAAAATTGATTTTTGTCCTCCAAAAACTCAAATATTGCAAAATTTTTCTGTATCACACTCTAATGACTTAAATGTAATAAAAGAGAATTTAGTATCACAATTATACAGTCCTGTTCGTTGGTCAGAAATAATGGATTTTTTTGAAAGAGCGAAAATTACTAATCTTTATGAATGTGGACCAGCAAAAGTTCTTACTGGTTTAGTCAAAAAAAGATTTAGAGATATTGAGATAACCTCTTTGAGTGATTACGATGCATTAAATAACTTTAAAAAATATCTGATATGAAAACTGCATTAGTAACCGGAGCCACCAGAGGTATAGGCAAAGCTATAGCTAAAAAACTAAAAGCAGATAATTATAAAGTTCTTGGAACGGCCACAAGTGTATACGGGGTTGATACACTAAATAGTGATGGTATTGAAGGTTATCTGTTAGACCTTAATTCAAAAGACTCAATTGATAGCTTTTGGAGTCAATTAGAAAATGATAATAAAACTATATCTGTGTTGGTGAATAATGCTGGCATTACAAGAGATAATATTATTCTAAGAATGTCTGACGAAGAGTGGTCAGATATTATGAATGTCCATCTCTATGGAACATTTCAACTAAGCAAAAGAGCATTGAAAATGATGTTAAAAAATAAATGGGGTCGCATTATAAATATTTCGTCTGCCTCAGCTTCTATAGGTAATAGAGGTCAATCAAATTATGCTGCTGCCAAGGCAGGTGTAGAAGCATTTACTAAATCCCTTGCAAAAGAGGTGGGGAGAAGAGATATAACTATAAATGCAATTGCTCCGGGATTTATTACAACTGATATGACTGAAAATAATAAAGGAGTAAATGCAGATTATTTAGTAAAGGAAATACCACTGGGAAGATTTGGTGAACCTGAAGAAGTTGCATCTTTGATCAGTTTTATGTGTTCTGATGGAGCTTCCTATATAACTGGACAAACTATACATATTAATGGTGGTCTTTACATGTAGGTATTTGACATTTTAATTATTTACAAAATTTAACAGAAGAATATTTTTTTAAAATTAGTATAATGCGCAGATTCTAAAACCCACAACCGTGTTTTAGTTAGGAGAGATAATATGAGTGTTGAAGATAGAGTTCAAAAAATTGTTTGCGAACAGCTTGGTGTCTCAGCAGAAGAAGTAAAATTAGAAGCTTCTTTTATAGATGATCTAGGGGCAGATTCACTTGATACTGTTGAATTGGTTATGGCTTTTGAAGAAGAATTTGAAATAGAAATTCCTGATGAAGAAGCAGAAGGAATTCAAACAGTAAAAAACGCTGTCGACTATATAAATAGTAATTCGTAAGTATAGCCTTTAGGCTTCTATGGCACCTAAAAGAGTAGTAGTTACTGGCCTAGGTATGCTGTCGCCCGTAGGTAGCAATGTTTCTTCCTCATGGAACAAAATAATTGAAGGTTCTAGTGGTGTTAAAGTAATAGACAAATTTGATACTTCAGACTTTGAAACTAAATTTGCTGCTACTGTAGATATTAATCCTGAAGATTATCTAGAAAAAAAAGATACAAGAAGAACAGATCCATTTATACAGTATGGTTTGATTGCATCTAAAGAATGCTTGGACGATTCAAAAATAGATCTTGAAAATACAGATCTCAACAGATTTGGTGTTTCCATAGGTTCAGGTATAGGTGGTCTTGGTACTATTGAAGATAATAAAACTTTACTCTCTAAAAGGGGTCCAAAAAAGATTTCTCCTTTTTTTGTTCCAGGGGCTATATCTAATATGGTATCAGGATATGCTTCACTAAAATTTGGGTTAAGAGGTCCAAATATATCCATTGCAAGTGCTTGCTCTAGTGCAAGTCATTCAATCGGCTATTCGTTTCGTAGCATTGTTCATGGAGACGCAGATCTCATGCTTACAGGTGGTTCTGAAATGGCTACTACACCCCTCGGAATAGCAGGTTTCAATGCAGCAAAAGCTTTATCTACAAATAATGAAAGTCCAACAGAAGCTAGTCGTCCATGGGATCGAAACAGAGACGGATTTGTTTTGGGAGAAGGAGCAGGTTGTTTGCTTCTTGAAGAATATGAACATGCTATTGCAAGAGGAGCAAAAATTTACGCAGAGATTATTGGTTTTGGAATGAGTGCAGATGCTCACCACATTACCTCACCACCAAATGAAGGAGAAGGGGCTGCACTTTCAATGCAAAATGCTATATCTGATGCGGGTATTGAAGTTACTGCAATTGACTACGTAAACGCACATGGAACATCTACTCCTGCTGGAGATATCGCAGAAACTAAAGCAATTAAGTCAACATTTAAGGATGAAGTAGATAACCTTATTGTAAGTTCAACTAAATCTATGACAGGACATCTTTTAGGAGCGGCTGGAGCGATTGAAGCTATTTTCTCGATATTAAGTATTCAAGATAATATCTGTCCACCTACTATAAATTTAGATAATCCTGATCCAGAATGTGATCTTAATTACTCTGCACACACCGCAACAAAAAAGATAATTACGCATTCTCTTTCCAATTCATTTGGATTTGGAGGAACAAATGCTACTCTAATTTTCAAAGAATTAGACTAAGTGAACAATTTAAAATTCATTTCAATATCATTAATATATTTTGCAGTATTTTCTTTAATATTAGTTCATTTCAAAGTTAGCAAAGAGTCTTCTGTAATATTAGATATTCCCAAAGGATCAAGTATATCTTTGATATCAAATATACTATTTGATGAAGGTTTAATTCTTAGTCCAGTTCTTTTTAAAACTTACACGAGATTAACTTTATCAGATAACAAATTACAAGCAGGAGAATACTTCTTCAATTCACCTCAATCTGCATACACATTAAACAAAAAACTTCTAGAAGGAGATTTTTACTATAGAAAATTGACACTTTTACCAGGTTCTTCTCTGAAGACTATATTGAATCTTGCAAATTCTACGAGTTTGGTTAATGACTTAGAATATACTGAAATTACTCTTGAGGAGGGAATATTCTATCCCGACACTTATTATTACTTGAAAGGAGAAACTTTCTCTTCTATTCTTTTTCAGTCCCACATGAGATGGAAAGAAATCTCTAATGAGTTATGGGAAAGCCGAAATGATGACCTTCCGTATGCCAATATAAAAGAAGCAACAACATTGGCATCCATTATTGAAAAAGAAGGTGTTGAGAAAGAGACCATAGCAGGTGTATTCGTTAATAGATTGAAACTAAATATGAAACTACAATCTGATCCAACAGTGATTTACGCACTAGGTGATAATTTTGATGGTGATATTAAAAGAAAAGATCTACGTATAGATAGTCCTTACAATACATATCGGTATAGGGGCTTACCGCCTGGACCAATATCTATTGTGAGCGAAGACTCATTGCGTGCTGCACTTAAACCTAAAGAAACTGATTATTTGTATTTCGTATCAATGGGTAATGGTTTTCATAAATTTTCAAAAACTTTAACAGATCATAATAAGGCTGTTTTAGAGTATCAGATAAATGAAAGGTAAATTTATTACGTTAGAAGGGATTGAAGGATCCGGAAAGTCTACAAGCTTAGAAGACATCGCTAATGTACTCGATAAAAATTCGATTAACTATATCTTAACTAAAGAACCAGGCAGCGGTTCTTTAGGTAACGACTTAAGGTCACTTCTATTGAATAATGACAATAAAATCTCAGGTGAAGTTGAGCTCTTATTAATGATGGCCGATAGAAAGAATCACCTTGATAGTTTGGTAATTCCAAATCTTAACAATGGAAATTGGGTCATATCGGATAGATATTTAGATTCTACTTATGCTTACCAAGGTGGAGGTAGGGAGATGGACTTTGCTTTAATTGATGGATTATCAAATAGCTTAAATTTTCCAGCTCCTGATTTGACTATATTATTTGATTTACCTGTAGAAATAGCCTTGGAAAGAGCTAAACAAAGAGCAAATTTAGATCGATTTGAAAAAGAACCGATACACTTCCACGATAGAATAAGAAATACATATAGATTTAGAGCTGGGGAAGACTCAAAAAGAATAAAAATAGTTGATTCTTCTGTCGGTTTTCAAGAAGTTAAAGACCAAGTTGTAAATATTATTTCTCAATTTCTAAATGAATAATAATTTACCTAATTGGTTGCAAAGCTATATTAATATTTTTGATAATGAGGAGATTCACCATGCATTTATTATTTCTGGTTCAAAGGGTATAGGCAAAAGTCTTCTTATCGAGAGTTTAGCTGAAAAGATATTAAACAATAAACTCTCGTTGGAGAATAATCCGGATTTCCATAATCTAAAAATACTTGATGAAAAAAAATTAATTGGGATAAACCAAATTCATGAATTAAGAGATAAATTATATGAATCCTCTTTTTTAGGAAAAAATAAAGTTGCAGTTATAAATGAGCTAGAAAAAATCTCTATAGATGGTTTAAATGCTATCCTTAAAATATTAGAAGAACCTCCAAAAAATACGTATTTTTTACTTTCTACTAATTTTTTAAAGCAAATCCCTTTAACCATTCAAAGTCGATGTTTTGATCTAAGGATTTCTTCACCAGAAATTAAGCATAGCTTAGAATGGCTCTCTGATTATCAAACAAAGGATGTATTAAAGGCTCTAGAAATAACCAATAATTCACCTATTAAGGCTAAATATTTTTTAGATAAAAATTTACTTGATGCTAGGGATAATTTTGTAAAAGATGTTTCGGGCATCATAAAAGAAGGTAAAGATATTATTTCCATCTCCGAAAAATGGATCAAAGATAATGATACCCTTAATTTAAAATTAGAATGGATGTCACAAATTCTATCTGACTCTATTAAATTTCATGCTGATAAATCAATTGAAAGTCTCACGAGCGATACGGACACTATCAGCAAATACCTAAGTAGTGTAGCATCTCCAGAAAATATACATAAGCTGATATCTAAAACTAATCATTTATGGAATTTATTTTCCAGAGAGACAAACCTTAGAAAAGATTATCAACTAGGTGCTTTGTTTGTAGACTGGGAAAAATATTTAGGAGTCAGCAAAAAATTTTAATAATTTATTATTAAATTCATCAGCTTTTTCTAAATGAAGAAAATGGCCACAATCATCTAGAATTTCTACTTCTAAGCTTTCGAAGAAGTCTTGCATTCCATCGGCTAGTTTGTAATCGATACATCCATCATTCTTTCCATGAAAGTAGAGACATGGAGGCTTTATTTTGTTTCCAAGAAGTTCTGATGACTTTATATTAATTCTGTCTAGTTGAAGAGATCCTTGAAAACTGCACCTATAATAAGCTAAGGCTTTGGAGAGTACATTTGCTTTACTCAACACAGTTACAGCATTATTAGAATATTTTTTATAGTCTTCTAAGTCAGGAGACCATTCTCTCCATAATCTATGGATAAACTCATACTCATTCATTGGTACAGACACTTCAGCTAGAGGAAGTTGAAAAAAAAACATATACCAGGATTTTCTTTGTTGATCACCATCAGACAGAAACGCAGTCTGGATGCCAACACCATGAGGAACAGATGCAGTTGAAAATTTATTAATTAAGTCTGGTCTTAATTGAGCTATTCCATTAACAATGGGTGCGCCCCAATCATGACCATAAATATATATTTTTTCATCACCACTAACCGACACAATAAAATCAATAAATATTTCTGATATTCTCAAAGTTTGATAAGTGTCTAACTCATTATCATTCTCTGAATAACCGGGAAGAAAGGGAGCTATGACCTTATATCCATTTTTTGAAAAAAAATTAATTTGAGTTTTAAAGTTTTCTGCACAATCTGGAAAGCCGTGAATAAGATATAGAGGCTTACCGGAACCTTTGGTGAAATAATTTATGTCATTAGAAGCGTTTTTATCCATTAATTATCAAAAGTTTGCTAAATAGATGTAGAAAATTTAATACCTTCAAGTATTATAAAACCTGTCTTTATATACTGACAATTTAATAAGAGAATATATATGATAGAAATATGGTCTAAACCCAATTGTGTATTTTGTGATAAAGCTGTAATGCTTTGTAAAATGAAATCACTAGAATTTAAAAAATATATGATCGATATAGATTACACGAGAGAAGATTTTGAAAAGAAATTTCCAGACGCAAGGACTTTCCCACAAATTACCATGGATGGTGAATACATTGGTGGTTTTACTGAACTAGATGCACATCTAGGTTAGTGGAAACTTTTACAGCAGTTCTTGAGTTTCTGACCTTCTGGTTAGTTGACCAATACTGGTTTCCTGTTTTTCTTATTGGTTCGGGAATCTTCTTTACGATATATCTCGGCTTTCCACAAATTAAGTATTTTAACCACGGCTGGAGAATTTTAACTGGCAAGTATGTTAAAGAAGATACAAAAGGAGAGACCACTCCTTTTCAAGCACTTTCAACTGCACTTTCTGGAACTGTTGGTACTGGTAATATAGGTGGGGTAGCATTAGCAATATTTCTTGGAGGACCTGCAGCTATTTTCTGGATGTGGATAACTGCATTCTTTGGAATGACCACTAAATTTGTTGAAGTAACTTTAGCTCACAAATATAGAGAAACTTTACCAGATGGGTCTATCTCTGGTGGACCCATGTATTACATTGAAAATGGTCTCAATATGAGATGGTTGGCAATATTATTTTCTATTTGTCTCCTTTTGATGTGTTTAGGTACAGGAAATATGCCACAAATAAGCAGTATTGCTGTAGTCATGAATGACACATTTAATATTCCTAAAATTGTTACCGGCGGTGTTCTGGCTGTCCTATTATGGATGGTAATTATTGGAGGCATTAAAAGAATTGCACAAATAGCATCTAAACTTGTTCCTTTTATGGCTTTTTGGTATCTAGTAGGTTCATTTGCTGTAATTATTTCTAACTTTGAAAACATTATTCCTTCATTACAATCAATATTTATCCATGTTTTTACTCCTGCTGCAGCAGTTGGAGGTTTTTTAGGAGCATCAGTGGCTGCAGCCCTCACAAGAGGGGTTAATAGAGGGCTTTATTCTAATGAAGCAGGGCAAGGATCAGCACCAATTGCACATGCTTCTTCAAAAACTGAAAATCCTATAGAAGAAGGTATGGTTTCCATCTTAGAGCCATTTATCGATACGATAGTTATTTGCACTATAACCGGTTTAGTCATCCTTTCGTCCGGAGTATGGACAGAAAAATTTGAAAATAGATTCGAACAAAGCTCAATGTGTTACTTGGATGGAACTTACTTAGATTCTGAAACAGAAGATATAAAAGTACTCCAAAACTATATCCTATCTTGTTCTGGACCACAGACCTTCTCAGGTAAAGTAGAAGTTGTAGATGGCAAACTGTTAAATGATGAAATAACACTTATGCATAACCGTTCTGTTTCAGAAAATGTTATCTACAGTCAGGAGGGAGAGCCTTTTGACGGTTCAGTAGAAATATCAGATGGTAAGCTTAAGACATCAGGTATTACTATTAGCGGAGATTCACTATTATTGGGTGCAGACCTTACTAGTAAAGCTTTCACGAGAAGTCTTTTCGGTGAGTTTGGACAATATATAGTTGCTATAGGCTTGCTATTGTTCGCGTTCTCTACTGCTATTGCTTGGTCTTATTATGGTGATAGAGCTACTGTACATCTTTTTGGAGAAGGCTGGATTCTTTACTACAGAATAATTTATGTAGGAGCATTTTTTACTGCTGCGATTATTGACACTAAAATTGTCTGGGATATAGCAACTGTTATTGGGCCAATAGCTACAGTTCCAAATTTATTGGCCATCTTGTTCTTAAGAAAAGAAATTAAGAAGCTTGATTCTGAATACGTTATAAGAAATTAAAAAAGATATCCCACATGTAAGGTCACTTGATCATTAGACCCTTTTTTAGAATATCTAAACTTTCCGTATAAAGATTCTCTAAAATCCATAGATGCATAAATAGTTGAATTTATTGTTTTGTTTGGATTTAAGTCCTCTTCTAAAAATAGGTCATTTATTGAGTCATCAATATTTACTTTCATTTTTAAAATATCTTCGTCATAAAAAGGCTTACTTATTTCAAAACCCAAATCTATTCCTGACTGAAGTAATAGAAAAGTTTTAGAAAAATCAAGGAAGGGAAGAAAGAGATTTAGGTCAATTTCTTCAATTTCGTAATTATTAATAAATCCATTTAACTTCTCCTTAAATGGATTAAACTCAATACTTAAGTTAGCAATAGAAAAACCTGCTCTAAGATTTCCAGATAAGGTATTGAAAGACTTAGACATATGAAACATTTTTCTTTCTATTTCTTCATGTCTTTTATGGGATCCTTGGAAAGTAGATGAGTTTACAGCCATGATTCTTGAGGTTTTATCATCTTTTTCTTCTTTATATAGTTTGAGATATATATCTATATCGTCTAGGGGTAATTTATAGCTGACCTCATATGCAGAAGATTTAGATTTTGTATCAGAAGTCATACTGTTAAGATCTGAATCTATATTGAAGTAAGCAAGGTTAATTCCATAATAATTAACATCAAACCTGTTTATCATCGATTCATAGTTTATTTCATCATTTTTAAAATGGATTTTAGACTCACTTATGAAAATTCCCTGTTTTTGATTAGTCGAAAGTATTTCTAATCTATAAAGAAGGGGATCCATTTCATTATTAAGTACTAATTCTTCAACTTTTTTAGAGACCATTTGATCAGTCTCAACATAATTAATTTGATCTAAGATATTTTGTAAGTTAGGTGATGTTTCTTTATTAAAAGAATCTAGATATTTTCCAACCAGCTTAGATCTATTGTTTAATGCAAAAGAGGCATAGGAAGGATTGAGTAGTAATAAATTTAAAGAACTATCTTGATATTCAATTTCTTGCCTGAGCCTACCAAGATTTGTATTTAGAATTTCTACATCAGAAAATTCTGAACCCTCTTTAGAAGAAAAACTTAAAAAATTAAAACTAGTGTTGGCTTTGTAAAAATTAGATATAGGATTTACTAATAACTTACCTCCGATTGTGAATTTATCTGCAGTAACAAGATCGCTATTTCCCGATGTTTCTATATCTATTTCTATTTTTCCATTGTTAACTAAATTACTCTTAAAAGTTAAGCTACCTATTGAATGTTTTCGATCTCCTGGATTTATTGTCCCATTATTCAAAAATATGTCGGACTTGAAAGTGCCATCACCCAAAATATGTGATTCATTAGATTCAATAATCGATGCAGAGACAAAACCATTATTTAAAAGAGATCCGTTTGTAATTCTGACAGTGTTTTCAAATGATGAATTATAGTGGTTTTCAAAAACTCCATTTTCGATAAAAAGATTAAAACTATTAAATATTCCGTGATTATTGATGGAGCCTTGATGAATATTTGAATCCAATAATACAGTCAATGATGCATTGGGTTCTAACAATAAGTTCCCTTGATCAATAACATCCAAAGTATCAATCTCAACAACCTTTTTAAGGTTTATAGAATTAAGAAGGGAAACTGAATAATATTTTGATGATTCTGTGCTGTATTGTGAACCATTGGAATATTCGTTTGCAGGATAGCTAACTTCATCCCAGTTAGAATTTTCACTCCAGTTACCATCCAAAATTGATGAGATATATCTCAATGGGTTATTATCATTGATCCATAATGAATTTTGCTCAATTGAGACAAATCCTGCTGACGATCCATAACCTCTATTTTGCTCAAGTCCTTTCTTTACCCAGGATGCAACTCCAATTAGGAAGTATATCTCATCTTTTTTGATCAATAACGGGCTGCCGCTGTCTCCAAGGCTAATCATTGATTCCAGCATACTTTTATCTTTGTCAAAATTGATGACATAGATATCCTTATCTGTAGAGTTATTTATATTGGAAACACCATTTATAAGATCTTCTGCACTGATAGTTGAAATCGAATTGATGCCCCATCTTTTTTTTCTATCAAATCCTAGATCAGGATTTGATCCAGTTCCATATAAACCATATCCAGATAAATAAATTTCATCATTTATATTTGGAACTGTACTACTTATGCTTATAGCATTTATTTCTGTCAAAGGCTCTTTTAGGCTGATTAAAGCAAGATCATAAGAGGCCCCGGTAAAATTAATATATCTTTTATTATTCGGATAACTTATGAAACTAGTTGTTTCTTTAAAAGACGAACTCTCATCTATATCGTTTCCTAAAAATATTTGAGCTTGACTTGTGTCGTCAAAACAATGAGCTGCCGTCAAGATTGTTCTATGGTTAATAAGTGTTCCAGTGCAGATTACATTTCCTGTTTTGATATACACAATGGACTCGAACTGGCTTGGGATATCAAAAGGATTATCTCTTAGATCATCAACATTTATGGCAAAGGCTTTATTAGTGTTTATAAGAAAAATACAAACAACAAAACCAAGGACCCTAAAATTAGCTGGAAAACCTTTCATTACTAATTTATAGAAAAACTTGGCATTTAAATTCGCTTGAAATTCCAATAACTTGGTATATATTAATTGAAGTAGGTTCACGCTTATCGAGTGTGTTGGAGAGGATTATAATCCCAATTTCAGGGGATTATTCAAAAAAAAAGAGGCTACCAATGGATGATATTAAATCAAGATCAATAAATGATAGGACTAATCAAACTGAGGAGTTGAGAGAAGCCCTAAAGGACTCCTTAAAAAGGAACCCTGGAAAAAAGCAAGTTGTCCAGCTGAATGGCAAATCTTCTTTACTGTTTGCGAATCTGACCGCACTTACCCTGGCATCTTGTGGCGGCGGAGGAGGAGGTAGTTCTGCTCCTGCAGCTCCTACACCTACTTCTTCATTTTCCTTGTCTAATCAAAGCTTTGACTTTACGGAAGATACTGCTGGGTCCTTTTCCATTCTATATTCCGGTGAAGTATCTGATTCTTTTACTATTACTGTAGACTCTATACCTTCTGGCGGAACACTGACACTAGCATCCGGAACAGTATTATCTATAGGTGCTACTCTCTCATTGACTGATCTTGCTGGTATTACCTTTACTCCAAACGAAAATGTAAATAGTGACAATGATACAATTGGAGATCTAATACTAAGTATTGTTGATAATACTATTGCAAGCAGCGCAACAATTTCGCTAATAGTCACTGCTGTTAATGATGGTCCAACAATCGGTACTGCAAGTGCTATTGAGGTTTTTGAAAATATAGCTGGCGGTGCTGTATTACTAACTCTTACAGGTTCTGATATTGACGGAGATTCACTCACCTATTCTTTATCAGGAGATGATGCAAGTCTTTTTAGCGTAGATGCCTCAGGAAATGTTTCATTCATCTCATCACCGAATTTTTCTTCTCCCGGTGATACTAACGCCGATAATATTTATTCCTTAAACTTAGTTGCAACAGATCCTGGTGGCTTGTCTACTTCAACTCCTTTAACCATAAATGTTCTTAATGTATCACCTAAGGGTCAAGCAATTGATGGATATTTAGTAGGTGCAACTGTATGGGTCGATTTAGATGGTGATGGCAGTAAGGATGAAGGTGAGCCAGAAACAACTACAGATAAGACGGGTGCTTTTGAATTTGCTGATGACATACCAGCAGATACTAATCTCTATGTCCAGGGTGGCTATGATCTAGGAACCGGCAAACCAAATGAACAAACTTTTAAGCTTACTACAGGAACAAATGGAGATGGTTCTGAAGCTTTGATTGTTAGTCCCGTCAGTACTCAAATCTCTAGGGCATATTCAAAATCTGGCGTTACCTTAGAGCAGGCTCAGGAAAAGATTGGTAAGGCGTATGGACTAGATACTGCTTTTGATAATTTAACAAACTTTGATCCGATTGCACTTGCTTATACTGCAAACTCAAATAGTCAAGCACAAGCTGCTTTAACAGCACAGGCTAGAAATATAATGGTTTCATCTTTAGGAGAGCTTTCAAAAAAAGTATCAGAATATTTTTCAACTGAAATAACACCTACAACAAGAACACAAATAACAGATATTTTTAAATTTGGAACACAAACCCTTCGGTATTCGTCTTGGGATAGTGGTGTCGATTTGGAAACACAACCACGAATTGTCATCGAACTAGATGGCCTAGAAGACTTACTTGATTCTACTAGTGATACATTTAATGACAAAATCGTTGAGGCCATTCTTGCTTCTGAAGACTTAACAAAAATATTTGAAATGAAAGCTGATGGTTCTGGTCAATTCGACCAAGTTATCGCTAATGCTACGTCCGCAATTATTTTAGAAATCAAAAACATTATTCTCTCTGAAATGGGATTTGATCCTGCAACAAACTTTACCACTTTTAAAAGTTTAGATGGCTATACAGGTGAGACTGTAACTTTCCTTGGATCCACTAAAACACTCGGAGAGTGGGCTGTTCTCATGGTGGATGTGTTGGATTCTCAACAACCAGATCCCTACCTAGGAAGGGTAAATTTTGGACCTGATGGTGGAGTAACCGACATGGTCGGAAAGTACTATGCTGAACAGATGGTCAAAATGGTGAGATTAATGGAAACCATGACAGGCCTAACATTTGAAAACCTAAGTGATTCTCAGATTGATCAAATAGTTGATATGGGCTTTGAATATAATAGAGCTTCTACATTCAATGATAGTTACTCAAGATGGATACCATTTGATGAATACGGACAAGAGCTTTGGTCACAAGCAATTTACTTAAATTACAGCGGAGAGAGGCTTCGCTATGATTCAAATGGAAACGAAATACAGGGAAATACAGGTCAATGGCAATTAACAGCTGATCAAGTTAAAGCTTATCTCAAAGACCCTACAACTCAGTTGAATGATGGAAATTGGGGTAATGATTTTACAACTTACAATTGGACAGTTAAAACTGGTGATCTGGGTGTCTACTTGGCACTTGCTGAAGGCAGAACTCCAGACGAAGTAACTACTTTATTAAATTCTGTATCTGCTTCTAGTGATGCTATTACTAATTTTAATGAAATACTTACTGCTTCATTTACTCAAGCAACTAAAGTTTTCACTAATTTAGTTACAGGTGCATTGGATTTTACACTTGATAAATTTACATCTTTCGTAGAAAAACAAATTGATTACAGAAATGATGAACAAATTCTGCCTAAAGAGGCATTCGGTATTCCTGTTTCAACTATTGAAACTGTAACCATTGCTGGTACGCCTGAAGACCAAACGATAGTTGTGACTGTTGCAAATGATGGTAATGGTAATAAGTTCTATTTTGATGGTGTTCTCGCACCAAATTTTACTTTTGATATAGGTGCCACTTATACTTTCGATGTAAGTGACTCTTCAAATTCAGGTCATCCCTTTAAACTTAGTACTACTCAGGATGGTACCCACGGGGGAGGTGTAGAATTTACAACAGGGGTAACCTCTGCCTCTGGATCTGTTATTTTAACTGTAGATGCCAATACTCCATCTACACTTTATTATTATTGTGAAGTCCACAGCGGTATGTCTAATGACGCAGTGTTAAACTCCCAAGCGGTAGCTGGTAAATCGTTTGAATTAGAAACTGTTTCTGGCATTGGCTATATGGTCAATGGAGATGCACTAAATCCTGATGTACAAGAGTCTGGAGATTTTTCATATGCTATTACTGGTGGTGCTGACAAAGATTTATTCAGAGTAAGCGATAATGGTTCTTTATCTTTTAAGGATGCAGCTCCTGATCCCTCCAATCCCAATGACTCAAATGCTGATGGAGAATATATAGTAGAAATTACTATTACTGATAACTCCGATAATTTCCAGCAAGTTGTTGAATTTGTTATGGAAATCCCCGATTGGGATTATTCAAGAACCTACTCTACGAGCACTAAACCAACCCTGGCTAGCAATGTAATTAATGTTGAAGAACATTCAATAATGAGAGCGTGGAGCAGTTATGATCCCGATACACTCACCAATACGGAAATTTACAACGGAATAGAACTGCAAATAGCCGGGCTAGAAGGGTTAGATCCAAGTCTAAATGTAAACGTTTGGTTACCAGATCGTGATGATGCAGGTAATAAAATTAAAGATAATTCAATGTTCTATCTCAATCATGAAGATGGAAAATACTATCTAAGTTTGCGTGATGGGAACTCTTTAGATTTTGAAGATCCAAAAGATTCTAATGGCGATAATGTCTATGAGCTATTAGTAAACATAGAAATTCACGGAAATGGAGTTGAATCAGTTGGAACAAGAGCTGATTTATTATTTGTAGTTAATTCAAATTCAAATGATCCAGCTGTTACTTTCCCAGATTGGTGGGAAGATGAAGCTCCAAATCATTTTAGTGTTGCTGAAAATCAAGCGGCAGTTGCGACGTTAACAGATGTAACAATTGCAGGAACAACTCAACAAAATGTTTTTGTTGTAGGTGATGTTTGGAACATTGACCATCAACAAGGAGTTAATCCTCAAACTATTGAGGAGCTCCAGGCTATAACATTTGCAGGAAGTGTTACCTCCACAATTACTGGTGGAGCGGATGCTGATAAATTCCTTGTTAGAGATACTGACTGGGGGACACAAGTATTCTTTGCTAATAGACCTGTTTTTTCTTCACCCGCTGATGCTGATGGTGACAACATATATGAATTTAATTTAACTAAAACTGCTGCTGACGGAAGTTCCATAACAAAAACAGTAAGAATTGAAGTCAGAGAAAAAGATGAAGGTTCTCTAGATCCTATTGCTACTCCAGCTTCTCCGTTAGTTTTCACAGTAGATGAAATTGCAGAGAAAATAGATACAGGCGAAGGCAGCAGAAATGTCTTGGGAACAGATGGAGATGACATTTTTGTAAGAGAAAATAATGGATTTCAATATATTGATGGTGGCGCAGGTAATGATAATTTTGATAATTTTAGAGAAGGTTATTTAACCGGTGGAGCTGGTGCTGACATTTTCCAGTTAAGCGGGGAACATCTCGAAAATCCTGCAAATTTTGGAATCAGAGATTACGCAAAAAATTTCGTAGAAGGAGCTGCAGAAGGTATTAATGGATATGACGAAAATAGAGATGGCGTACTAGATCTAGCTACTGAACTAAATTGGACTAGAGTAGCTCTAATTTCTGATTTTACACCTGGAGAAGATACGTTAGCTCTAACTACCCTTGGTTGGACTGGAAATAATGTACCGAATCTTTCCAAAGCTGATATTTCATTTGTTCAAGGTACAGGAGACCTTTCAGCACATACTTTTGTGATGTTGACTGGGAAAAGAGCTGAAGATCAAGGTCTTACAGAGGGAGGAATCATTGCAGTTCTTCTAGATATAGATGCAAGCACTATATCAAAAGACACTGACGTAACAGAAGTAGGACCTCAATATGACAATGTTCTAGGAAATATTAAAGATGCTATAGGGGCAAGTGTTACCACTATTCAAGATGGAGATGGTAGAGATACCCCTATTTTGCAACTTCCGGATGGGCAATTTGTTTGGTTAGGACTAGACTATACTGAATTTGATAACGCATCCTTTTTTCAAAATTTTGCTGTCGCCAGTGATGGAACATTATATGTTCCTCGATCTGAAAACTTAGATTTCGAAGATCCAAAAGATGGAAACAAAGATAATATCTATGAGTTATTGTTTACAGGATCTACTTTTACAAGCATTCAACTTAGAAAGCAAGAATGGGGTGGATACGATGTAGATTGGGAAAACTCAGAAAGAACTGGAAATATAGCCTTCAAGGTATTCATAAATATTAATGATGTAATTTCTGATAATGTTGGAAAATTGTCTATTGCTGAAACAGATTTCTTTTCAGCAGCAGATGTGCAAACTGGTGATGCAGCTCTCGATACCCAACTTGTGGACCTCGTCCTTAGCCAAATTTCTGCCGTACAAGGCTCATTAATGGATATTGATTTTAAAGCAATTGCTGAAGAAATTAATTTTGACTTCGCTTTCTTTTCAACTGCAGATCAACAAACTCAAGCCGAGGAATGGTTTGGTGATTACCAAGAGAATCGATTCAGCGACTTTAATAGAGAATTAGAGAGTACTTTTGAAAGAAATCTCCTTTCTAAATTCTCCTCTTACACAAATGCAGATTCATTAACTAACTTAACAGGTACAGCTGAAGCAGATTCTTTAACAGGTACAGATGCAAAAGAAACAATCTTTGGTAAAAAAGGAGATGACACAATCTTAGGTGGAGCTGGTGATGATGTAATATTTGGAGATCAAGGAGCTGATATCTTAGATGGTGGTGCTGGAGCTGATGCTATAGATGGTGGTGCAGGTGACGATACTATTAAAGTAGGAGAGGGTCTAGATGTATTAGACGGTGGTTCTGGTAATGATAAATTTGATTTTACAAATATAACTTCTTTACCTGAGTTTATAAAAGGTGGAAGCGGAACAGATACACTTGTTATGTCGGGCTTAAGCAGTGTAGGCCTAGAAGTTGATGATGGAACTGATGCTGACTCTTTACCAGACTATACAGGTATTGACCTAAATAAACTTGTTTCTGTGAAAGAAACTTGGACATATGAAGATGAGTCCGGCAATACAGTTAATGAGGAGGGATGGAGAAATAGAGTTGAGAGTATAGAGAAAATTGATTTAAGAGACTCTCAATCATCCATTGTTGATACTCTAGCTGCTGGTGCTAGTTTTGGTGATGTTCTGAATATTACTTGGGATGCTTTGCAAAGAATGAGCTGGGATAACAGGACCTGGACCATTCGAGGTGATGACACAGATACTGTCAGATTATTAGGTCATGAATACAGCTACAATGAAGGAAGTACTATCAAGACACAGTTTGAGGCCTTTAGAGCTAAAGGAACTACTGTTGAAGATGGCATTACTTACAATGTTTACGAGTTATGGGATGGTCGAGTCCACATAGAACAAGGTATAACTGTTATTCATACAAAAAGAGATCTGGGGAAAGCTGTAGCTGGAGAGAATACTCAACCTGATTTCTGGTATCAATACACAACTGTATATGAAAATTCAACATCAGTTTTTGGCGCCGTTAAAGATTCATGGGATGCTGATGGTGACACAATAACCTATTCGTTAGATGCTTCATATCCTGATGCTGCATTATTCGATATTAATGCAACTACTGGTGAAGTCACATTCAAAGTAGCTCCAAATTACGAAGCTCCTGTTTCAATCTCAACTGGAGCATCAAGTGTTGGCACCTCTGAGGCTGACTTTAGTAGCTTTGATCAAAATATGCTTAGAATGTATAACCAATATCAAATTCGTGTTATTGGTGATGATGGTTCTGGTGAATCAAATGCCACTAATTCCTACACCATGTATATTGATGTAAGAAATTTACCCGATTATGCTGGATATGACTCAACAAATAAAATCCCTTTCTTCAAAGATATGTGGGGTAGTGATTCCAAATTTATAGATGATGCTGCCGATCAATCAATTCAAATTAAGGGATTTGATCTTGACTTCGATGCATTAACTTGGACTTTAATTGGAGTAAGCAATACTGATGGAGCTTGGGGTGAAATGGAGGGTGGTGAAACAGGTGGAGCAATAGCTGATGCGCCTTTACAACTTTCCTCCACTGGAGTTGTAACTCCAAAATCTACTTTGAGTTATGAGGATGGTAAAACCTGGTTCAATGTTTATGTCCAAATTACAGATGGAAAATCAACTGCAGTTAAAAAACAATTTTATTTTCAAGTAGAAGATACGTTAGGTGACGGAAGCTTAACGGTTTCTGGTACAGCTATGGTTGGATCTTATAGTCTAGCTTCTGCAACAGTGTGGCAAGATTTAGATAATGATGGTATCAAAGATGCTGGAGAGCCTGCAGCTACAACTGAAATTGATGGTCGTTTCAATCTATCCGTAAGCAAATCAGATACGGATGCACCTATACTTGCTTCTGGTGGTTACAATGCGGGTACTGGTGTTGCTAACACAAGTATTTATAAAATTAACTCTAATCTTAAACTTACTTCGGGAAGAGATTGGGGCGAATATTCGTTAAGTCCAATGTCTTCAGTAGCATTGAGTATGCAGAATATTGATAGAAGTATTTTAGATAAAACCACGGTTACAGATTCACTCAAGGCGTTTGGAATGGATCCACTTTGGATGGAAGGTGATGGTAACTTTTATGGTGAGAGATTCTATGACATTAAGAACAGGCTCGATGGACAGACAACAGTTGGTGAATGGGAGCTTTTTAATTTAAATATATTTACT
Organism: uncultured SAR86 cluster bacterium; assembly: GCA_902537425.1. Classification (GTDB taxonomy): domain Bacteria; phylum Pseudomonadota; class Gammaproteobacteria; order Magnimaribacterales; family Magnimaribacteraceae; genus Magnimaribacter. The sequence goes on along the minus strand of CACBBD010000004.1, from coordinate 65,252 downwards.
TTAAATAATCTTTTAACAATAATTAGTGATACAGCAACCAAGACTGGTATGCAAGTAATTACTGACGCATTAGCAGATGTAAATACAAAAGTGAGTGCAACATCAAATGTAACTGGTTACACTGCTGCTAATCTTACAACAGCCCAACAAACCTCAATTAAACAAGCTTCTAGTCAGGCTCTAATAGATTCTGTAGCGGAAGTTATTACAGGTCAAACTTCATTTGATGGTTTTAGACTTGCAAAAACTAATCCAGTTACTATCACTGATCATGAAGGATCTCAAAATGTTGTGCATACACCAAGTTACAGTGTAACTAGTAATGTTTTGACACTGGATTCATCTCAAATTCAGGTTAATCAGGCCGCACTACAGGATGCTTTAGATTTGAAAGATGGTGCAAAGGGACTAAAAATAGAGGTAGAAGTAGGCACTCTGCCTTCAACAGCACAAACTATTGATTTCACAGGAAAATTAATTGACGGTTCAAACTCTGCAATTGACAGCGGAGAGAGAGCCATAGAAATTAAATTCCAAGTACTTGTTGATCCGACTCAAGAAGTTGGGTCCTCCCAGTATGTTTATGTACCAAATTCATCCGATATAACGGTTATCTATACTGGTGAGGATGGTACCACTACCTCAACAACCCTGGAGCAAAGCGGAAATATGGTTACTATAGAGACCTCTTCTAGTGGCGTGCCAAAATTTGTTGTAGATTTCAATGAAGTTTTTGCAAGAGGTATACCTCAAACTAATTTAAGTACTTACTTTACTACTACTACCGCAAGTAATGGTGATTACTATATGGAACTCGATTTTACTGGAGCTACATTAACAACTTCTTCTGGTGAAACTTTTACAAAAGTCGTTGCCCCATTCAGTGTTGCAACTACAACAACACCAGTCGTTTATATAAATGATATAACGGTATCTGAAGCAAGAGGTTGGAATCAAATAGAATTAAAGCTTAGTAAACCTGCAACAGAGACATTCACAATTGAGTACAACCTGGATAGTTCTGGAACAGCTTCCCAAAATGATGATTTCTGGTGGTGGTCAGATGAAACTGGATATAGATCAGTTACTTTCGTTCAAGGGCAAAGTTCTGCCGTCATAAATGTAGATGTGAGAAATGATTCAGTAACTGAAAGTGACGAAACCATAGTCTATGGGCTACGAATAGCTTCAGGATCAGAAGGAAAAGTCGTATTACCAAAAAATTCTGTCACCGTTACTATTAATGATGATGAAAGCGCTTCTTCTATAGATCTAAATTCAGTAGTAGATAAAATGCTTACAAAATTATCTACAACTTTAGTAACTGAATTAAAGACCTTAACAGATGCAAATTCTGCAGACTTAAGCTCTTCTTCAACTAGCTTTACTGATATATTATTAAGTAATACAGATATAAGTGATATCTCAACTTATTTATCAGGTGAAATATCAGATGACGTTACTGTGTATTCTCCAATTGCAAAGGCGGTTATGGAGTTAATTAATACTTACGTGATGGCTGTAAGAGGCCCATCTGGAATACAGGATTCTCTTAAAATTGACGGTTCGGAGATGGCGAAAGATATGGCAGCTCTGTCTGTAGGATTTAATACTTTAAATCTATCTGAGTTTACTTCTACTGCCAGTGCAGATCTGAACACGGCTTTGATAAATGATATTTATACCGACTCTGGTTTTAAATATACTGGTGCAACTACAGCATTGCCAGCATCTGGGTTAGTCTATGATAGAACCATTGATACAGACTCCTCTGCTTACGCGAATTTACTTTTCCCAACTGGAGAAGGTCTCAGAGATACATCTTATCAACAAGGTGCTGTCACTTTTTCAGAAGGCACTAGTGGTAATGACACCATAAATCTTAACACTGCAAATACGAATGTACTCTATCAAGGTTTTGCTGGTAATGATGATATCACTCTGTCTGACGATAACAGTAATTATATGATTTTCGGTGGTGCCGGAGATGACATAATTAAAGATTCTAATAATTCAGGTCGCACCTCACTTTTAGATGGTGGTGACGGAAATGATACTCTGTATTCTAACTCACAACATCAAATTAAAATGACTGGTGGTAATGGTAATGATGTGTTCGTGATTGAATACAATACTGGCTGGAAGTGGGATTCTGGTAATTCATTCAACGGAAATGATAGCAATCAAGATTTAAGTATTAATTTTGATGAATATTACAGTATCCAAGGTGTCATAACTGATTTCCAAGATGGTTCTGATAAGATTGGATTAAGAGGATCTGATTGGTCAGGAAAAACTATTGTAGTTCAACAAGGAACGGGAACAATGTCCAATCATACTTTCCTTTTAACTGGAGCTGCAGAAAGGGGTGGAGATAGTGATTATCAATATTGGCTAATTCTATGGAACACAACTGCATCTAGTATAACATCTGATGATTTTGTTCTAGTTGATGCTAATTATGCAACATCATCATTATCAGGTGTGACAATCAGTACTAATATTTCAGATGCAGGCTTAGAGACTGAAGACAGTGCTCTTAATTCAGGAAATGATGATATAGAAAATGCTTTTTATGTTACAGGGCTAGTAGATGATTCTCCCGGATTTGAATTTGGTAATTTAGATAACCCTGATCCTGTATTAGAAGTTGCTAATATTTGCGACTTACTTTCAAATCAAGATATAGCTATCCCTTCAGACGATAATAGCATTTCCATAATTGATGAGATCTATGAAGAAGAAATCTTGATTTCTATTGATATAGTGTAGGACTATTTTTGAAAAAACTGATCATATCATTAGGGCTGCTTATGCAGCCCTTACTATTTTATACAACAGAGTATGAATCATTAGAAAATATACTTGCCAACAGACTTGATAATCAATTTACAATTGGTATTTCTCATAGTAGATTTGATCAATCTCTGGATATTCTTAACTACGCAGATAACTTAGAGTCTACAAAACCTAAAGAAGCATTAATAAATAGTTATTATCTTGGTTATCAATTTGATCAATGGAAACTTTCTTTTGAATCTAATGACTCTTCAGGTGAAGTAGAGAGGTTATCTATTCCCAGATTCATTGAAACTGATGTCATTAGTGAAACACTTACTATCTCTTATAATTTTCATGAGAATAAAAATAGTTATATACAGATAGGATTACTTCTTAGAAATGAAGACCAAGATCCAGTAACGATAGATTGTTATGCTTTTGGTGAAACTGTCATTGGTGGTTCTTGCATTGAAGCGGAATTAAATATTCTAAATAGTGAAGCTTACAGAGCTAGTGGAGAATTAATTTACGAACCTGTACTCAAAACATCAGGAAAATCTAAATCTCAAGGTATTTATTTAAGATTATCTTCTAAGTCCATGGGTTTATTCAATTTTAATCATACCTTTTCTTTTAAAAATTCAGAGATAAATCAAGATTTTACTTCATCTATATTAAATACATCTGATTCTTTTATTAGAGGATTAACTGTTGATAACAGAAATGCTGGTCAATTATTAGATCAATTTAAGGCAGAATTACCTCAGACAACACCTTGGCAGGAAAATACATTAAAGTATTCCATCAGTAATCTAATACCATTTGGAGAGAAATTTGCTATTTCTGGGATGTATAGCTTTATAAAGGTTAAAAGAAAGGACTATTTAAATAATCCTGCTAAAAAAGACTTTAGTAATAATCATCTCATTGATTTGTCTCTCTTTTACTCGCTAACTGATAATAGTCTTCTTTATTTAAAAGTATCTGCTTCCTCAAACTATCTCATAGGTGAAAATCCTTTGGCTTATAATAGGAGATCAAATCATTTATTTGATCATCCTTATGGACAGGTAAATGCTGGATTAATATTAAATTTTTAAATAAATTCATGAAATCTTTCATAGCAATTATTGCAATAGCTTCTTTAAGTAATTTTCTAATAAGTGATGATTTATTAGATCCGTATATGAGTTCATCAGAATATGAAGTCTTTATAAAACAAGTTAGTGATGCAGTGAGTAATCATCCAGAATACTTATCATCACTCGATTCCCTAAAAGCAGCTGGAGCTAATCTCAAAGGAAGCAAGGCAAATTTATTACCTCAAATCAGGTTGATAGTAGATTCTAATAATCAGTTAGATAAAAGCTTCGAGGATGGTGCAAATAATCTTTTTGAAAAATCAAGATCAGATCATAAGACTGACGCAACTATAACTATAAGCCAGCTTTTGTATGATTTTGGGGCAACTAGAAGTGATATATCTAAGTCAGAAGCATTATTCGATGCAAAAAGAGCTGAACTTTCAGCTACAATTTTGGACCTTATTTATAGATCCGTAATCAGTTATATAAATGTTTCAGCTTATACAATTTTTACCGATACTATAAATGAGTCTTATAAAAGGCATACTGCTATCAAAGAAAGAATTCAACAAAAAGTAGAAGGTGGTTTATCTGCTCCAAGAGAACTAAGTAGAGCCGTTGCTAGAGAGGCAGAAGCTTATGCTAAGCTAATAACTGTAAGACAAAACTTAAGTAAAGCCATATCAGAGTATAGAGTTTATTTTCCAGCAAATGAACTTCCAAGAAAACTCCCTCCAGAGAATTTAAATATACAATTTAGAACTTTAGAAGAATCCAGAAATTTAATGATGACAAATAATCCTAATATCCTTAGAGCATTAAGTTCTTTAGAAGCTTCTATCTATAATGCTCAAAAGGTACAAGGTGAATCTCTTCCTAGACTTGATTTAGAAATACGGGGCAGCCAATATAATCTTACAGAGCAATCTGATGAATATGACGTCTATTCAGGATTGAATCTTTCATATGATCTTTATACAGGTGGAAAGAATAGGGCCTTAAAAGAGCAGGCGATAGCTGAATCAAGTGCTTATATGAATAACAAGGATGCAATTATTAGACAAATTGAAGCTGAGATGAGTAATTCTCTCCAAAATATCAAACTTATTCCTAACAATATAGAAGCATATCAAAATGCTTACAAAGCAAATAAACAGTCACAGTATTATGCTAATGAACAGTTTCAAACTTCTAATGTATTACTTCTAGATCTTCTACAAACTGAAAGGGACTTTTTGGAATCTTCTCAAGCACTTTTAGAAGCTATAAGGTCATCCCAAATTGAGAGGTATTCTTATACAAAGCTTACTGGCGAGCTTGGAACTGAATTTGCAATAAGGGTGAATTAATGAAACTTATAGATCACTGGTTTTGGTCTGCTTTTCTAGAAAATAAACAGACTTACTACAAAGTTATGTTGGCAGCTACTCTGGTCAATTTCATGTCTGTAGGAAGTTCTATTTTCATCATGGTGGTTTATGACAGAGTCCTTCCTAATTCTGCTTATGAATCTCTCTATGCACTTACGATAGGTATGGCTCTTGTGATTATTTTTGATTTTGTTTTGAAGATGTTAAAAACATATTTTATTGATTACGCTGGTGAATATGTTGATAAGAATGTTGGAGATACTATTTTCAATAGATTACTTGATGCACCTACAGCTGTTGTAACTGGACCTGTCGGTGCAACGGCTAATACTTTCAGAGAATTTGACTCTGTAAGAGATTTTTTTACTTCAGCTACATTATCGTTGATTGTAGATATACCGTTTATATTTTTATTTATTTTTGTTATTTATCTTATTGCCGGACCTTTGGCTTACATACCCCTAGTTGCTGTTCCAGTAGTTTTATTAATAGGAATCTTAATTCAACCATTCTTAGCAAGAGTAAGTGAAGATTTGGGTCAGCATAATCAAGAAAAACAGTCGGTACTAGTGGAGACAATAACGGGTATTGAATCAATTAAAGTTTTAGGTGGTGGTGACTTAGTTAAAGAAAGATGGAAGGATGCTGCAACTAAACAATCTAGTCGTAGTAGATTATCACGAGCTTTAGCACAAATAGCTGTTAATTCCGCACAATCTGCTCAACAAATCTGCTTAGTGGGAATAGTTTTTTATGGAGTTTTTCTTGTTTCAGAAGGAACAGTGAGTATGGGAGGAATGGTTGCAGCTGTCTTATTGTCATCAAGGACCCTCGCACCGTTAGCACAAATAGCAAATTTATTCGGTAGGGCTAATAATGCCAAGACTTCTTACAGAAGACTTGCATCCTTTATGGAAGAAACGCAAGCAGATGATGTTTCAGAAAAAAATAAAGGTGCAATTAGAAGAGAAAAATTAGGAAGTATAGAATTTAAAGATACAACGTATAGGTATCCTGAAGCAGACATAGATACTTTAAGAAATATTAACCTATCTGTTAGTGAAGGTGAGAAGGTAGCTATATTAGGAAGAAATGGTTCAGGTAAAAGCACTTTAATGAAACTTGCATCTGGTCTTTTCAAGGCTTCAGATGGTCTCGTCATGTATGACGGTACCGATATAAGACAACTTCATACAGATGATCTTTCAAGATCTATTGGAATTGTATTACAGGACGTTCAATTATTCTCCGGATCGATAAGAGAGAATATTACAATGGGAAGACATAACATCAATCAGGAAGATTTGATAAATGCTGGAAAGCTTTCAGGATTAGATGATTTTGTTTCAAAAATTCCAGGAGGATATGATCTTCAATTATCAGATGGTGGAAAAGGACTATCGGGTGGTCAAAGACAATCTATAGCTCTTGCAAGAGCTATTGTGCATAAACCATCTCATTTTATTCTAGATGAGCCAACATCAGCTATGGATATGAATGCTGAAAATATTTTCATCAGTCAAATGGGTTCCATAATGCAAAACTCAACTATGCTCATAGTTACACATAGAATGCCTCTCTTAAATCTTGTGGATAGAATTATAGTGATGAATGAAGGTCAAATTGTTGAGGATGGCCCGAAGGAAGAGATCATTAATAAACTTAATCAACCCAGATAATGTTTAGTAAATTAAAAAATATATTTTCCACACCTAAACCTGATTTGATCTTGTATGTCATACTTTTTTTCTTTATTGCATTCTTTGTTTGGGCTTCTAATGCAGAGCTAGAAGAAGTGACAAGAGGTAATGGTAAAATTATAGCTTCTAGTAAATTACAGGTAATTCAAAACTTAGAAGGGGGAATTATTAACGAAATTGCGGTCAATACAGGCGATAAAGTTAATAAGGGTGATTTGCTAGTAAAACTTGATGAAACAAAATTTCTTGGTGATTTAAACTCATCCCAACAGCAGTTAAAATCCTTAGAGCAATCTCTCACACTCCTTGAGGAAGAAAGGCTTATTTTGGAACCTTTGGTTGATAGTAATGTGGAACCTAGAATTAATTTGATTCGACTTTTGCAAAGGATTTCAACCGCAGAATCAGAATATCAAGCAACATTAGACCAAATACCAAATCTGCAGGACAAACTTAAAAGAACCAATGTTACAGCTCCCATGGATGGGATAATTAATAGAATTTTAATTAATACTACTGGAGGTGTTGTTCAACCAGCTAGTCCGATTCTTGAGATGATTCCACTAAATGATGAGCTAATTCTAGAAGTAGAAGTATCTCCAATGGATATTGCATATGTGATCAAAGGACAGAAGGCAATAGTTCAGCTCAGTGCATTTGATTTTGCTATATATGGCAGCCTTGAAGGAGAAGTACTTAATGTGAGTGCTGATACAGTGTCAAAAGATGATGGATCAACTTGGTATGTATGTTTAGTAAGTATTCCTTCAGATGGAATAACTAGTATGTCAAGAGAGTTGCAACTTCTTCCTGGCATGCAGGCGACAGTGAATATTGTGAGCGGTAGTAAAACTATCTTAAAATATTTGCTACAACCTGTTACCAATATAAAAAATAAAGCATTCAGAGAAAGATGACTCAGAACTTTTGGAAATATGTATTAATAACTTTTTTATTTTCGGCGAATTTAAAGAGCACAGAGTATGAAATAACAATTTTAGCCACTAATATTGCTAATTTTGGAGGAATAGGGGAATGGAGCTTTTCAGCACTCTTGGAAAGCGAACAAGAATCTATCTTATTCGATACAGGGTTTGATGAAAATACTGTTCTTCACAACGCAAACCTATTAAAAAAAGATCTAAGCAAAGTTGAAAAAGTCATTCTTAGTCATTTTCATGGAGACCATACAGGCGGATTAATCAAACTTAGAAAAACATATATGAACTCAAATCCTAAAGCTTTTGGTGACGTATATGTTGCAGAAGGTTTTTTTGATCAAAGATTTGATGAACATGGTGAACTGAGAGGATTTATTGGTGGTTTTAATAAAGTATCTGACTTCAAGGAAAAAGCAGAAAATTTAGGAATCAATTTTATCGTTATTGATGAAGCATACGAACTAGCTCCAAATTTAGTACTTTCTGGTCCTGTTGAAAGAATCTTTGAAAGAGTAGTTGTTTCTCCTGGTTTTTATTTGAAAGAAAATGGTGTATTGGTTGAAGATCTATTAAAGGATGATCAGTCTTTGGGAATTAAAACTGATAAAGGTTGGTATATGATGTCCGGTTGTGGGCATGCAGGAATGATTAATACCGCTCATAAATTTCAACAAATTGAAAATAAAGATGTATTTGGTGCAATAGGAGGCTTTCATCTATTCAGGTCTTCAGAGGAAGACATTAGTAAAACTGCTAAATCACTGAAAAAGTTCGGTCTCAAGCAATTAGTTGGTGGACACTGCACAGGTATACGTGCAGCAAGGACTATAGCAGATATAGCTTCAATTTCTAAAGAAGATTTAGCTCACGGAGCTATAGGAACGGTTGTTACAAAAAATCTAAAAATAGTCAGAAGCTCAGTTGAATAATGATCGAAAAAGATTTAATAATTTTGGTTGTTCAAATAATTGCTGCCCTAGGTGTGGTTGTTTCGGTGATATATCTTGGACTACAAATAAGACAACAAAATATAATTACTAAAGCTCAATTTGGTCATTCATTGACTCAAAGACTTTATGATAGATATTTTCAGACTTCTAAAGATCCTGAATATGCAAAATTTATGTCAAAAGATTGGTCTAAACCTCTTGAAGATCCAGTAGATGGATGGCGTGTTTCAATGGCTATTCTTACTTATTTGGTTGATATATTTGATGTCTATGACAAGGTAGAGGCTGGACTAGTAGATCGAAGTCATCTAGATACTAGAATGAATACATTGAAGTTCGGTGTTATGAAAACACCTGTAGCAAAGGGAACTTGGGCTAGTTGGAAGGTTACAAGAGATAAGAAATTTGTTGAGTGGTTTGAAATGGAAATCTATGGAGACAAAGGCTTTAATGTAGATGAATTTAAGTCGGAAATTGGAAGGAAAGAATTAAACACATATAGAGATTAAATATCTTTACCAGACTCCATCAGTTTCTTCTTTTAGATGTAGTTATTTTGATGACTAATAAGGGTTTGTAGTAAGATTAAAAAAAATTTAAAGGGGGCAAAAGTGGTCAAACTTATATTAAAAATATCAATAATTTTCTTACTGTTAAGTTGTGATAAATCGGATAATAATAAAATTGAATTATTTGTATCTGGGGCTCAAATAGCTGGAGTGAACGGCATGCATTTTGGACCTGATGGTCTTCTCTATGCTGCTTCTGTTATTGGTTCAGATATTTCTCTCGTTGATACGGAAACTAATAAAATAGTAAAAAGATATGATTTATCCGATGGAGTCATAGGACCGGATGATGTAGCTTTTAATTCTAAAGGAGAATTCTACTGGACATCTATACTTACAGGAGAGGTAGCTGGTTTTGATTTAAATGGAGAAAAAGTTATAGCTGGTAATCCTGGACCTGGAGTTAACCCAATTACATTTTCTGATGATGATAGATTATTTGTTGCTCAATGTTTCTTTGATAATGGTCTGTTTGAAATGGATCCCTCGGGACAAACTGCTCCTAGAATTATCAAAGAAGAGATTGGAGAATTCTGTGGTCTAAATGGTATGGATTGGGGTCCTGATGGAAGACTTTATGGACCTAGATGGTTCAATAATGAAATAGTTAGTGTAAACGTAGATACTGGCGAGATCAGAAAGGAAGTAGGGGGATTAAATGTCCCCGCTGCAGTGAATTTTAACTCTAAAGGTGAACTCTTTATTCTGGATACCGGTGATGGAAAAGTCGTAAAATTTGCTGAAGGCATCAAATCTGATTATGCGCTTGTGGAACTCGGCCTAGATAATCTTGCTATTGATGCCAATGATGACGTATTTGTCTCAAGTTACTCAGAGGGTAGTATTTTGAAAGTGTCTCCTGATGGTATTGAAGAAGTTTTACCTGGAGGCATCTCACATGCAGGTGGCATAGCTGTTGCAGGTAATGATCTTATTGTTGCTGACATACAATCTGTAAAAGCGTATAGCTTAATAGATGGCTCTGAATCTTGGAATTATAAAAATGTATTTAGAATTTCTCCTCATGGTGCAAATACATCAGTCTCAACTTTCGATGATTATGTAATATTATCTAGCTGGTTAGATAACCACGTAAAAATTATGAGACCAGATACCGGTGAAATTCTAGAAAGTCTTGATGGACTAAATGTACCAGTTTCAGCAACTAAATATGGAGAACGAATAGCAGTAGCTTTACAAGGTGATAAATCAATTACTTTATTTAATGTCCAAAATGGAGAAGGGGAGATATTGGCAGATGGATTCATGGCCCCCACCCATGTAATAAATTATGAAGATGACTTGCTTGTTTCGGATAGATCAAAAGGACAGATAATACGTGTTAATAAACAAGGAGCTAAAGAGGTAATAGTTGATGGTCTAGATTCTCCTGAAGGAATTGCAATAAAAGATAATGCTATCTACATTTTTGAAGGCAATACCGGACAAATAAAAAAATATCTAGAAGGACAGATCTCGATCATTGCAGAGGTCATGCCGGGGAGTCCGGTTCAATCAGAACTTCAACCTCCTTCAATGGTATTTAATGGCTTGGCTGTAAAAGATAATTATCTTTACATATCGGGTGAACTAGAGAGATCATTATTCCGTATAGAACTATAAAAATAGTTAGAAATATCGACAAATTTCATAAAATGATCTATCTTTAGTTAAAGGAGAATTTTATGAAAATAATAAAAAATTTAATAATAACGTCATTAATTGGCTTTTCCACTATTACATTTTCAGATGTAGTTGAAGTGTATACATGGAAAGCTAAGCCAGGGAAGGATGCTGAATTAATCCAACTTTTTAGAGATGCAGCAGTAATTCATGAAAATGAAGGTGCTACAGTTGCTATGGAAGCTATGAATGTTGGCGATACAATGGGAACTTACCAATATGTCATGAGATGGGACAATTTAGTTGATTGGGGTATCTCAAAAGATAAATTAAATACTTCAGCTGAATGGGCGGCATTAGGAGAAAAGTATACTCCCGGGGAATTAGGTGAAATGACTTCAAGCTTATCAGGAGTTAATCTTGATAGTTCTGTGAAAGCATCAGACTTTTCAGACCCATTTGTATACTCAGTACAGGTATGGGAAGCAACTCCAGGGAAAATGCAAGAAATGCTGTCCAACTTTATGATGGCCAAATCAATGATTGAAGAAACAGGCGCCAGGGTAGAGATTTATTCTGAAGGTACTGGAGGAAATGGTAAATTTCATTATGTTTTACTATATGATAACTGGACCGAGATGGGAGAAAGCTATGCGGCATTAGGTGCTAGTTCGGAGTGGGCAGCTTTTCAAGCTTCTACTGCTCAAGGAAATTCTGGAAAACTAGTAAGTTCACATTCAGGTCAAGTTATACAGTAGGAGATCATATGAAATTTTTATCACTAATAACCTTATTTCTGAGTTTAAATATATTTGCTTTACCTACTTGGACGGCTTTAGAAATTGAAATTAAGCCAGGTAAATATGAACAACTGCAACAGGGTTTAGATGAACTGATGAACTCGCCTGTAGGAAAGATGTATCCAGGCTCAGTAGAACTAAACTGGCATTTAAATAATGGTGCCAATCCAGCAACTCACGCAATAGTCAATCTTTTTCCGTCTATGGTAGCATCCAATGAGTGGGGAGCCGTATTTTGGTCTCCAGAAGCTACATCTATTAGAGAAAAATGGTTTGATACCCTTAATGACAGTGCTGATGTTGTTAGAGACATGTCATTTATTCAAATTGCCAATTGGCAACCAGAGGAAAATCCCCAAGATTATCCTTATGTTGAATATGTACCAATGCAAACAACAGACACAAGAACTGTGATTGAGGCTTTAAATAAATTTATAGCAACTGATGATGGGAAGAAGTTCCCAGGATTAGTGTCTATGCATCAATGTAACTACTGTGGAGAATCAGATACCAATTCTGCCTTAATAGTTCAATTTAAAGATGTAAAGGATTTAGAAAGCTGGTATGAAATAACTACTACTTCTGATGCTTTTGTAGATTACTTAAGTGATGCAAGAGAGGGGACTACCTTCCTTGGAAATTCGTTGGTTCTAGTTTTAAGTACATGGAACAATACACCCGAGACTTTTAATCAATAGAAAGGAAAAATAAAAAAGGCTCCAAAGCGGAGCCTTTTTTTATGCTGCTGTAAAACCTCCGTCTGCTAAATATACACCACCATTACAGTATGAAGATTCATCTGAACCTAGAAAAAGAGCCAAATTGGCCATTTCTTCATTGGTACCATATCTACCTGAAGGTATATTGGCAGTTACGTTTTCTCTGAAATTAGATGGATCGTCTGGTTGGGATTGAGTGCCCAATGATTCCATCATTCTGTTGTCAATGGGACCTGGGGCTAGAGCATTAAATCTAATACCTTTCTCTCCGTATTCTAGACAGGCGGTTTTAACCATTCCACAGACAGCATGTTTACTAGCAGAGTAGGGGCATAAACCGGGAAAGCCTACGACGCCTGCACCAGAAGCAACTGCTACTATAGAACCATAGCCTTGATTTTCCATATAAGGTATGGCGTATTTAAAATAAAGCCAGACACCTGTGACATTGACGACCAGTGTATGATTAAAATCTTCCACTGAATAATCAACCAAAGGTTGCACAACCCCTTCAGTTCCGGCATTTGCAATTACGATATCAACAGAGCCAAAGGTATCACTAGTTTTTTGTATCGAATCCTTAATAGCTATTTCATCTGTTGATTCAGCAACACAATAAGCAGCATTATTAGGTTTACCTAACTGATCATATACTTCAACAAGTTTATCCTCGCTTCGACCAACCATCATTACATTGGCTCCCTCGTCCAAATATTTTGATACGGTTGCAGTACCTATGCCTCCAGTTGCTCCTGTAATGATGGCATTTTTATTTTCTAATCTCATAGAGAAAATTAATAAACTCTTTTTAATTCAGCTATATTTGTAGTTGGTGACCCATCTAACATAACTGTATTCTGAAAGGTTATTGAATCATTATTATTCATAACCCATTTCATTCCTGTAACAAAACTTTCATGTTCGGAATGTAAATCCACCTTAGATTTGTCCAGTTTAAAAATCATAGTATCTGCAGATAGACTTTCAACTGCAAAAACTGGTTCAGTTCCTAAGCCACAATAATGCCTTATAACCAGATCTCCATCGTCATCACTGTATGTCGTTAGCATTTGAACTCCGTCTTCAATAAGAGTCTCAGTAATAGTATTACCTCCAGAAGTAAGGGCAAATTCATAGGATACGTTTATAACAGTTCCATTAAGCCCCTGGATCATCGTTCCTTCCCATTTACCTAGCTTCTTCTTAACTTGCTCAAAAGCTGCACTTTTTTTCTCAGATGCCATTTCAACATCACCTATCTTTACTACTTCATCTGCAGAAAGAGAAAATGAAAATAAGAGAGAAATAATCAGATAAATTGTCTTTATTTTATTTTTCATTTGTTTCCTCATTAATTAAAACCTTTCTATAATTTATAACATCTTCCAATAATTGCAATAGAAGTCATATTTTTTGTATAGCTGGTCTGATACTAGATATGGGTGATATAAAATCTAAAAACACTATATTAGGTTATTATATATGCGCATAATATATATTATGTTAAATTAAATATTACCCGCGAGTTCTTCAAAAGTTATTATCACGTATAAGGTTTATTGTGCTCTACCCTGAATATGTCTGGTTCAAGTACTTCATATTCTTTAGATTTAACAGTAGAAACATATTTGAATTGGACCTCTACATCTAATTCTGTAATGGTCAATGAAACATATCCTTGGTTTCTGCCGTTCACCCATACTAAATCCTTATTATCCTTTATAAATTCATATTCAATGATTCCAGTTTTATCTTTAAAAGTATCACCAAAACTAGGTGATGATATTGCGGGTGCTCCTATCTCTATTCCAACAAATTCATTATTTTTATCGTATAAATTCGAAAACCAAGAATTATGAGAATCACCTGCTAATATTAAGTTAGATTCTGAATTTGATATATTTTTATAAAACTCTTCCCTTTCTCTTGGATATCCATCCCACTGGTCAGTATTAAACGGTAGTTCTTCTCCTGCTAATTCACTTGCGTAATACGAACTATCATTTGAAATTTCTTTATTTTTAAATATTTTAGGTAAATATTTTGGTCCAATTAAAAGTTGTTGTCCGAATATTGACCATCTATATTTCTTATCAACTTTATTTCTAACCCATTCTAATTGCTCCTTACCAAGTAAAGCTCTAGGCTTTAGTAGGTCTTTTTTAAACTCTTCTTTATTTAATTTATTATTATTAAAATATGTTCCAATCTCTAATTGCCTTTCTCTTCCGTAAAGCCTCGTATCCAGCATCATTAAATTTATTAAATTACCTACTGAAAAACTACGCCATATTTTTTCTCTTTCCTTAACCTCACGGATAGGCATCCATTCATAGTACGCACGTATTGCATTTTTTTTTCTGTCATCAAATGAGCCTTCATCTTGCGAATGGTTTTGTGCTCCTAACTTCCACGTATCATTAGTTATCTCATGATCATCCCATACAACAATCATGGGTTTTGATTTATGTAGGAGTTGAAGATCCTTATCGCTTCTATAAGTAGCATATCTTTTGCGATAATCATCTAATGTTACGATTTCATTTGATGGATTAACTTCTCTTCCCATTTTCTTGGCATCAGACGACGCATAGCCCTCTCTACTATATTCATATATGTAATCACCTAAATGTAAAACTAAATCTATATCGGCATCTCTTGCCATTTCTTTATATGCATTGAAATATCCTGATGGATAATTAGAACAGCTGCAAAAAGCTATGTTGAATTTATTTGGATTTTTTACTGGTAATGTAAAAGTTGTACCTGTTTCTGAATAGATTCCTCCTGATTCAAATCTATAAAATAATTTCTTTGCATTAACTTCTATTGGAATCTGAGCATCTATCTTTACTATGAAATTATTTTCTTTTTCTGAGATATATGATCCATTGACAATTATATTTAAGAAATCTTTATCGGATGAGACTTCCCAATTTACCTCTTGATTTGTAGAGCTAGGAGTAGTTAATTTTGTCCATAAAATCACATGTGTGTTGGTAGGATCACCACTTGCAACTCCGAAATCGAATGATATTGGTTCTTTTTTTATTGAAGGAAATATCTTGAAAGAAAAAGAAGCAATTGTCAGTACTAGAGCTTTAAAAAACAATCTTCTGTTCATAAATGGAACACTACCAAATATCTATTACATTAAAGTCACAGTACTGTGTATTTTTATGGGAAAGGAGATCAATAAACTATGGAAGAATTAATTGAAATATCCGCCCTGCCCCATATTTCCTTAAACTTATTGAGAGCTTCAATAGACTCTTCTTGATTATTTAATTTATTTTGCGCGAGATGTAGTCCGAAGTAAGACCATCCATTTCTAGGATAATCTTTCAAATCTTTTTCAAAAACTAACGCTGCTTCCTCAAATGAATTATTCATTAAAAGTGCATGACCTAAAGTTTGACGGGTTGGATAATACCAAAATGGAGGTTCTGTATATGGAAGAGTATCTTGAATTGTTACAGCTTCTTTAAAAGAAGTTATAGCCTCACTATATTTACTGGAATACATATCAATCGATCCTGAAGCAAGTAAAGAAGCTATTTTCATTAATGATTTTGTTGGGTGACCTGCCATTACCATGGCGTTTACTTCTTCAGACTCAATATCATTTAATATCATGCTTTGATATCTATTTGCCTCAAGTGAGTTTCCGCTAGCAGCATGTGCAACAGACAAAGCATAGTTGAAAATAGAATTGGAAAATTTGAAATCATCATCTGGTCTTTCATAAGAAAAAACTTTATCCCACTTTGCAAATCGCACATAAGACAATAAAGGTATTGTGTGAAAGAATTCTAAAAAAGGTATATTTCTAATTTGCTCTGGCGAAACATAATTTGATACCTTTATTGCTGATTCAATAGACAAGTCGCTCATACCTTCCATTGTTGATGCGGCCCAAAGGAAATGGACATTATGAGGATAATATAAGGCCGGATAAAAACCTTGAGCATTACATTGAGCAATATACTCCTCATCAACCTTTGCTGCTGCTATGTTAGCTAATGATGCGTCTTCATATCTTCCCACTCTCCAGTAGATATGAGATGGCATGTGTACTAAATGTCCAGCTCCAGGAACCAAATCGGCTAACCTATCAGCGGCTTCTTCTGCCCTACCAGGATCACTTGATGCTTCTACAGCATGTATATAAAGATGAATTGCCAAAGGATGATTTGGATCCTTATCAAGAACTGATTCGATAGTATTAATAACTTTTATTGTGTCTGGTTTGGGATTACCATCTTCTGCCCAATAGTTCCAAGGCATTGTATTCATCAAAGCCTCAGCATATAACGATGCTGCATCCGTGTCATCGGGATATTTAGACGAAAGTCCCTCCATTGCTTCAGCATAAGCAATATCAAGTGGCACTCTTGAGGAATTCACATCCCCGTTATATCTCGATTTTAAAGTCAAAATGAAGTCCTTTTCTTTCGGTGAAGCAAATTCTATTAGAGCTATGGCTTTATTCATTCTCTCAAAAGCATCAAGTCGGTCTTGAGGGCTCATTATTGCCTTGCCATCACTTGTAACATTAATATTTGGACCTAAGGCCAGAGCTTCTCCCCAGAAACAAATTGCACAATTAGGATCTAATTTTTGAGCAGCTTTGAAGCTTCGAATAGATTCGGCATGATTGAAAGCATACGCCATTATAAGACCCTGATTAAAATAGTCCTGTACCCCTTCGACTTTAGAGGAAATGGTAAAAGAATGAGATCCAAGTCCATTTAGTAATGGTGCACCAGCTTTTTCTATTAAATCATTTCGATCAATCGAACTATCTTGAGAACATGAGTAAACTACAAAGAGAATAGGTAAAAGGTTTTTTAACTTCATAAAGCTAATATAACAAACTGACCTATACATTCAAGATGAGTCATTGAGCTTCTGAACTCTGTAGTACAATCTCACTTATGAAGCCATTAAATGGGGTAAAAGTAATCGATCTGACGCATATGTTAGCTGGACCCTATGCTGGAATGGTTTTAGCAGATTTAGGAGCAGAAGTTGTTAAAGTTGAACCCTTAGGAAGCGGAGAAATGACTAGAGGATTATTAAAAAATGATCCAAATTATTCTTTCAAAAACTTTGGAGCTTATTTCCTAACTTTAAATAGAAATAAGAAAAGCGTCTCTATTGATCTTAAAAACAAAAAAGGTCTGGAAGTTTTTTATGATCTTGTAAGATCCGCTGATGTAGTTCTCAATAACTTTAGTGCCGGAGTGGTAACTAAGTTAAAAATTGACTTCGAAAATTTGTCTTCAATAAACCCAAAGATAATTACTTGTTCTATCACTGGGTTTGGTGAAACTGGTCCGCATTCTACCAGACCTGCATATGACCAAATTGTTCAGGCCTATAGTGGTGGTATGTCAATTACAGGAAAAGATGCAAAGTCGCCCACAAGGGCTGGAATACCAATTGGAGATTTAGGATCTGGACTATATAGTGTTATCGGAATCCTCTCAGCACTATATTCAAGAGAAAAAACACAAAAAGGACAACATATAGACTTGTCTTTACTTGATGTTCAAATATCACTTCTAACTTACATGGCTACTATGCAAACTTTGTCAGGCATAGATCCTGAACCAATTGGAAATGCTCACTTTGTTCATGTACCTTACAACAGCTTTACAACTAGTGATGGTTTTGTCGTGATAGCAGTTATAACAGATGAATTCTGGCAATCCCTCAAATCAGTGGTGAATGTTGGCTCTTTGGATGATTCCAAATTTGATTCCTCTATCGGCAGGCTTAAAAATCAAGCTTTTATTGAAAATGAGCTTAACAAGGTACTTTCCACTCAAACATCAGATTATTGGATTGATAAGTTAAATAAAGAGAAAGTTCCCTGTGCACCGATCAATAAATTCAGTGATGCATTAAATGATGAGCAAGTTAAACACAGAAATATGATAGTTGAGGTTGAACATCCTGATGGCGGTTTTGTTAAAATGCCTGGCAACCCAGTTAAAATGTCTTATACAAATGAGGAATCCTACTCTTCCCCACCACACTTAGGGACCAACACAAGAGAAATATTAAAAAATTGGTCAAAATATCAAGATGATGAAATTGAGAGTCTTGAGAAGGAAAAAATCATCCAATCAATAGACTAGGATATATTTATCCAAAACATATGCAGCTAAAGCTATAAAAATGGTAATTAATGCCAAACAAAGTAGTAGCGTTTTAAATTTAAATTCTTTTTCTTTCATCTTTTGCTTTAGTAATTAAGCTATCTGTTAGAAAATGTATTATATATGGCAAAACAAGATTTAATAGAAATGGATGGAGAGGTTATAGAAACCCTTCCTAATACTACCTTTAGAGTTAAATTAGATAATGATCATGTCGTGACTGCTCACATATCTGGGAAAATGCGTAAACACTATATTCGAATTCTTACAGGCGATAAGGTAAAAGTGGAAATAACCCCTTATGATCTATCCAAAGGAAGAATTATTTTTAGAGAAAGATAAATTATTTATTTATTTCTTCTATTAGAGAAATTAGAAAATTAAGTCTATGCCCTCCAGAGTATCTATCCAGAGCTGCTACGTCTCTCGCGCTATGCATTGCTATAACAGTTCTTGAATCTGGATCTACCCAAATAAACTGTCCAAAAATACCATCAGCATAATATGATTTATATCCAAATCCGGCTAGCCACCACTGGTATCCATAGTAACTAAAACCTGGAGATGGTTTAGTAGACTTAATCATCCAATCATTGGGTAATGTATTTCTACCGTCCGGTAAGACACCATTTTTTAATGCAAAAAGACCTATGCGGGCATAATCTCTTAGTGTTGCATTTATACAACAACCTCCAAGCTCTTGGGAATAATCACTATCTAATACCCAATGAGCATCGGACTCCATTCCAAAAGGCTGCCATATTTTCTCTTCTAAATAAGTAGAAAGATTTTGTCCAGTTGCTTCTCTTACAATTCCCCCTATGACATTGGATTCAGCGGTATTATAGTTAAATTTAGTTCCAGGTTTGCTTGATACTTCAAGTTTATTTAGGTAACTATAAAGCTTAGTATCATTAAATCCGGAAGCTTTGTTGACGTCTGAATTTGAATCGGCATAATCTTCATTCCAATCTATTCCTGAAGACATTTGTAATGCGTCTTCTATGGACACATTTGAATAATTTCCTTGATTTAAATCAGTTACATAAGAGGATATTGGATCATTAACTGATTTAATAAATCCATCTTTTATTGCCGCACCGATCAGCATAGATGTAACAGATTTAGTTACTGAAAATGACATCCACTTTGATGTTTCATCATTACCAAAATTATAATTTTCATAAAGGATTTTATCGTCCTTCACTACAATTAGGCCGGCTACCTTAAATGTATTTATATAATCATTTATAGTAAATTTCTTACCCCCATATCTGTATGTTAGAGAATCGAGATTTATTAGTTGGTAAGAAAGAGAATAAGGGTCAGAACTTTTGTTTATAAGTCTGGTTGGAAGGATATGTTGTATATTTTTGAATCCAAGAAGTTTCTCTTCAGTATTCCAAAATAGGATTGACTTTGGAGCTTCATCACTGCTCAACTCATTTTCAGATCCAAAAAAGAGAAATGAAAGACAAATTAAATATGCAGCTAAGATAAACCTCATCAAGAGACTTTTTCTTTTTTCTTTGAGGTTTCTTTAAAATCTACTTTTATTTCATTATCTTCCAGAGATACGAAGGCAATACCACCAGATTTTGATAATTTGCCAAATAGAATCTCTTCAGCGAGGACTGTTTTTATACTATCTTGTATAAGTCTCTGCATAGGTCTAGCACCCATATTCTTATCATATCCGTTCTCTAGCAACCAATCTCTAACTTCTTCGGAGACTTCGAGTTGAACTTTTTGAACCTCTAATTGAACTTGTAGTTCAACTAAAAATTTATCGACTACCGTACGAATAACTTCTGTTGGCAAAGGATTAAATTGTATGATTCCATCAAGTCTATTTCTGAACTCAGGAGAAAAGGTCTTCTTAATCATTTCTGTAGCATCACTTGTATGATCTTGAGACTGAAAGCCCATACTAGCCCTGCTCATATCTTGAGCACCAGTATTTGTTGTCATTATCACAATGGTATTCCTAAAATCAGCCTTTCTACCATTATTATCCGTTAAAGTTCCATGATCCATTACTTGTAGAAGAATATTGAAGACCTCTGGGTGAGCTTTCTCTATTTCGTCTAACAGTATTACTGAATGCGGATGTTTATTAACAGACTCAGTGAGTAAACCGCCTTGATCATAACCGACATAACCAGGAGGAGCTCCAATCAACCTCGAGACCGTATGTCTTTCCATATATTCGGACATATCAAACCTTACAAATTCAATGCCCATTATTTTAGAAAGTTGTTTACTAACCTCTGTTTTACCTACTCCAGTCGGACCAGAAAACAAAAATGATCCAACTGGTTTTTCATCTACTCTCAGTCCCGCTCTGGCAAGCTTTATTGCTGAAGAAAGACTCTCAACTGCTATATCCTGACCAAATATGACTCGTTTGAGATTTTCCTCTAATTTTTCTAAAGATTTCTTATCTGATGTAGATACTGTTTTTTCCGGTATTCTAGCTATGGATGCTACGATCTTTTCAATGTCTAGTTCGTTAATAGTTTTTTTTCTTTTAGAAATAGGAACTAATTTCTGTCTAGCGCCAGCTTCGTCGACTACATCGATTGCCTTATCAGGAAGAAATCTATCATTGATATGCTTTGAAGCCAAAGAGGCTGCTGCCCTCAGAGAACCTTCTGTGTATTTAATTTCGTGATGTTCTTCAAAGCGATCTTTGAGTCCTTTTAATATATTGAAAGTCTCATCAACAGTCGGTTCACTCACCTCTACCTTTTGAAACCTCCTTGATAACGCTCTATCTTTTTCAAAAATACCTCTAAATTCTTTGTATGTAGTTGATCCGACAAATTGAAGTCCACGTTTTGCTAATGCAGGTTTAAGAAGATTGGAGGCATCCATTACGCCACCAGAAGTAGCTCCCGCACCTATAATGGTATGAATTTCGTCAATAAATAATATTGCAGAACTATCATCTTCTAATTCTTTCAAGACTGCTTTTAATCTTTCTTCAAAATCTCCTCGATATTTTGTACCCGCCAGTAGCGCCCCCATATCTAATGAATAGATAACACAATCTTTGATCAAATCTGGAACTTTATTCTCTGTGATTAATTTAGCTAATCCTTCAGCAATAGCTGTTTTACCAACTCCTGATTCACCTACTAATAGAGGATTATTTTTACTTCTTCGCGCTAATATTTGTACAACTCTCTCTATTTCAGAAGTTCTACCTATTAAAGGGTCTATTCTCCCTTCTAATGCTTCTTTATTTAAGTTAGTGGTAAATTGTTCAAGAGCATTGTTTGACTCTGGTTCATTAGATTCACCTGTTTCTACGCTATCAGGATCAGTATTTTCGCTTCTTCCATGACTTAAATACGATACGGCATCTAGTCGAGTTAAGCCTAATTGCTCTAAAAGGAAGACACTTTGTGACTCTTTCTCACTAAAGATAGCCACAAGTATATTACTGCCTTTAACTTCGTCTTTACCTGAGGACTGAACATGAAAAACGGCTCTTTGTATTACTCTTTGAAAGCCCAAGGTTGGTTGGATGTCAATTTCAGTTTCTTTTGATATCTTGGGAGTTGTTGAACCTATAAATTCTTGTAGATCAACGCGAAGTTGTTCAATATTTACTTTGTTTGAAGTTAATAATGCAATTGCGTCAGAATTTTCTAATAGCGCAAGCAAAAGATGCTCGACAGTAACAAATTCATGTTTTTGATCTTGTGCAAGTTTAAAAGCATTATTTAAATTTTGTTCTAATTCTTGGTTAATCATCTTCGTCAATTTCCTCAATATCGCTTAATAGCGGGTGACCATTTTCTTTAGCGAAATTATTTACTTGAGCGCTCTTAGTTTCTGCCACTTCTTTGGTAAAGATACCACAAACTCCCTTTCCATGTGTATGAACAGCTAACATTATTTGCTGGGCCTTATCACCATCAAAACCAAAAAATATTTGCAATACATAGACTACAAACTCCATAGGAGTGTAATCATCATTAAGGAGGATAACTCTATAAAGGGAGGGTTTCTTAACTTTAGGTTTTTCTAAAGTTGCTACTGAAGAAGTGTCTTGATTTTGGTCTTCGCGATTTTTATTATTTTTTACTGAAAGCATTAATCCATATTTGAAATTATTGCCTCTCCAAATTCAGAGCATTTTAATAGGCTTGCCCCACTCATAAGCCTCTCGAAATCGTAAGTAACAGTTTTTTGACTGATCGTTCTAGCTAAACCTTCAATTATTAAATCTGCAGCCTCCATCCAACCCATGTATCTCAACATCATTTCTGCTGAAAGAATTAATGATCCTGGATTAACTTTATCTAATCCAGCATATTTTGGAGCAGTTCCATGAGTCGCTTCGAATAATGCTATTTTTTCACCTAAGTTTGCACCTGGTGCTATTCCTATCCCTCCTACTTCTGCCGCTAAAGCATCAGAAATATAGTCACCATTTAAATTTAAAGTAGCTATAACACTATACTCGTCAGGTCTTGTAAGTATTTGCTGAAGAAAAGCATCGGCTATAACATCTTTAATAACTATTTCTTTTCCTGTAATTGGGTTAGTTAATGTATGCCATGGTCCTCCGTCTAATTCTTTGGCATCATACTTTGAAACTGCAAATTGATAACCCCAATCTTTAAAAGAACCTTCGGTAAACTTCATTATGTTACCTTTGTGAACCAAGGTAACAGAGTCCCTATCATTGTTTATAGCGTACTGGATAGCTTTGTCTACTAATCTCTCTGTACCCTGCTTAGAAACTGGTTTGACACCTATTCCACAATTTTCCATAAATCTTATTTTTGTTACACCCATTTCTTCAGTAAAAAACTTTATTACTTTATCAGCCTCTTCAGTCCCTGCTTCCCATTCAATACCAGCATAAATGTCCTCAGAATTTTCTCTGAAAATCACCATATCTGTTTTCTCAGGAGACACAACTGGGCTTGGTACTCCGTTAAAATATCTAACCGGCCTTTGACATACGTAAAGATCTAATTCTTGCCTCAAAGCAACATTTAAGGACCTAATACCACCTCCTACTGGAGTGGTTAATGGGCCCTTAATTCCTACAAGATAAATTTCTAAAGCTCTAAGTGTTTCAGGCGGAAGCCAATTATCTTCTCCATAAACCATTGTAGACTTCTCGCCGCAGTATATTTCCATCCATTCAATCTTCTTCTTACCACCATAAGACTTCTCTACCGCACTATCAACTACACTAATCATAGCAGGTGTAATATCGGAACCTATACCATCTCCTTCGATAAAGGGAACTATAGGATTGTCAGGTACTATAAGTTTTCCTGAAGAATCCACTGATATTTTAGAACCACCTTTAGGTTCTATTATGTGCTCAAATTCCATGATTGCTCTGTATAATTAAAATTGGTGGTGCATTATATATTATTTAGGTAAATAGGTTAATTGAGCTAAATGAGTAAAGGAAAAGTACTAGTTGGACTATCTGGAGGAGTAGATTCATCTGTTACAGCTTTGTTGTTAAAAGAACAAGGTTATGAAGTACATGCCCTTTTTATGAAAAACTGGGATGATGATGATGGCTCTCCATATTGCAGCGCAAAAGAAGATTTCATGGATGCAGTGTTTGTGTCTGATCAATTAAAAATTCCTTTAGAACAAATAAGTTTTTCAAAGGAATACAAAGAGTCAGTCTTTTCTTATTTTCTATCTGAATTAGTGACTGGAAATACACCTAATCCGGATATTTTATGCAACAAAGAGATTAAATTTAAAGAATTTTATAATTACGCAATGTCTAATGATTATGACTTTATAGCTACCGGGCATTATGCGATAACTGATAATCAAGGCTTATATAAAGGTATAGATAATTCTAAAGATCAATCTTATTTCTTACACGCAATAGATAAAGAAGTTTTAAAAAAAACCATATTCCCATTGGGGGAACTTAAAAAAGAGAATGTGAGGCAAATAGCAAAAGAGAATAGTCTTATAACAAGCAATAAAAAGGATAGTACAGGTATTTGTTTTATCGGTGAAAGGCCTTTTCCTGAATTTGTAGCCAGCTATCTATCAGGTCAGGAAGGTAACATAATAAATGAGAATGGTGATGTGATAGGAATTCATCAGGGATTAGTTTTTTATACCTTAGGGCAAAGACAAGGTCTAGGAATCGGCGGTGTTAAAGGATCTCCCGATCTTCCCTGGTATGTAGCTAAGAAGAATCTTAAAACTAATGAACTCTTATGCGTCCAAGGTAATGACCATCCTCTATTATTTTCTAGAGAATTGTCAACAAAGAATCTCTTTAAACTCGAAGATTCACTGCCGATAAGCTTCGAGGGAACTGCCAAGGTAAGATACAGGCAGGAAGATCAGAAATGTGAAATCTATGTTGAAGATAATGCTTTGAATGTAAAATTTGATAAACCGCAAAGATCTGTCACACCGGGTCAATCAGTAGTAATTTATAAAAATGAAAAATGTTTAGGCGGTGGTGAGATTTGCACCATTAATTAATTCTATTTTCCTAGATCTAGTAAGCTTCTTAATCTCAATCTCTCTTTTTAGAGATCTACTTTTATCGTGAGTATGTTCTACATAAACAAGAGTAACTGGAAGTCGACTTTTAGTATATTTTGCTCCTTTACCAGAATTATGAGTGTCAATTCTTTCAGAAAGACTGTTACTAATTCCGGTATATAAACTACCGTCAGAGCACTTCAAAATATACACGCACCATTTCATTCAGACAAAAGCAGAAACGATCCAGAGAGTTAGCACAATAATAACAACCAAAGTACAAAGCCAAGCTCTTATTCTTTCCTCTTTATCCATCAGGCTGAAGCTGAATCCAACTCACTTAATCTAGAATAAAGATTAGAAATATTTTTATTTTCCTCGTTAATAACTTGACCAACAGAAGCACCAAAATTTAAGAAGCAATAAAGCATGATGTCAGCTAGAGTAAATCTATCACCACAAATAAATTCTTTTCCTTCAAGTTGTTTATCAAGCCATTGTAGTCGTTCTTGTGCAATCATCTTTAAATCATCTGCAGCTTGAGGTATTAGATGTAATCTATCTTTAAAGAGTTCATATCCTTCAGCAGATCTAAAACCATTTGTTAAAGGCTCAATAATTTGTAGATCAATTCTTCGAACCCACATTTTTGTCTCAGCTCTTTCTTCAGGCGTTTTACCTATAAGATCACTATGACCATTTATTTCATCTAAAAATTCACAAATTGCTGTTATTTCTGCTAAGTAATCTCCATTATCAAGCTCCAAAGCAGGCATTTGACCAGAAGGATTTCTTTTTAGATGTTCTTCTTGTCTATTTTCACCAGCCATCAAATCAACTTCAATAGTTTCAATATCAAGACCGAGTTCAGCTATAAACATTCTGACTACATGTGGGTTTGGACCCATTGAATTAAATAATTTCATTTGTTCTTAAGGCTCTTTTACAACCTTACCTCCTTTCATTACAAAATCTACTGTCTCAAGAATTGATATATCCTCCAAAGGATTTCTTGAAACTCCAATTAAATCCGCATATTTATCTTTTACTATACTTCCTAAGTTTTCCTTTTCACCCAATAAATCAGCTGCATAAATGGTAGCACTCATTATTGCTTCTTTTGCAGGCATGCCACCTTTTAGCATCAAAGAGAATTCTTTGGCGTTTTCTCCATGCGGAGAAACTCCGCTGTCTGTTCCAAAGGCAATCTTAACGCCAGCTTGATAAGCCATTGAAAAGGTAGACTGAAGCTTTGGACCTATTTCTAATGCCTTCTTCTCTACAAAGGGAGGATAATAACCCTCTAAAAGAGCTTTATCTGAAACCCATTTTCCTGCTAAAAGAGTTGGAACATAATATACTCCTCTATCCCTCATTAAAGCTGCGCCTTCGTTATCCATTAATGTTCCATGTTCTATCGAATCTACTCCAGCTAATACAGCTCTTTTAATTCCTTCAGCGCCGTGCGCATGAGCAGCTACCTTAAACCCATAATCTTTTGCAGTCGAAACAATTGCTTTCATCTCGCTTAATGTCATTTGAGGATTTTGACCATCATTAGCATTACTCAGGACTCCTCCAGTTGCTGTAAATTTAATAAGATCTGCATTTTCTTTATAACGAAATCTTACTGACTCCATGGCTTCTTCCTCTCCATTCATGACACCATCTTTAGGTCCTAAATCAGAGGTTAATTTTTGGTTAAGAGAGTTTGAAGGATCGCCATGACCTCCTGTTGTAGAGATAGTCTTGCCTGAAGAATAAATTCTGGGTCCGATTACGGTTTCATTATTTATGGCATTTCTGAGGGAAATAGTCACCGTATCTGAATCTCCCAAATTTCTAATAGTTGTAAAGCCTGCTATTAGAGTGTTTTCAGCGTGTTTTGTTGCCCTGATAGCATAATCTGCAGCATTCAAAGTTACCCTCTCCAAATAAGCATTTCTTGAACTTTGATTTGTTAGATGAACGTGCATGTCAATTAGCCCAGGTAAAATATAATAACCAGTAAGGTCTAGGTAAATATCATCAGGTTCTGGATTAACGTATCCTTCAAGAACATTAGTTATTCTGTCTTGGTCGATGACGATTGACATTTGAGGTTCAATAGTCCCATTTTCAGCATTAAATAAATAACCAGCATGAATTAATGTTCTAGCATGGATTGTAATGCTAATACTGAAAAAAACTAAAGCTAAAAACATTTTTACCATATCAATAGTTTGTATGTAGTTTATCTTCAAGGCAAGGAATAAAAACATTAAGTTATAATAGAAATATGAAATCTGAAAATCTTTTATCTATTTCGCCTTTAGACGGCAGATACAATCAATCTGTATCAGATTTAAGGCCTATAACTAGCGAATTCGGGCTAATTAAATACCGAGTTATCATTGAAATAAAATGGTTCCTGCACCTCTCAAGTAATTCGAAGATAAAAGAACTTCCTAAATTAAATATTAAAGAAATCACCTATCTCAATGATTTAATTAATAATTTTGATGTCAATGATGCTAAACGTATCAAAGCCATTGAGAGCAAAACTAATCATGATGTCAAAGCTATTGAATATTTCTTAAAAGAAAAATTTAAAAAACAGAAAAAACTAGACAAATATTCTGAATTTATACATTTTGCATGTACTTCTGAAGATATAAACAATCTTTCGTACGCTTTAATGATTAAAGATGCCTCAGCTATTATTGGTGCTTTAATTACTAAACTAGAAAGAAAAATTAAATCTCTGTCAAAAAGGTATTCAGGAAAATCAATGCTTTCAAGAACCCATGGTCAAAATGCTTCTCCTACTACTATGGGTAAAGAATTTTCAAACTACCTCCATAGATTAAACAAAGTTTCAAATGAGATAAAGCGACATGAAATGACAGGGAAAATTAACGGAGCAGTAGGTAACTATAACGCTCATCATATTGCTTATCCAAATATTGATTGGGAGAAAGTATCCAAAGATTTTGTTAAAAGCTTAAAGCTTGATTTCAACAGTCATACTACTCAAGTTGAACCAAAAGACTCAATTGCCTTGCTGCTTGGTGATTATGTAAAGCTAAACAATGTTCTGATAGACTTAAGTAGGGATGTTTGGGGGTACATTTCATTAGGTTATTTCAAACAGAAATTAAAAGATGGCGAAGTTGGTTCTTCAACCATGCCTCATAAGGTCAATCCTATAGATTTTGAAAATGCAGAAGGTAATTTCGGAATGGCTAATGCCAACTTAACTCATATTAGTAACACAGTTACCATATCAAGATGGCAAAGAGATCTGACAGACTCTACCGTCATGAGGAACCTAGGTATATGTTTCGGATACATAAACATCGCACTCAATTCCTTATTAAAAGGTTTAGATAAACTTGAATTAAATAATGAAAAATTAATTGAAGATTTAAATGATTCTTGGGAAGTTCTTACTGAAGCTATTCAAACAATTATAAGAAAAAATAATATACCTAACGGTTATGAATTAATGAAGAAACTATCTAGAGGTAAAGATTTAAATAGATCTGATTTAATAAATTTCATAGAAAATATGGATATACCGCAGGACGAAAAGCAACGTCTTTTAGAATTAACACCTTTCTCCTATATAGGCTACGCAGAGAAGCTTTCTAGGACCTAAAAGTTAGTTGATTTATAACAATATCTGGTTAAACTTACGCCTCCTCAAAGCTAGATTTCATTTTGTTTTGATGAAATAGTTTTAGGCAATAATAGTCAATTCAAATAACGAAAAAGGGAGAAAAATGGCGTCTTATAAAGATTTAATACAAGAACTTACCGATCTAAAAAACAAAGGTAATGCTTCCAATGTAAACATTGAACCTGAAAGTGCAGCAAGAATGAAACTTCAAAATCAGTTTCAATCAGGTCTTGATATAGCCAGGTACACTGCGGCCATAATGAGAAAGGATATGGATGAGTATGATGCTAATCCAGAAGCTTATACACAATCTTTAGGCTGTTGGCATGGATTTATTGGACAGCAAAAACTTATTTCAATAAAGAAACATTTTGGAAATACAGATAAAAAGTATTTATATCTGTCTGGCTGGATGGTTGCTGCCTTGAGATCTGAGTTTGGACCTCTTCCAGACCAGTCCATGCACGAAAAAACAACAGTCGCATCTTTGATAAACGAACTTTATACCTTTTTAAAACAAGCAGATGCTAGAGAACTTGGAGACTTATTTAGACAATTAGACGAGGCTGAAGAAGACGCTAAAGCAGATATACAAAATAAAATAGATAACTTCCAAACACACATTGTTCCAATTATTGCAGATATTGATGCCGGTTTTGGAAATGAAGAAGCCACTTATCTAATGGCTAAACAAATGATTGAAGCCGGAGCCTGTTGTATTCAAATTGAAAATCAAGTTTCTGACGAAAAACAATGCGGACACCAAGATGGTAAAGTGACAGTCCCCCATGCAGATTTCTTGGCTAAAATAAATGCAGTTCGCTATGCTTTTTTAGAGTTGGGAGTCGATGACGGAGTGATAGTTGCAAGAACTGACTCTTTAGGGGCTGGTTTGACAAAGCAAATAGCAATTACTCATGAAGTAGGAGATCTTGGGGATCAATATAATTCTTTTCTAGATTTAGAAGTGGTTTCTGAGGATCAAATGAAACACGGTGATGTTCTCATCAACTATCATGGAAGAGTTGTTAGACCTAGAAGGCTTCCAAGCAATCTATATAGATTTATGGAGGGCACCGGTGAGGCGAGATGTATTTTAGATTCAGTTACCAGCCTTCAAAATGGTGCAGATCTTATTTGGATAGAGACAGAAAAACCTCACATTGGTCAAATTGGTGCAATGATGGATGAAATTAGAAAAGTTATTCCAAATGCAAAACTTGTTTACAACAATAGTCCTTCCTTTAATTGGACATTAAATTTTAGACAGCAAGTTTTTGATGCAATGGAGAAGGCTGGAAAAGATACTTCTGATTATGACAGAGATAATCTAATGGATGAAAAATATGACACAAGTGAACTTGGTCTAGAGGCTGATGAAAAAATAAGAACATTTCAAGCGGATGCTGCGAAGCAAGCTGGTATTTTCCATCATCTAATCACCCTCCCCACTTACCACACTGCAGCTTTATCCACTGATAATCTTGCAAAAGAATATTTTGGTGAAGAGGGTATGCTTGGCTATGTAAAAGGTGTTCAAAGAAAAGAAATACGTGAAGGCATTGCATGCGTTAAACATCAAAATATGGCTGGATCAGATATGGGAGATGATCACAAAGAATATTTTGCTGGAGAGGCAGCTCTGAAGGCTTCAGGTGAAGATAATACTATGAATCAGTTCTAATTAACTTTCATAAAAAAGGGAGCTTTGGCTCCCTTTTTTATTGTTCTATGCATTTAGATGGATTTCCTCCACACAACTCACATTCTCTTCCTGGTTCTAAACCAGCTAGCCCTCCACAAGAGCCGGTTATAGGTTTTTTTCCAAAGAGAACACCCACTGACATAATACCGATAATAGACATTAAAACAAAAAAGATTAAGAGCATTTCCAACATAGTTATATTTTAACTTGTTCAAGGTCGTCAGAAAATAGTAATTTAGTTTGACCTTCAATTTCTGTAATAAAAAGGGCTTTTATTCCTTCCTTATTAGAATAATTAATAGCCTGTTCTAATTTCATGGCATTGAGAGCTGTTGCAAGCGCATCAGCTTTCATTGCGTTTTCGGAAATAACAGTTACAGATTTTTTTGAAAAACTAGATGGAACCCCAGAAAAAGTATTCATGGTGTGACTAAATTCTTTTTCATCAAGGATTCTTGAATTTCTATAATCCCCTGAAGTTGCCAAGGCAAAAGAATCAAAACTAGAAGACAAAAAAGTATATATGATCTTGTCTTGATCTGATGGATTTACTATTCCAGCTTTCCAGGGCTGATCATTGGATTTTAAAGAAGTGGATCGAATCTCTCCTCCTATCTCAATAAAAAAGCTTTTGATGTTCTGCTGCTCATCTAAAAAATCATATACCTTGTCAATAGCAAAACCCTTCGCTATTGATGAGAAATCTAATTCAATATCTTTAACTTTTTTAACTAAAAGGTTTGAGGAGTCTAGAATAACTGAACCACAACCAACTTGAGACGATAAATAAGATACCTCTTCCTCAGAAGGTTCTTCATAAACTTCATCAGGACCAAACCCCCACAGATTAACTAATTTGCCAATAGAAACGTCATAGATACCTTGAGTCTCTTTACATAAAGCTAAGGCATAATCTAAAACTTCTATAAAATCTTGAGTAACTGTTATCCATATGCCAACTTCAGCTTTATTTACTTTTGAAATCAAAGAATCGTCTAGATATGTAGACATTTCCTGGTTAACTTTTTGAAGGATGTTGAATGCTTTAAAGTGTGTATTTTGACTTGAAACTTCAGATTGAATTGAAATGCTATAGCCAGTACCCATGATACTGCCTTTAAAAATCTGAGTCTCAGCTATATCATCATTCTTGAAGATTAAGAATATGACAAAAACAAGAGCTAAAGAAGATAAAAAAATGCTTTGATTCAATTAGCTTCCAAAATCATCAAATTTAATTGCTTCTGGCTCCACGCCCAAGCTATCTAACATATCAAAACATGCAGCCATCATTGGAGGCGGACCACACATATAATATTCACAATCTTCTGGTGAAGGATGATCCTTTAGATATTGATCATGAATGACTTGATGGATGAAGCCTGTATGCCCTTCCCAATTGTCTTCAGGTAAAGGATCAGATAAGGCTACATGCCATTCAAAATTATCATGTTCTTCTGCTAATTTGTCATATTCATCTGTGTAGAACATTTCTGTTAAGCTTCTAGCTCCGTAAAAGAAAGTGATTTTGCGTTTAGAGTTTAATCTCAGTAATTGATCAAAAATATGAGATCTCATTGGCGCCATACCTGCACCGCCACCAATAAACACCATCTCTGCGTCAGTCTCTTCCGCAAAAAATTCCCCAAAAGGTCCAAAAATAGTGAGAGTATCGCCTTGTTTTAAATTAAAAATATAAGAACTCATTTCACCTGCAGGAAAATCTGTACCAGGAGGAGGTGAAGCAATTCTGATATTGAATTTCATTATTCCTTTTTCATTTGGATAATTGGCCATAGAGTAAGCTCTAATGACTGGTTCAAGTGTCTTTGAGGAGTTCTCCCAAACACCAAATCTATCCCAATCTCCATGATATTCTTCTTCAATATCAAAAGATTTGTAATCTAATTCATATGGAGGAATTTCCATTTGAACATAACCGCCAGCTTTAAAAGCAACTTCTTCTCCTTCAGGTAATTTGAGAACAAGTTCTTTAATAAAAGTCGCAACATTTTTATTTGAAATAACTTCACATTCCCATTTCCTAGCACCAAAGACTTCGTCTGGTACTACTATTTCCATATCGTCTTTCACAGGAACTTGGCAAGATAGCCTCCAACCTTCCTTTTTTTCTTTATTAGTAAAATGAGATT
This sequence comes from uncultured SAR86 cluster bacterium, assembly GCA_902537425.1. Taxonomy (GTDB): domain Bacteria; phylum Pseudomonadota; class Gammaproteobacteria; order Magnimaribacterales; family Magnimaribacteraceae; genus Magnimaribacter. The sequence continues at coordinate 32,524 of CACBBD010000004.1, read as the reverse complement.
CTTCAGTTGGAAGAATAGATCCTCCACCACTTATAACCTTACATTTACATTGAGCACAAGTTCCGCCTCCACCACAGGCAGATGATAAGAATAAATTCTGCGCAGCTAAAGTTTGCAGCAATTTTCCTCCAGCCTCTACCTCAATTGATTTCGCAGCATCGTTCATAGAAATACTGATATTACCTGAAGAAACTAAAAGCTTCCTTGCGCCAAGAATTATAAAAACCATCAAATTGACTGCAATTGTAAAAACTAAAACTCCTAGCACGATTTCATTTTGAATAAAGTTCATTTTATAAAGATATTCCTCCGAATGATAAAAAACCGAAACACATTAATCCTACTGTTATGAAAGTTATACCTAACCCCTGAAGACCTTCAGGTATATCGGCATATTTTAACCTCTCTGTTATCCCTGCTAAAGCTACAATAGCAAGAGCCCAACCAGTTCCAGCTCCTAGTCCATAAACTATGCTTTCAGTAAATTCTAAGTTTCTTTCAATAGAAAAAAGTACTCCACCTAGAATTGCACAGTTAACTGTGATCAACGGCAAAAATACACCGAGTGCGTTATAAAGAGCTGGTATATAACGATCTAAAAACATTTCTAGTATTTGTACTAAAGCCGCAATAATTCCTATGTAACATATGAGTCCTACGAAATGTAAATCTGACCCGGGAAAGAGTGCATCTGCTTTTAAGAAATAATTAAAAATTAGATTATTTATCGGCACTGCAAGTCCCAGTACGACAATAACAGCAATTCCCAAACCAATCGCAGGTTGGATTCTTTTAGAAATGGCAAGAAAAGTACACATGCCAAGAAAAAAGTTGATTGCTATATTCTCAATGAAGACAGCTTTAATAAAAATACTAAGATATGCTTCTAGCATTAAGCTGCTCCCTTTTCACCTTCAAGACTATTTTTAGATATCTTAAATTCTGGCTCTTCTATTTGTTCTGTTTTCCATTGTCTGAGTGCCCATATAGTAAATCCTATAATGAAAAAAGAACTTGCTGGAGTTAAGAAAAAGTTGTTTGCAAGATACCATCCACCATTGGTTGTCAGAGGCATTATTTCGATTCCATAGAATGTTCCAGCGCCCACGAATTCTCTTATGATAGCAATAACAATTAAGATGACACTGTAACCAAGTCCATTACCAAAACCATCAATTGCACTCATCAATGGTCCATTCTTCATAGCAAAGGCTTCTGCTCTACCCATAACTATACAATTAGTAACGATCAAACCAACAAATACAGACAATGTCTTACTACTCTCATAATCGAAAGCTTGAAGGACTTCATCTACAAGCATGACGAGTGTAGCTATTATAGATATCTGTACAATGATTCTAATATTTGTTGGGATATGATTTCTTATTAGAGATACAAAAAGGTTAGATAAGGTTACAACAGTTGTTAGAGCAACACACATTATTAATGTGATGTAGAGGTTACCCGTTACAGCAAGAGCAGAACAAATGCCTAAGATTTGCAATGCAATAGGATTGTCATTAAAGATAGGATTGAGTAAAACTTCTTTTGCTTTAGACATCTTTAACCTCACTCTGCTTTAGTCGGTCTATTAGAGGCCCGTAACCCATATCACCAAGCCAAAAAGAAAGTAAATTTGTAACTCCGTTACTTGTAATGGTTGCACCAGATAAACCATCTACTTGATATTTTGCAAGAGTACTACTTTTATCAACGGAACCTTTTATTACAGAAATAAGGATATCTCCGGAATCAGAATAAACTTCTTTTCCCTTCCATATAGATTTCCACTTAGGATTATCTATCTCACCACCAAGACCAGGCGTTTCTTTGTGATCAAAGAACTCTAATCCAATAATTGTTTTAAGATCTGGTTCAAGAGCTAGGTAGCCCTTCATTGTTCCCCATAATCCATAGCCTCTTACAGGCAAAATAACTGCGTTTAAAGAATCTACATTATAGTGAAGATAAACTGTTTGGAAATTTTCACGTCTTTTTAGAAGTGCAATATCATTTTCAGAGGTCAGTTCAATAGAAGTAGCTGGATTTCTAGAAAATGCACTTTCTTCATATTCAGTTAAACTAATTTCAGAATCAAACTCACCAGTTTCTAGATTAACTATTCGTGCTTCTATAGACTGAAAGAGCTCAGTTACATCAGTTTCATCGTCAAGCAAACCAGCAGCAGAAAGTATCTTACTTTGTTTATCAAGTGTCTTGTTAGCTTCTTGAAGATCTCTAAGTTCAACGGCTGAAAAAGAAATTAAAGCAGAACAAACAAGGCATAGTGAGACAGCAACAATAAGAGTTTTTCTGATTGTATCGTTATTGTTCATTAGTTTGCCCTCCTCAATCTTTGTTTGATATTTCTCTCTTGAACAAAATGATCAATAAGTGGCGCAAATAAATTTGCAAATAAAATTGCCAGCATCATACCTTCTGGATAAGCTGGATTAACAACCCTTATCAATACCACCATTACTCCAATTAAAATTCCGTAATACCATCTACCTAAATTTGTATGAGAACCAGAAACTGGCTCGACAGCCATAAATGTAAGACCGAAAGCGAAGCCTCCAATTACTAAGTGCCAGTGAAAAGGCAATGAAAACATTGGATTGCTATCTGAACCAATTAAATTAAATAATTCTGATGTTAAGAATGTTCCTAGTAAGACTCCGGCAATAATCCGCCATGAAGCAATCCTTGTATACAGGAGAACTATCAAACCTATAAGAATAAACAAAGTTGAAGTTTCACCTATTGAACCTGGTATTGAGCCAAAAAATGCGTCGCTCCATGAATATTGAGACTGTATTCCATTAAGACCTTCTTGCGCTCCTATTCCTAATATTGTTGGTGAGCTATAACCGTCAACTGCAACCCAAACAGAATCGCCAGACCAATCTACTGGGTAGGCAAAATAAAGAAATGCTCTTCCAGCTAAAGCGGGATTTAGAAAGTTTTTTCCTGTGCCTCCGAATATTTCTTTTGCAACAACGATACCAAAACTTATTCCAACTGCCACTTGCCACAGGGGAGCATCGGGAGGACAACATAATGCGAATAAAACAGTTGTTACAAAAGCACCTTCATTGATTTCATGTCCTCTGAAAATAGCAAATACTACTTCCCATGCTATTCCTACTATAAAGGTAACAAGGTAAATAGGTATGAAATAGCATGCTCCAAACCAAATACAGTCCACTATACTTTTAGGATCATAGTTGCAAAATATGTCTATAAAAAAGAAGTGCCAATCATCTTTGTTTATAGTTCCCAGCTCTTCAAAAGCAGCGAGTGACTGATATCCCAAGTTATACATACCATAGAACATGGCAGGAAATGTAGCCATCCAAACCACAACCATAACTTTTTGTAGATCTACACTATCTCTTACATGAACAGATCCAAAAGTTCTTTTGTCCGAAGAATAAAAAAGATTCTCAACAACATCATATAAGGGAAAGTATTTTTCTAAAGAACCCCCACTAGTGAACCTAGGTTTTAAACCATCTAGAAATTTTCTTAATGGTTTCATCTATCCTTCAACCTCAATTTTGGTAAGTCCAGCTCTTAATAAAGAGCCAAAATCATATTTTCCTGGGCAAATATAGCTACATAAAGAAAGATCTTCTTCATCTAACTCTAGTCCCCCTAATGCTTGTAATTTTTCTGTATCCAATAAAACAATGTTTCTAAGAAGCATTATTGGCAGCATGTTGAATGGTAAAACTTCTTCATATGAGCCAATTGGCACTATAGGACGGTCTGAACCATTCATTAAAGCTTTAAATTTAAAAACTTTCTTGGGGAATAAGGAAGAGAGAAATACTGGCATCTTTGAAAATTTTCTTGGACCAGGAGTGAGCCAGTTCATAAACTCTCTATCTTTGGAATTAGGCTCAGCTATTACTGAAATTTGATTATGGTATCTCCCTAAATAAGCAAAGGGGCCGATAGCTTCTCTTCCAGATATGATTGATCCTGAAATAATTCTATTTTCTCTCTGTGTCAGTTCTCCGGCTGTTATTTCATCTGTAGAAGCTCCAAGTCTTGTTTTAATGTAGCTCGGACTATTTACTTGAGGTCCAGCCAAAGAAACTATTCTATCGTTATCAATGTACCCAGACTTAAACAACTTTCCAATCGCAATAATATCTTGATAACCAATAGTCCAATTAACATTGGTTAAAGAAGCAGGAGAAATAAAATGCATGTGAGTCCCTACGAGCCCAGCAGGATGTGGACCAGAGAATATATGTTTTTTAAGTTGGTCATCTTCTTGTATTTCAAGTGAAGAATTATTAGAAACAGAGAGATGAATTGGACACTCAACTAATTGTTTTAGAACCAAAAGCCCAAAGTCAAAATCTTCTTTACTCAAGTTAATAATTGTTTCAGGATTAGGACTTAAAGGTTGAGTATCAATAGCTGAAATAAATATGTTAGCAGGTAATGATTTTACAGTTGGAACCTTGCTGTAAGGTCTAGTTCTAAAGGATGTCCACATTCCAGACTCTATAAGCTGGTCTCTGATAACATCTGAAGAACAGTTTGTTAAAGTATCGACTGTAAAATTATCAAACTGAATAGAATCTTCTGCTTGAGAAATTTCTATGACAATTGACTGTAAGACCCTTCTATCTCCACGGTTTATTGCTTCAACCCTACCACCTGCTGGCGATGTAACAATAACTCCTGGATTTTTCTTATCTTCAAAGAGAGGTTGTCCTATTTTTACAATATCACCTTCTTCAACTAACATAGTGGGTTTCATGCCTATATAGTCGCTCCCCAAAATAGCAACAGATCTGCTTTTTTTGGAGTCAACTATATCTTCGGCAGGTGAGCCGTATATGGGTATATCTAAACCTTTTTTTATTCTAATCATTCCCTATTTGATGTATGGGAAAAGTACCCTAGAGCGCGGAGGTATTATAATGATCTGAGGTCTAATTTACTAGGATGTTTCGCTAAAATTTGGATATCGTTGATAAGTTAATCCGACCATCTCTTTTGCCAATCCCAAAAGTTGTGCGGTATATCCAAACTCATTGTCATACCAAACGTAAAGAACACATTTATCTCCATTTACGATTGTCGCAGCTGAATCAATTATGCCCGCATGCCTATCCCCTACAAAATCTGTAGAAACAACTTCTGGAGAATTTGTAAAACCTATCTGTTCTTTTAAATCTGAATGAAACGCCTGTTGTCTAAGGAAGTTATTGAGCTCTTCTAATGAAGTTTCTTTACCTAGTTGAAGATTCATTATTGCGAGAGATACATTTGGAGTAGGAACTCTTACAGCATTTGCTGTCAATTTGCCTATAAGTTCAGGAAGCACCTGACCTACTGCTTTTCCCGCTCCAGTTTCAGTAATCACCATGTTAAGGGCTGCACTCCTTCCTCTTCGAGCTTTTTTGTGGAAATTATCTATTAGATTCTGATCATTAGTGTAGGAATGTACGCTCTCGATGTGACCTGAGATAATATTAAACTCATCATTTAGGACCTTTAAAGTTGGAACTATAGCATTCGTTGTACATGAAGCAGCCCCTAAGATTTCATCATTATCTATAATTTCGTTGTTTATACCATGAACAATGTTTTTTATACCTTCTTTTGCTGGGGCAGTAAGCAGTACCTTAGAAATTCCATTGCAACTTAAATGAGTATTTAAACCTTCTTTTGTTCTCCAGACTCCAGTATTATCAATCAATAAAGCTTTATTTATGCCGAAGTCAGTATAGTCAATCTCCGAAGGATCGTTGGCATAAATTATTTTTACTTCATTACCATTTATGATTAATTTGTTCTCTTCTTCTATAACACGAATTGTTCCTTTGAAGGGACCATGAACAGAATCAGTTCTCATTAGATTTGCTCTTTTAATGATGTCATCATCGACAGCTTTTCTAACTACTATTGCTCGCAACCTTAGATTATCTCCTCCACCAGAATCTTGAATTAACATTCTTGTTAACAATCTTCCTATTCTTCCAAAACCATAAAGAACAACATCCTGCGCTTGTTCCAATATTGATCCTTTAGTGCCAATCAAATCATTTACCGATTCTTTTACGAAATCTTCGATAGAGAGATCCTTATCATCAAACAGGTATGCTGCAGCAATAATTCCAATGTCAACTTCAGCCGGTCCTAATTCTAGATCACTAAGAGCTACAATGACTTGATAGGTTTCAAATTCACTCATCTCATTGTTTTCGGTTTCTCTTACAAATCTATGAGCATTCATAATTTCTGAAACTGATAAGTTCACCAGTGGCTTTCCATATAAAAGAAGATGGACATTGTCTCTATAGATTCTTCCAATCATAGGAAGCATCTCTTCTGCTAATGCTTGTCTATATTGAAAGTCGCCAAAAGGATCTTTTGGAAGCTCAGGACGAGTCCTTTGATCGGGCTGATTTTTTTTCATCTAAAGAGAGGTATATTTTTTGAGGTGGTAATCTGTATTACCAAAAATCGTCCCTACAGTTGTGAGCCTTTTAAAGTAATGTCCCACATTTAACTCATCAGTAACACCCATACCACCATGAAGTTGCACAGCTTGTTGACCTATAAATTTACCAGCTTTACCGACTTGATATTTTAGGCCTGATATAGCTTTTTTTGCATCAGAAGCTCCTTCTTCATGTTTCATAGTTGCCATGTAGAGGAGAGACTTACATTGTTCATACTCCATGAACATATCCACCATTCTATGTTGCAAAACTTGGAATTTACCTATTGGAGTACCGAATTGTTCTCTGGTTTTTGTATATTCCACTGTTGTTTTATAAAGAACCTCCATCGCGCCTACAGCCTCTGCTGAAATTGCAAGAATCGCTTTATCAATGGCAGAATCTAAAATCTCAAAACCTGAATCTAAATTACCTATAATGTTGTCTTTTGAAACAGAAACATTTTCTATGGTTAGATCTGATGCTCTTCTTCCATCTACAGTTTTATAATTTGTTTTCGACAATCCTTTAGAATCAGAATCCACTATAAATAAAGTTATACCATTTTCGTCTAATTGAGAGCTAGAAGTTCTTGCTGAGATAATGATTTTATTAGCAGAAGGACCGTTCATGACTACTGACTTGTATCCATTCAAAATATAATTTTCACCCTCAGATTTAGCCTCTGTAACAACATCTGATAAATTGAATCTGCTTTGTGGTTCTGCATATGCTAAAGCAAGATGCATTTCTCCTGAAATTGCAGGCTCTAGAATGGATGACTTTTGTTCATCAGAACCATGATCATCAATAAGGCTTCCGGCCATGATCATAGTTTCTAAAAATGGCTCTACTACGAGTCCTTTTCCAAAAGCCTCCATAATTAGCATGGACTCAATTGCAGACCCACCGAACCCTCCACTATCTTCAGAGACACTTATACCTAGCCAACCTAGTTCAGCAAACTTTTGCCAGTTTGATTCACCAAATCCTAGATCAGAATTAGATAAAGATTGTCTCGTTTCCCAGTCGTATTCTTTTTGAACAAACTGATCAACTTGATCTTGAATTAATGTTTGTTCTTCATTAAAAGTAAAATCCATTGTTATAACCCCAAAATTGCCTTAGAAATGACATTTCGTTGAATTTCATTACTTCCGCCATATATAGATACTTTTCTGTAGTTTAAATAATGAGGCATTACAGGCGCTGCATAGTCCGGTCCAACTGTTTCATTTGTACCAATCTCATTCTCTAAGTAAAAGGGATGAGCGTAGTAAGCTAACATTTCAACGAAAAGCTCTGAAATAGTTTGTTGTAATTCAGTGCCTTTAATTTTTAATATGGAAGATTCTGCACCAGGAGAGCCACCTTGAGACATTGCTGCAAGTGTTCGAAGCTCGGTAAACTCAGTAGCAGTAAGTTCGATTTCAGTTTCTTCAATTTTATTTCTAAACTGAACATCTTCAAGCAATGTTCCTTCACCTAATGGTATATCTGATGATAAATCCTTAAGTCTAGATAGTTCTCTTTTTAAGGCTGCAATACCAGCTATTCCACTTCTTTCATGAGCTAATAAAAATTTTGCTATATTCCATCCTTGGCCTTGCTCACCTACTAGATTTTCAGCAGGCACCTCAACGTTATCAAAGTACACCATATTAACTTCATGCGAACCATCAATGGTTATTATTGGCTTAACCTCTATTCCAGGTGTTTTCATGTCGATGAGTAGGAAACTTATTCCTTCTTGCTTGATGTCAGTGGTTTCGGTCCGCACAAGGCAAAATATCCAATCAGCATGTTGAGCCAATGTTGTCCAAGTTTTGGCTCCGTTAACAATATACTTATCTTCTTTCAATTCTGCTTTGGTTTTTAAAGAAGCGAGATCTGATCCTGAACCCGGTTCAGAATAGCCTTGGCACCACCATACTTCACTATTTAATATAGAAGGAAGAAACTTTTCTTTCTGTTCATCGGTGCCGAATGTATAAACAACAGGCGCGCACATACCAACACCGAATGGAATAGTTGTCGGTGTGTTTGCTTTTGCTAGCTCTTCTTGAAGAATGTATTTCTGAGTGACAGAAAGTTCTTCTTGATTTGTATAATCAGTTGGCCAGTTGATGGCAAACCAACCTTTCTTATTTAGAATTTGTTGCCATCTGACAATTTCGTCTTTTTCCAGAGGAATCCTTTTATCTTGTTTCTCTTTGATATCATCCGGATATTCAGTCTCTAAAAAGTTAACAACTTCTTCTCTAAAAGTAACATCTGCTTCTGAAAATTTTAAGTCCATTTTGTTCCTATGTAATAAAAAAAAAATAATTATACACTTCCATATATAATTTGCTTTTTTTTTAGGAAAAAACCAATAAATAAGTGGTAGAAAAGATCACATCATCCTCGGATATTTTAAATCTGAGATTAGACCTGTCTAAAAAAAATTTAGTCATTACTAAAGATTCTCAATCGGCAGTTCAATTTGCCAATTTCTTAAATAAACCCAATGTTCTTATTCTAGAAAACTCTGAATTACTTCCTTACGACTTCTTCTCGATGGCACCTATAACAAGAGCAAGAAGAATATCGACTTTATCTGCTTATTTAAAAGAAAAAGAAATAACATTAATTTCCTCAATAGCTACATTATTGTCACCTGTGCCCAAACCAATTCATATATCTCCTCTAAATAATTTGTCAGTCGGAGATCCTTTCGATCCGGAATCAGTAATAAACGAAATAATCCTAAACGGATATACAAGAGAAGATTTCGTATCATTGCCTGGACACTATGCTTTAAGAGGATCTGTTATGGATATATTTCTTACTAGCGGGACAGAGCCTATTAGAATTGAATTCTTTAATAATCAAATTGAAAGTCTAAGAATATTTAACCCTGAATCGCAAATTACTCACGAGAAAATTAATCATGTTAATTTCGTACCCTCATATGAATATCCTTTGAATAGGAATTCTGCTGAAATTTTTAAAAAAGAATGGAGAAAAAGGTTTGAACTCTTTGAAGAAGATTCAGAGTTATTTAGAAAGATAATGAACTTAAGGCATCCGGAAGGAGCTGAAATTTACTTTCCTCTATTCTATGGCACAAAATCTGATTTCATTCCATTTCTGCAATATGCCGATCAAATTTACATACAAGATAATGTAAATGAAAAAGGTCATGAGTTTGAAGAACTCATAAATCAGAGATATGAAGAATACAGATATGATCAAAAGCGACCATTACTTGCACCTGAAGATTTATTTTTGAGTATGAATGAACTCAATACAAATATAAAAGATAGCCTCACTTTTGACATAGAGACAGATTATTCAGAAATAATTGAAAATGATGTTCTTCAAAATGAGAGGAAAGAGAAGGCTGATATTTCTTCTTCGAAAATGCCCAATAAAGGTGATCTAGTTGTTCATCTAACACACGGTATTGGTAAATTTCTGGGACTTAAGCAATTGAAAACTTTTGTTGGTGTTAGTGATTGCTTAGAAATTCTTTATAAAGATGAAAGCAAAGTCTTTGTTCCTATAGAACATATGAATCTGATTTCGAAGTACTTTGGTCCGGTTGACAGAGATATTGACTCACTTAATTCAAAAAAATGGAAAAAAAGAAAAGATAAAGCTCTCAAGCAAACTTTTGATACTGCAGCAGAATTACTTGAAGTCCAAGCCAAAAGATATGCTGCAAATGGATATTCGTTTGATTTATATGAAGATGAATACTTAAATTTTATTAAAAAGTTTCCATATGAAGAAACCTTTGATCAAAAAAGAACTATCGATGAAGTGTTACAGGATATGCATTCCTCAAGACCGATGGATAGATTAATTTGTGGAGAAGTAGGTTTTGGAAAGACTGAAGTTGCAATGAGGGCAGCGTTTATATCTGCATTGAATGGCAAACAAACTTGTATCTTGGTTCCAACAACTTTACTGACATCTCAACATCTAGATAGCTTTGAGCAAAGATTCAAAGATACCGGTGTGCATATAGCTTCGTTATCTAGGAATATAACTCCAAAAGAGAAAGATAAGTTGGTTCATAGTCTAGCTTCAGGTGAGATTGATATCGTAATTGGAACTCACGCACTGATCCAGGGAAATATAAGGTTCAAAGATCTTGGGCTCTTAATAATTGATGAAGAGCATCGATTTGGAGTTCGTCAAAAAGAAAAGATCAAATCACTTAAGGAAGAATTGGATATTTTGAGCTTATCAGCTACGCCTATTCCGAGATCATTGAATTTTGCCCTCACAGAACTTAAAGATCTATCCATTATTGCAACAGCGCCAGATGATCGCTTACCGGTTAAGACTTTTACTTATAGTTTCAATGAAAATTTAATCTTTGAAGCCATCCAAAGGGAGAATCTACGGGGTGGTCAAGTCTATTACCTTTGTAATGATCTCTCATTAATAGAGGACAGAAGATTGAGACTTAAAGAAAAGTTTAATGATCTTGTTATCGAAGTTGTTCATGGCCAATTAAAAGCAAATGTTATAGAGGAAATTATGTTGAAATTTAATGCAGGTGAAATAGACATACTTGTGTGCTCTACTATTATAGAGAGTGGTATTGATGTCTCAAATGCAAATACATTGATTGTGGAAGATGCTGATAAATTTGGTCTATCACAACTCCACCAACTTAGAGGTCGTGTTGGAAGAGCGGAGAGACAAGCTTATGCATATTTTTTAAGATCTAGAAATATCATGAATAAGAAGAATGCCGACAAAAGATTCGATGCCCTGATGAGCGCAGACTCTTTGTCAGCAGGATTCCTGCTAGCCCTAAAAGACCTTGAAATAAGGGGAGCTGGAGAAATCCTTGGATCAAATCAAAGTGGTGTATTTGAATCCATAGGCCTTGAGTTATATACAAGGATGATAAAGAAAGCGTCAGATTTCATTAAGAATGGAGACCTTGATTTTCAAAAACTAGATGAATTGCCAGAGATTAATCTAAATAAAAATTGTTTCATTCCTGAAAATTATCTACCGGACATAAATGTAAGATTATTAATGTACAACAAGGTTTCTTTGGCTGAGTCTTCTGCTGATTTAAAGAATATACAAATAGAGATGATCAATAGATTTGGATTATTGCCAGAGGAACTAAAAAACTTTTTCTTTCAAGCTGAATTAAGAATAATTGCCGAAGAATACTCGATTAAAAAAATAAACTTCATGGATAGCAAAATAAATATTTATTTCAAAAATAAAGATCTTGATACATCTTTTTTTAATGACGATACTTTAGAAGAGAAAATAAAAATGACTTCGGACGTGATTAAGACAATTTGCACAAATGCACCTTAAGCTAGCGATTATAGTTCTATTCATTTCAGAGAGCCTATATTCAGTTGATTTCAATGAATATGTAGAAAAGTACCTTGATAATAAGCAGATACTTGATCACATTAAGGTTGACTTTTTCATCATACAAAATTTGTCTATCGAAGATGAAGATCTTGAAGAAAATTGGAAAGAATTGGACGAACTTGAACTTTCAAATCATCTCATTGAAATCAAAACCGAACCTACGACATTTGTGACCTTTCCTGAAGGAAAATTCTCAGACGAGACAACTTTGCTCCCTTTAAAATTTAAAATACAACCTGAACAACAGATTCTTAGTGATGAAGTTACAGAGGTTACGAAACCTGATCCATTTTTATATGAAAAAATTCCATTTCAAAAAGAAATGGTAGAAATTGAGAATAATTTAAATAGAAGCAGAGACTATAGAGTCATCTACTATAACTCATGGTACCAACCTATTTTTAAAGAGAATGAAACCATACCAATATTTATAGATGCTCGTAAAAAAGACAAAAAGGTTCATGGTGAAATAAAGATTTATAAAGAAAGATTTATTCACCTTGTATCAAAATTAAGGTTCTCTCAAAAAACTGATGAAATTGACAATTCTTCAAGAACCCAAGAAATTAAAACATTTCAAACACTTATTAAAGATAAGAATGAGACAAAAAATAAAGGCTTTTTGAATGATAATTATTGGGTAGAAACTATCTTTAATTCTGTAAAGGTTAATCTGAAGTATATTGGAGATTTTGTTTATTCAGATAATGAAATTAACTCTGAAGAAATCATAGAGCTCCCTCAATTTAAATTTGTAGATTTGTATGAAATTGATAAGGATGTAAAGCTTGAAGTTGATGAACTAAACTTCATAGATCATCCCTACTTCTCAATTTTAATTAAAGTTACCGAACAGACTTAATAAATTCAGATTTTTCAACTAGATTCTTTTCTAAGCTTTGAAGGATTTCTTTCCTTTCACCAGTTGCATCAACTAGCATAGAGCGTGTCTTATCCAATGCTTTTTCAAGAGACAGCCAGGGCCCTTTATCATAAAGCCTTTGGTTTACAAAATTCCTATATCTTTCCATGGTCTCAGGCATTACAGAGTTAGGCTGATTTACACAAACAAGTCTCTCAGCTAATTCTTTGTAACGTGAATCCTCAAAGCCATCTAGAACTTTAGAGCGCTCTTCCCAAGGAAGGGTATGGAATCTTTCCATCCATAAATCATCAGCATCAGATGGAAATCCTGAATAAACAGTTTGTTCTAGATGTTTGGGTGGAGGATAGTTGATTTGATTACTTGCCAAAAGCTCGCTCACTCTGGTTTGCAGTTTTATATTTTCCTTAATCTTTCTTGCCCTCTCAATAAGTTGATCATGTGATATGTCTAAGTGATTATCAATATTAGGGATATGATCTGATGGCATAACAGGTAGACTCTTATTGATTCTCACTTTTCTAATTGCTGTTCCGCTATTTCCTATCTGCTCGAGCAATTCAGTATCTGTTAAATCATTAAGTTGATCGGGATCGAAATATAAATCTGCAACAGCAACTTCATTATTCATTTTTGGGTTCTGACCGCAGAATGTAACAGGATAAGTGAATTTCTTTCTACGTATTACTTCTCCTATCATGGCAAATGGTTCTGTTTGTAGGATTTCTAAATTGCCTGTCTTTGTCGATCCTTTTATTGAAGCTTGCCAAACAGGTTTAGCCTTTTCTAAAATTAATTTAGCGAGTTCATGCATTTGAACGCAATCAGCCAATGCATCATGAGCATTTTCGATTTCTATAGAGTTGGCATCAGACCAATCTGTTAATTTCATACTCACATCTCCTTCTTCAAAGATTGGGAGAGTGAGGCTATCAGGGAAAAAGTTAGCAACTAGCTGCAATGTAGGAAGCATATCTAAGCGCGAGGCACCAAGTGTATTTGTAATGTATAAAGGAAGTAAATTCCAAAAAAATTGACGTCGGAAAAGTTCTTCATCGAAACGATGACCATTATAGGTAATGTATACAGGATTTCTTCCTTTTGACCAATCTAACCAAGTTGATCTTAGAAGTTTCATCATGTCATAGTGAGACATAGATTCATCTTTTAATGATTCAACTTTCTTATGAACTAAATAGGCCTCTGGAGTTGGGACAATCCAAGGTAATACTTTACATCCTATATCTTGAGAATTTTCTTGATGAAGAGATTCGTCTGTAAGAATTGATCCAATTTGAATAATTTGAGAGAAGTTAATATCAAGGCCTGTCGTCTCAGTATCTGTAAATATATAACATTTATCTGCATTTAATTGAGACATATATTATTTATAATAGGCATTTTCTCTGTAGCTGTGGTCAGTTACATCTTTCACGCCCTTTAAGCCTTCAACTTGTTCTAATAAGGTTTTTTCAACACCATCTTTCAAAGTAAGATCTACCATTCCACATCCTTGACAACCTCCTCCAAATTGAAGCACCGCTGTTGCATCATCTACAACCTCAATCAAAGAAACTTCTCCTCCATGAGCTGCCAATCCTGGATTTACCTCGGAGTAAAGAACATAGTTAATTTTGTCTTCAATAGAAGCATCTTTTCCTATCTGAGGTACTTTTGCATTTGGAGCTTTGATGGTAAGTGTTCCACCAAACTTATCAGGTGAATAATCGACCTCAGCATCTTTCAAAAAATCAATGGAATTTTCTTCAAGATACAGATCAAACTTGAATTCATTAATAATTCTATAGTCTGAAAAGTCCTCGTCTTGCTTTGCATAAGCAATACAAGTCTCCGCTCTGGGTGTTCCAGGTTCAGAAACGAATATTTTTATTCCACAAGTGGCCTCATCTTGACTAGACAGAAGATCATTCAAATACTCTTGCGCTGAAGGTGTGATAGTCATCTCTTTCATAGTGTCATTCTATCAAATATATCGACTGTTATAATATTAATAGGATTAAACATAAACTAAAGATTCCTAGCTTAAATTTTGCCAATCATACAAAAAGAAGATTACATCGAACTTTTTGAAGAAAAGAAAAGTTCATTTATTCGTGAATTTACTGAAAAAACTCCAATAGACTTCTTTAAATCTCCTTATGAAGCTTATAGATATAGAGCTGAGTTTGGTCTTTTAAAGGAGAAAGGACAATATTTCTACTCAATGACAAAGAATGGAGAAAAAATAGCTATAAACTCTTTTCCTATTAGCAGTCAAAAGATCCAAAATATCATGCCCCTATTGTTAATAAAGATTCAAAGTAATTCGATAATATCCCATAAACTTTTTCAAATAGAGTTTCAATCCTCAAGAAATAACGAGGCCATGGTTAGTTTAATTTATCACAAAGAACTGGGAGATGAGTGGTCAGAAATGGCATCATATATATCTGATGAATTAGACATATCAATTATTGGAAGAAGTAAAAATAGAAAAATAATCATTGGAAATAATTATGTTACTGAGACCTATCAATACCAAGATAAAAGGTTTTCAATTAAGCTCTACGAACAGTGTTTCAGTCAAACAAATCCTTATATTTGTGACTCCATGCTAAGTTGGGTTTTTGATAACATTCAACCAGTTGAGAATGATCTAATGGAACTTCATTGCGGTCTTGGAACTTTTACAATTCCCTTAAGCAGCTACTTTAACAAAGTTTTAGCTACAGAGAATAGCCGACCCAGTATTAAGGCATTACAAGAAAATATTAGGTCAAATAAAATTAAAAATATCTATACCGGTAGGTTATCAAGCAAAGAAACCTTAGAAGCATTTAAGGGTGTAAGGACATTTAGAAGATTGAAAGATATAGATTTAGAGAAATTTAAAATAGATTCAATTTTTTTAGATCCGCCGAGGGAAGGACTTGATTCGTCTACACTCGAAAACATAATAGGAATAAAAAATATTATTTACATTTCGTGTAGCTTGAATTCATTCAAGAGAGATTTACAAGCCCTAAAATCTACACACAATATATTGAAACTAGCAATGTTCGACCAATTTCCATACACAGAGCACATAGAGTCTGGAGCAATTCTTAGTAAAAAATACTAGTTTGCTTTTTTATAGTTTTGCTTCTAATTCAGGTAATGCTTCGAAGAGGTCCGCAACTAATCCATAATCTGCAACTGAGAAGATTGGTGCTTCCTCATCTTTGTTGATTGCGACTATTACTTTACTATCTTTCATACCTGCTAAATGCTGTATTGCACCGGATATCCCAACAGCTATGTACAAGTCAGGAGCAACAATCTTCCCTGTTTGTCCAACTTGCATATCATTTGGAACAAATCCAGAATCTACAGCTGCTCTTGAAGCCCCAATTGCTGCTCCTAACTTATCCGCTATTCCATTTAATAGACTAAAATTATCTCCATTTTGCATACCTCTTCCACCCGATATAACAACTTCTGCTGCAGTTAGTTCAGGTCTATCAGATTCAGCTATCTCTTCTTTAACAAAAGAGGAAACTCCTGCATTTGTATCGTTTTCAATTGAGTTTATAGATGCACTTCCTCCACTGGATTCACAAGCATCAAATCCAGTAGTTCTGACCGTAATAGCCTTAATTGAATCAGTACTTTGCACAGTTGCTATGCAATTACCTGCATAAATTGGGCGTTCAAACGTATCATCTGAAATAACAGCACTTATGTCAGATATTTGAGAAACATCCAACTTGGCTGCTACTCTGGGCATGAAATTCTTACCATTTGTTGTAGCTGGTGCCATGATATGTGAATAACCATCAGATAACTCAACTATTAAATTTCCTAAGTTCTCAGCAAGAGAATTTTTATATGTCTCTTTATTTGCTAGAAGTACATTACTTACCCCAGGAATTTGAGAAGCTGAATCGGCAACAGATTCGCAATCCATACCAGCAACGAGAATATCTATGTCACCTCCAATCTCTTTTGCTGCAGCAACAGTATTGAGTGTTGCTCCCTTTAATTCTGAATTATCGTGTTCTGCTATAACTAATATGCTCATGTAATCACCTTTGCTTCGTTTTTTAATTTATCAACTAGTTGTTCAATGTCCTCTACCATTATCCCTGCGGCCCTCTCTGGAGGAGGAGTAACTTTCAAAGTATTTTGCCTTGGGGATAAATCGAGACCCAAATCTGATGAGGATAATATTTCAAGTGGTTTCTTTTTCGCTTTCATAATATTGGGTAAAGAAGCATATCTAGGTTCATTTAATCTTAGATCAGTTGTAATTATTGCTGGCATGGTTAATGACAGTGTCTGCAAACCACCGTCAATTTCTCGTGTAACTTGAACAGCTCCGTCTTGTATTTCAACCTCTGAAGCGAAGGTTCCTTGAGGGAGGTCTAACATTGCTGCCAACATCTGTCCCGTTTGGTTCGCATCACCATCTATTGCTTGTTTTCCAAGGATTATGAGATCAGGACTTTCTCTAGAAACAACTTCTTTAAGTGCTTTAGCTACTCCTAATGGTTCAACAAATTCATCAGTTTCTATCAAAATAGCTCTATCTGCACCAAGTGCCAAACATGTTCTCAATTGCTCTTGAGATGAAGAGTCTCCAACAGATACAGCGATTACCTCTTCTGCATTACCGGCTTCTTTGATTCTCACAGCTTCTTCAATGGCAATTTCACAGAATGGGTTTATAGCCATTTTGGCATTACTCAAGTCAGGTCCACTCTCATCAGATTTAGCCCTTACTTTGACGTTATAATCAACAACTCTCTTTACAGGAACAAGAACCTTCATACTATCTTCCTTATATGGTAAAATTTACAGTGCGTATTCTATAACTGCTGCCCGCCTCAATACAATAAATAAAAGTATGGAAAATATCGAAAGAGAATCAATGGAGTATGATGTAGTCATAGTTGGAGCTGGACCGGCTGGACTGTCTACTGCAATTAAGTTAAAACAACAAGCAATCGAAGCATCAAAAGAGATGTCAATATGTGTTGTTGAAAAAGGTTCTGAAGTTGGGGCGCATATATTATCTGGTAATGTTTTTGATCCAAAAGCATTAGATGAACTTATACCTGATTGGAAAGAACTTGGCGCGCCACTAAATACTCCTGTTAAAAAAGATTCAGTACGGTATCTACTGAATGAAAATTTGAACTTTTCAATACCGACGCTATTTGCAACTACCTTTAAGAATCATGGAAACTACATTATGAGCCTAGGCAACTTTTGTAGATGGATGGCGGAGTATGCAGAGGGACTGGAAATAGATATCTTCCCTGGATTTACAGCCTCTGAGTTGATAATCAGCAATGGAGTTGTTGCAGGAATTGCTACTGGTGATATGGGAGTTGATGTTAATGGAGAAAAGAAAGACTCATATGAACCTGGCATAAATCTTATGGCTAAATACACGATCCTTTCCGAAGGATGTCGTGGTCATCTAGGAAAACAAGCTATTAGTTTATTCAACCTCGATGAAGACAAAGATCCGCAGCACTATGGCATAGGCTTTAAAGAAGTATGGGATCTAGACCCTTCTGTTCATGAAGAAGGATTAGTTGTACATACTATGGGATGGCCTGCAGCTAAGGGAGTATTATCTGGATCGTACCTTTATCACGGAGAA
The DNA here is from genome assembly GCA_902537425.1 of uncultured SAR86 cluster bacterium. Classification (GTDB taxonomy): domain Bacteria; phylum Pseudomonadota; class Gammaproteobacteria; order Magnimaribacterales; family Magnimaribacteraceae; genus Magnimaribacter. The sequence goes on along the minus strand of CACBBD010000004.1, from coordinate 14,118 downwards.
AATAATCAAGCGTTTTTGGGTTACATAGTGCCTCTTGATTATGATAATCCTCACATAAGCCCTTTTGATGAGTTTCAACAATGGAAACATCAAGCATCTATACAAAAATATTTAGTAGGTGGAACAAGAACTGCATATGGAGCAAGAGCTCTTATAAAAGGTGGCCACCAGTCTATTCCAAAAATGCATTTTCCTGGCGGTATGCTAGTAGGAGACGATGCAGGCACCATGAATTTCCCTAGAATAAAGGGGACGCACACTGCAATGAAGTCCGGGATGATTGCTGCTGAAAGTCTCTTTGAAGAATTTTACAAAGAAGACCCTATGACTGATCTAAATACAGTTACAGCTAACTTTAAATCTTCGTGGTTAGAAACCGAACTGCATAAAGCTAGAAACTTTTTACCATTTATACATAAATATGGAACTTTACTCGGCGTAGCACTTGCAGGAATTGACCAGTTAATATTCAGAGGTAAGCTGCCATTTACTTTGCATCATGACCAACCTGATCATGAATGTTTAAAAGAGTCTTCAGAAATGCCACGCATTGACTATCCTAAACCTGATGGTGTAATAAGTTTCGACAAGCTTTCTTCAGTATTTCTTTCCAATACGAATCATGAAGAAGATCAACCATGTCATCTTGTACTTAAAGATCCTTCCATACCATTGAGTGTTAACTTACCTAAGTATGATGAACCTGCACAGAGATACTGTCCTGCTGGTGTTTATGAAATAATTGAGAAAGAGGGAGAAAAGCAGTTTCAAATTAATGCACAAAATTGTGTACATTGTAAAACTTGTGACATAAAAGACCCTTCTCAAAACATAAATTGGATAACTCCTGAAGGAGCTGGTGGACCAAACTACCCGAATATGTAATAAAATCAATACTTTATCCACTAAAAAAATATTTCATTTTTTTTACTTTTTTTTTAAAAAAAAGCTTGCAAAATAAAAATTAATCTATAATATACATTGTTACCTATCAGACCGACTTGGAAACAACTCGAGACGAAGAAAAGGGGGAAAGATAGGTTAGAGAACGGAAGGTGAAAGCTCTAAAAAACAGCTAGCAAAAAAAGTTTTTTAGACCACCAAGGTTGGAAGAGAAACCAATCAAGGAGCTAAACAGAATCTCGGTTTAGACACTTTCGAACTCGAACTAAAGACAGAGCAATAGCTCTGTTTTTTTTTGCCTAATTAAGTCTGAAAAAATTTCCAGAACTGTAAACGCCATAAAACCCATCAACCTCCTCTGCCATGTCTATCAACTTATAGTATACGTTTCTAGATATCAGTCCCTCTAAATTTTTTCTGACTAGTGCGTAAGGTGAAGGTTCATCATTATTACCCAAAGTTGCTACTCTAATGGGATGGTTTCTATTTACTTCAAATATTTCATCTGTATTTGTTCGGAAAGTTATTACCTGCTCATGACCTTTACCTGAGAATTCAAAATCAACTATTGTGAATGGCTTATCCTCAACTTCAATCTTTATTTTTTCTACTGGTGTTACTAGAAAATATTCTTCACCATCTAACCTTAATACCCTACTGAATAATTTCACCATACGTTCCCTAGTTATCACAGAATCCATAAAATACCATTTTCCATTCCGATCAATCTTCATATGAACATTTTCACATAGTGGAGGATCCCAACTTTCTACAGGAGGGAATGTGTCTTCATCTAACTTTGACAGTTCTGCAAAGATTGAAGAAATAGTTGTATCGGTCATGTTTATATAAACTCACTAAGTAATATCTTTAATGCAATTATAACCAGTGCTAAACCTAAAAACTTTTCGAATAGTCCAAAAAACTTTAAAAACTTCTCTATAAAAAAATTACTTGTAAAAATATAAGAAACGAAAGCAAACCATACAAAGGTCATAACTGCCATATATAACCCATATAGCATGAGACTAAAGTTATTGGAGCTACTCAAAACTACACCAAATAAAGAAATAAAAAATAATAAAGCTTTTATATTCGTTATATTCGTAATGAGGCCTACAGTAAACCCTCCTGCTCTACTCCACTTATCTTTATTATTAATATCTTCGTCAAAACTAGAAACATTAAGTAACGAGGTAAGGCCAAGGTATACAAGATAGAAAGCACAAATAAATTTAAGAAGAAGAAAGTAAAAATCATTAGAAGCTAATATGATTAACATTCCAGTAACTGCCAAACCAGAATGAAATAAAATACCTGTTCCTATTCCTCCCGCTGTCCATAATGCTATCGTCCTACCATAACGGATACTCTGTCTAGAAACTAAAAAAAAATCAGGACCAGGACTCATTACAGCAAACATATGTAGAATGACTACCGTAAAAAACTCTGTCATATTAAGGTTGGTTCTATTTCTAATTTAATTCCAGTTATAGAAAAGATTTGATTAATAATTTTGTTAGCAAATTTAAGAATTTCATCTCCTGCAGTTTCTTCGTAAGTCACCAAAACAAGAGCATGTTGATCTGATATTCCAACATTTCCCTCTCTGAAACCTTTCCATCCAAACTTTTCAATTAAAAAAGCAGCAGATATTTTTATGTCATCTCCTTCGAAATAGACTGGTATTTCATCATTTATATCTAATTTACTGAATTCTTCTTTAGTTAAGATTACGTTCTTAAAAAAACTTCCAACATTTGGAAATTCTTTATAATCAGGTAAGACTTTTTTTCGAATTTTTGAGACCAAATCGAATATATCCCCATGAGTTAGATTATCCTTATTAATGTTATTTTTATTAATTTCATCTTGAAGAGAACCATAGGAATAATTAATTTTAGGATCTGTTTTAAATTGAAATGTTACCGATAAAATTATGTAATCAGAGCAATCTTTAAAAATACTGGTTCTGTAACCAAATCCACATTCGTTGGCATTTAAAACTTTGATTGAACCCGTCCTAAGATCAAAACAAGTTATCTTTTTTATAAAGCTAGAAATCTCTGATCCGTAGGCCCCTATATTCTGTATAGGTCCAGCTCCAACTGTTCCTGGTATCAAAGCAAGATTTTCTAACCCAAACATTTTATGCCTTACGGTCCATTCCACAAAATCATGCCAGTTCTCCCCAGAGGCAACTTCAATGGTCATTTTATCAATTTCTTTTATACCTAATAGTTTGTTGAAAACTACCAATCCCTGAAATGTTTTAGTAGGAACTATATTCGTCCCCTCTCCTATAATTAATATTGGTAAGTTCTTGTCATTAGAAAATGAAATTATTTCATCTATTTGATTAATATCAGAAAGTTCGCAGAAAAATGATGCTATTTCTGTGGTCCTTAATGAGGATAGTTTAGAAAATGGATAATCTGCTATGAAATTCATTCTAAATCTAGAGCTATCTCTGTGGCTTGCTTGAGATCACTTTCAGTATCGACACCGATATGATATTTCCCCGATGATTCAATTGCATAAATTTTCTCTCCATTATCCATGACTCGCATTTGCTCAAGATTTCTTTTAATCTCATTTTTGCTTTGTTTCCATTTGATAAACTTCTGAAGGAAATTTACTTTATATCCATAGACTCCTATATGTTTCTTAGCGTCTTTTCTCGGTAGATGATCTACATCTCTTGAGAAATCTTTAACTATATTTGAATCCAACCAAAGTTTTACCACATTATTATTTGCTAAGTCATTTGATACTAGGCTTGAATACAAAGTAACCATATTGGCATTTTCTTTTTCAGCTAATTGCGCTAAGTTTTCAATATCCTTGGGATCTATGAAAGGCTCGTCTCCCTGAATGTTTATTATTAATTCTTCATCCAACAATTGTAAAATATCGCATGATTCAAATAATCTATCAGATCCTGTTTTATGGTTCGAACTGGTTAAAAGAGCCTCTACATTAATTTCATTGCAGTGATACATAATTTCTTCAGAATCAGTTGCCACATGTATAGATTTAGCAGTAGTTTTTCTTGCCTGATCAACTACTCTTTCAATTAAGGTTTTACCAGCTATATCCTTAAGGGGCTTATTGGGTAGTCTAGTGGAGCCAATCCTGGCAGGAATAATTATTCTATAGCTCATCAGAGAGGTCTCTTGCCTCGTCAGGTATCATTACGGGTATTCCATCTTTTATGGGATAAGCTAGCTTACTTTCATTGCATATTAGCTCATCACCAATTTGTTCTAAAGAACCTTTTGAGACAGGACACACGAGTATATCTAATAGCTTTTTGTCGATCTTAGTCATTTGTTTATTTTAAGTTTATTCAAGATATTTTCGGCCAAATCTTCATTTTCAAATTTAGCTTCTACAGATAAGTACCAAAGATTATTGGAGTTCATTTCGAGGCATCTTACAGCATCTTTTTCCGTCATAATAATTGGCAATGAATCTCCGAAATCAAGATCCTCCTCTTTAAATTGATAATGATCAGGAAAACTATGTCTTATAGGATTAAGGCCTAAGCTTATTAAAGTATTAAAAAACTTAGCTGGATTACCTATCCCTGCTACAGCATGTACATTTTTGGATAATGGCCAAGAATTGGCATTGAACCTTTTATTATCTTTGATTCTCGCCCATTCAATCGGCTGATAATTCATCAGGTAATTTTTATGTTTTGTCTTCAATCTGGTAAGTTTTGATGAACTAACTATAAAATCAGCTTCATCTATTCTTTTTAAAGGCTCTCTTAATGGACCAGCGGGCAAATAAAGTCCATTTCCAATTCCCCTATTACCATCAAAAACTATAATTTCTATATCTCTATCCATCTTATAATGTTGTAAACCATCATCACTAATCACGATATCGGTATCGGTATCTGCAAGTAATTTCTTTATTGCGGCTATTCTGTTTGTCGATATACAAACTGGTCTTAGAGTGTTTCTATGAATAATCAATGGTTCATCTCCACTGACATTTACAGAAGTTTCATCATTAATAATAATAGGCTTAGTAGATGATCCACCATAACCTCGGCTTACGATGCCGGGTTTATATCCGTTCTTTTCAAGTAATTTAGTTAACCATATAGCTAGTGGTGTTTTTCCGGTTCCACCCACAACAATATTACCAACCACTAAAACTGGGACCTCAGGTTTCCAGGATAGTTTAGGTTGATCTAAAAATTTATTCCTTCTCCTTCTAGAAACAAATTGCGTTAAGAGTGAAAGAGGCCAAAGAAGCCATAACCATAATTTCTTCTGATACCAACTTTGCTCTATAAAACTTGCCGAAGATAGATCATCAATATTTTCTTCAAGGAAATTTATTTGAGGTTCTTTTCTTAGACCATCTTCTTCATCATCTTTAAATTGATTCTTGTGTAATTCTGCATAGTGCCCATCTTGAGAAATTAAGCTTTCATGTGAACCTATTTCAACAATATGACCGGATTCAAGCACTACAATTTTATCTGAATTCTCAATAGTTGATAATCTATGCGCAATTACCAATGTTGTCCTATTTTTTGTCAGTTCCAACAAGGCTTCCTGAATATAATTCTCTGATTCAGAATCCAGCGCAGAAGTGGCTTCATCAAGGATTAGAATAGGAGCATCTTTTAATAGAGCTCTAGCAATAGCGATTCTCTGTCTTTGGCCACCTGATAGAAGAACACCATCATCTCCGGCAATTGTTTCATAACCATCAGGTAGGGCTTCTATGAAATCATGAGCATTGGCTTTTTGTGCAGCTACTTTAATTTCTTCAAGTGATCTCTCTTCAGAACCATAATTAATATTATTAGCGATAGTGTCATTAAATAAAGTAATGTTTTGACTTACTAGAGCTATGTGTGACCTTAGATTCTTTATTTCAAATTCCCTCAACAATACTCCATCAATCTTTATTTCTCCTTCAAAATCATCATAAAATCTTGGAAGAAGGCTCATTAGGGTTGTTTTGCCTGCACCTGACTTTCCAACAAATGCAACTGACTCTCCTATACTTATTTCAAGATTAATATTATTGAGTATATTTTGAGTAGATTTAGCATAGGCGAAGGAAACATTACTAAATTGAATCTCACCTTTAATTTCATCAGATTTGAATATGCCATCATTTTTTTCAATCTCTTCATCTAATTGACTAAAAATATCTTCAGCAGCAGCTAATCCCTTCTGTATTTGGCTATTAATTTCAGATAATTGTCTAACTGGTTTAGCTAACATACCTGCTGCAGTAAAAAAGGCTATAAAGGTTCCTGGTGTCATCACAGATACTACGGAAGCATCAAGAGCCAACCAAGTAACTAGTGCTAACGCCGCAGAAACAAACATTTGAACTAAGGGTGATGCAATTGAATTTGTAGCCTCTAGTTTTAAATTTTGTTTTCTATTGTTATCACTTGCCTTATTAAATCTGTCTATTTCATAATCTTCACCACCAAAAGATTTAACCTCTTCATATCCATTAATAGTTTCAGATGCAACATGAGTCACATCTCCCATAGCCGTTTGAATTTTCCCACTTATTCTCCTTAACCTTTTTGCTGCAATACTAACTATAAGAGCAATGAAAGGTGCTGCAATAAATAGAAACAATGCTAGCTTCCAGTTTAAATACATCAGATAAGTAATTAATCCAATTACTAAAAGACCTTCCCGTATTAGAATTTTTAATGCATTAGTTGCTGCACCGGTCACCTGCATAACATTGAAGGTAATTCTAGAAATAAGGTGACCAGAACTATGAGCGTCATAAAAAGAACTAGGGAGTATAGTTAATTTTTCAAATAGTTCAGTTCTTAGGTTGTGAACTAATCTATTAGAAATAGAGGACAATAAATAGTTTCCTACGAAGAAACCTATACCTCTTACAAATGCGATAGCTATTAAAGCAAGCGGAAGCACTAATCTTAAATCGCCTTCAGGACTACTTACATAATCTATAACTCTTTTTAACCATTCTGTAGCAGCTACTTGAGAGCCTGAATAAATTGCAAATCCTAAAATACTTACAATAAATAGAGGAATATAAGGAAGAACATAGGTCAACAACCTACCATAGAGTTTTATACTGGATAATTCTTGATTGCTTTTATCCATCTTCTTTATTCTAAACTTAACAATCTATCCAGTCGACTAGAGACCTTTGTGTCATGAGTAGCTATTAATAGAGCTACGTTTCTTATGGAAACCATGTCCGTTAAAAGAGTCATAAAATTTTCAACATTCTTTGTATCTAAATTTCCAGTCGGTTCATCCATAATCAAACATGATGGGTTATTGGACATAGCTCTTGCTATGGCAACTCTCTGTCTTTCACCTCCCGACAGCTCATTTGGAGTATTGTTTTCTTTACCAAATAGATTCACTTGTTCCAGAAGAAGTGAAGAATTCCTCATGGCTTCAATATGGTTAGTTCCTGCTAGTAATGCCGGTAACGCAATATTTTCCAATGCTGTCAAATCTGGCAACAAGTGGTGGAATTGATAAACAAATCCTATTTCCTTATTTCTAAGTTGAGATCTCTCATCATAGTTTAGTTCTGTAATATCTACGCCTTTTATCTTTACAGAACCTGAATCTGGTCTATCTAGTCCACAAATAATATGCAGAAGTGTTGACTTGCCTGATCCAGAAGCACCAACTAACCCAATAGTCTCACCTTGATGAAGACTAAAAGAAAAATTTTTAAAAACCTGCAGAAGTTTATCACCTTCACCAAAGGATTTATCTATGTTCTCAATATTAATAATCTCTTCATTCATTATTTAATATTTCTACTGGATCGACTTTTGAAGCCAATCTTGCGGGATATATGGTGAACAAAATGCAGGAAATAAGTGAGACAGCGCAGATTGCGGAAATCCATTCAAATCTAATATCTATTGGGAAATAATCAATAAAATATACTTCTAAAAATTGAGTGTTTAACAAGATTTCCAAAAAATTAATTATTGAACCGAAATTTATTGAAATAATTATTCCTGCAAAACAACCTAATAAAATTCCGAAAGAGCCAACTAGGCCTCCAAAGAGTAAAAAGACATTTCTAATAGTTTTAGAAGTAGCACCCATAGTCATTAAAATAGCGATCTGAGATTTCTTTTGATTAACTGTCATAACCAGCATTGACATCAAATTGTAAGCAGATAGCAAAATAAGCATGAACAACATTAAAGAAACTAAAAATCTCTCATTTTGTATAGCTTCAAATAAAGTTCCATAGTTTTGCTGCCAAGTACTAGTCATTATTTCTTTATTAGAAGTTTTTCTAATATTTGCTGCATCAAATCTTATTTGATTAGTCGAACTAAAAAGATCTTGATATTTTATCCTTATTCCGGTCATTGACTGGTTCATCCTCAATAACTTTGATGCATTAGCAATACTCATATACGCAAAACTTTGATCTAATTCTGGTGAACCAATACTAAAAATTGCACTAATTTTAAATTTCTTTGTGCGTGGAAATATACCCGCTAATCCTAATCCAGTATCGGGAACGAGAACATTGACGTAATCTCCTACTTCAACATTTAGTTGGTAAGCTAAGATATCTCCAATGACCAGATTATATTTATCTTCTTCAAGAGTCTGCAAAGAACCATTAACAATGTGGTCACCAATAGAGGATACTGTATTCTCATATTTAGGTATTACACCATAAATATAGACACCTTTGAGAAAGGATCCAGAACTCAATAAACCTTGAGTTTCAATATAAGGAGCAACGCCAATAACCTGCGAATTCTCGTAAACTATTTTCTCTATGGAATCATATTCCTTTAATTGGATATTTCCAATGATAGAGGCATGAGGGATAGTTTCTAAGATTCTTTCTTTAAGTTCTTTCTGGAAACCATTCATGACTGAGGTCACTAAAATAAGAACCAGTACACCAATAGTTATCCCAACGATAGCCATTCCAGAATGGAAAGAAACGAATCCATTTTTTCTGGACTTGAAATACTTTAATGCCAAATATAAAGATATATTTTTCACAAGAATCCTATATCAGTATTGGAAACTTTATGCCGTTTTAGTCTTTTCTTCTTTCTTTTTGTAAGGTGGTACTAGTCCAGCTAATTTCATCAAATTAAATTTAGTTTGCTTATATACAGCTTTAGCATGACTAAATTCTTTGAAACCATCATATCCATGATAAGACCCCATACCGCTCGGACCAACTCCACCGAATGGAAGATCTTCCATTTGAATGTGAGAAATAACATCATTGATTGTAACCCCTCCAGAAGTCGTGTTATCTAAGACATAATCTTTTTCAGTATTATCGTTTCCGAAATAGTACAAACCTAATGGTCTATCTTTACTATTAATATATTCCACAGGTTCTGATACATCATTATAAGTTTTGATAGGCAGTACAGGACCAAATATCTCTTCTTGCATAATTTTCATATCCTCAGAGGGATTCAAAACTAAAGTTGGAGGGATTTTATGATGAGGTTGTTGAGAAAAATCTTCATTGGAAGGATTTATTTCAACAATATCTGCTCCTTTTTCTTTAGCATCATCTAAATATCCTTGAATCCTGTCGTAGTGACGTTGATTTATTATAGATGTAAAGTCATCATTATCTTTCATTTCAGGGAACATCTCCGAAGTAACTTCTACACTAGCTTTGACAAATTCATCAACTTTTCCTTCCGGTACCAATGCGTAATCTGGAGCTAAGCATATTTGCCCTGCATTCATAGTCTTACCTTGCATGACTCTTTGTGCTGTATCTTTAATTTTTGCATCTTTACCTACAACTACAGGTGACTTTCCTCCAAGCTCTAATGTTAGAGGTACTAAATTTTCAGAGGCGGCCTTCATAACATGTTTTGCTATGGACGTTCCTCCGGTAAAGATCAAATGGTCAAAAGCTAGACCACTAAACGCCGCTCCCACTTCAGCATCTCCTACAAATACTGCCATTTCAGCTTCATCAAAGTACTCTTCAACCATCAATTTTAAAAGATCTGAAGTAGCAGGAGTTAATTCTGAAGGTTTATGCATAACTCGATTACCAGCAGCAATAATTCCTGCAAGCGGAGCAAGAGCAAGATTCATTGGGAAATTCCAGGGACTGATTGCCCCAACGACACCTTTGGGCTGATATCTAACTTCAGCTTTAGCGCCCAACAATGAAAGCGCAGATCCCAAAGGAGCAATTGCAGCTTTTCTTTTTTCTGTACGCATCCATTTTTTTAAGTTCTTTTTGGCATGCTCCATGGGACCAACAACTGAAGCAACTTCTGTAACTGCTGACATCATAGAATCTCTATTACCAAAATCTTGATTAACAGTTTCTATAATCTGTTTGTCATATTTATTAACCATAGCAATGACTCTATCAAGACGATCTTTTCTTAAGTTTATTTCTGGTGCACCCTCTTTAATGTTTAAGCTTTTTTGCAACTCCAAAACACGATGCATTTCGTTGATTGTTTCAGTACTCATAATTTCTCCCATCTTTAGTTTTACTTAGACAGACCTTTTAGCCTTATCTTTCTCATTAGTTTTTTTAATACTATCTCTTATTGCTTCCCAATCTTCATCTTTCATAGATGCTAAGGCTCTATAAAAGGTTCCTCCGGTCAAATATTCTGCTCCATCTATAGCAATTGTTTGTCCGTTGAGGTAGTTACAACCATCAGACATCAAAAAGGTAGCAAGGTTCCCTAATTCTTCCATCTCACCGACTCTCCCCATCGGATTTTGACTATAACTTCCGCTTGAATCAGATGAAGCTTCCTCAGGACTCTGACCTGGAGAAAGTCTTGCCCAAGCTCCTTCAGTTGGAAATGGACCAGGAGCGATAGCATTTATTCTTATTCCTGTCTTTCCCCATTCAGTAGCTAATGATTGAGTCATTGCATGGATACCACTTTTTGACATTGCCGATGGAACTGTAAAGGCTGATCCAGTCCAAACCCATGTTGCAAGTATGGAAATGATATTTCCGCCCATGCCCAGTTCAAGCCACCTTCTTCCTACTGAATGAGTAACATAGAAAGTCCCGTGAAATACAATACTAGCTATAGCATCAAAACCTCTATATGAAAGATCTTGTGTTCTTGAAATAAAATTACCAGCAGCATTATTTACCAATCCGTGAATTGGTCCTTCTTCAAAAATTTCATTAATAGTGTTATCTACATCTTGAGCTCCCCTAATATCTAGACCATAACACATAACACTTCCACCGTTTTCATCCATTAATTCCTTTGCAGTGTCTTCTAATACTCCTACTCTTCTGCCACATATAAGAACCTCGGCACCGTATTTTAAGAAATATCTAGACATTTCCTTACCCAATCCAGAACCACCCCCGGTAACCAATATTCTCTTTCCCTTTAGTAAGTCTTCTTTAAACATTAACTCTCCTCATTTAATAATTACACTATAACAAATATTACACAATTAGCTCTATCGGGGTTTATTGGGAATTTTCAAATACTTCCAAATTTCTGTCTTCCTTGTAATTTTTATCTCTTATCCATTTGTGGCGTTTATTAAAAAAAATAAAGATACTAGCTAAGAACATCAATGCAGCACCTAAAAGGTAAGGTAAAGATGGATTGAGCATATAAAGAGGCATGGAAATTAATGGAGAAATAACGTGTCCAATCGGAATCACCATTCCTAAAAAACCTCCTGCTATTCCTTGATATTCTTTGCCTACAGATAATGATAAAGAAGATGATATACCCGGTCCTAACATGCCTCCTCCAAGACCATAAAAAAATAGACAAATATATACTTCCACTAATGTAGAGCTATATGCATACCCCAAAAGAGCAAAAAAATTAAGGATAACACCTAATTTTACTAAAGATCCAGGCGAGGTTTGAAGTCTATCTGCTATAACCAATTGCCCGTTTAATACACCTAATGCAGAAAGCATAAAACCAACGCTAGCAAGAGCTATATAGTTCTCTGAAGAGGGAGTTATTACGTCCTGGAAAAAAAATGAAGAAGTTTGTACTAAGGCAGCATTAGATATACCAAATCCTGCTGATACAATTAAAAAGGGCCAGACTCTGGCATCAAACAAAGTAAGCTTTTTAATCTTTTTCTCTTGAAAAATCATTGGGGGAGTTTTTTGTAAGGAAATAAAAATAATTACTATGAACGCACCCATAGCAAAAAAGAAGAACGGAGCAGTGTAAGATATTAGTAAAAGTAAACCTGCTACCGCAGGACCTAGTATCCTACCCATTGAAAATCCTGAATCAAGTCTAGCAAATGCTCTACTCCTTGTTTCAATAGAGCTTATATCAGCTACCCACCCTCCAGATGAGGGTCTAGTTGCGCTCCCAAAGATGCCATTCAGTAGTCTCGCACAAACCAACAATATAAATAAAAAAGTACCTGCTAATAAGCCGCTTTGTCCTAGTGAGATTGTAAAACTAAAAAGTATCAAAGAAATTGCAAAACCAAAAAGACCTACGACAACTATTTTTTTTCGTCCAATAGAATCACTTAATGATCCCCATATAGGACTTAGAATCATCCAAGCTAATGCTGAAGTGGCAAAAATTGAACCTATTTGAATTTCATTTAAGCCAAGATCTCGTGCAATTGGAGGAATAGTTATAAAGACTATAGATTGTCCTGCTCCAACGCAAAGCAAGCCTGCAGCAAGAATCCAAATAGTTTTAGGTAGCTTTTCAAGCGATTTACTCATACGTAATTATGAGTAAAAAAATCTTTTTATTAATAACGTCTTTGAGGACATACTCATAATAACTTGTAAGGCTATGCGACCATTCATGCTCATAAACAATAGCTTCTTGAGATGAAGAATTGAAAGTCAGACATTTCTTTAAAAAATATGTTTCAGACTCATCATTAATTATTGAATCCAATAATTTTTTTACATTAGTAAGTTCTCTTTTACCAATTGGAGGACAGGACCATTTTGGAGTACTTACTACCTGAATAATCTCCTCTCTTAAATGAGAATTTGTAATGCTTGTAAAATCATCGTGTTTGATGCTACTCAATAAAAATGGACCATGCTTATCAGCACTCTTTTGACTGAAATGATCAAAAAACATTTCTTGGTAGGCTTGCGAATTAACCAAAGTATGAAAAAAAAATTTGTCTGTCATTTTAAGTAATTCAGGATCTACTGATAAAGGGATCAGTCTTAGAAGGCCATGGTCATGCAGACGAATGTTGAAATGCTGTTCCTTAACTAACTTAAAATTTTCACTTAAAGATGATACTTTCAGAGTGTCCATTAAAACCCTTTAATGCCTACAGAATTCCTTATATCCTCAATAAGTGGTGTTGAAACCTCCAATGCTTTATGGGCTCCTTCTTTTAAAACTGACTCAACATAATCTCTATCTTTTATTATCTTTAGATATTCTTTTTTATAAGAAGACAGAAATGAAGAAAGGTTATCAAAAAGATACGTCTTTGCATCTCCCCAGCCAATACCTTCCTCGTACATTTGCTGAAAGCTCTTTACATCGTTTTCATTCGCAATAGATTTAAAGATCGCAAAAATATTGCAATCTGTAACATCTTTTGGAACTCCTGGTTCAAGAGAATTAGTCTTGATCTTCATAACCGTCTTTTTTAAGGAACCTTCATCGGCAAAAATTGGAATCGTATTATTATATGACTTACTCATCTTTCTGCCATCTATTCCAGGTAATACTCCAGTTAGTTTACTTATCTTCGCTTCAGGAGGTGTTAATAAGTCTCCGTAGTGATGATTGAACCTGAGTGCAATGTCCCTTGTCATTTCAATATGCTGTTTCTGGTCTTGTCCAACCGGTACTATGTCTGCGCCAAACATCAATATATCTGCAGCCATCAAAATAGGATAATTAAATAAACCCATGGTTACTCCTTTATCCACATCCTTTGCACCACTCAATTCATTATCTGATACGGCAGCTTTGTATGCATGGGCCCTGTTTAAGAGTCCTTTTGATGTTAAACAGCCAAGTATCCAAGCTAATTCGAATATATGTGGAATATCAGATTGACGATAAAAGGTCACTTTTTTTGGATCGAGTCCACAAGCTAGCCAACATGCAGCTATTTCAAAACTTGATTCATGAGTAAGCTTAGAATCTAAGTTTTTTATCAAAGAATGATAATCTGCTAAAAACAAAAAAGAAGACGTGTCATTACCTTTACTTGCTTCAATTGC
>CACBBD010000003.1 GCA_902537425.1 uncultured SAR86 cluster bacterium | reverse complement strand
TTTATGCTCTTTTTTTAATGCTTGCTCCCAATGATTCAACCAGGCATTAATTTCTTTTTTCTCAGAAAATTGATTAAAAAATGCATCAGAGTCTTCAAAGAGGACTTTTGATAAGTTTCTGAAGGTAATAGTATAGTCTGCTTCATTGTCCATCATTATTTTAAGTAAATTCCTCAACAAAGTTTGATTCTCTTTTTTTCTTCCATTTAATCCAATCTTTTCGCACATCAGATCAAGAATTCTTTGGTTAGTTTCTTTCGAGAAATTATCTAAGACCTCTGTGGCAAGTTCATTAGCTTTATCTGAATCTTTATCAATGAATGCAATAAGACAACCTGCGAGAGAGGCAAGGTTCCATGAAGCAATGCTTGGTTGATTACCGAATGCATATCTTCCATTTTGATCTATTGAACTAAACACTTTTCCAGGGTGGTACTCATCTAAAAAAGCACATGGCCCATAATCAATAGTCTCTCCAGAAATGGTGAAATTATCAGTATTCATAACTCCATGTATAAACCCAACACTCATCCATTTTGATACGAGTTTAGATTGATTTGAAGCTACCCTTTTAAGAAGTTCAAGATAATGTTTTTCCGTTTCTCTTATTTCTGGATAATGTCTTTGTATAGCAAAATCAGCCAGCATCTTGACATCATTTAATTGTTGTCTGGAAGCAAAATATTCAAAGGTTCCCACTCTCAAGTGACTTTTCGCTATTCGTGTTAACACACCACCAGGCTCAAAAGTTTCTCTTGCAACATGTTCTCCTGTTGCAATAGCCGCTAAAGCTCTCGAAGTAGGTACTCCTAGATAGTGCATTGCTTCGCTAAGGATATATTCTCTTATGACTGGACCAAGAGCTGATCTACCATCTCCTTGTCTTGAAAACATAGTTTTACCAGAGCCTTTTAACTGTAAATCATATGTTCCATCTTTGGTGTTGATTTCACCGAGTAAGACAGCACGACCATCCCCGAGTTGCTGAACAAAGTTTCCAAACTGATGCCCAGCATAATTCAATGCTATCGGAACTGAATCTTTCGGCAAACCATTACCAGAAAAGAAATTTGATACCTCTTCATCTTTTAATTTTATGCCGAGTGAATCAGCAAGATCCTCATTGAAAATAAGTGTCTTTGGATTCTTTACTGGTGTTGGATTCACCACTTGATAAAATTCCTCTGGTAAACCTATGTAAGAATTAGAAAGTTTCATATATTTATTTCCAGAGCGGTTTCATAAAGTCAATTATTTTGTTTTCCGAAAGCTACATATGTTAGTAGAATAATTAATGTGATCTATTTTAGATTAAGAATTATATAAATAAAGTCATACCAGAATGAAAGTTGAACAGCTAAATAGATCTTTCGGGGCAAAAGTCTCCGAATTATCTTTACCTGATCTTAATCAAGATGAAGTTCAATATATTTATAAATTATGGCTTCAGTACGCTCTTTTAATTTTTCCACAACAAAATTTAACTAATTCTCAACAGATAGAATTTGCAAAAAATTTTGGTGCATTAGAGTTTGACCTTTCTCCAATAAGTAATGTTCGAAATGATGGCTCGATAAGAGACGCGAATGATGATGATATTGTTAAGTCATTAAAAGGTAATATGGAATGGCATCACGATAGTACATATATGCCTATTCAGGCAAAAGGAGCTGTTTTTACAGCCCATAAAGTCCCAAAAAAAGGTGGAGAAACTGGTTGGGCTGATATGAGAGCAGCCTATGAAGGACTCAGTCTCGCTATGAAGGAAAAAATTGAAGATTTATCGGCTTTTCACTCATATGAATGGAGCCAAAAGGAAAGATTTGGACATAAAGATCCTAAAGTAAGTGAATTCAACAGTTATGGTTTCGATATTGATCCTAAGCCACTTAGACCATTAGTTAAAACTCATTCAGAGACAGGTCAAAAATGTTTAACAATAGGCAGACACATTAATAAGATTGAAGGCATGTCTGATCAAGAGGCACAGAATCTTGCAAAAGAATTAGAAGAGTTTGCCTGTAGCAATGAAAACTGGGTATATCATCATTCTTGGGAAGTTGGAGATGCTGTGATTTGGGATAATAGATGCTTAATGCACCAAGCAACTATGTGGGATTTAAATGAGCCAAGGATTATGTATCACTCAAGAATTGAGGGAGATCCCATCTCAGAAGCTGCCTCAAACTATCTCTAGTCAAATATCCAACTCTTTGAAAAAGGGAAGTGCAATATTAGGAAACATAATATAAGTTAATAGCATTTCGATCTTCTCGCTTAAATCAGGTAATCCGTTACTTTTGCATAAATCTTTCAATTCAGTCGCCATAATGTCTAGTTCATTTTCATCATAACTATCTCCATCAACACCGATTGATTCAGCTCGTCTCAAAAGGTCAGGTTCTATCTCTCCAGGAAGTTTTCCATATTTACCAAGAATTAGGTTTAAAGACTCATTCGATAAATTCTCATATCTTCTGCTGCTCATGATATTGAGGAGTGCTTGAGCGCCTACAATCTGTGATGCTGGTGTTACCAGAGGGGGATATCCAAAATCTTTCCTAACCCTTGGTATTTCGTCTTTGACTAGATCTATCTTATCTTCTTGTTTGTTAGCTCTTAATTGAGATTCTAGATTAGACAACATTCCTCCAGGGACTTGTTTTACCAACATTGAAGAGTCAACTCCCTTAAGATTTCCTTCAAATTCAGAATATTTATCTCTTATTTCTTTAAAAAATATAGAAACTTCTTCTAAGGCACTTAAATCCAGATTTATTTCCCTTTCTTCATTTTCAAAAATTGCTAACATAGTTTCTGTGGCGGTATGACCATAAGTCATGCTCAAGGAGGATATAGAAGTATCGATATTATCTATTCCTGCTTCTATGGCTTTCATATTTGTAGCAGTGGACATACCTGTAGTGGCATGTGTTTGCATATGGATTGGAATTGATAAGGTGCTTTTTAAATTCTTAACTAGCTCATAAGCATCAAAGGGCCTGAGCAGACCTGCCATATCTTTAATTGCCAGTGAATCAGCTCCGGCATCTTCTATTTTTTTCGCTAGATCTAACCAAGTATTTAAATCATGAACAGGACTTGTTGTGTAAGCTATTGTCCCTTGTGCATGCTTACCTATTCTCTTTACTTCTCTGATTGTGAAATCAATATTTTCGAAATCATTTAACGCATCAAAAGTTCTGAAAATCTCTATCCCATTTTCTGCCGATTTTTCTAGAAAATTCGAGACTACTCTATTTGAGTAATGTTTGTAACCAACAAGATTTTGGCCACGAATTAGCATTTGCTGTGGTGTGTTCTTCAACAGAGAGTTAAAGGTTCTTAATCTTTCCCATGGGTCTTCATTAAGGTATCGGATACAGGAATCATAAGTAGCTCCCCCCCAGGTTTCAAGTGACCAATAACCCACCTTATCTAAAGTTGGAAGAATTGAAACTAGATCTCTTAAGGGTACTCTTGTTGCCAATAAAGACTGTATACCATCTCTTAAGACTACTTCTGTTATACCTACCGTTTTAGAAGATTCCATATTGCGCGCGCTTTATATTTTATCCTTTACTGAGGCTTATCAACAGCAAAGTCATTATTTACCCATTCGCTAAAGCCACCTGACATTGACTTAACATTTTTGTATCCCATTTTCTTAATATTTTCTCCAGCCAAGGCTGATCTAAATCCTCCTTGGCAATACAAAACTATTAGCTCATCTTTATCTATTACAACGCTACTGATGTCTCTTTCGATGATCCCCTTACCGAGATGTGTTGCACCTGCAATAAATCCTTGTACCCACTCTCTATCCTCTCTTACATCGATTAAATAGAATTCTCTATTTTCTTCTAACATTGCATTAACCTGATAAATATCGCATTCTTCTACATTCTTCAGAGAGGATTGCACAAGCTCCAAAAAGTTTAAGTCATGATCTTTCATATAATATCCATTTTATTATTTCATTTTTTTTAAGTGATTTCTCAAAAAATAAGGTCTATTCGTAGTAATAGAGTCTACACCTTTTTTAAAGTAATACTCCGCATCATCTTTTGAGTTAACTGTCCAGACATGAACGGATTTATTAAAATTCCTCAGCATTTTAATAAGTTCATTATTGAATCTTTTATGATTTTGAGCTCCAAGACCATCCGCTCCAATTGATTGAATAATTTCCTCTATCTTACTCGTCTTAATATTTTCATAATCGAAAGCTATTAATAAGTTACATTTAATATCTATATTATGTTCTTTAATGCGTCGTATAACTTCAGGATAAAAACTTATTACAGTTATTTGATCTAAAGCTACTTTCTGACTTTCTATTTCTTGAAGTAAGTAGGGGACAATAATCTCTCTAGTTTTTACTTCTATAAATATATCTTTATTATGAGGAAGGATTGAAAAAACTTCTTTTATCTCAGGTATTTTTTCGGTTTTCCAATCCTTTCCAAAACCGTAAGAACAATCTAAAGTCCGAAGTTCTGTAAAAGTCACTTCATCTATATTTTTATTGAGGCCGGTTGTGCGGACAGCCGATTTGTCATGAAAACAAACAATGCGCTTATCTGCAGTTAGTCTTACATCTAGTTCTATTCCATCAGCTTTCTGCTTAAAGGCTTCTCTAAAAGCTGAAATGGAGTTTTCGGGTGCATCTTCTGATGCACCTCTATGAGCAATTATCTTTGTCTTTAGTCCCAGCTTAGAGCGCCACCTGTTTGATACTCGATTACTCTTGTTTCAAAGAAGTTCTTCTCTTTTCTCAGGTCCATGATTTCCGACATCCAAGGAAAAGGATTAGTTGCACCTTCAAACTCTTCTTCTAAACCTATCTGTACAAGCCTTCTATTAGCTATGAACTGAAGATACTCTTCCATCATGCCCGCATTCATACCAAGAATACCTCTTGGCATAGTATCCCTTGCATACTGTATCTCTAATTCTGCACCTTCTAATATCATTTGTGCTGCTTCTTTTCGCATCTGCTCATCCCATAAATGAGGATTCTCTAATTTTATTTGGTTAATCATATCGATACCAAAGTTCAAATGCATAGATTCATCTCTTAAGATATATTGGAATTGCTCGGCAGTTCCAGTCATTTTATTTCTTCTGCCCATTGATAGTATTTGGGTGAATCCACAATAAAAGAATATTCCTTCTAAGACGCAATAGAATGCAATTAGATTTTTTAATAATAACTTATCGGTTTCTTCTGTTCCTGTTACAAAACCTGGAGTAGATATTTCTTTTGTGTATTTAAGGCCCCAAGAAGCTTTTTTTGCAACGCTTGGTATTTCTCTATACATATTGAATATCTCTCCTTCATCCATCCCTAAAGACTCAATACAGTATTGGTATGCGTGTGTGTGTATGGCCTCTTCAAAGCTTTGTCTCAATATATATTGTCTACACTCAGGATTTGTTATTAGACGATATATCGCGAGCACTAAGTTATTAGCAACCAGGGAATCTGCCGTAGAAAAGAACCCAAGGTTTCTCATAACTATAGTTCTTTCATCTTCAGTTAAGCCTTCATTGGATTTCCAAAGAGCTATATCAGCAGTCATGTTTACTTCTTGCGGCATCCAGTGGTTGGCACTGCCATCAAGATATTTTTGCCAAGCCCAATCATACTTAAAAGGCACCAATTGATTTAAATCAGCCCTGCAATTTATCATAGCCTTGTCGTCCACCTGAACTCTTCCTGCAAGACCTTCTAACTCTTCTTCTCCTTCTTTTGTATCTAATAATTCAATAGATTCTTTGGCTTGTTTCGCTCTAATACCTGGCTCTGCTGGAATATGTTCTTCCATAGATTCATGAATTACTTCAGGATTGGTTTGCTCTAAAGACGGTTCTTCTTTTAGAACCGGTTGAGATTTTTTGGTTTCTTCAGGTTCTTTGTAATCATCCCAATTTAACATTCTTTTCTCCTTATTTTTATTGACATGCATCGCAGTCAGGATCAAGCACTGAACATGCTGATGGTGCAGTCGTATTAGTTTGTAGTTGTACTTCAGGCTGAGCAGTTGCCGAAACCGCGTTTAGCTCTCCTGTTGATATAGTTGATTTTTCTGTTGTTGTTGCTGACCTAGAACGTAAATAATAGGTTGTTTTTAGACCTCTTAACCAGGCCATTCGGTACATGATATCTAATTTCTTACCACTCGGTTCATCAATATACAGATTCAAAGACTGACTTTGATCTATCCATTTTTGTCTCCTGCTTGCAGCATCAATTAACCATCTGGGTTCAATATCAAATGCTGTAGCATAGAGTTCTTTTACACTGTCAGGGATCCTCGAAATTCCTTTTACGCTGCCATCATAATACTTCAGATCATTTATCATTACTGAATCCCAAAGACCCAGTTCCTTTAGGTTATTAACCATAGGAATATTGGTAACCGTAAATTCCCCAGATAGATTGGATTTAACATATAAGTTTTGATAGGTGGGCTCTATTGATTGTGAAACCCCGGTAATATTAGCAATTGTTGCAGTTGGGGCTATTGCCATAACATTAGAATTTCTTATTCCTTGTTTTTTTACAGTTTCTCTTAGACTATCCCAGTCCATCGTTGAGCTCTCGTCCATGTCTAGATATTCATCGCCTCTACTTTCTTTAAGAAGCTTTATTGAATCTATAGGTAGGACGCCTTGGCTCCATAGAGATCCTTCATATGACTGATACGCGCCTCTTTCTTTTGCCAGATCACTCGAAGCCTTTATGGCATAGTAACTTACCATTTCCATAGATCTGTCCGCAAAATCAACTGCCTCTTGTGATGCATAAGGTGTTTGCAACATATAGAGAGCATCATGGAAGCCCATTATTCCAAGACCGATAGGTCTATGTTTCATATTGGATGTTTCTGCTGCCTTTACAGCATAAAAGTTGATATCGATTACGTTATCTAACATTCTTATCGCTGTATTAATTGTTTTTTCTAGTTTCTCCTCATCCATTTTTCCGTCTTTTATGTGATGAGTAAGATTGACTGACCCTAAATTGCACACAGCTATTTCGTCTTGACTTGTGTTAAGAGTTATTTCGGTACAGAGATTAGAAGAGTGAACAACCCCAGTATGTTGTTGAGGAGATCTTAAATTACAAACATCCTTGAAAGTTATCCATGGATGTCCCGTTTCGAACACCATGGAGAGCATTTTCTTCCAAAGCTCTTTTGCTTCTACTTCTTTGAAGAACTGAATTTCTCCAGTTTGTGTCTGTGCTTCATATTCTTCATATCTTTTTTCAAAGTCCATACCATAAAGATCATGAAGATCAGGAGTATCGCTTGGTGTAAATAATGTCCACTTTTTGTCTTCAGATACTCTTTTAAGGAATAAATCGGGAACCCAGTTAGCCGTATTCATATCATGAGTTCTTCTTCTATCATCCCCTGTGTTTTTCCTTAGCTCGACAAACTCCTCTATGTCTACGTGCCAAGTTTCCAAGTAAGAACAAACAGCTCCTTTCCTCTTGCCTCCTTGGTTGACGGCAACTGCTGTGTCGTTGACAACTTTCAGGAATGGTACTACTCCTTGAGATTTTCCATTTGTTCCTTTTATTTGTGATCCTAGCCCTCTCACGGGTGTCCAGTCATTTCCTAATCCTCCTGCCCACTTTGAAAGCATTGCGTTATCTTGGATTGCTCCATAAATACCATGTAGATCGTCTGGAACTGTTGTTAGATAACAAGAAGATAGTTGAGAGTGCTTAGTGCCTGAATTAAATAGAGTAGGGGTAGAGCTCATATAATCAAAACTAGATAAAAGATTATAAAATTCTATAGCTCTTTCTTCTCTTTTTTCTTCCCTGAGGGCTAGCCCCATAGACACCCTCATAAAAAATACCTGAGGTAATTCATATCTTACTTCAGTATCATGAATGAAATATCTATCATAAAGTGTTTGAAGTCCTAAATAAGTGAAGTTAGTATCTCTTGTAGCATCGATGGCCTCTCCTAGTTTCTCTATATCCATTTCAAGCAATTCTGCATTGAGTATTTCGTTTTCTACTCCTTTTGCTAAGAAGTTTCTCAAGGCTTGCGGATAGAGTTTCTCCATATCTTTTTGCGTTGCTTGCTTCTGCATTCCCAGATAGGAGAGCGCCTCGGTCCTAATATTATCAAGTAATATTCTTGCCGTTACGTATGTATAGTTTGGTTCTTG
The DNA here is from genome assembly GCA_902537425.1 of uncultured SAR86 cluster bacterium. Taxonomy (GTDB): domain Bacteria; phylum Pseudomonadota; class Gammaproteobacteria; order Magnimaribacterales; family Magnimaribacteraceae; genus Magnimaribacter. The sequence continues at coordinate 91,277 of CACBBD010000003.1, read as the reverse complement.
TTCTACTAGGGTCCGTGAAGTCATCACTAAAGAAGTTCTTGCATCTTCTTCTGTCACTCCGTCATATAGGTTCTTGTTTGCTTCATCTATTATGTTCTGAGCATTAGTTCCTTCTAATCCTTCACAAGCTTCTGCAACCATGGTCTCAAGATGCTTTATATCAAGAGTATCTTCATCTCCATTTTCAAGTGTGATATTTATGCCTTCTTTTTCTTCCTTTTGTGGAGCTTCCTTTTGTCTGAGCTGTTTTCTTTCTTCTCTATATAGGACATAGGATCTGGCTACCTTCTGTTCTCCCGATCTCATTAATTCCAATTCCACTTGATCTTGAATCTCTTCTATGTGCAGAGTGCCTCCCGAAGGCATTCTCCGATTGAAAGTTTTAGTGACAGCATTTGCCAATTCATTAACTTCATTATGTATCCTCGTCGAGGCTGCTGCGGCTCCTCCTTCAACAGCTAAAAATGCTTTCGTTATCGCGATGGCTATCTTTTCTGCATCATAAGAAACCACTGAACCATTTCTTTTTATGACTCGCATTTGCCCTGGTGCAATGGCTGGCTTTACTTCTTTTTGCACTTCTTGTTTGTTTGTTTTGTCTTTTTCTTGAATTTGTGTAGATGATTCCATCTTTTTCCTTCTATTTATGTTTTCTTCTTCTTTTTCTAATATCCCTATATATTGTGTCTACTTTTGAATATAGACACAAGATACTGTGTTTTCACAAAAAACACAATACTATAAACACATAAATTTTCTGTTAATTTGTTGTGGATAACTGTTTAGTAAGTTATTTTTTGTATACTGCGTTTAGGGAGGCCTCATGAAAGAAAAAATTATTTCTATTGACCAAGGAACCACAAGCACAAGATCAGTTTTGTATGATAAAGAGGGGAATTTAATTTGTTCTGCCCAACAAGAATTCAATCAGTTCTTTCCTAATGATGGGTGGGTAGAACACAATCCTGAAGACATCTGGCAATCTGTTTTATCTACTTTAAAGAAATTAGTTAAAGAGAGCGGAATAACTAGTTCCGAAATAGCTTCCATAGGTATAACTAACCAAAGGGAAACTACAATAATATGGAATAAAAAAACAGGTAAACCAATTCATAACGCTATAGTCTGGCAAGATAGAAGAACATCAGAATTCTGCAATGAATTAGTTTCGTACGAGAATATTATTCATAAAAAAACAGGGCTTACTATCGACCCTTATTTCTCAGCAACAAAAATTCATTGGCTCTTAAATAATGTTGAAGGTGTAAAGGAACTCGCTCTAAATGGAGACCTATTATTTGGAACAATAGACACTTTTTTAATTTGGAAATTGACAGAAGGTAGGTGTCACAAGACAGATATCACTAATGCCTCAAGAACTATGTTGTTCAATATAGCAGAACAACAATGGGATGATGACTTATTGGAAGTCTTCGAAATTCCAAGGCAAATACTTCCGGAAGTTTGTGACAACGTATCAGACTACGGGATGACTGAAATACTAGGTGGTGAGGTGAGCATAGGCGGAGTAGCTGGAGATCAACAAGCTGCATTAATCGGTCAATGTTGTTTCGATCCCGGAGATGTTAAAAGCACTTATGGCACTGGTTGTTTTATGATGGTAAATTCAGGAGATAAGATTTTATATTCTGAGAACAAATTGCTCTCAACAATAGGGTATCGAATTGGTGGCGAAACAACATATGCTTTAGAAGGGAGCATATTTGTTGCTGGTTCAGCGATTCAGTGGCTGAGAGATGGATTGAATTTTTTTGAAGACTCTTTCGAAACTGAGGCGATGTCAAAAAAAGCTTCTTTAGATTCCAGAGTACTAGTAATTCCGGCCTTGACTGGTTTAGGTGCTCCTTACTGGGATGCCGAAGCAAGAGGAGCCATATTCGGGATAACTAGAGATACCAGTAAAGAAGATATTACTAAAGCTACACTTGAATCAATATCTTTCCAGTCAAAAGATTTAGTTGAGGCTATGAAAAAAGATAAAGCAACTTTTAAAAAATTAATGATTGACGGAGGAATGGTAAATAATAATTGGTTTTGTCAACAACTTGCAAATACTCTTCAAGTAGAAGTGTCTCGCCCAGTAATTATTGAAACAACCTCTTTAGGAGCAGCCTTTCTAGCAGGATTAAAAGCAGAACTATTTGAAGATTTGAGTTCCTTAAAAGAAACAAAGGTTATAGATAAGGTCTTTTTACCTAATGGAGATGAGGACAGATATCAAGAGTGGAAGGATGCAGTTAAAAAGATCTTAGTTAAGTAATTAATTTAAAAGGTCAACCAGTAGACCCTTTTGAGCATGGAGTCTATTTTCTGCTTGCTTCCACACATAACTCCTAGGATCTTCAAGTAAGTTATAAGAAATTTCTTGACCTCTTATAGCAGGAAGGCAGTGCAGAAAAACAACATCTGATTTGGCATGGTCTAGAATCTCTTCATTAACTTGGTAATCAGAAAATAGTTTTTGTCTTTCATCTGCTTCTCTTTCATCTCCCATTGATACCCAGACATCTGTAGAGACCAAGTCACTGGCTTCTACGGCCTCTGATATGGATTGTGTAAAGGACACATTTTTATAGTTTTTCATATCCTTAGGATAAAATTCTTTAGGGCACGCAATGGCAAGTTCGAAATTTAATAACTCTGCAGCCTGAGCATAACTAAAGCAAACATTATTAAAATCTCCACACCATGCTACTTTTTTCCCTTCTATTGATCCTTTTTCTTCACAATAAGTAAGTAAATCCGCCAGTAATTGACATGGATGAGATCTGTCACTCAAACCGTTAATTATTGGAACTGATGAATTTTCAGCAAACTTTATTTGAGTTTCATGTTCCAGTGTTCTGAGTACGATGCCGTCTACCATAGAACTTAAGACTTTCGATGTGTCCTCAATAGGTTCACCTCGTCCCATTTGCAGATCATTCACCGAAAGAAAGGATGCTCTGCCACCAAGTTGTGCCATTGCAACTTCAAACGAAACTCTAGTTCTAGTTGAAGATTTTTCAAATACAAGACTTAGGAATTTGCCCTCTAAAATTTTTAAGTTTTTCCCTTTGGACTTCATTTCGAGAGAATTGCTTAAGATTCTATCAATATCGTCTTTAGAAAAATTGTTTAGGTCTAGAAAATGTTTATTCATATTATTAAAAAAGGAGCGGGACTATATAGATAATCGATCATTTAAGCAATTAATGGTAAGCTTCGCGACCTTAAAAATAAAGCTTACCATTATGCAAAAATATTCAGTGAAACCATTAAGCAACATTGCCAAAATAGGGTTAGAAAAGTTAGAGGGGACTTCCTGTTTTCTTGAAGAGAATTCTGAAGCTCCCGATGGAGTGCTTGTTAGGAGTACAAAAATGACTAGTGATGATCTGACTGCTAATTTAAAGGCAATATCAAGAGCTGGAGCAGGAGTGAATAATATTCCCGTTGAAAAATGCACTGAGGAGGGGATAGTTGTTTTCAACACCCCTGGTGCTAATGCAAATGCCGTCAAGGAGTTAGTGCTAGCTGGTCTAATGTTGTCATCCAGAAATGTCTACGCAAGCATAGACTTTGTGAATAAACTTACCGAAATGAATGATATGGCTGAACTCGAGCCTTTTTTAGAGAATAATAAGAAACAATTTAAAGGAAACGAACTAGCTGGTTCTACTTTAGGAGTAGTAGGACTGGGAGCAATCGGATCTAAAGTAGCTCGAATGGGTGTTTCTCTTGAAATGAATGTTGTTGGTTATGACCCAGCTATTTCAGTTGAGGCGGCCTGGAAACTTCCAAGTCAAATTCAACCTGTAGGTTCAATAGAAGAGTTATTTAGAATCAGTGATTACATTTCAATGCATATTCCTGCTCTTCCGACTACAAAAGGGATCATTAATAGGGATTTATTCAAAGAAGCTAGTGAATTGTCCTTGCTCAATTTTGCTCGGCATGAGGTTGTAAATACTGTGGATGTATTGGAATTTCTAGATAAGGGTAATTTGAAAAATTTTATCACAGATTTCCCGACCCCAGAATTGATCAAAAGAGCTAATGAAAAAAAAGATGTGATCTTGCTTCCTCATATCGGAGCGAGCACTGCTCAAGCCGAAGAGAATTGTGCAGTCATGGCTGTAAACCAAATGACAGAATTCCTAGAAACCGGAAATATTAAAAATTCTGTTAATTTTCCCAATGTCCAACTCAAACGAACAACTGAACACCGTATTAGCATAATTAATAAAAATGTACCTGCTATGATCGGGCAGATTGCAACAGCTCTAGGAGAGTTGAATTTAAATATAGCCGAGATGACCAACGTTAGCCGTGGTGATATTGCTTACAACCTGATAGATATAGAGAATGGAGTGGATGAAAAATCTATCTCCTCACTAAAAGGCATAGAAAATGTAATTGATGTAAGACTTATACTTTAAAATATCTAAGTTATTGTTTTAAATAATAATTTGCATATTCGTAAAAGCGATTATCTATTTCGGGCGCACTAATTTGATATTACGCACAGTTTTTGATCATTCTTTTCTTTCTTTTCTAATTTAAATTACTTACTTAAAGAAAAGCATAAAATATTTTGAATAAATGACTAAGTTATTGATTTTATTGAATTATTTATTTTTTGGTTGAATTTTGAACAATTTGCTGAAATCTCCCTTAAATATCAGGCAAGAAAAAAAAATATAAAGTTATCCCAATAGTTATCCACAGAAATTGTGGATAAAAAAGCTTAAATTTATAGTACCATTTAGGAAAAATTTAATTACTGTTCATAATCGAAATCAATGACATTAAAAAAAAGACCAGCTATGCATATTTCATGGTTTGAAGCACTTCAGTCAGAGTTTAATGAAGAATATATGGAGGATTTAAGGAATTTTTTGATTGATAAAAAGTCAAAGAATGAAGTTATTTATCCGCCCAATGAAAAAATTTTCAACTGCCTGGAGATAACTCCTCTTGATTCAGTTAAATTGGTTATCTTAGGACAAGATCCATATCATGGAAAAGGGCAGGCTAATGGCTTGGCATTTTCCGTAGACAAGGGAATGACTGTTCCACCGTCTCTGCTAAATATTTTTAAAGAAATCAAATCAGACTTGAGGCTAGAACCACCTAGACATGGCGATTTGACCTTTTGGGCTGACCAAGGTGTGCTGCTACTTAATTCAGTTCTAACAGTCGGAAAAGGAAGTCCAGGTTCTCATGCAGGACAAGGGTGGGAAATTTTTACGGATAAAATCATCAAGGTATTAAACGGTAAGGAAAATATAGTATTTATGCTGTGGGGCAGTTATGCTCAAAAAAAAGGATCGAATATAGATCCTAAAATTCATAAAGTTCTGAAAGCTCCCCATCCATCTCCTCTATCTGCTCACAGAGGATTTTTCGGTTGTAAGCATTTTTCTCAAGCAAATGTATACTTAGAAAATAATGGAAAGCTGCCAATTCGATGGGTAGAAGAAAATCAAATTATCTAAAAATCTATATCTTGACCAGAATAGTTTTTATTCATAGATAGAAGGCATTGATAGTTATTATCAGTTTTAGTACAAGATAAAATTAACCCTACTGCCTTATTATCTTTGTCATAAACTTTCATTAAGTCTTTAACTTCTTTATTTGTTGATCTAACTATAATCTCAGGCAATTTTTTTGCCCTATAGTGCATTCGCGCAACTATTTCTTGACCGGTATAACAACCTTTCTCAAAATCAATTCTAGTGTTAAGGTGATATCCCAGCTCATGAGGAGTAAATTTATTTATAACTTTAGAAGTTATTTCAAAGTTTTGATTAATTATTTCATCTAATTCCCATGGTGATTTATCATTTGAAATGTCGTAACCTTTAAATTCATCTGATTTTATGAATGCTATCAGATGGTATTTTTTTTCTAGGTAGTGCAACCTAAAAAAAGATTCATAATTTTGTGATGAAATATCCAAATTTGATTCTGAAAAGTCCCTTATTAAGCAACTCTCTTCAATTGCATAAAATTTGATATCTTTTCTAAGTCTGAGTGAACAGTCATAAAAGGGCTGATATTTTTCAAGGACAGTTTTAGTAGCTACCAATGCTTTTGTTTCACCTACCAAAAAGAAAGAATTATTCTCTTTTGCATTTTTGGATGTAATAAAAGAACTCACAACTCTGCCTTTAATATCGCAAATAGATCCCACAACACAATTATCCAAAGAGACTTTTTCCATGTCAGATGTTATTTGTCCCTGAAGAAGCTCAAAAGAACCTTTGCCATTTATTTCAAGTGTGCTCAAATGCTCTAGTTTTATTAGCTCTTTTCCTTTCACATAAACTATTATAAGGGAATTATTTTGAATGAATTAAAGAAAAAAATTTTGTGGCAATGTAGACGGGGCCTATGGGAACTTGACGCGATCTTCATACCTTTTGTAGAGAATAATTTTGACTACCTCGAGGAAGATGAAATCTCTAATTTCCAGAGACTACTAGAATATGAGGATATAGAGATATTTGATATCTTGGTTAATAAGAAGTCATTTGAAGATGCAACTCTTCAGCCCATCATAAAAAAAATATTAAGTTTTCATGATATTAACCTGGGGAACTCATCTTGATTCTTATCGCAGATTTGGGAGCGACAAATGCCAGGTTTTGTGTTACCAAGGATTGTCTAACATATAGCAATAAAGCCAATTATCAGATCAATAATTTCGATTCCTTGGAAGAGTTATGTCTTGCTTTTCTTGCAGATAAAGGTCTAGAGGATATAAATAAGGCAGTTATTGGTGTCGCCGCACCTATTTTAGGGGATAAGGTCTCATTCGTTAATACTAATCTTGAATTCAGTATAAAAGATCTCGAAAAGAAGATCTTTTCTGGGGGGCTGATTGTCGTTAATGATCTTGAATTGCAGGCTTATGCGCTTTTTGATCTTAAAGCAGCAGATTTTTCCTATATAGGACAAAAAACTTTGACAGAAGGACCAAAGATCCTTGTTGCTCCAGGAACAGGTTTGGGCTTGGCTGGAATTTTGGGTGAGACTGTTATAGCGACTGAAGCAGGTCATATTAATATCTCTGATAAAAAGCTAAGACCCGATTTGAAAGAAATAACAGATAGATTTACTAAGGAGAATTATCGAGCACCCACGTATGAAGATTTCTTGTCTGGCAAGGGAATAACTTATTTTTATGAAACTTTGTCGGGAAAAACGAATCTGGAGCTTAGCAGTGAAAAGATTTTATTGGCAAGAGGAGATAAATGCAGTCTTCAAACCATCGATTTATTGAATTATCTCTTGTCTTCTTATCTGAGATATATGGCCCTGGTTTGGGGCTCCTATGGGGGTGTTTTGTTATCTGGATCAATCGTAAATTCTCTTGTCTTAGAAGAAAATTACCAAGAATTTAGAAATACTTTTGAAGACAGTGAAACTATGAAAGATTTTTTGAGAACAATACCCTTAGCAATAATTCTAATAGAAGAAATTGGCTTTGCAGGGGGATTAGAATTATCAAAGAAATTGAAATAGAAGAGAACTTTAAGGTTAAGATATAGTCTATTTAGGTATTGCTATGAAAATTTCAAACAAAGATCTAGATTTAGGCTTAGTTAAAAGAGCCAAGGCCGGGGACTATCAGGCTTTTGATTTGTTAGTTTTGAAATATCAATCTAGATTGATATCTACTGCCTTTAAGTTTGTCAAAGATCAGCAAATTGCTGAAGATCTCGTTCAAGACTCATTCATCAAGTCCTTTAAATCCATTGGTTCTTTTAGGGAAGATAGTACATTTTATACTTGGATCTATAGGATTACCGTTAACACATCAAAAAACTATTTAGTTTCTAAAAAAAGAAAAGATGAACTAATTCAAACTGATATTTCTAAAGAAGAAAATTACGTCATAGAACCAATAGATAAAGACACGCCAGAAAATTTATTTCATGCTTCTCAACTGCATAAAATAATTATTGAAAGCCTTAATGGGTTGGGAGAAGACACCAAAACGGCTCTAACTTTAAGAGAATTTGATGGTTTAAGTTATGAGCAAATTGCTGAAATAGTAAATTGCCCTGTTGGAACAGTTAGGTCAAGAATTTTTAGGGGTAGAGAGGTTATCGACGATGCAATTAAAGAATACAGAAAAGATCATCAGGCTTCATATGCGGAGATTAAGTCATGATTGAAAATAAAATTATGAAAGAAAAAATTTCTGCCCTAGCAGATGGTGAACTATCTGATTTCGAAACAAGAAGAATATTATCTGAAATATCATCTAATCCTGAATATAGAGAATTTTGGAAAAATATTCACCAAGGCAAAGAAGCTCTAAGGAACGAAGAATCCGAATTCTTTGATATTGATATATCCAATAGGGTTTCTTTTGGATTGGATAAGGTTCAACCTAAATTCTCAGAAAAGATTAAAAAGCATAAATACCCTAAGGCAAGTTATGTAGCCGCGTCAATCTTTGGATTTTGTGCAGTTATTATCTCCTCCTTAATCCCACCCTCTGTTGAATCCTTCTCTGATATAGCTTCACAAAGAATAGTTGATGCAATCGGCAGCCCTGAAGCACTCGAAGTTTTGAATAGTTCTGTTTCAGGATTGGGTATTTTGCAAGACTTTAAGTCAAATCAAAAAGGAACTTTAGCAAATTATAGGGTTCCCAATTCTACTAAAACCTTCAAAGTAAGTTTGTATCCAATTAAAGAAATCAATAAAATAGGGTTTGGTGAAGCTACTAGAATCTCTTATATAAAGTCTAAGGATGGAACCTATGTAGTTTCCGTAAGTGGTAATATTTCTACTGAAAAGAAGAATCAAATTCTACAGAATGCAATTTTTTTTGCTGAGAAAATAAATTAATTAAATATGACAAAATACAGATTATTTTTGGTATCTATTCTTGTATCTTTTTTTGCAGAAATTGAATCAGAAGAATTGCCAAATTTTTCAGATTTAGCAGAGGAAGCATCTCCTGCAGTCGTAAATATTACAAGCTCGAGGACGGTTAAAGAAAGAAATACTTATGGACGTGGATTCGGAGATCCGAGATATGATGAGTTTTTTGAAAGGTTCTTTGGTCAACAACCAAGACCTTCTGCACCAAGAGAGAATACAAGACCAGTAGTATCAACTGGATCAGGATTTATAATATCGGAAGATGGTTACTTGCTTACCAATAATCATGTTATTGAAAATGCAGATGTAATTACAGTTAGTCTTGGAGATAGAAGGGAATATAAAGCAGAAGTAATAGGGGCTGATGAAAGATCAGATGTCGCTCTGCTGAAAATAGATGCTGAAAACTTACCAGTTTTGGAGATTGGAAAGTCAAAAGATCTGAAAGTAGGTGAATGGGTTGTCGCTATAGGATCGCCTTTTCAATTAAGGTTTTCAGTGACATCTGGAATCGTTAGTGCCAAAGGAAGAAGCATACCCAACGGGTCAGACTCAACATACGTCCCTTTTATCCAAACTGATGTTGCAATTAATCCTGGAAATTCTGGAGGTCCATTATTTAACCTAGAAGGAGAAGTTGTCGGAATAAACTCTCAAATTTATACGAGATCAGGTGGCTACATGGGTGTATCTTTCGCAATACCAATTGACTATGCAATGGATGTTGCCGATCAATTAAAAGAGACAGGTTATGTAGCAAGAGGTTGGTTGGGAGTAAGTATTCAAGAGATTACAAGCGAGCTTGCAGAGGCTTTAGATATGGAAGTACCAAAAGGAGCCTTGATTTCTCAAATAATTGAAGATAGTCCCGCTGAAAAATCAGGCTTAAAAGAAGAGGATGTGATTCTATTCTTTGATGGGGAAGAAATATTTTATTCTTCAGATTTGCCTTTAACTGTTGGTTCAATCAGACCTGACACGGAGGTAAATGCCATGGTCTTAAGAGATGGTAAGGAAAAAACTATTAAGGTCACTGTGGGGGAGCTTCCTACAGATCCATCAATAGCATTTAATGAGACTAAACAAAATATTCTTGGTGTAGTAGTAGAAAATCAAAGTAACGAAAATCAAAGATCATTTATCGAGGGCGTTCTGGTAACCAATGTTGATCCCGAGGGTATAGCCTACATGGGAGGCATAAGAAAGGGTGATATTATTTATTCCCTTGCGAGGATAAAAATTAAGAATGTAAATGAATTCAAGGAAGTACTGTCTGATCTTGATGTAGAACGAAGAACAACAATTGGTGTCGCAAGAAACGGAAATAAGAGAATTCTCAGCTTAAATTTGTCAAAATAGCAGCTTTAGCAAAATTAAAGCTAAGCTATAACCGATGAATATAAGGAATTTCTCAATAATCGCGCATATCGATCATGGAAAATCTACATTAGCAGATAGAATAATAGAACTGTGCGGAGGTTTATCTCAAAGAGAAATGACCTCTCAAGTACTTGATACTCTTGAATTAGAACAAGAAAGAGGTATCACCATAAAATCTCAAACTGTAAATCTTCAATATACGGCTGAGGATGGCGAGATATACCATTTCAACCTGATTGATACTCCTGGACATGTTGATTTCGCATATGAAGTTTCAAGATCATTATCAGCTTGCGAAGGAGCAATACTTCTTGTTGATGCCTCACAAGGAGTTGAAGCTCAAACTCTTTCAACATGTTATAACGCAGTAGAGGAAGGTTTAACTATTATTCCAGTATTGAATAAAATTGATTTGGCGCAGTCTGATCCCGAGAAAATTAAAAAAGAAATAGAGGAAATAATTGGTGTTGATGCATCTGAAGCACCGGCCATAAGTGCTAAAAATGGTACTGGTATCAAAGATGTCCTTGAGCAAGTAGTAAAGTTAGTTCCTGCACCGGAGGTAGTGACCGATGAACCATTACAGGCTTCAATTATCGATTCTTGGTTCGATAATTATCTAGGGGTTGTTTCCTTAGTTAGAGTCGTTAAAGGAAAAATAGAAAAAGGTGAGAAAATTGAGATTTTTTCTAGAAATGAAACACATACAGTAGATAAAATAGGAGTTTATAGTCCTAAGATAACTGAATTGCAGGAATTAAACTCTGGTCAAGTAGGATTCATATGCGCAAGTATTAAAGAGATAAGAGGTGCTCCAGTTGGAGATACTATTATAAAAGCTAATTCAGGTACTGCTAATTTAGAAGGCTTTCAAGAAGTTAATCCTCAGGTTTACGCAGCCTTATTTCCGCAAGATTCTGATGATTTTGAGGCTTTTAGAGAAGCCTTGGAAAAGTTATGCTTAAATGATGCATCACTCCAATATGAACCAGAACATTCTGAAGCATTAGGCGCCGGTTTTAGGTGTGGATTTTTGGGGACTCTCCATATGGAGATTATCTCCGAAAGATTGAATCGGGAGTATGGAATGGATCTAATAGCTACTGCACCAACTGTCGCTTACGAGGTAGTAACTACGGATCAGCAAGTAAGACGCGTCGAGAATCCAAGCGCATTACCGGAGTCCTCAAAAATTAAGACAATATTAGAACCTGTTGCAAGAGCAAATATCCTTGTTCCTGACACTTACATTGGCTCTGTAATGAAACTTTGCAATGACAGGCGAGGAAAACAAATTAATATGAGGTATGTAGGCGGTCAAGTGGAACTTGTTTATGATCTGCCTTTAAGTGAAATTGTTGTTGATTTTTTTGATAGATTAAAATCTGTTAGTAGAGGTTATGCTTCTTTAGATTACAGTCTTGATAGATATGAGGAGTCTGATGTTATTAAATTAGATATATTACTCAATGGCGACAAGGTAGATGCCCTTGCATATATGGCTCATAGGACAGTGGCAAATATTAAAGGTAAACAATTCACAGAGGCCTTGAAAGAGGTTATTCCCCGACAACAATTTGATGTCGCAATACAGGCTGCAATAGGAGCAAAAATAATATCTCGACAGACTGTAAAAGCCTATCGAAAGGATGTAACTGCAAAACTTTATGGTGGTGATGTAACAAGAAAGATGAAGTTGCAAAAAAAACAAAAAGAAGGAAAAAAAAGGATGAAAAACATTGGAAGGGTAGAAGTACCTCAAGATGCTTTTCTATCTGTTCTTAAAGTAAAAGATTAATATTATGAATACAGCTTTATCGCTTCTTATATTGACTGAATTAGTTTTATTCTCTTTTTGGGTATCTTTTGCCAAGAAAGATAAGAAGAAATACAAAGACTTAATTAGCGGCGTCATGTTTTTAGTTGCTTTAGTGATTCTTTACCAAGTATTTAAATTAAATCTTGATTTTGGGTTAGTTTTATCCTTTGCAACTCTATTTGCAGCAGTTTCCTGGGCTTTTGGAAAAGTCATTGCCTTAAAGGAATTAGAAGCAGAGGGACGATCTTACTTTCTTATTCTATTGGTTATAACCTGTATCAGGTCATTTGCTTACGAGCCATATCAAATACCCAGCAGGTCTATGGTTCCGGGATTGCAGGTTGGAGACTTTGTTTTGGTAAATAAATATGCCTATGGAATAAAATTTCCCGGGACTAATGTACTATTAACCGATCTCACTCCTCCTAAAAGAAACGATGTAGCAGTTTTTATACCTCCACATACTCTTTGTGATACAACTCCTACAGATGCACGACCAGATTTATCTAAACTATCAACAGCTGAAAGTCAGTTATTCTTAAATAAATTCACAAATCTCCAAAAAAATAGATGTACTTCCCTAGGTGTTAAATTTGTAAAGAGAGTAATAGGTATTCCAGGGGATAAAGTTGAAATAAAGGGATATGAAATTTTTATTAATGGAAAAAAAATTGATCAAAAACTTTTAACTTCAAGTTCAGAAGAAAACTTAATTGAAGAGACTATAGACGAAGGAGTACATATTATTAGAACTTTAGGATTAAGTGATTTTGCCCAACACAAATGGACAGTACCTCAAGGAAGTTACTTGGCTATTGGAGATAATAGAGATAACAGCTTAGATAGCCGAGCTTGGGGTTATTTTTCAGAAGATTATTTGATAGGAAGAGCAGACTTTATTTGGATGCATTGGGCTTCTTTCTCTTCTTTGCCGAGTCTATCACGGAATCAGCACATCCAATGATGGATAATATTTCTTCAAATCTTGGCTATACCTTTTCAGATAAAAGATTAATCGAATTGGCCCTTACTCACAAAAGTTTTTCTATAGAGAATAATGAAAGATTAGAATTTCTTGGGGATGCGATACTGAATCTTTATGTTTCCGAAAAGCTTTATGTTTCTTATGGAGATCTTAATGAAGGTAAATTAACTAGATTTAAGGCAAGCGTTGTAAGTAGAAATAATTTAAATTTAGTTGCAATGAACCTACAAATTGGAGAAGTAATTAAGTTAGGAAAAGGAGAAAAACTAGAAGGAAATTCAATTTTAGGTAACACTCTTGAAGCCCTAATAGGGGCAGTTTTTCTCGACTCAAACTTCAATACGACAAAACAAGTACTGGACAATTTGTTTAGTCGTAATTTTAATGAACTTGACAAAATTGATGAACTGAAAGACCCAAAATCCTGTCTACAAGAACTTATACAAAAAAAATACAAATCTCTTCCAAGATATTCGTCCAAAGAGAATAAGACATCAAGCTATCAGAGCAGATTTGAAGCTACATGCTATGTAGATGAAGCCAAACTTAGATCAAATGGAAAGGCTAAGACAAGAAAAGGCGCTGAGCTAGAGGCAGCTGCAATTATGCTTAAAATGATTCAAGATAATGATTCCTAAAAGCAAGTCTGGTTATGTCTCCATAGTCGGCAAAACCAATGCTGGAAAATCTACCCTTTTGAATAAGATTCTAGGCCAAAAGATTGCAATCACTTCAAGAAAACCCCAAACCACAAGACATAGATTTTTAGGAATTAAGACAGAGAAAAAGAATCAAATCATATTCGTAGACACACCCGGTTTTCACTCTGGCCAAAAGAGAGCCCTCAATAGGTATATGAACAAAGTAGCATTTAATGCTATGAGAGGTGTAGACATTGTTCTATACGTAGTTGATAGCCTTAAATGGGGAGATGATGATATCAGTAGAATGCAGTCTATTTCTAAAGAAACTATTATTATCTTAGTCATTAACAAGATTGATAAAATTGAAGATAAAAACTTTCTCTTACCCTTTATTGAGGCGCGTAGTCAAGAAGGTATTTTTAGTCATATCGTTCCTATCTCTGCATTGAAAAGTATAGGAATTGAGGATTTATTGACCGCTATATGCAAACTTTTACCAGAAGGAGTTCATCTTTTTCCCGAGGATCAGGTTACGGATATATCTGAAAAGTTTTTAGCAAGCGAAATAATAAGAGAAAAATGCATAAACCGGTTAGGAGATGAACTCCCCTATAGAATAAGTGTTTCGATAGAGAGGTTCTCTGAATTAGAAAAAATTACTCATATTGATTCTGCTATCTTTGTAGAAAAACAAAGTCAGAAAGGAATGTTGATAGGTAAATCCGGTTCACAACTTAAAGCAATTGGAACAGCTTCAAGAAAAGAATTAGAAAAATTATTGGATACTAAGGTTATGTTAAAGACTTGGGTTAAAGTAAAAAGTGGATGGTCTGACAACGAATCATTGCTACCCTCGATGGGATATGATCTTGATAAATAATGTTTCTCTAGAGCCTGCATTTGTTTTACATACTAGGCCTTATCAAGAAACAAGCATCCTTGTTAATTTTTTTACAAGATCTTATGGAAGGTTAAATGCCATTGCTAAAGGTGCAAAAAGACCCAAGAGTCCTTTAAGAAGTGTTTTGACCCCTGCTTCTAAGTTCTCAGTTAGCTTATCCGGAAAGAGCGAATTAAAAACTTTATCCTCAGTAGAAATAATTGACCACTATCAATTCAATAATGGAGTTTCATTTAATTCTATTATCTACGTAAATGAATTAATAATTAAAGCAACTGAAAAAGAAGATCCCCATGCGGTTATATTTGATGATTATGAAATTTTGTTAAAGAAAATTTCATGTCATTCTGGCCAGGTTGATTTGGAACAAAATCTGAGGAATTTCGAACTCAATCTTCTTCAAGAAATGGGTTATGGAATTGATTTAAGTAGAGATGCAGAGACAAATAAGAAAATAGAAGAAGGGTTTTTTTATAGATTTTATCCTGATAAAGGATTCGCCATCGATAAGGCTAATGTTGCATCTAAAAAGTCATTTTCTGGACTGGATATTATCAATTTCAAAAAAGGTAATTTTGAAAAAAAAGAAACAAGAGATTCCTCAAAGATTATAATGAGAATGGCATTAGACTTTCATTTGGGGAACAAGAATCTAAACATAAGAAAATATTTAACAAAGAATTAAAATGATCAAAGGCATAGGTATTGACTCTATAGAGCAAGATAGGATTTATAGAATACTAAGTAAATACGGACATAGATTCCAAGATAAAATCCTTGGTCCAGACGAAAAAAAAGAAATTGAAATAAAATCAAACCAATTTCAGAAGGTAAGATATCTGTCTAACAACTTCGCATGCAAGGAGGCTCTTTCTAAAGCGCTTGGACTTGGTTTTTCCGGTGGCGTATCTTTAAAAGAAATACAAATACTGAGAGATCCTAAAGGAAAGCCTTATATAAACTTGAGTGGTAATACAAAAAAAATTAGTAATAAATTAGATATCCAGAATATTTATGTATCAATTACAGATACTAGCAAATTATCCACGGCATTTGTCATAGGAGAATAAATATGAAAATAGTACTTTTAGGGCCTCCAGGAGCTGGCAAAGGGACTCAAGCAGAGTCGATTTGTCATAATTATGGAATTCCACATATATCCACAGGAAACATGCTAAGAGAAGCGGTAGAGGCAGAAACAAAACTAGGTTTAGAGGCTAAGTCACTTATGGATGCTGGCATCTTGGTTTCTGATGATGTAATTGTAGGTTTAGTTGAAGAGAGAATCTCGGAAGATGATTGTTCTGAAGGTTTTTTATTTGATGGTTTTCCCAGAACTATCCCACAAGCAGAAGCACTTATTGAAAGAGATATAAATATCGATGCTGTTGTAGAGATTGATGTTCCTGATCAAGACATAATTGATCGGATGGCAGGTAGAAGAATGCATCCTGCTTCGGGAAGAAATTATCACATCATTTTCAATCCACCTAAAAATGAAGGTAAAGATGATATTACTGGTGAAGATTTGATCCAAAGAGAAGATGATAAACCGGAAACGGTAAAAGATAGATTAAAAGTATATGCAGATCAGACATCTCCGTTAGTAGTCTTCTACTCAAATTTATCTGTTTCTAGTCAACTTAAGTATATAAAAGTTTCAGGAACTGCAACTCCAAGTAACGTAACTCAACAGATATTAAAAGACTTAGAGATTTAATTGGATAATATCCTGGCAATAGAAACTTCAACTGACACATGTTCGGTTTCAATAGGAAATTGCCAAGAAGTCTTTAGTTATCATGAGAACATACCTAAGCAACACACAGAAAAGCTTTTAAGTGTAATAAATAACCTATTAGAAGAGAGTAATCTTTCTTATAAAGATTTAAGTGCTTTGGCTGTAGGTATTGGACCAGGCTCCTACACTGGTGTGAGATTATCTTGTGCTGTAGCACAAGGGATAGCTTTTTCTCACCAACTTAAAGGAATAACCTTACCAAGTATCGATCTATTATCCATACAGGCTCATGAAGAGACATTTTCTAATGTTGTTGTTGCAATATCTGAACTTAAAATGGGCAAAGTATATATCTCTAAATCTATTTTTTCGGAAGGAGATATGAAATCTTCTTACAGTCTCATTCCACAGGAAGCTTTTAAACGAGAAGCATTTCCTGAAGAGAGTTGTTTCGTTGGAGAGGGTTGCTCATCTTTTAATATTACCAATCAACTCCCAGATACTCATCCAAGAGCAACCTATTTACTCAAGTTCGCCCTAAAAAAATTGGATCAAGGTGATTTGATTGAACCAGATAAAATACTTCCTATTTATTTAAATGATGAAAGTAGTTGGCAGAAAATAAAATGACTTATTTTGAGGGCATATTACTGGCAGTAATTCAGGGATTAACAGAATTTTTGCCTATATCCAGCTCAGCTCACTTAATTCTCCTATCTGAATTTATGGATTCAAACCAGAACCTTTTCTATGATATCTCTTTACACTTGGGAACTTTAATGGCTGTATGCATTTATTTTCGTGCTGATTTAATTGAAATGATTAATTCAGTTCTTGATCATAAGTCTCTATTTAAAAACCTATTATTAAGACAACTTTTTATTTCGTGCATTCCAACTCTATCATTTGGATTCATTTTAGTTGATTTGATAGATGGCTATCTCCGAACAAGTACAGTAATAGCTACCTCTACAATCTTTTTTGGATTGATTTTATTTCTAGCAACTTACAGTAAGTCTCATAAGACACGTATTGAGGAAATTACTTTGATAGATGCTTTAATAATTGGATTTGCTCAATCACTAGCTCTTATTCCTGGGACCTCCAGATCGGGAATAACTATATCAGCTGGACTTATCTTAGGACTAGATAGCAAAACAGCTTCTAAGTTTAGCTTCTTAATGGCTATACCAACCATCGGTGCTATAGCTTCATATCAGCTCCTTTCATCTGACGTAGAGTTCTTAATTCAATACTTTCAAATTAATCTTTTAGGCTTAATAGTCTCTTTTATAATTGCTTATGCAACTATAGATTTTTTTATAAGGTTTATTAACAGAATTGGATTCATGCCTTTCATTCTTTATAGAATTGTCCTGGGTATTGTATTGTTTTCTTTGATACTCTCGTGAGATTTTATCTTACCTTTGATGACCCTCAATCTAAGGCAAGAGCTTCAGTATTATCGAAAAAGCTTAATATTGAAATTTTTAAGAAACCTTCACAGCAAAAGATAAAAGACTTTTCAGAAGATTATTTCTTGACTTGCTCAAAAGATAGATTATTTCTTAAAAAAGGTCTTGGGTATAATTCAAAGCCAATTTTTTCGGACTTCGACGATTGGTCAAAAAATTACGATGATAACTTGCTAAAGGATTCTACCAAAGGATTGCCAAAAAATTTCTCTTGCCTTGATCTAACAGCAGGATTTGGAAAAGATGCTTTTGAAATATCTAAAATTGCAAATTGTAAATCTATGATTTTGGTAGAAAAGGAGGCTTGGGTCTTCGAGCTTTTAGTTGATGGTATAAAAAATACATCTTGCAGCAGGGCGGATGATCTTTTAAAAAAATTTAAAGTATTAAACATGGATGGCCTTGAGTTCTTAGAATTAAAAAATGAGACTTTCGATCTAGTCTATATCGACCCTATGTTTTTGGGAGTTCAAAAATCTAAAGCAAAAAAACATATGCAAGCACTTAGAGATCTCTCCACTGCAGTTATTCAAAAACAATTTCTTAAGACGAGTCTAAAATTTGCAAACTATAGAGTAATTGTTAAAAGACATAAGAACATGGAATATCTTGAGGGAATAGTTCCAAATAGATCAGTAAAAGGTAAGGTAGTGAGATACGATATTTACTATACTAATTAGATTGCCTTTCTATATATTCCAAAAAATCCTTATCAAAGAATTGTTCATAGAGTTTTTTAGCCTTCTTAGTAATTATTGCAGCTGATAATTTACCTTCACTATCTTCTTTAAAAAATTTAGTTTGCTTCATCATATATACAAAATTATCGAATTTTGCTTTATCCGAGAATTCCGGATAAGGCCAACCCTCAATTTCTTCTAGAAATTCAGCCAATTTTTTACATTTGATATTTAAATCTTCTTTTGAGATAGACTCACTTTTCCATATTGTACTCATAACTATGTAGAACCGTTTCAAACTTGGCTCACAAAGATTGGATAAGGCAATGTAATGCTGAAAAACTAAACTATTTTCAGTTGGTGGTTTGATATTTCCATCATTATCTTCTAAAAGGAGGCCTTTGATTTGAAGTACCTTGATAGCATTTGAGATTAATTCTTTATCAATTATTTCATTTTTCAAATGAAAATCTTTTGCGAAGATGGGGTATATCATCTCGATGAGTTTTATGATTTCTTCTTTTTGAGCTTTCTTTATAAATTTTAAAGATTCGCATATCAAAGAATAGAGAATAAAGAGATGGACTATATTATTTTTATAAAATGATAATGTTGCCACTTGGTCTGGTGTCGGCCTATAAACTTTTTTAGAGGCAATCATAATAGGTTCAATAAAACCTAATTTTTTTGTCTTTGAGATTATGTCCTTGACTTCTCGCTGCGTAATCCAAACATTTTTGTAGTCGGAAGATTTCTCAATGAGGGAAATAAAGAAATTTATTCTTTCTTCTAAATCGTCTTCGTCCATAGTTTGCGTTGAGGAAGATAATAAGGCAACGGAAAATAAACTTGTAGAAGTCACTGCAACTGAATTATTGATAGCTCTAATAACGGATTGTCCTAATTTAACTGTCACTTCTGTTAGCCAATCCGGTTTTTCTTGAGGGCTGGATATAGAGTATTCATCATTCACATGAGTTTTAAGGAAAGTATCAAGATCAATTGGGTCAGCAAAATTAAGATATGAATTTCCTAGATAATTTCTGAAGTCTTTAAAAACTTTTATTGGATCCATCAAACTTTCTTTTTTCTTTTTTCCACCTGTAAGTTCGGATAAGTAACTTTGGCCTTCGAGTATTTTTTCATAACCTATATAAACTGGAACAATTTTTACATTTTGGTCTTTTAAAGAGGCAAAACTTCTAATTATCAAAGAAAGCAATCCTGGCCTGGATGGAAGACTTAGACCAGTTCTACTCCTTCCTCCCTCAGGAAAGAACTCTATAGAGTTACCTCTTGTCATAAGAGCCCTAATATGTTCAAAGAAAACAGTACTATATAAAGAATTGCTCATAAAAGTTCTCCGCATGAAGACTGCACCTGCTCCTCTGAGGATACTACCCACAATTGGTACATTTAGATTATTTCCTGCCGCTACTTGAGGAATCATTAAGCCATTTTCATAGAGCAAATATGTTAAAGCACAATAGTCAATATGACTTCTGTGACATGGCAGATAAATTAAAGAATTATCTCTAGAAAGCTCTTTAATTTTTTCGAGGTTGTTTGTATGTAATCCCTCATATCTTGTATTCCAAAACCAAGTAAAACCCGAGTCCAGTAAGCTCAAGATTGAATAATTTGTATCAGAACATATTTCATTTGCGTACTTGTATGCCTTTTTTGTGAGTCTTTTTTTTCTTGATTTATTACCATTTGCAAGTTTCTTAACTTCCTCTCTTACATATTTATTTCTAACAAGAGATTTGACAAGAGTTCTTCTATGTGAAATGTCTGGGCCCAGCATCGCTTGTTTTGATTTTCTAAAAACTGCCCTAAGATATCTGCTTAGGATTAATGCATTTTTCTCAATTCCATTTTTTTGTTCTATCTCTTCTTTTATGTAAAAGGTTCTTTCAAGTTGTAATTTTAAATTCCTACCATGAACTATTAACTTAAAAATCCTTTTCAAAGAACCGGCGGGCCTCCAAGACGGTGAGAAGATGATTTTGAATAATGACTGTTTTTTATCAGGTCTATTTCCCCAAGATACGGATACCGGAATTATTGATATTTCATCATCAAGCTTCAAAAGCTCTTCTAAGTTGTGAGTTTTTTGTCTTTTAAATTTTTGCTCGGAGATTAAGTACTTAGGACTCTGCAAGCATATAAACCTTTTGAGTTTTGTCTCTTGGATATTCTCTACTGGGAGAGGTAAATTATTTTGCTTACAAATCTCATTAAACGCTGCTAAATCAATAAGTGATTCAGTTGCAAAAGCATAGACTATATTTTTTTCAGAATGAATTATTCCAATTTCCTCTTGTTTTAAAGAAGAAGAGCTCAAATGTCTTATGAAAAAGCTCAATAGCTTAAAAATAAAACTATCTGTATAGAAGTTCATATTTTGCAATATAAAAAGTTATCTGATATGAGTTTACCTTTTCATAGTAAAATTTGTTGCAACTTTATGATTTAGATTTGCCGAAGTGGCGGAATTGGTAGACGCAGGGGATTCAAAATCCCCCGCCCCTTGGGTGTGAGAGTTCGAGTCTCTCCTTCGGCACCATTAACATTGACTTGAAATTAACAGATTACAATTTCTATCTACCTCAAGAACTAATAGCAAAAGAACCTTCGAAAGAAAGAACTTCTAGTAGGCTTTTAGTAGTTGACGAATCACTTACTGATAGAAACTTCTCAGATATTCTTGATTATCTAAACAAAGGAGACCTTTTGGTGGTCAATGATACAAAAGTATTCAATGCTAGGCTCGAAGCATTTAAGCTATCTGGTGGGAAGGTTGAGATTCTCATAGAAAGAAAGTTAGATGATTTTCATGTTCTGGCTATGACTAAGTCTAATAGACCATTAAAAGAGAATGATAAAGTTATAATCACCGATTCTGAAGTTACAGCTGAAGTTATTCAAAAAAAAGACTATCTGTGCAAGATAAAATTTTCTAGCTCTATAGAAGAGATTATAGATGGATATGGATCTTTACCTTTACCCCCATACCTAAACAGAGAACCAAATGAGGAGGACTATGCAAGATATCAGACCGTTTATGCAAATGAAGAAAATAATAGATCAACCGCAGCACCTACTGCAGGATTACATTTTGAAGATTCTCTTCTAAATGAAATCAAAGACAAGGGGATCAATATTGCTTCTATCACCCTAGACATTGGGCTGGGTACTTTTAAACCAATCACTGTTAAAGACATTAATAAACATAAAATGCATTCAGAAAAGATTTACCTTTCCACTGAAACCTCTGAAATGATTAATAAGACAATTGAATCTAAATCTAAAATTATAAGTGTAGGTACAACTAGTCTAAGATGTCTCGAAGCTGTTCATAGAAAATTTGGTGCAATTCAACCATTTGAAGGAGAAACTGACATTTTTATATATCCAGGTTTTAAATTTAATGTTGTAGATACCTTAATTACAAATTTTCATTTACCGAAAACAACATTACTTTTATTAGTTAGCGCTTTCGCTGGAAAAGATAATTTAAAAAAAGCCTATAAGCATGCAATAAAAGAAAAATATATGTTTTTTAGCTATGGCGATGCAATGTTACTTAATAGGAAATCTAATTCTTGATATATGTATAAACTTATAGCAAAAGATGGAGAAGCCCGAAGAGGGGAAGTATCTACAGAACACGGAACATTTCAGACACCAGCTTTTATGCCTGTTGGCACCTATGGTGCTGTAAAGTCTATAAGCCCTGAAATCTTACATTCAATAAATGCAGAGATAATTTTATCCAATACCTATCATCTTATGGAGCGACCTGGTGTTGATATTATTAAATTGAATGGAGGATTACATAATTTTATGTCATGGGACAAACCAATTTTAACTGACTCAGGAGGTTATCAAGTTTTTAGTCTTGCAAAAAAGAGAAAAATTACCGAAGAGGGAGTGGAATTTAACTCAGCTTTGAATGGAAATAAATTATTCTTAAATCCAGAAAAATGTATGGAACTTCAGCAATCTTATGGAGTTGATATAGCCATGGTCCTTGATGAATGCACACCTTATCCAGCAGAGATATCGGTAGCAGAGAAATCTATGCAATTGTCCTTGAGATGGGCAGAAAGATCTAGAGACGCCTTTAATAGCAATAAATCAAGTTTGTTTGGAATAATACAAGGCGGTATTTACGGTGATCTCAGAGAGCAGTCTTTAGAAGGGCTAAAAAAAATGGATTTTGAGGGATATGCCATAGGCGGATTATCTGTGGGAGAGCCTAAAGATGATTTACGTCAAATAACTAATCTAATTGCCCCTAAAATGCCAGCAGATAAACCCCGCTATTTAATGGGTGTAGGCACACCCCTTGATATCATTAAAGCTGTCGAAAGTGGTGTAGATATGTTTGATTGTGTAATTCCTACGCGACATGCTAGAAATGGTTATCTTTATACTTCAGAAGGAGTAGTTAAAATAAGAAATGCTGCCAACAAACATTCGGTCGAGCCTATTGATAAGGAATGCGATTGTTATACTTGTCGAAACTTTTCAAGAAGCTATTTACATCATTTAGATAAGACCAATGAAATGCTAGGCTCTACTCTGCAAACTATACACAACCTCACTTTTTACATTAACTTGATGAGAAATTTGCGAGTATCAATTGAAAAAGGTAAATTGCAATCCTTTATTAAAAGATTTGAAGAAACTTGGAATAATTCAGACAACCCCAATATAAATATTTAGAGGAGAAACATGGAACAATCACCAACTTTTTTTGATCCAACTTTATTTTTACTGTTTGGATTTATGATCTTGATTTATTTTTTGATGATACGCCCAGAAAATAAAAGAAGAAAAACTCATCAAGAGATGCTTGCAAGTTTAGACACCGGAGAGGAAATTGTTACGGCTGGAGGTATTCTTGGAAAAGTAACAAAAATCTCTGAACAATACATTGAACTTTCAATTTCTGATAATACAAAAATAAAAGTACAAAAAAATTCTATTTCTGCGGTTTTACCTAAAGGAACACTCAAATCTATATAGATATGAAACGGTATGGTCTTTGGAGGTACTTGCTCATCCTGTTTGTTTTAGGGCTGGGTATAGTTTATTCATTACCAAATCTGTATGCACCTGATCCTGCTGTTCAAATATCATATACAAGTAGCTCTCAAACAGCAGATGAATTCTTAGCTCAAAGAGTTACCGATATTGTCAAAAATGAAGATTTTGATGCCAAAATTCAACTAGAAAATGATTATGTTTTAGTAAGGACTGATACCTATCAGAATCAGCTTAAACTTAAGGAATTACTCTCCAGTGAGCTTATAAATGATGTGGTCATAGCTTTAAACTTAGCTCCGACTACTCCGAAATGGCTTGTCGATATTGGTGCAAACCCTATGAAACTAGGTTTAGATCTTAGAGGAGGTGTACACTTTTTGATGCAGGTAGATACCGAAACTGCTCTAAGAAATAGGCAGGATGGTACTCTGCAGGATTTGCGAATAAGATTTAGAGAAGAGAACATTAGATATAATCAGGCTTCAGTTGAAGAAGACTCTTCAATTTTTCTTAAATTCAACAATTTGCTAGCAAAAGAAAAAGCTGAGGAATTTATCATTGATAATTATGCTCAATTTAACTTTCCTTTAAATTCAAATGTTGAAAATTCAATACAGCTTTATTTATCTGAGGCTGAAATAGAACAGATTGAATCAGATGCAATAGACCAAAATCTCACTACTCTGAGAAATCGAGTCAATGAACTTGGGGTCTCTGAGCCAATCGTACAAAGACAAGGAAAAAAAAGAATAGTTGTTCAATTACCAGGCATACAAGATACAGCGGCAGCAAAAAATATTTTGGGCAAGACGGCAACTCTTGAATTTCATTTGGAAGCTCAAATGGATACCCCAAGATCAAGAAAAACTTCCTATCCCTATAGAAATGGAATAGGTGCTCCTGCTTTCTTGCAAGATTCAATTATTTTAGGAGGAGATCAAGTTGCGACTGCTCAAGCTTCTTTCGATGAAAATGGATTACCACAAGTGAATATAACTTTAGATGGTGAGGGTGGATCAAAGATGCACAGAGCAACTAGAGGAAATATTGGTAAAAGACTTGGAGTGTTGTTTGTAGAGCAAAAAACAAAAACAATTTATGAAAGAGATGAGAGTGGACAACAAGTACCTGTTCAACAATCATATGAAGTTAAGGAAATTATAAGCCTCGCTACAATAAGAGCTGCATTAGGAACAACTTTTAGAATAACTGGGCTAGATAGTCCCAGTGAGTCTTCTGAACTTGCTCTCTTGCTCAGAGCCGGTGCACTAGCTGCACCTATGACATTTGTTGAAGAAAGAACAGTAGGTCCAAGCCTAGGAGCAGATAATATAAAAGCTGGTGTTTTTTCTATGCAATTAGGCTTATTTCTTGTTTTAAGTTTTATACTTTTTTATTACAGGGTATTTGGAGTGGCTGCTAGCTTGGCTTTGACTTTCAATATAGTCTTGTTGGTCGCAATAATGTCGACTCTTTCAGCCACCTTAACTCTACCTGGAATTGCTGGAATAGTTCTAACGGTGGGTATGGCAGTGGATGCAAATGTATTGATTTTTTCAAGAATACGAGAAGAGTTAAATAGAGGTAGGGCGCCCTTAGATGCAATCGATGCTGGGTATAATAGAGCTTTCCTAACTATATGGGATGCAAATGTCACCACACTTATTGTTGCAGTTATTTTATTATCCTACGGAACAGGACCTGTTAAGGGATTTGCAATAACTTTATCAATTGGAATCATAACTTCTATGTTTACCGCAATCATGGGAACAAGAGCCTTTGTAAACCTTATCTACGGTTCAAAAAAGAATCTTGAGGGACTATCAATATGACATTTAATATTGACTTCTTAGCATGGAGAAAGATTGCGATTATTTTTTCCTCTATTTTCTTAGTCCTATCTATAGGATCATTGCTGGTAAAAGAACTCAATTATGGTTTGGATTTTACGGGAGGAACTTTAGTTGAATTAAGTTATCCTGAAGAAGCAAATATAGGCAATATACGAGAGACACTAGTTGATGGCGGGTTTAATGGAGCTCAAGTCGCTAATTTTGGATCTAGTACAGAAGTTCTTATCAAGCTACCAGGTACAGTAAGTGACAGCCTTGGTTCTGAAATTGTCTCCTTATTAAGCGCCGATAACTTTGAACAAGCTATTGATTTGCGGAGAATTGAATATGTAGGGCCACAGATTGGCAGTGAACTTAGAGATGATGGCGGGACTGCTATGCTTATAGCATTAGCCTTCATGATGCTTTACATAGCGTTTCGTTTTCAATCTATGTTTGCTGGTGCCGCTGTAGTGGCTCTTGTGCATGATGTAATTATTGTAGTTGGTATATTTTCTCTTATTCAAATCGAGTTTGATTTAACTGTTTTAGCTGCTTTATTGGCGGTAATTGGCTATTCACTGAATGATACTATTGTTGTATCGGATAGAATTAGAGAAAATTTAAGATCTGCTGAATTAGACAGTACCGAAGAAATTATAAACCTATCATTAAATCAAACTTTAGGAAGGACTTTAATTACCTCCTTAACAACTCTGTTGGTATTATTTTCACTGTATTTTCTTGGTGGGGAGCTTATTAAAAACTTTGCTTTGGCTTTAATTTTTGGTGTTGTGATCGGTACATATTCATCTATATACATAGCCGCAAATGCATTAGTTATAATGGGTTTAAATAAAGACCATCTAAGAGTAGAAGAACCTGAAAATGCCGACGATAATCCTTTGCCTTAGGACTCAACTATTGAAGTAAAGGGTTTGATTGATTGAAGCATTGGTTTGAAACATTTATTTGTAGAGCAAATTATATTATCGCCAGCTAGGTAGTCCGGATTGCCAAAATAATCGCTTACCAAGCCTCCTGCTTCTCTTACTAAAAGTCCACCAGCAGCTATATCCCACATGCCTAGTCCGCTGCCCCAAAATCCATCTAATCTCCCTGCCGCAACATTTGCCATATCAAGAGCTGCGGAGCCAGTTCTTCGTATTGTTAAACCATTTGAGTAAAGCGATCTGAAGGTCGACATATTATCGTGTCTTACTTTGCCCTTATCAGTATCATGAGATGAATTGCTCAAGAGTGTTCCAGACAAGCCTTTTGCTTTACTTACTCGAATTCTTCGATTGTTGAGATAGGCTCCTCTACCAAAACTAGCAGTAAATTCGTCTTGTCTTGGAACATCGATAATTAAAGCATGCAAAGTTTTACCTTTTTCTACATAGGCAATTGAAATAGCATAATAAGGAAATCCATGAATAAAGTTTGTTGTTCCATCTAGAGGGTCAATAACCCACATGGATTCAATATCTTTTCCTGAACCCTCAATTCTTCCAACTTCTTCGGACACATAAGTGTGTTTAGGATAAATTGATTTTAGTGAATCAATGATTATCGATTCGACTTTTCTGTCCAATTGAGTCACAAAATTTGAAGGCCCTTTCTCTTTAATTTCGAGTTGATCAAGTCTATAGGCATAACTTAATAATTCCTTACAGCCTGCACGAGCAGCTTCTAAAGCAATATTTACTTTTGGTTCCATAATTAAATGCGCATCGTAACATATTGCACTCAATCCCCTGATAGAATATGAGAGTGGTAGAGAATAAAGATAAATCAAAGGATTTATTCAGCTCAATAAAAGTTGTTTTAGTTGGCACAAGTCATCCCGGAAATATTGGTGCATCTGCTAGAGCTATGAAAAATATGGGTTTACTCAATCTTGCTTTAGTAACCCCTAAAGAGTTTCCAAGTGATGCAGCAACTTTTAGGTCTAAAGCTGCTAAGGATGTTTTAGAAAATGCACAAGTTTTTGAAGACTTAAAAGATGCTGTCGCTGATTGTGAATTGGTTATAGGTACAAGCGCTCGAGATAGGAAGGTTCCATGGCCCATTTTAAGTCCAAAAGAATCAGCGGAAGAGGTTGCAAAAAGTGTTCTACATCATCAAATAGCCATAGTATTTGGAAGAGAGGATAGAGGTCTAACCAATGAAGAGCTGGGCCTTTGCAATCTACATGTACATATTCCTTCTGATCCAGAGTATTCTTCCTTAAACCTCTCACAAGCAGTTCAAATTCTGACATATGAAATAAGACTCTGTTTGTTAGAGAAACAGGATAACCAAGATAATTGGGATGTTGAACTTGCAAACAATGAACAGACAGAACGATTAATCGCACACATGGACGAATTAATGCAAGAAGTTGAATTTTATGACATTGATAATCCAAGAAAACTCTTACTTAGAGTTAGAAGATTCTTTAAAAGAAGCAGAATTGATGTAATGGAAGCAAACATCTTTAGAGGATTATTTTCAACAATTCAAAAGAAGTTAAAGTGATGCTCTTGTATGTGTATTAGTAAAGTAATACACTTGTTTCGAGAATTGCATCATGCAGTGGACAAACGATCAACCGATATACCAACAAGTTAGAGACCATGTCGTCTCATTAATAATCGATGGTGTTTTGAAGTCAGGTGATCCCATACCTTCAGTTCGGCAAATGGCAGTTGAAGGGGGGGTGAATCCGCTTACTGTATCGAAAGCTTATCAAGAACTTGTTGATCTTCACATTGTCGAAAAAAGAAGAGGACTGGGTATGTTTATTACTGAAGATGCCAAAAAAGAATTGCTAAAACTAGAGAAATCTAAGTTTTTAGAAAACGAATGGCCAAATACATTAAAAAAAGCATCAAGCTTAGGTATAGATCTTAACAAACTTATTAACCAGAATTAAGATGAGTGAAATTATTATTAAAGCTGAATCTATCAAGAAGAACTATGATGCTAGCTATGCTCTTGATGGTATTGATATCGAGGTTTTATCTGGGCAAATATTAGGCCTTATTGGACCTAATGGAGCTGGTAAATCAACATTCTTACAATCTATACTTGGACTGATTCAGACTGAGGGGAATCTAGAAGTACTAGGGATGGATCCTAGAAAGGATCGGCATCAACTACTCAAAGAGGTATGCTCAATTACAGATGTTGCTGTACTTCCAAAATGGATGACAGTTGATCAGGTTTTGCAATATGTTGATGGTGTTCATCCAAAATTTGATTTAAAAAAATGCTTATCAATACTTTCTAAAACAGACATAAAGAGAAGTTCTAAAATAAAAATTCTTTCTCGTGGTTTAGTAGTACAGCTTCATCTGTCAATAGTCATGGCAATTGATGCGAAATTATTGGTTTTAGATGAACCCACTCTTGGACTAGATCTTGTATATCGAAAAGAATTTTATTCACAGCTCATCGAAGACTACTATGATGGAGATAGAACAATACTTATAAGCACTCATCAGGTAGAGGAGATTGAAGGTGTTCTCTCTGATGCGTTATTTATGAACCAAGGACGGGTTGTTATGCATGATTCAATAGAATCAATTAATAAAAAGTTCCTGGAGTTACGCCCCAATATTGACTCAATAGAAAAAGGGAGATCCTTAAGGCCTATCCATCAAAGAATAGAACTAGGAAGAGAAGTATTACTATTTGAAGATATAGATGAAGAAAAACTATTTGAATTAGGTGAAGTAAGACCACCTTTTATAGCTGATTTATTCATGGCAATAATGGATAAAACGAAAAGGGGAACTGAGTCATGACAACTATTTTCTTCGCAATGTTAAGAAGAGAGGTTCAAGAACATAAGGTAGCCTTTATATATGCCCCTTTTATAGTAACAATTGTTCTATGTTTTGTGATTGTTTCAGTCTATTTCGGAATTACTGATATACAAACAGCTGAATTCAACTTTTCGACAGAGATTTATGATGAAGATTATCAAGAGGCAATGTTACAAGCTTCTCCAGAAGCAAAAGCAAGAGTTATTAGGGCAGGATTGACAGTATTAGCACTTCCAGTATTAATTACCGTTGGCTTCGGTCTTCTTGCTTATAATCTTTCAACTTTTGCCGATGAGCGTAAAGACCGCAGTTTAATATTTTGGAGATCTCTGCCAGTCTCTGACCTTACAACTGTAGTTTCAAAAATATTGTTTGTTATATTGGTGGTACCTTTAATGATACTTCCAAATATAATCCTATTACAGTTTGTAGCTGTGATGAGTGCTTCTATTTATTTTGTTTCAAATGATATTGTATCCTTTGGTTACCTTTGGAATAGTTACATCATAACTGATTGGTTTAGAGTAATTTTCAGCCTCTGGGCTCAAGCACTATGGACACTACCCATCTTTACTTGGTTAATGTTAGCCGGAACTTATTCTAGGAAACCTGTTTTAGGTGCAGTAGTGCCTCTCGTAGCAACTGTAGTTCTTGAAGGCATCATCTTTAAAACTAACTATATTTTGGAATTCATCGTTGAAAGAATTGGTTTTTGGTCCAGATCCGAAAGTTTTCCCAAGAAATATGAAGAGATTAGAGTTGTTGATGTACCTGACATTTATCTTCTTTTTTCTACACCAGAGTTTTGGATAGGACTAATTGTTAGTGCATTATTAGTATTCGGGATTGTTTATACTCGCTCAACAAATAATGATTATACGGTAGAATAATAGTACAATTGACCTTGAAGCTTACCCTCCATACAATGCGATCTTTCGGCCCGTTCGTCTAGTGGTTAGGACATCTGGTTTTCATCCAGGCAACAGGAGTTCGATTCTCCTACGGGCTACCAACCTTCTTATATATATTTAATCTAATGAGTTTTTTCGATTCAGTCATTTCAGGCTACTTGAGGTGTTTTGATTTTAAAGGGAGATCTTCCCGATCTGAATTTTGGTGGTTCTTTCTATTTTCTATAATGCTATGTCTTCTGGTATTAAATTTCACTGCTGAAAATTTAGAGAGTGAATTATCGTCACTCAATGATGGAAATATCTTTCAGGTCTTTTTCAACTCTTCAATTGGTTATGCCATCCTGGTGACAGCTATCCCGCAGATATCTTTATCAATCAGGAGATTTCATGATATCGGCAAGTCCGGTTGGTGGTATTTTGCTCTTCAAATAATACCTATTTTTCTTCCTCAAGCTTTAGCTTTCTTTTCAATTTTCACTCTCTTTGCATATATTTATTTTATGTGTGAAGCAGGAGGGCCCAAGAATGTCTATGGTCAGAACCCTTTAAGTAAAGAAAATGAGAATTAATTTATAGGGGATAAAATCTCTTCTGCTATATTTACCCAGTACGTCGCTCCAATAGGTAAAATTTCATCATTAAAGTCATAACCCGGATTATGAAGCATGCAAGATCCTTCTTTATCGCCATTTCCAATCCAAATATAGCTACCTGGCTTCTCTTGAAGCATAAAGGCAAAATCTTCAGATCCCATACTTGGAGAAGGAGATGTATTGATCATGCTCTCATCAGAGATTTCATTCATCACTTTCAAAGAAGTTTCGACTTCTTCAGCGCTGTTTATTGTTGGAGGATACCTGTGCTGATATTCGAATTCGTATGCAGCGCCATAAGCAGAGCAAATTGATGATGTTAGATTTTCCATTTGTTTTTCTATGGAGGCTTGAACTTTAGTTGAGAAACACCTAACAGTTCCTTTAATCTCAATTTCATTTGGAATTACATTATATGCATCTCCTCCATGGAATTGAGTCACACTCAGAACAACTGGTTCCTGAGGATCTATATACCTACTGACAATAGATTGATAAGCATCAACAATTTTAGTACCAATTATGATCGGATCGATTGTTGTTTGAGGCATTGCTGCATGACCACCTTTTCCTATAATTTTCAAGTTAAAGATGTCAAAGGAAGCCATGAAAGGTCCAGACTTTACGGCAAATGAACCTACTGGCATACCTGGAATATTATGCATACCAAAAACAGCCTCTACAGGATACTTCTCAAAAAGCCCATCTTCTACCATAACTTTCCCTCCACCTTCATTCTCTTCAGCTGGTTGAAAAATAAAATTTATAGTTCCGTCAAAATTACCTTTTTCTGCTAAATATTTAGCCGCGCCCAGAAGCATCGTTGTATGTCCATCATGACCGCAGGCATGCATCTTTCCGGGTGTCTTGGACTTGTGTTCAAAATCATTAGTTTCATGGATTAAAAGAGCATCCAGATCAGCTCTCAAACCAATAGATCTATTACCTTTGCCTTTTTTTAGAGTTCCTACAACCCCTGTACCAGCTATTCCTGTCTCAACTTCTATACCAAAACTCTCTAATTTATCAGCAACAATTTTTGCGGTTCTGTGTTCTTCAAAAGCTATTTCTGGATGAGCATGTATATCTCTTCTCCAATTCTGCATCTCGGGCTGCAAGTCTTCTAATTCTTTAATTATTTTCATAAATTAACTCAATATTCATATATTCTTTAGACTAACAAATAAGTAATATAATCTATTATTAATAAAAATAAAAAATTATGACCATCACTATGAAAGATATAAGAGAGGAAATAGATCTTCTCGACAAAGAACTGGTTTTACTCCTCGCTAGGAGACAAAAGTGTATTGAAATGGCTGCTTTAGTGAAAAATGATAAAAATTTGATAATCGATAAAGAAAGAATTGAAGATGTAATATCTAAAGTAACTAATTTTGGAGAATCTTGCGGACTAAGTTCTTCCATGGCAGAACCTTTATGGAGGAAATTGATAGACTTATCTATAGAACATGAATTTAGAGAATTAGAGTTAATCCAGAATTCAAACTAAAGAAATAATTTAGGTCGCAAAAGCAATATGAAAAAAATACCTACTACATATATAGGCGATACATACAGAGAGGACCTGAAAGAATTTGAGGAGCTTTTCAAAATAGTAGAATCTTTCATGGGATATCTACCAAATGCTCATTTAACTATGTCTGAAAGACCAGAGTTACTTAAGTCCTTTTCAGCTTTAGCAGGTGTGGTTTTTCAATCTGATGGTCTTGATGCAGGAACTAAACAATTAATTGCTTTAGCATCAAGCTTGTCAGCTGGATGTAAATACTGTCAAGCACACACCTCACATGGCGCGGAAAGGGCTGGTATTGAAGAAAAGAAAATTGCTGATATTCTTAACTACTCGGAAAGTGAGAAATTTAGTAACTCAGAAAAAGCTGTACTCGATTTAGCTTTTGCAGCAGGAAAGGTACCAAATAACTCTAATCAAGAGCATTTTGATAACTTAAGTAAGTACTATTCCAAAAAGGAGATTGTTGATATTGTTTCTGTGATTTCTTTATTTGGATTTTTGAATAGATGGAATGATACTCTAGGAACAGCTTTAGAAGAGGTTCCTGAGAGTTTCGTAAATGACAAGCTTAAACCGTTAGGTTGGATATAGGAGAGAAAAGTGGAAATACCGTATGAAAAAACAATGGTTGAAATTTTTCGATGGAGAGTCGAAAAGTCTGGCGAGAAGATAGCTCATAAATTTGAAGATAAAGAAACAACTTTTAAGGAATTAGATAGTTTCTCTAACAGAGTTGCTCAAGGATTGATAAAAGAGGGTTGTAAACCTGATTCAAGAGTCGCTTACTTAGGTAAAAACTCTGACATTTTTTTTGAATTTATGTATGGAACATTCAAATCAAGAACCGTTACAGTTGGAGTTAATTGGAGACTAGCTCCTCCTGAAGTTGCCTTTATCCTGAATGATTCTCAAAGTGAAGTTCTATTTGTAGGGCCAGAGTTTTTTGGATTAATTGAGGAAATAAAAGATGAAATTCCAACAGTTAAGAAAATTATTACAGTGGGGGGAAATCATGATGAGTGGCAGGATTTCGCTAGTTGGAGAGATTCATTTGAGGATAAAGATCCAATGTTGGAGAGTGATGGCAATGATGATGTTATTCAGCTTTATACCTCAGGCACCACTGGTCATCCTAAGGGAGTTCAATTAACAAATGATAATTTTAGTGCTTGTTTTATTGTTAATGAAGAAGCTATGTATAGAGACATAGAAGAGGGTGGTGTAAACCTTGTATGTATGCCTATTTTCCATGTAGCCGGCACTAATATGGGTATAGCTGGTATGGTCACTGGGGCTAAAAGTATCATCATCCCTGAGGTTGATCCAGGTTTGATTCTCAAGCTTATTGAACAAGAGAAGATACAACACACTATCTTTGTGCCGGCAGTAATACTCTTTTTAATTCAACATCCTGAATCAGCCAATACTGATTTTTCGTCTTTAGAAACTGTAATTTACGGTGCGTCCCCAATAACCGATGATACGCTTCTAAAAGCTATGGAATTAATGAAATGTAACTTTTGGCAAGTATATGGACTTACAGAGACCAATGGAGCAATAACCTTTTTATATCCAGAAGACCATGAAATCTCCAGAGGAAAGTTAAGATCTTGCGGTAAGGCTGCAAAGGGTGTCGGTTTGAGGGTTGTTGATTCTGACGACAATGATGTGCCAGTCGGTGAGGTAGGGGAAGTAATAATCAAATCTGACTTAAATATGAAAGGTTATTGGAATAGACCAGAAGCAACGGCTGAAGCTATAAAAGATGGTTGGTTTTATTCTGGAGATGTTGGTTATTTTGATGATGAAGGTTTCTTATATATTCATGACAGGGTCAAAGATATGATTGTTTCTGGAGGAGAAAATATTTATCCAGCTGAAGTTGAAAACGCATTGCTCAGTCATCCGCAAATTGCAGATGCAGCTGTTATTGGAATACCTGATGATAAATGGGGTGAAGCAACTAAAGCATTTATTGTTCAAACTGAAGGAGATCCCCTTGATGAGACAGAAGTAATTTCATTTGTAAGAACTCAAATAGCTGGTTACAAATGCCCTAAAACGGTCGAACATATCTCTGAATTACCAAGAAATCCCTCTGGTAAAATTCTTAGAAAGGATTTGAGAGCTCCTTATTGGGAAGGCAAAGAAAGAAATGTTTCTTAGATAAATTTGAATTTTAAATTAGTACTTAGACTTGAGTAAGATATCTTCTTTGTATGCAAGCCTTTATCCAAGTTTTTATTGATGAATTTTTCAAAGTTTGTCCAGGACTGGTAAGGATATACCAGAATATGCTTCTTAATCCTGATGATGAATCTAAACTTCAGATTGACAAGTTGAGAAAGCTTGTTGATGATTATGAATAGGGAGAAAATTATGATTGACTTTAATCCAGATGCATTTGAACAAAAAAACCTACCATTTAAAGTTAATAGGTTAAGTCCAACAATAGGAGGTGAGATCCTTGGTATTGATTTATCAAAACCCATGCAGGAAGAGACAAAAGCCCTAATTTACGAAGCATTATTAGTTTATAAGGTTATTTTTTTTAGAGATCAGGATATCTCAACAGAACAGCATATAAACTTTTCTAAAAATTTTGGGGAATTAGAAATTCACCCTTTCGCTCCAAAAAAAGAAAATTTTCCAGAAGTTTTGGTTATAACACACAATGAAAAGAGCAGAGGTAGAGAGAATACCTGGCACTCAGATGTAACTTGGAGAATGGAACCATCTCTAGGGTCAGTTTTAAGAATGATAGAAAAGCCAGAACATGGAGGAGATACATTGTTTGCAGATATGTATGCAGCTTATGACAATCTTAGTGAAGAAGTTAAAGAAAAACTTGAAGGTGCTATAGCGATTCATGATTTTGCAAATTTTAGAGATAGGCTCATTAAAGAGGGTAAATCTGATGAGGAAATAGAAGCCTTTAATAAGCAATATCCAATGCCAGAACATCCAGTAATAAGAACTCATCCGGATACAAAAAAGAAGGTCATCTACGTCAATGCGGCCTTTACACAATACATTAAAGATTGGGATCCTGAGGAATCTCAACAGATGTTAAATTTCTTATATTCCAGAGCTTCTGTGCCTGAATACCAATGTCGATTTGCCTGGGAAGATAATTCAATAGCTTTTTGGGATAATCGAGCATGTCAACATTATGCGAATTCTGATTATTGGCCAAATGTCAGAAAGGTTGAAAGAGTAACTATCATTGGGGATCGGCCTTACTAGGATCCTTTAGTAAGATAAATTAATTATATAAATGAATAAAAGTGCAGTTATTGACTGGGCATTAATTATTGCAATTGGCATAGCATGGGGGTCATCCTTTCTTTTTATAAAGGTTTCTGCGCCTGAAGTAGGGCCCATAACCTTAGTTTTCTCAAGATTATTAATAGCCTCATTGATACTAAGTCCATTTTTTATCACTAGACAGCATCTCAGAAAGATAAGAGAAAATTTTCCTTCTATTCTCCTTCTAGCTTGTATCAATGCATCTGTTCCTTTTTATCTTTTTTCTAGAGCAGCTATTGATTTGAATGCGGGCACTATGTCTGTTCTGAATGGTACAACCCCTTTATTTGCTTTCATTATTGCTAGCCTTTGGTTGAAATTGCGTTCTAATCTCACTCAATTGCTCGGGATAATTATAGGCATGGTAGGTTTATTTATATTTGTTGGATATGAATCATTAGAATTTTCATTAATAGCACTATTGCTATGTCTCATGGCATCTTTCTTTTATGCATTCAGTTCAAATTATATATTCACAACTAAAGAAATAGATGCAACTTATTTAGCTTCTATGACTTTATTGGTAGCTACTTTTCTGGTTTTTCCTTTTACTTTTTTAGAAAGTGGATTACATTTCAATCATCCAAATGAAGTTCTTTTAAGTGTTTTTCTTTTGGGCTTTTTATGTACCGGCTTGGCTTACATGGGTTATGTTATTTTGATAAAGAGAGTAGGGCCGGTTAAAGCTTCGACAGTTGTGCTTATTGTCCCTGTATCTGGAATGTTGTGGGCCAATCTCTTTTTAGATGAGGCAATAACTTACACAATGCTAGTTGGGTGCCTTCTAATAATTACAGGTGTGGGCTTGATTAATTTTTTCAAGGACGACCTCAACTAGGAGATTTCCTGAGGAAAACTACGCTATGGTCTTCATAGTCCTTAGTACCAACATCTTCAAAGCCAAACGAATCATGGAAAGCTAAGGAAGGTTCATTTTTTGGCAGGGTATTAACTTCACAACATGTCGGTAAGTTTAACTCTTCAGCTATCTCAATAGTTTTTGAGTAAATCATGTGTCCCAATCCTTTACGTCGATGTTCCTCCTTAATTGCAATTCTATCAACGTACAGAAAAGGATATCCTTGAGAATTGAAAAATTCATAATTAAGAGATTCGTAACTTTGATTTTCTCTCATCAAGATGATAAATCCTGCTATTTCCTTGTCTCTTACAACAATTAAATGACAGCTCCAATCGATTAAACGTTTAAGTCTGTCGATATGATCAATATTACCAACTTCAGGGATATTAGCTTGATTGATAGCAAATATTTCCTCTAAATCAGTTGGGTTGTATGGATGATGGAGTATTTCTAGTTTGTACAATAATTAGCTCAGTTCTAGGCCTTCTAGATTTCCTTTAGATCTCCATTTTTCCATGAGAGCGAAGAACTCTATGGGACCGCCTCCGTAGGTATTATTTTGAGGGGTTTGATTTACTTTACCTTCATTATTGTAGTAGCCAGGAGTACAGTTCTCCTGAAAGTCAGCTGTCAGTCTAGCTTTTTCGATTATGGTATTAATCCAATTTTCCTCTGCTTCTTGAGAAGCTTCAATTCTGGTTACACCTTTATCTTTTGCAGTTTTCAAAATGTGAGCTAAATGAATACTTTGCTCATCGAGAGAATATGTATAGGTAGCTGTGAAACCTGATTGGGCTGGTCCGAAAAAGAAAGAATTTGGAAAACCTCTACTGTGCATACCGTGAAAAGTAGCGAGACCATTTTCCCACTTCTTAGATACAGTCATTCCATTTATTCCATGTATCTGATAACCCGCTCTTCTACTATAGTCAGTTCCAACTTCAAATCCGGTAGCAAAAATTATGCAATCAACCTCATATTCTTTACCTTCGAATATTATGCCGTTTTCGGATATTTCTTCGAGACCTTTTCCATCAGTATCCACCAATTCAACATTGGGGTTATTGAAAGTGTTGAGATATTCGTCATGAAAGCAGGGACGCTTACAGAATTGATTGTAGTAGGGTTTCAGTGATTCGGCGGTTTCTTTATCTTCCACCACTGCATCGGCTCTAGCTCTAACCTTTTCCATTTTCTGAAAATCAGCCATTTGCATAGCATTTCTTAAGTCCATAGCTTCTGTAACTTTTCCAGTCATATATGATTTGAAGCCGACTTTATACATTTTTGAAGAAAAAATACCTGATAATGCAAATCCAACCATCTTTAATTTGGAAGGTGCTTGCTGTCTAAGATTGCCAAAAAGAAGTCTAAATGCCTCTGTCCATCCATCAGAAACTAAGTCTTCTTTGACCATTCCACCAGTGAGAAGAGTTTCAAAGTTCTTTCTCCTTTCATCATGCCATCCAGGTTTTTGTGTGGAAATCCATTCGGGGTCTGTTGGTTGATTATTTCTTACATCAATAGAAGACGGAGTTCTTTGAAATACATATAGTTTTTCAGCTGCTGCACCAAGATGAGGTACGCATTGAACTGCAGTAGCTCCAGTTCCGATTATTGCTACTTTTTTATCTTTAAGCTCTGTTAGATCTCCATGCGAAGATCCTCCAGTATATTGATAGTCCCATCTACTAGTATGGAATGTATGTCCTTTATAGTCATTTATACCTTTAATGGCTGGGAGTTTAGGCCTGTTAAGAGGGCCATTTGAATGAACCACGAACCTGGCTTTTAATTCATCACCTTTGTTAGTCTTAATAATCCATCTTAATGATTCTTCATCCCAATTTGCTGAAATCACCTCGGTTTGTAAAAGCGCATTTTCATAAAGTTTGAACTTTTCACAAACAACTCTGCAATATTCTAGGGTTTCAGGTGCATTAGTATATTTCTGCCTTGGAACGAATCCTGTTTCTTCTAGTAATGGAAAGTAGATGTATGACTCTATATCACAAGAGGCGCCGGGATATCTATTCCAATACCAAGTTCCGCCAAAGTCGCCACCTTTCTCTATGATTTTGAAATCATCTATGCCAGCTTCTCTTAGTCTAGCACCTGCTAGCATTCCTCCAAAACCACCACCAATAACAACGACCTCAATTTCATCTTTGATGGCCTCTCTTTCTATTACATCATCAATATAGGGATCTTCGACGAAGTAAGAAAATTCTCCAGAAACTTCTTGATACTGCTCATTACCGTCTTGTCTAAGACGCTTATCTCTCTCTTCTCTGTACTTCCTCCTGAGATAATCAGGATCAAAATCAAAACTCTCTGTATTAATAGCCATTAAATCCCCCTTGACTAAATCTTAATGCAAATTTATATCGAAATCATCCAAAAAAATGGTTAAAAAAATATATATATTTTTTTAATCTTAAAAGTCCTTGGGACTGTTAATTAGATTCATAAATTCAGACCTAGTTTCGGGATTATCCCTAAAAGCACCAAGCATTCTGCTAGTAATGGTGCTAGATTCAGTTTTATGAATACCCCTAGTGGTCATACATTGGTGACTTGCATCAACAACTACTGCAACACCCTTCGGTTCTAGTACTTTTTGGATTGTA
The DNA here is from genome assembly GCA_902537425.1 of uncultured SAR86 cluster bacterium. Classification (GTDB taxonomy): domain Bacteria; phylum Pseudomonadota; class Gammaproteobacteria; order Magnimaribacterales; family Magnimaribacteraceae; genus Magnimaribacter. The sequence continues at coordinate 52,195 of CACBBD010000003.1, read as the reverse complement.
TCCGCTATCTGGGCTGTCATTGTTTCTTGTGTCTGTAGACGTTTGCCAAAAATTTCAATAACTCTCGCAAGTTTACTTATTCCAACAACACGATTATTTGGTATGTAACCAACATGAGCTACGCCAATGATGGGAACGATGTGGTGTTCACAGTGTGACTCAACTCTAATATTTCTAACAATAACCGCATCATCATAACCTTGAACTTCCTCAAAAGTTTTTTGCAATACCTCTTCAGGATCCATATCATAGCCTTCAAAGAATTCTTCGTATGCTTTTACAACTCTCTTTGGAGTTTCAATGAGACCCTCTCTGTCAGGATCATCTCCAGTCCAAGATATCAGGGTTCTGACGGCTTCTTCAGCTTCTTCTCTGCTAGGTTTTATAACTGTAGTTGCCTGCTCTATTTTATTTTGTATACTCATAATTTAGGTATTTTCGTTGTTTAGTAGGGCGGGAATAGTCAACATAGTACCTAAAAGTAGAGATTTTGCATAATTTAGTGCGTATAAATTTTCTATATAGAAATAATAAGGGGACAAATATGAGTAAATTTCCAACACCAAACTTTTCTGTAGATCTTAGCGGTCAAGTTGCTTTAGTTACTGGAGCTTCCTCAGGCTTAGGATATCGTTTTTCTAAAGTTTTAGCGGGCTGTGGAGCAAAAGTAGCTCTAGCTGCAAGAAGAGTTGAGAAATTAGAAGCACTAGAGAGAGAAATAAGAAATGCAGGTGGAGAATGCGCTGTAGTTCCTTTGGATGTAATGGATCGTGACAGTATCCGTAACTGTATAGATATAGTTGAGAATCAACTTGGCTTGATTAATACACTTATAAACAATGCCGGTATGGTTGATGCTCAATGGGCGATCAAACAGGATGAAGCTTTGATTGATGGAGTCATAGATACAAATTTAGTGGGCCCTTATCTCTTATCAAATGAAGTTGCAAGAAGACTTATAAAAAGTGAAAAACCAGGCAGGATGGTAAATATCTCCTCTATGGCGGCTTTTAATACCGGTCCTAATTCTGCAGCCGTTCTTTATTCAACTACAAAGTCGGCTATTGTCAGAATGACCGAATCTTTAGCTGTTGAGTGGGCTAAACACCATATAAATGTTAACGCCATAGCTCCAGGAATATTTCATTCAGAGATGGCTGATAAAATGTTGGAAAGAATAGGAGATGTCAGTAAGGGTCTCCCCAGAAAAAGGATATGTGTTCCTGAGCAAATGGACTCTACATTATTGTTCTTAGTATCTCCATCATCTGAGTGCGTTACGGGAACTTGCATAAAAATTGATGATGGACAGACTGCGCGTTAAAAATTTCCATGGAGAATCTCTACTTAAGATATAGAGAAGGCTTTCCGAAAGATTTGAGCACACCTTGTATAGAGCTCAAGGACGGTTCAATTATTTCTTATAAAGAGTTAGAAGATCAGTCTTCCCAATATGCAAACGGATTTTCAAATTTAGGTTTAAAACCTGGCGATAGAGTATCAGTACAAGTTAATAAATCACCTGAGGTTCTATATATATATCTTGCATGTTTGCGTTCTAACATAATCTTCCATCCCCTTAACACTGCCTACAAAGATCATGAGCTTTCCTTCCTATTAGAGGACGCTGATCCCGCTTTATTCATTTGCGAAAAAGAGGTCTATGAAAAAATTGATTCTCTCAATCTAAAGCATCCACCTAGTCACATTTTTACTATTCAAATTCAACATAAAGATTCTATACAAGCGATAAAATTAGCAGGCATTCACGAAGTTGTAGATTGTTCGGAAGAGGATACAGCTGCTTTACTTTATTCTTCTGGAACAACTGGAAGGCCTAAAGGCATTATGTTGACTCACGGAAATATAGGTACAAATGCCATGTCGCTGAAAGAAGCTTGGGAATTTACAGCAAATGATTGCTTACTTCATGCTCTTCCCATTTATCATGTACATGGTTTGTTTGTTGCTCTTGGTTGTGTATTTCTATCAGGTTCTAAGATGTTATGGTTAGATAACTTTGAAGTGAATGAGGTTTTAAATCAATTGCCTAAGTGCACGGTAATGATGGGTGTTCCAACTTACTATACTAGATTAATTAATAATAAAGGTCTTACTTCAAAAGTAACCCAAAATTTGAGGATCTTTATTTCAGGTTCTGCTCCACTTTTAGAAGAAACATTTATGGACTTTTACTCTATAACTGGCCATAAAATTCTTGAAAGATATGGAATGACTGAAACAAACATTATTAGCTCTAATCCTATAAGCGGTAAAAGAAAATCTGGAACTGTTGGATTACCTCTTAAAGGGCAGCAGGTTAGAATAATTAATAATGACAGTGAACCAGTTGGAGCGGACGAAATTGGAAATATTCAAGTAAAAGGGCCAAATGTATTTAAAGGTTATTGGAAACTTGCTCAAAAATCTAAGGAAGATTTTAGTTTAGATAATTATTTCAATACTGGAGATCAAGGTTATTTTGATGAAGATGGGTATTTAATTATTGTTGGAAGAAATAAAGATATGATTATTAGCGGAGGATTGAATGTTTATCCCAAAGAGATTGAATCATTTATTGATAAGATAGAAGGAGTTTATGAGTCTGCAGTTATCGGTCTAGAAGATGCTGATTTTGGTGAGCGTGTCGTTGCAGTGATTGTTAAGGATGAAAACTCAAAAGTGATAGAAGAAAATATCATTAGTGATATGAAACTACAGATGGCAGGATACAAGGTCCCAAAACAAATTTTCTTTAGCAACGAACTGCCAAGAAATGCCATGGGAAAAGTTCAAAAAAATTTTTTAAGAGATAAATATAATCAGGGAAAGACATGAATAAAAGAGATAAAAAACAGAGAAATTCTCTAATAAAACAGCTTGAAAAAAAGGGCATTAATCCCTTAACGCAATCTTTAGACTCAACTGAATATAATCAAATAATAAAATCTATTTTAGATCATATGAACAATGTGGGAGGGTACTCTTCCGATCAAGTCAGAGAGGATATCGAATCCATAATAAATTTAAAATCTGTGAATGACAGATTTTATGAAGTTAATAGAGTCCAGGGCAATAGCAAAAAAAATATCATCGTTATACCTATTTTATTCACTATCCTATTATTATTTTTTATCTTGGTTTTATTGAATAATGCTCAAAACGAATTTACTTATGGGCTAGGCTTTTTGACATTTTTATTTGGAGGTTTAGGGCTTGCCTTCCGTCAAGATTATAAGAAAAATGAAGAGACCCTTGATCACTTAATACATGAGTTTATGAATGCAAATGAAAAAGCGGAAGAGGTCAAAGCGAGATTAGGAATAAAGGAAGTTTATAAATCTGATTAATGTCTTTTAAAAGAACCTAGAAAATCAAAAAATCTTTCGTGTATACTTCACTTCCTGTTAAATAGAGATTCGTCAAGCGAGATTGGTATAGTGGTATTACGCAACCTTGCCAAGGTTGAGAGACGAGTTCAATTCTCGTATCTCGCTCCATTATTTTTAGTTTTTATAAATTATCTAAAAAGCATATACGCTTAATAAATTGCGAGACCTTCAAAAGAAGTACCTAAATACATTTGCTGTGAGTTCTGCAGGCGGTGCAGCTTCAGAGGCCTTCTTATCAATGTTTCTGCTTTATTTTTATAATCAAGTTTTAGGTTTAGATCCTTTTTTATGTGGCTTAGGGATAGCTCTATCATTATTTGTAGATGCTTTTACAGACCCCATGATTGGAGGAATATCTGATAGGAGTGCTACTCGTTTTGGTAGAAGAATTCCTTATATGGCATTTGGGTTATTTGGTTTCGCTCTGGGCATATTCCTTCTCTTTAATGTCCGGCTTGGAAGTAGTCAATTTGCTTTGTTTTCTCAACTTTTACTATTCATAATCATAACTAGGATTAGCAGTACTATGTTTTTTATTCCAAGAGCATCTTTAGGAATAGAAATGATAAAGGGCTATGAGCAAAGAAATTTACTTCATGCCAGAGATAATAACTTTGGCATTTTAGGTACTGTCATATTTTACTCCTCCATTGCTACTATATTTGGAGACAATTGGAATCAAGAGAATGGTTACAAAGCCGTATCTTTGATCGTCATTACTCTTTTTTTGGTAACAAGCCTATATTCAGTCTTTAGATTACGAAATATCGAATCTCAGTTTGAAAAGACTACATTAAATGACGAAACAAGAAATATAGGAGTTATAAAAGGACTCATTTCTCTTTGGAAAAATGATTCTTGGCGTAATTTAATTATCGGTACATCTTTATTTGGAATAGTAGGATCTTTATCAAGTGTCTTTAGTATTTATATGATTAATTTCTTTTGGTTGTGGAAGCCGGACGTGTTTACTTTGATTTTAGCTTTGACTATTCCTGGGGCATTCATAGCGGCATTAAGCGCAAACAAACTCCTAAAAAATAAGGACAAGAAGAGAACGGTCCTTGTGCTTACTTGTATCATGATAACAATAGGACCTTCCTTGACCATCTTAAGAATAATCGATATTGAATTTGGAACCAATATACTTCCAGAAGCAGGACTTGCCTTACCACTGCTTGGTTTACTTTTTTATTTGTATGCCACGCATTCAGCCTTCATGGCAGGTGTACGGGTAATAAATGGTATTGTTTTTAGTTCTATGTTTTCAGATGTAGTAGAGGATCATCAAAAAAATACTCATGCTAGATCCGAGGGATTAATCATTTCTGTTAATGGTCTGTCAGGTAAAATTCTTGGAGGAGTCGGTATTTTACTATCAGGAGTACTCCTTTCATTGGCTGGCTTTGGAGAGGAGACCTCTATTGAAGAGAAGAGAGAAGCAGTAACCTCTCTTGCAATCTTTTCAACTTCTTTACTCTTTGTTATCGCTCCTATTTCTTTGTTCTTTATTTCAAAATATAGAATTAATAAATCTATCCATGAAGACAACCTTCAAGACCTTGGCTATGAAACCGGGAATGTAAAATTATGATATTAGATTCAAAAAAATTTTTATTCTGGTCTATTGAGAACTGTTGAGCTAATTGATTTTTTAGATAGTAACTTTTAGGCTGTATATGCATGGATATCTTAATTGTCATTTTATTAATAATCGTAATTGGTTTAATCTTTTTTAACACTTTTAAAAATAGTAATGACACTAATCAGTCTGATGACTTTCTCAAAGGAATAGACCACTCAATAGAAACCCAGAGAACCACGATTGGTGAACTCTCTAAAGATATTCAGTCTTTCAATGAACCACTTAGTAAATTAAATCGTTATTTATCTGGAGGAACCTTAGCGGGAAAATTTGGAGAATGGTCTTTAGAATCAATCATCAAAGATATTTTCCATTCTAATCAGTATGAGAGTAATGCTGAGGTCATTCCTGGAAGTGGAAAACGCGTTGAATTTATCATAAAGCTACCTGAAGGCCTTGTTCTCCCTATAGACGCCAAATTCCCCTCAGCTCTATTTGATAACTTTCTCAATGCTAGCGATTCAGGTGATGAGAAACAAGTTAAAAAAACCAGAGATGATATTCGAAGACATGTACTTAAAGATGCTTCAGATATAAAAGAAAAGTATGTTCAATCGGGTATTACTGTTGATCTTGGTGTTATGTATATTCCCAGCGAGAGTCTAATGCAAACAATAGATTCTTTGGATAATATAAGGGAGATAATTTTTCGAGATTACAGAGTCCTTGTAATGGGACCTAATTCTCTTGCGGCTTATCTTATAAGCGTGCATATGGGTTTTAGAACCTTAGCCCTTAATGAGAGAGCTGGAGAAATCATGAATGAGTTTGGAAAACTGAAAAAAGAATTTGAAAAGTTTAGCGGTTCTACCGAAGATCTTATGAAGAAAGTCGATGCGTTGCAGAAATCTGTAAATGAATATTCAACACGTGAAAGGCAAATGGAAAGGGCAATCGACAGTATGGATAAATTAGATTCATAGGGTCAATATGTCATTTGATAAAGTTCAGGATGAAATAATAGATTTGCTTTCAGATGACTCTGAACAACAATTTATTTTTTTAACAGGTGCCGCTGGAACTGGAAAAACAACTCTTCTTGAAAGAGTAAAAAATCAATTGTCATTAAAAAAAATGGTTGTAGCTCCTACTGGGATTGCTGCTTTAAACATAGGTGGTACAACAATTAATTCCGCCTTTAGGATTGGTTTTGAGACTATTCCTTTGATTACAAAATCTAAAGATCCTAGATTTGGGAAACTACTCAGGAATTTAGAATTATTGATAATTGATGAAGTTTCTATGGTTCGAGCACCAATGCTTGATGCGATATCTCAATCTCTTCAGATACATAGAAACTCTGAAGAGCCGTTTGGTGGCATTCATGTGCTGGCTTGCGGTGACCTATTTCAACTACCACCCATAATTAAAGAGAGTGAAGAGAGGATAATTTATGAGAAGTATAATTCTATTTATTTCTTTGATGCGCATTCATATAAAGACATGAAAAAAATAAGTTATTTTGAACTTACGGAATCTTTTAGACAGGAAGAAGATCAAAGGTTTTGTGAACTTTTAAATAATATCCGAATTGGAAAAGATCTAGATGTAACTATCGATCAAATTAATTCAAATTGTTTTGATCCAACGCTCGAGTCAGAATTTTTCATGACACTCACCTCGAGAAAAAAAAGAGCAGAAGAATTAAATGAATATAAATTAGGTCATATTGAAGGAGAAGAGGAAATTATAAAATCTAAAGAAACTGGAGAGCTAAATGAAAATGATTTACCTGCCCCAAGAGAGCTCAAGATAAAAGTTGGTGCAAATGTAATGTTCATAAAAAACGATCCTGAAGGCCGATGGGTAAATGGAACCCTTGGGACAATATCTGAGTGCCTGGATAAGAAGAAAAAATATATCAAAGTAAAAATAAATAAAAAAACACACAAAGTAGAACGTGAAGCTTGGAACAAAGTTAGATTTACTTACGATGAGGATTCTGATGAGGTTTTAGAGGAAGTCATCTCATCATTTAAACAATTTCCTATCAAATTAGGATGGGCAGTTACTATTCATAAGTCTCAGGGCTTAACCCTTGAAAACTGTTCTGTAGATTTAGGTGCTGGAGCCTTTGCAACGGGACAAGCCTATGTTGCCCTGAGTCGCTGTAAGAATCTAAGTTCTTTGCATCTGCAACGAGAGCTAAAAGTTTCCGATGCGCTAGTGGATCCTGATATTATTGATTTTCATCAAAAATTTATAAGTAACTAGTATGATAAAAATAATTTTTTCGATACTTACCCTTTATGTCTTTTCTGCCTTAACTCTTGCAGATGAAGAATTAGAAAATGAAGCGGTTAAATTGCTTCAAGCATACCTAAAAGTAGATACCATTAGCCCTCCGGGTAATGAATCAAGAGCAGTAGATTTCTTGGCAAAAATATTCGATGAAGAAGGTATTGAATATGATTCTGCAGAAAGTGCCCCTACGAGAGGAAATATCTGGGCGCGAATAAAGGGAGGTGATAAACCAGCTCTTATCCTTTTACATCATTCTGATGTTGTACCAGCAAATGAAGAATATTGGGATTTTGATCCTCTATCTGGTGAGATAGTAGATGGTTACATACAGGGTAGAGGCGCTTTAGACATGAAGGGATTAGGCATCTCGCACTTGGCCAACTTTCTTAAACTGCACAGATCAAACAAGTCTCTCAACAGGGATATAATTTATATAGCAGCAGCTGATGAAGAATCTGGTGGAAAGTATGGAATGGGATGGCTTGTTGAGAATAGACCAGAAGCTTTTGAAGGTGCTGAATTATTATTGAATGAAGGCGGTAGTGGTTTTAGATCTAAAGACGGGATTGGATTTAGCATCGAGGTAACTCAGAAGATTCCTGTCTGGCTGAGACTTAATTCAGTTGACCAGCCTGGTCACGGCTCTTCACCAAGGACAACAAGTTCAGTTTCAAGAATAGTCGAGGCTTTGAATATTATATGGAATAGTCCTTTTGATCCTAGAATCATACCTGAAGTTGATAGAGTATTTTCAGATAGGTCTGAAGGCTTAGAAGAACCTTTTAAAAGTAAATATAAAGATATTAAGAATATGATCCAAGATCCAATCTTTATGAAGGAGCTGCAAGAATTTTCACCTTCTTCTCATGCACTTACTAGAAATACTTGTTCGCTTACAAGAATGAATGGGGGTGTAAAAATAAATGTTGTTCCTCCAACTGCGTGGGCCGAAATAGATTGCAGAATATTGCCGGATAATAAACCTGAAGAATTTATAGGACAGATAGAGGATCTTATAAAAGATACTGGAGTTGAGGTTGAACCTCTAATGTTAGGTTTTCCAGGCTCATCGCCTACCAACTCCGAGCTTTATCTAGCAATTGAGGACTTTATAAGTACGAATTACCCTGGTTCAAAACTCTCACCATCTGTAAGCACAGGATTTACAGATAGTAGATTTTCCAGAGGTATAGGCATAGCCAGCTATGGATTTAATACTTATATCTACGAAGGAAATGAAAGTTCAGGAATACATGGTAATAATGAGCGTATACACGAGGATCGTTATAGGCAAAGCGTAAGTGATTTAAGTATTATCCTTGAAAAGGTTGTATATGACTAAACTGGATCAATAGGAGTAGGGCATGGAACTTGTTTTTGTATAAGTTCAGCTGCACCTAAACACAGATCCTCTCTGTATAATTCTGAATAAATCTGAATACCTGTAGGTAGACCATTGTCCACTCCCATTGGCAATGCAACGGAAGGAATTCCTAAGCAGTTTCCTGGAGCAATAAACATAAAACTCTGTCTTAATGCTTCGTCTCCTTTATCAGGATCTAGGTCAGTATCAATTGGCCATTGTAAATTAGACCAAGTAGGCCCAATACAGACAGTATATTTTGTTAAGAAAGCTGACCATAATCTTCTTAATCTTCTTCTTTCAAGTAAGGCTTGATCAAGTGTCATCTCCAATAAATTAGCCTCATTGATTCTTTTTAGATAAGCAACTGTTTCCGGTTTAAATATTTCTTCTGGTAGTACTTCTATCAAACCTTGATTTAAGATAGTTCCCCAAATTTCACGCACTCTCTCTACTTCAGGTGCCTCCACTTCATCAACTTGCCAACCTTCCGATATCAAAACTTCACCGGCTTTATCTATTTCTTTTAGTGTAGCTTCTGGTAATGTGATATCACTTACCTTTTTAACTAAGGCTGCTTTTGGCTGGATAGGAAAATCACCAGTCAACGGACTATTGATTGATTGAGGATCATCTATGTGTCTCCCTGACATAACCGATAATCCCATTCTCAAATCTTCTACAGACCTAGCCATAGGTCCATCACTTAAAAAAGCACCTGATATACCCATATCCTCAAAAGGGGCTATGGTTCTGACAAATGGGATTCTGCCTATCGAAGGTTTTATAGATGCGATGCCACAACAATAGGCTGGGTTTCTCAATGAACCGCCGATATCATTTCCTATTCCAAAAGGACTCATCCCTGATGCAATAGCAGCACCTTCACCGCCACTAGAACCTCCTGGTGTTATTGCCTTATTCCAAGGGTTAAAGGTCCTACCTCTAAGCGGATTGTCCGTATCTAAACGCATGCCCATTTCAGGCATATTCGTCCTGCCAATTGGAATAGCACCAGCATTTAACATTCTATCCACCAAAGGAGCATTTCTAGGAGGCATAGATTCAGCCAGCAGAGGAAGACCATTCGTTGTTGGAGTTCCAACGAAATCTATATTTTCTTTTATGGTAATTGGAACGCCATGAAAAGGCTTGTCCTCGATATCGGTATTAGAACTATCAGCTTTATCCGCCATCTCGAGGGCTGATTCTTCGAGTGTTATTGTTATGGCGTTAATTTCAGGATTAACTTCTTTAATTCTATCTAAGTGAGCTTCAACCACTTCCTTACTGGAAACTTCTTTTCTTTTGATAAGGTGCGCAAGTTCTCCCGCACTCTTTTGGGTAAGTTCATTCACATTTAATTCCTAAAGAATATTTATTTTTTCAGCTACAACCCTTTCTAGGTATGGTGAAGGTTTAAATTCAGGACCTAACTCTTTTTCAGCTTTTTGTAACCAATCAAGCACTTTGTCGTAACCTACTAGGTTGCCATAAAACATAGGTCCACCTTCATATACCGGCCATCCGTAACCATTAGTCCAAACAATATCTATATCACTTGCTCTAATAGCCATCCCTTCTTCTAAGATTTTGAATCCTTCGTTAATCATTGGATACAGACATCTTTGAAGAATTTCTTCTTTTGAAACCTCTCTCATTTGGATTTGTCTATCTTCTCCAAATTTCTTGATTATTGCCTCGACTTCTGGATCCGGAGATTTATTTCTATTTTCGTCATAGACATAAAAACCCTTTCCTGATTTTTGGCCCAGTCTTCCTGCTTCGCATAAAACATCTCTTAGAGTTTCTCCATTAGAAGTTTCTTTATTCCAGCCTATATCTAGACCAGCCAGATCAGACATAGCAAAAGGACCCATGGGAAAACCAAATTCAAATAAAGCATCATCTATATCCCAGGGAAGGGCGCCTTCTAGTATCAATTTATTGGCCTCTCTCTGTCTTTGAGCAAGGATCCTATTTCCAACAAACCCAGGACATACACCTACCACAGCAGCAATCTTTTGAATTTTTTTGGCTATTGCTAGCGAACTCGCTACAACTGATTTAGATGTTTTATCACCTCTAACAATTTCTAAGAGTTTCATAACATTAGCTGGACTGAAGAAATGAAGCCCTATTACATCTTCAGGTCTACTAGTTTCGGAAGCAATTTCATTCACATCTAATGCAGAAGTGTTTGAAGCCAAGATAGCACCATCTTTACATATACCATCTAATTGTTTGAATATGTCTTTTTTTAGATCCATATTTTCAAATACAGCTTCAATAATAAGATCTTGCGAATCAAGAGCATCTAGAGAAGTTTGACCATTTATGAGAGCCATTCTTTCTTCGACTTGTTCATTCGAGATGCGACCTTTTGCAGCTGTGTTCTCATAATTTTTTCTGATAATGCCTAAGCCTTTATCTAATCTTTCCTGACTTTGCTCAATAATTGTTACTGGGATACCAACATTGGCAAAATTCATTGAGATGCCACCACCCATAGTTCCTGCGCCTATCACACCTACTGAATTGATTTCTTTTAAAGGAGTCTCTTTTTCAATATCAGGAATTTTTGTAACTTGCCTTTGAGCAAAGAATATATATCTCTGAGCTGCAGATTGAGAACCTGTCATGAGTTTCATGAATAAATCTTGTTCAACTTTAATGCCTTCTTCGAAGGGAAGATTAACTGCAGCCTCTACACATTGGATGTTGTATTCAGGAGCTAAAAATCCTCTAGTTTTTCTTAAAATTGATTTTCTAAATTCAGAAAAAAGTTCATCATTTCCCTTATCTGATTTAATTTTTTCATCTGCATCTCTAACCTTCAATAATGGTCTACCTTCAGAAACTATCTTATTAGCAAAAGAAATAGCATCATTTTCTAACTGTGCTTCATTGGCAAGTTCATCAACTAAGCCCATATCGAGACATTCATTGGCATCGACATGCTCTCCACTAGTCATCATTACAAGAGCTTTTTGGGCACCTACAATTCTAGGTAGTCTTTGTGTGCCCCCTGCGCCTGGAAGTAAACCTAGATTAACTTCTGGAAGGCCGCATTTTGCTGAAGGAACAGCTATTCTGTAATGACAAGTTAGAGCAACTTCTAAGCCGCCACCCAAGGCAGTTCCATGTATGGCAGCTATTACAGGTTTAGTTGAGTTTTCTATCATATCTTGAACTTCATAAAGTGAAGGCCCTTTAGGGGCTTGACCAAACTCAGTAATATCCGCTCCAGCTATGAAAGTTCTTCCATCGCATATAATGACAATTGATTTTACGGAGTCATCTTTTAGAGCATCGCTTATACCATTATTCAAGCCTTCTCTTACATTTGCAGATAAGGCATTTACTGGAGGTGAGTTCAAAGTTAAGACTGCTACTTCATCTTTAACTTCTAAAGTAGTCACTTCATTTATAGTTGGCATATTTAGTTCCCCTTAATCTTTTGAATTGATTCGCTATGCTATCGCAAAATATCATTAAAAAAAATATTATTTATATATGCCCTTTATCACTGTAATATTCCTCATACTTACATAGATACATAAGTACGATAGATAAGGAAATAAATGTCAAAAAGAATTACACATGGTAGTCTGAAGGTATCACAAGAACTTGATAATTTTTTAACAGACGAACTTCTTCCAGGTTTGGATATTAACCCAGATGCTTTTTGGGAATCTTTTGAGCGAGTTCTTGATGAGTTTGGTCCTCGCAATAAGGAACTCTTAGCAAAAAGGACTGAGATTCAAAAAACAATCGATAATTGGCACATTTCAAAAAAAGGCTCTCCACATAATCATGATGAATATGTAAATTTCCTAAAAGAAATAGGTTATTTATTGGAAGAAGGAGATGATTTTGAAATAACCACTCAAAATGTAGATGAAGAAATCGCCCTCGTTGCTGGTGCTCAATTAGTCGTACCTATTATGAATGCAAGGTTTTCTTTAAATGCTACTAATGCAAGATGGGGTAGTCTCTATGATGCTCTTTATGGAACAGATATGATTTCGGAAGAGGAAGGTGCTGAAAAATCAGGACCTTATAATCCTGTTAGAGGAAATAAAGTCATAGAATTTTCAAAAAATTTCTTAGATGAGTCTGTACCATTATCTTCAGGAAAATACGCTGATGTAACAGGCTTTAAGATAAACAAGGGAAGTCTTGAGATAAGTACCAGCGATCAATCTTTTACTGAATTAAAGGATGAATCTCAGTTTATAGGTTTTACAGGAGACTCTGATAATCCTAGTAGTATTTTATTTAAAAACAATAACTTACACATAGAAATTGAAATCGACTCTGAAGACTCTATAGGCAAAGATGATCCTGCAAACATAAAGGATATTTGTGTTGAATCGGCTGTAACTGCCATACAAGATCTTGAAGATTCTGTTGCGGCTGTAGATGCGGAAGATAAATCCTTAGGTTATCGGAACTGGTTAGGTTTAATGAAAGGAGATCTCAAAGAAACATTTTTTAAGGGCGGAGAAGAGATGACAAGGACTCTGAATGAGGATAGAAATTATTCAGACAAAAATGGTCAAGAAATTACTCTTCCCGGAAGAAGTGTTCTTTTGGTGAGAAATGTCGGTCATTTAATGACAAATCCTGCAATCCTCGATGGAAACAATAATGAGGTCCCCGAAGGAATTATGGATGCCATGTTTACTATCTGTATAGGCAAGCATGATCTTTTAAAGGAAGGAAAACAATCAAATTCAAGAACTGGAAGTATTTATATAGTAAAACCAAAAATGCACGGACCTGAAGAAGTTAAGTTTACATGTGATTTGTTTGCAAAAGTAGAACAGGAATTGGGCTTAGATCCTCTAACCGTAAAAATTGGCATTATGGACGAGGAAAGACGAACCACTGTTAACCTTAAAGAATGCATCAGAGTGGCAAGTGACAGAGTTATATTTATAAATACAGGTTTCTTAGACAGAACGGGTGACGAAATTCATACCAGCATGGAAGCTGGGCCTGTAGTACCAAAAGCAGAGATGAAGCAGCAATCTTGGATTGCTGCTTATGAGGATTGGAATGTTGACATTGGTCTTGAGACTGGGTTCAAAGGTAAGGCGCAAATAGGTAAAGGAATGTGGGCAATGCCTGATGAGATGTTAGGAATGTATGAAAATAAATCTACGCATCCTGAAGCTGGTGCAAATTGTGCGTGGGTTCCATCTCCCACTGCCGCAACTTTGCATGCTATTCATTATCACAAAGTTTCCGTTTCAGAACGTCAAGAGGAATTAATATCCAGACCAAGGGCTGATTTAAAAGATATTCTTTCTATTCCATTGCTGGAAAATCCTGAAAGCTTAACACCTGAAGTGATACAAACTGAACTTGATAATAATTGCCAAGGCATACTTGGTTATGTTGTCAGGTGGGTAGATTTAGGGGTAGGTTGCTCCAAGGTCCCTGATATAAATAATGTTGGTTTGATGGAAGATAGAGCCACGTGCAGAATTTCGAGTCAACATATAGCAAATTGGATACATCACAATCTTATTACAGAAAACCAAGTTGAAGAGACGATGAAAAAAATGGCACTTGTAGTTGATCAGCAAAACGCTGGGGACCCTGAATATATTGCAATGGGCCCTAACTTTAATGGGATATCTTTTTCTGCTGCACTAGATTTAGCTGTGAAAGGACGAACTCAACCGAGTGGCTATACAGAGCCAATTCTTCACTCCAAAAGATTACAAGTTAAATCATAATAACTCTAAATTTGACCTTTAAGGCCTGTTCTTTAGACTAAGAGTCAACTATGAAAGGATACTGGATAACATTATGTCACGTTACAGACAGCGAAACTTACGGGGAATACATAAAACTTGCAGGACCAGCTATACAAAAATATGGAGGTAAATTTTTAGCTAGAGGTGGGGAGCAAGTAAAATACGAAGGATCTTCGTATGATAGAACAGTAGTTGTAGAATTTGATTCTCTTCAAAGTGCGAAAGATGCATATAATTCAGAGGAATATAAAAGGGCACTAAAGTATTCTTCAATTTCCTCCGAGAGACACTTAGTTATTGTTGAAGGTCTCTAAAGGTTGATGTGGAACTATCAAGTTTATTTTTAGTCTGTTTAGCTGCATTTTTTGCAGGAGGTCTAAATTCTCTGGCTGGCGGAGGTAGCTTCATAACACTTCCAGCACTACTGTATGTTGGTATATCTCCCGTCTTAGCCAATACCACCAGTGCAGCAGCGATATTGCCGGGGTATTTTGGATCTGTGGCAGGGTTCAAGAAAACTTTTACAACCATCAGCCTGAATAAAATAATGCCTTTGATATTTTTAGTAACAATTTTTTCAGTCTGCGGGGCTTTCTTTTTAATAAATACATCCGATGAATTTTTTACAAAGGCCTTGCCTTTTTTAATTTTTATGGCAACTCTATTATTTATATTTAATCCACAAAATGTGCGAGAGAAATCTCAAAGCCCTAGAGGCGTATATCAAAAAATTGGCCTGTCTTTTGTTAGTACCTATGGTGGATATTTCAATGGAGGACTTGGTTTGGCGTTGTTATCTGTTCTTTCAATAGATAAAGACTTTTCTTTAAAACAGCTCTCAGCGATAAAGTCTTTATTATCATTATTTATAACCCTCGTTTCTGTAAGTGTATTTTTTTTAAATAATTTTATAGTTTGGTCATTTGTTTTTTATATGATGTTTTTCTCAATTTTAGGAGGGTTTATGGGAGCAAAACTCACTGAAATATTACCCAATCAATTATTGAGAATATTTATTATCTTAGTAGGAATTTCTTTAAGCATTTCTCTACTCATACTTAATTATTTATAAAAATATGGTTATTTACGGAATAGCTTTACTTGGTGTCTGTACATTACTTGGTTTATTTGCAGGCGAGTTACTTGGATCTTTATTCGGTATCGACGCTAATGTTGGTGGCATTGGGATAGCAATGTTTCTTTTAATGTGCGCTACAAGTTTCTTCAAAGGAAGATTCGAGATAGGAAACGTATCTGAAAAAGGAATTACTTTTTGGAGTATGATTTATATTCCGATAGTAGTTGCAATGGCAGCAAAACAAAATGTAGTTGGTGCAATTGATGGAGGATTTATGGCTCTAATGGCAGGTCTATTGGTTGTCACAGTTTCTTTTATTTTCGTTCCAATAATTTCTAACTTTAAGAGAAAGTAGATGGAGATACTCAACGAAGTTCTAATAAGCAACAATCTTATTACTGCCTTTGTCTTTGTAGGATTGATTGTCTATTTATCTTATTTTTTCTCCAATCATTTCACTGGTGGTCGATTCCACGGATCCGCAATTGCAATTATCCTCGGCTTGATCTTTGCTTATTCAGCAGGATTATTTACAGATGGTCAAAAAGGAGTTGCAGATTTTGCAATACTATCAGGAGTAGGTATTCTTGGCGGCTCCATGTTGCGTGATTTTGCTATCGTCGCCACAGCTTATGGAGCTAACTTCAATGACTTGAGATCTTCCGGCAAAGCAGGAGTATTTTCTTTATTATTTGGAGTAATATTATCTTTTAGTTTTGGAGCGCTTGTAGCGATTTCTTTTGGATATGATGATCCAAGAAGCATTACAACCATAGGAGCAGGTACTGTGACATTTGTAGTAGGACCAATTACTGGTTCTGCAATTGGAGCTGAGAGCGAAGTAATTGCACTAAGTATTGCTGCTGGTTTAGTTAAATCAATTTTGGTGATGACCATTACCCCTTTAGTAGCAGGACGCATCGGTCTTAATAATCCAAAATCAGCTATGGTTTTCGGAGGATTAATGGGAACAAATAGCGGTGTAGCCGCCGGTTTGGCTGCTGTTGATCCTAAACTAGTTCCTTATGGAGCTATGACTGCTACTTTTTACACTGCAGTTGGTTGTTTACTTGTGCCTTCAGTTTTATTTTTCTTAGTTAGCGCACTTTATTAAAATGCAGAAAATAGCTCTAATAATCATTTTTGCTCTTTTAGCCTCTTGTTCTTTATTACGAACAAATATTTCATCTATAGAAAGTGCTGATAATTTATTTCTTTGTTTTCCAGATACTGATATTGAATATTCTTCACTAGAACTAAATGAAAAACTTTCTGTACAAAAACAGATTTTCCAAGAGAAGCAAAGAAGGCAGCTACAATGCGATAACTATGAGAATTATGCAGGTGCAGAGAAGAGTTTAGACAAAATAAATGAAGAAGAGATGAGATCAAAATTAGGAAAATGTCCTAGAAGGGAGTTTTGTATCTATAAATAATGAAGTACTTAAGTTTAATTTTGATAATCTTGATTTCATCTTCCTTAAGGTCGGAGATGATAAATTTAGAATGTAAAACTCAAAGTCAAAATAGTGAAAGAATTAATACTTTTAGTTTGTTGCTAGGAACAGAGACAAAAAAAGCAGTTCAAATATTAAAGAAGGGACAATTGACAATGGACCTTTCAATTCAAGAAGAATATTTTGAAGTAGGTCAGTTTACAGACGCATCTCAAACAGATTTGATAGTTGTTTTAAGAATTAACAAAACAACGCTTGAAATTGAATACGCAAAATATATGGAATTAGTAGAGCCAATCTTATGCGTAAAGTTATAAAATAATAGTATGTTTAGTTATTGTGTTACTAAAGATAAAGATAATGAGAAAGTCTATCTCGTAAGTTATCACGAAGAAGAGATTGACGCTTATTGCAAAGAAAATGATCTAGAAGTCTTAAGTAAACCTAAGTATGTAGAGCCTGCCATGGTCTCTCATCATTTTCTATGGGTTGGAAAAGATCAAAAGCCACCGATTCTTGAAATTTCAAGACCTTACAAATATTAGTAAAATTCTTTTATTGAAATCATGAAAAAATTTCTTTTTTTGGCCCTCACCTTCCTTATATCTAAGAATATAATTGCTGATCTACCAGAAATGATAATTTCTAAAGAGGAAATATCTCCTGGTATAACTTTTGTTTTCGAGGCCGCTATAAAAGATGAAGTATATCCATCTGCAAAATTTGGTAACGAGGAAGACTCTGATATTCATATAGAAGTTTTGGCAAATTGGAATGAATCTGCACCTCCAGGAGCGCCTCTAGGTGGTTTTGTAGCTTATCTTGATATTTCAGCTGAAATTACAAATCAGATTACTTCTGAAAAGAAATCTACAAAGCTACTTCCTCACTTAAATATGTCGGATAATTTGCATTACGCTCTAAATGTAAAACTTCCGGGGAAAAGAGAAGATATTTATAAGGTAAAGTTCATAATTGCACCACCGAATGTTGAATTGGGATTGCACTTCGATTGGCGAAAGGAGGTAGGCGATTATTTATCTCAAACTTATTCTTTTGAGTACCCGAATTTAGATTTCACGGAAATCGCTAATTCAACTAGAAGATAACTAGTTTGTCTTGATTATTACTTTGCCTACGAGTTTCCTTTCAGATAAAAATTTAATAGCATCTTTTGCATCTTTGAGATCAAATTCTTTGCATATATAAGGAGAAAAATGACCTTCCTCACAAATTTTTCTGATAGCATTATTATTCTCTATTCCTGCTTTGGGATCTTTACGACCATATTCACCAGCTCGAACTCCAATAACTGAAAAGCCTTTAATCAAAGCCATATTTATAGGAAGGTTAGGTATACGTCCACTTGCAAATCCAACAACTAAAAGTCTTCCACCCCAATTAATGCAGCGTATTGAGTGATCAAACACATCACCTCCAACTGGGTCATAGATAACATCTGCACCTTTACCATTAGTAATGTCTTTCACCTCATCGCGAAAATCTACTATATTATCTTTATGTGTTAGAAGGGTGTGGTCTGCTCCCCATTTTTTTGTAAATTCTAATTTTTCTTCTGAGGTCCCTGTTGCTATAACCGTTGCTCCAAGATATTTTCCTAACTGGACTGCAGCCATGCCAACTCCGCCTGTAGAGCCATGGACCAAAAGTGCCTCTCCTTTAGTAAGATTTCCTCTTCTGACAAGAGAAACATATGCAGTTAGATAGGCAGTGTGAAATGCAGCGGCTTGTTCAAAGGTTAAGTTATTTGGTTTAGGGTTTATGGCTCTCTCATCAACAAGAACATAATCTGAAAAAGCTCCCTGACCAAGAGCTCCAAAGGTTACTTCATCTGAAATTGCATAACCCTCAACACTTGATCCTATTTTTTCTATTATTCCTGAACCTTCCATGCCTAGACCAAAAGGGAGTTCTGGTTTGTGTTGATATTTTCCTTGAGTCATTAGGTAATCGGGAAAATTAACCGAACTAGCTTTAACTCTTATTAGGACTTCTCTTGGTCCTGCTTCCGGAATGACTCTCTGAACTAATTTAACTCCAGACATATCATCACTTAAGAACTCACACTGAAGTGTTCTGGATTCCATATGATTACTTGAGTTCTTCAGGACCGGAAGGTCCAGGCCCATCATATTTGTAAGCTATTATCTTTTTAAAGGCTTCTCTTTCAAATAGCATATCAGTCCATCTTTTAATGTTAGGTTTAAATGCTTGTTCTATACCTAATGTCCCGGCTAAATAAATGGCGTAGCTCACACAGATATCTGCAATCGTAAATCTATTCGAACAGAGATATTCTCTATCATTAAGGGTAGCCTCCAAAAGCTTAAGTCTAGATACAAACCATCTTTTATAACCCTCTGCAGCTGCGTCAGCCACACCTGGTTCTTGCAGGGTGTACCTAATGAATACTGTTTGTGGAAAAGTCAGAGTAGCATCTGCATGAGTTAACCAATTCAAATAGGCCCCATAATCTTCTTCATCTACATTAACTTTCAAATCAGTTGGACCATATTTATCTACTAAGTACTGACTAATACCTACAGATTCTGTCATTTTGGTATTGCCATCAATCATACAAGGAATAGTTCCTAGGACATTTACTTCCAAATATTCTGGTTTTAAAAATCTTGGAGGGAAGGGCATCATATCTATTTCATAATCTAGACCCATCTCTTCTGCGGTCCAAATTGGTCTAACTCCTCTTGACCCCTCAGTACTGTAAATTTTGATTGCCATATTCAATATTCCTCTTTGTTACATACTATACAAGAGATATCACTTTCACAAAAAAAGGGAGCTAAAAGCTCCCTTTTTTTAAAAGGTATTATTTTTTTGTCATCCAGATACCACCCAATTGTATTAATAGCAAAGATAATATCAATAATCCTTGAGCTACATTAGGCACAATTGAGAATCCTTCTGAGCTACCATTAGCTTCTGCAAAGGCAATAAAATTTTGTGCTGCAGGAGTAAGTGGTTCAGTTAATGCAGACATTGCTGCAGCTGTACCAGCTAAGTTCCAGGCAGATAAGCCAAAATTGAATAACATGAAATACGCAATGATAAGACAAAATACTGTTCCAGATACTTTTACTAGCATATTAGAATCACCACTATTGTAGATTGATGAAGAAATTCTCAACCCCACCCAAGCGAGAAAAGCTATACCCAAAAATTGTATTCCATTAGACATATTTGAGACTTGTAGTAAGTTCCACAAATCCAGTTCAGTTGTTCCATTCATAATTATCTCTCCAAGATTGTTTAATAAATAATAACTATCTCCATTTTCTCATAAAACGTAACTAAAATTTAATTTGTGACAGAATATTCACAATTAATTACAGACTTTAATTATTGAATAAGGATAATAAATATTAATTAAATATATAAGGAGGTTTTATGAAGTATTTAAGTATTTTTATTCTTTCAATTTCAGCTTTTTTGACTGCTGCTGACTATAAATATCAGCCAGAACCAAATAAGGCTGAGTACTATATTGGAAAATTCAATTCAGGAAAGGACATGGATGCTCTAGTTTCTTGGGGAGAAATGTTTGTTGATTGGAGTGCGGAGAATAATTGGAGACAATCTACTACTACAGTCATAATGAGCACATATTTTGATGATTCTATATCTGAATCTGATTATGTATGGCTCAATATTATTCCAAATGCCAAAGAGCAATATACTTCTCTAGAAACATGGTTAGAAGTAGGCACGGATATGCTTAGTACACTTCCAGTAACAAATGAACGTGTTATAGACACAATACAGTGGCCTATATCATCTCCAGCTAATACTGATTCAGATAATGGAATTGTAAGATTCTCTGATTGCAAAATGAATGAAGGTGTAACGGCTAGGGACATGTTCGATGCGTATAAAGAATTTGATGCAAAGGCAAAATCAATGGGGGACAACCTAGGACGAAAAATGATTTTCCCTTTTGCAGGAGCTGGAACAATAGATTATGATTTCGTCTACTCCCTTTACGGAAGTTCAATGGAAGATTTTGGATTTGCGGTAGATAATTATGGTGAAAACCTCGCTCTAACTGATGAAGCTATGAAGATGAACTCTATGGTGGAGTGCGGAAACTCTAGAGTTTTGACAACAAATCGTATTCAAAGAGGAGAACTTTAAAAGAGGGCCCGAAAGGGCCTTTTTTTACATCACTTTATATTTTGAAATCGTTACGCCATCTAAATCTTTGAGTATTATCTCAACATTCTTATCATCATTAAAAATGATTAAACCATAGTTTTCTGACTCATAGATGTCGCTAATTAGGTATTTATCGCTCTCACTAAAGATAAGATTAGAGAAAAAAGAAAGAGGCTTAGAAACTGGTTTATTCATTGATGAGGATGTCATTTCTATTAAATTACCCTTTTTATAGATTGCAGCCTTATGTCTATCTCCAGATAAGATAATTGTTGGTTTACTTTGCGCGTTTAGTAAATCAATTAATCTTTTTCTTTCATGCGGTAAATTATGCCATTTTTCAAATATGTGATCTGTTGGCAGGACCTGAATAGATGAAACGATGATATTAAGATCATTTTTGTTATTTAAAACCTTTTCTAACCACGCCCATTGCTCATCTCCCAACATGGTTTTCGTTGTATCGGTTGAAGGATAATAGGGTTTGCTTTGTTGATCCAGCGGGGATCTATGATACCTAGTATCAAGCCCAATAAGATTAACTCTTAGTCCAGATATAATTTTTTCTTCATTAAAATAAATTCCTTTTCTTTTATGCCTCGGATCATTAGCATCAATATTCCAAAATTCTAAAAATAGTCTCTGAGCTTCATCTTTCAGGGGATATTCAGTTCCACCATCATTTTTTCCATAATCATGGTCATCCCAAATTGCATTTAATTTTTTATTAGAGAGCCATTCTGGAAACATTTTCTTTTGTTTGTCATATGAAGCTCTCATTCCATCTAGGAGACCATCTTTAGTATCACCATAAACGTTGTCTCCCATAAAAAAGAATTCATTTATATTTTCTTTCTCTATAGCTTTCCATATAGGTTGATCTCTTTTTTCGGTTATGCAAGAACCAAATCCCAATATGTAACTATCATCTAATTGATCTGCATAAACAGAGGAGGAGATTGTGATAAATGCAAATATGAACGCTTTACAAATTAATTTAGTCATACGATTCCTAAAGGATATTTTGTTTTATACTTATTATATTAATTAATGGGGATTATATTGATAAGAGTAGTAAATTATTTATGCCTTATCTTACTTATAGGGTGTGTCTCAGAGAACAAATATATGCAATATCCGGAAACAAAAAAGGATGACATCCAAGAAGTAATTTTTGGAAAAACTATCACTGATCCTTATCGTTGGTTAGAAGACTTTACCAGCGAAGAAGCTTCTGCTTGGGTCTATAAACAAAATGAGCTCACAAATACTTTTCTTGAAAATAAATATCAAAGAAAAATAAAAAAAGAACTTGAGGAAATATGGATCACTGAAGATATCAGCATACCTTTTAAAAGAGGAGATAAAACTTTCTATTATTTTGATGATGGAGAGCAACAGCAAGCTGTCTTTATGATGGAGGCATGTGATAATTGTGAGGCTAAAGTTCTACTGGACCCTAATAAATTCTCATCAGATGGTACCATATCTTTGTCTGATATTAGCGTTAGTCCAGATGGAAAATATCTTGCCTATTCTATTTCTGACGGTGGCTCTGATTGGCGTAAATGGAAAGTTCTTAATATAGAGGAAGATCGAGAAACGGATGATCTTATTGAATGGTCTAAGTTTTCTTATGCTGTATGGGAGTCAGATAGTTCAGGTTTTTACTATCAAAAATACAGCCAACCCGATGAAGAATTATCAGATATTAATAGGAGTCCACAATTATTTTTCCATAAACTAGGACAAAGCCAACTTGAAGATCAGCTTATATATGAAGATCAACAAAATCCTGATTTCTCATGGTCTATAAATGTTCCTGAAAAAGGCGACTACAGAGTTTTATCTATAGGGGAGGGTACAGACGAAAGGAACTTTCTCTACATCAGCCTTGATAGATCCCTCAGTTTTATTCCATTAATTGATAAATTTGAGGCAACTTATAGATTTCTTGGGGGTAACGCGGAAACACTCTGGTTTTTTTCTAACTTAGATGCCCCAAATGGCAAAATTCTTACTCTTAATATTTCAGATAAGAAGTTTCAATGGAACGAATTGATAGGAGAAAAAACTTTCCCCATATCTAGTGCCTCCATAGCCGGTGACAAACTAATTATCAATTACCTTAGAGATACATTATCTCAAGTCGAATTTTATGATCTTCAAGGAAAATTTCTTAAAGAATTACCTTATGAAAACATTGGGACCTTATCAGGCTTCAATGGAAGATTTGACAGCAATACAACCTATTTTGAATTTTCGAACTTCACTTCCCCTCAACGTATATATGAATTAGACCTTAAGTCGCTCGAATATTCTTTGTATTGGGAAACTACTATCAAAAATTTAAATATAAATAACTATGTGAGTAAATTAGATTTCTATCAATCAAAAGATGGTACAAAAATTCCTATTCACTTAGCTCATAAAAAAGATTTAGAAATAGACAAGGATACTCCAGTTTTACTTTATGGATATGGAGGTTTCAATATTCCAATTCTTCCTTACTTTAGTAAAACCTTTTATATGTGGATTAAATCGGGCGGCGTTCTGGCAGTAGCAAATTTAAGAGGTGGGTCAGAATATGGAGATTTATGGCATAAAGAAGGAATGCTTTTGAACAAGCAAAATGTTTTCGATGATTTTGCATATGGGGCAAAATATTTACATTCCAAAAATATAGGATCTCCAGAAACTACTACTTCCCTTGGAAGATCAAACGGTGGATTACTAGTTGCGGCAACAATGCTTCAAAACCCTGAATTATTCAAAGTAGCAATTCCTCAAGTAGGTGTTTTAGATATGCTTAGATTTCATAAGTTCACAATTGGGTGGGCTTGGGAAAGTGATTATGGTGAACCAGAAAAAGAAGAAGATTTTCTAAATCTATTAGAATACTCGCCATATCACAATATCAAACAAGATATGTGTTACCCCACTACTTTAATTACCACTTCGTCTAGAGATGATAGGGTGGTTCCTGCACACTCATATAAATTTGCAGCTAGACTACAAGAGCTGCAATCATGCTTTAACCCTATTTTACTCAGAGTAGAGTCTAGAGCCGGTCATGGCGCAGGAACTTCACGAGATAAGCAAATAGATGAAATAGCTGATATATTTGGATACGCATTGCAAACAATTTTGGAAGATTAATGGCGAAGATTCATGAAATAGAAGGATGGATAGATAGAGTAAAAGAAGATGTAATTGATCCTGAAAGACCAATAATAGATCCTCATCATCATCTCTGGAAAGGTCCTAAAAACCCCCCTGGTATTAAAGAATCTTATAGATACATGCTTGAAGATCTATGGAGAGATACGTCAAGCGGTCATAATATTGAAAAAACAGTTTTTATTGATTGTGGTCAAGAATATTACACGAGTGGCCCAGAACAATTTAAGCCAGTCGGTGAAACAGAGTTTGTTGTTGGTATCGCAAAAGAAGCCGAGAAAAACAAGTTAAAGGCCCAAATTGCCGGTATTATCGGGCATGCCAATATGATGTTAGGCACATCCGTTAGAGAAGTTTTAGAGTTACATGAAGAGAGAGGTGAGGGCCTATTCAGAGGAATTCGACATGCTGGTGGATGGGATGAAGATGAGAGGGTAAAAAATGCTCACTCCCATCCAACACCTCACATTTATCTTGAAGATGATTTTCAGTTAGGATTACAAGAATTATCTTCGATGAATCTAGTCTTCGATACTTGGCATTATCATAATCAAATAGCAGATCTAACTAAATTAGCTAAGAACTTACCTGATCTTATTATCATTCATGATCACTTTGGTGGTCCTTTAGGTATAGGTCCTTATGAAGGAAAAAGAGAAGAGATTTTTGAGCAATGGAAGGAAGATATTTACGAGTTAAGTCAGTGTAAAAATGTTTATGCAAAGTTGGGAGGTTTAGCTATGCCAGTTAATGGTTGGGCTTGGCATAAAAATGAATATCCTGCCTCGTCGGACGACATTATCACAGAACAATCTGGATATTATCTCTATACCATTGATTGTTTCGGTTCTAAAAGGTGTATGTTTGAGAGTAATTTCCCAGTAGATAAACAGTCAGTTGGCTACCATGTGATATGGAATGCCTATAAAAAACTGGTTAAAGACTTTGACGAACAAGATAAACACAACCTTTTCTATGGAACGGCAGAAAAAGTTTACAAGCTAACTAATTAGTTTTACTGATCAAATCCTTGTAATTTACCAGCTTCTTCTCTGACAAGTTCAGGAGATCCTAGAAGCTGTCTATTTAGCCCAATTCTCTTGAACCAATAATGTAAACCTAGCTCATCAGTAAAACCCATACCGCCGTGGACTTCAGTTGCGGTTTTTGAAACTTGTTTTCCAACCTCCGATATATGTGCCTTAGTTTGACATGCCATAAGTCTTGCCTCCTCAGGTACATTATCTTGGCAATGGGCGGCATGCCATATCATTGAATGGCAAGGTTCAAGATCAGCAGCCATTTCGGCACACATATGTTTTACTGCCTGAAATGAACCGATTAGCCTTCCAAATTGCTTTCTTTCCAGCGAATAAGCTACAGATTTATCTAACATCACTTGAGCTGCTCCAACAGTATCAGCAGCTAACATAAGCCTTCCTGCATCTAAAACCTTTTCTATAATAGCCTTATCCTTCGATCCTTCTAAGAATTCTGCATCCACATCATTAAGTATTAATTCAATTGAGGTTCTAGTTTTATCCACGGTTGTTAGCTCTACAACTTCGATACCCGAATTGTTGCTATCAATTAGATAGAGTTCACCAGATTTATTCGCAAGAATATAGGCATCCGCACCCTTACCATCTATAACGAAAAGAGATCTTCCACTAACTTTTCCATTGGTAAATTCTATCCCTGCATCTTCTCTTGCACCAACATACTCAGAGATACCTACTCCAACTTGAACTTCACCTCCAGCTATCTTTGGCAGCCAATTATTTTTTTGCTCTGCATTACCGGCTAAATTTATAGCCATAGGCGACATAATATAAGATCCAGCAAAAGGTACGGGTGCCGTTCCTGAGCCTAGAGCAGTAGAAACAACGGTTGCAAAAAGCATATTAAGTTCTAATCCTCCATATTCTTCTGGAACAATTAGGCCGCTTAGCCCAAGTTCAATGATACCTTTATGAACTTCTTTAGCTTTATCTTCATCTCCATTTGCCACTGCTTTGATTATGTCCAAAGAGGCATTGTCAGAAAGAAATCTTTGGATATTTTCTTCTAGGCTTTTTTGTTCTTCAGATAGACCAAAATACATAATTAAGCTCCTTGAATTTTTGGTTCTTTAGGCATTCCTAAAGCTCTTTCACTGATAATATTTTTCTGTATCTGATTTGTTCCACCACCTATGATCAGACCAAGGAAATACATATACGTCATTTGCCAAGCTCCTTCATCTCTTAAGTGTGGACTATCTTCATAAAGTGTTCCTAATTCACCCATTGCGTCAATCGCTAGTCCCTCAAGTTCATGTCTCAATTCAGTTCCTTGAAGCTTAACAATAGATTTTGCTAAGTTTGCATCTTGATCTTCATTAATTTGAGAGGAAAGAATTCTAAGAGCATTTGATTGCTGGGCCATCAATCTTCCTTGAATGGATAAAAGTCTATCTCTGAATATTGGTTTATCTATTACCCTTTGACCATCTATAGTTTCGCTCTTCATAAGATCAATGAGAGAATTCAATCTATTCTGAGTTACGTTTGGATCTGCTAAAGAGCCTCTTTCATGTCCAAGAGTTGCATTCGCAACTTTCCAACCTTCTCCTCTTTTTCCGACAATGTTTTCTGCAGGTATTCTGACATCAGTAAGAAATAGTTCATTAAAATCTGAATCTCCAGTCATCTGCTTAATCGGTCTTCTATCGATACCTTCAGCATCCATAGGCATGAGAAGATAGCTTATTCCTTGATGTTTCGGTGCATCTGGTTCCGTCCTAACTAGGATAAAACACATTTGCGAGAGATGTGCAGTACTTGTCCAAATCTTCTGTCCATTTATAACCCATTCATCTCCATCAAGTTCAGCCTTAGTTTGCAAACTCGCTAGATCACTTCCTGAATTTGGTTCTGAATAACCCTGACACCATAATATTTCACCTCTTAGGGTGGGTTTAATATATTTTTGTTTTTGCTCTTCTGTGCCTAAAGATAATAAAGTCGGAACAAGCATTTGAATACCTTGACCTCCAGCTGGCTTAGGAATTGGAGATTTAGCAAACTCCTCTGCGATAATTCTTAATTTGATTATGTCCATGTCTCCGCCATAACCACCATACTCTTTGGGTATAGATCTTGCGAAGTAACCGTGGTCAATCAATTTCTGTTGCCATGCAACTCTACTCTCACTTCTTGCAGGTCCAGTTAATTTTGTATTTTCATTTTCTTTTACAAAGTTAATAACCTCAGCCCTAAAGTCGTCATATTGAGGTCCGTATTCTAGATCCATGAATATCTCCTTTTACATAAATAATTCTCATAGAATAAAGTTTGTCTTAATAAGAAACAAGCGGATTTGTATGACCTTGATTAATAAATATAAGGAAATATCGATTTTCTGTTCTTTGGATAATTAGGGATATTAGATTTAGACCAATTATGATTTGATCTAGCTCTTGGAACTAAGTTTGCAAATGTCCAAATAAAAAAAACTAAACCAGAAGGACTTAAAGTAAGAATTGCCCATCCAAGCCACTCAATAATCTCTCCAAAATAATTTGGACAACTTATATATCTATACAAGAAGCCTTGAGGAGAATAGTAACCTTCACCATTATTTTTGCGTAATTTAATCAATATATCATCTGATTTAATATTGATGACCATGCCCGAAAAAAATAAAATTATGCCAAATATAAATGGTATGGATATCAGCCAGTCGTCACTGTAATTTCCAAATATAAATATCCATATGCATTGCAAAGTAATATTTACTGAATTAAAAAATAAGGCCATAGAAACCACACCAACTGCCATTGACTTACCTTTCAATTGTGCCCTGAAAGGCCAAATCATTGTCCTATGAATATAGTGAGATAACCATAATAAGCAAAAGATGATTTCAGTTTGTCCTATTTTGTTGCGAAATAGGACTATAAATATAAGCATTCCAATTATTGTTGGAGATTCCATAATAATCCATCCAATTCTAGAAGGAATTTTGTAATTGGAATCTAAAGTAAAGTATCTTCCATAAGGAGCATTTTTATAGAACAAGGCGATAAAAACTAGAACAGCAATTGTCGACCAAAGAAATAAGAAAGGGAAGAAGATATCCTCTAAATTCATATTAAGAGAATAACAGGATTAAAACTATTCAGGTAATCTTATTAAATGGAAATGCCTAGCATTAATGCAAAAGAAATGATGGTCAATGAAACTGATAAGACTATGTATAACGAGGTTATCAATCTATCTATCCACAGATAATTGAATGTCTCTGTAAACTCTATTGTGTCAATGCTTTTTACTGCCATCGGCTGGCCTGAATGTTTATTTTTTCTATATATATCTTTCATACTGTATAAATATACAGTATTTATGACTTTTTACAATACTTAATAATAAATGTTTGAAATATAGGCTTATCGTGGGAACATAAATTCTCATACTTAAAGGTAAACAATACTGGGGAGAATTGAATGAACGTAATAATAAGAACCTTTCTGATAGCTCTTTTATTATGTGCGAGTTTTAGAAAATCCTACTTGTAGATGGTCGTCATGGGATGCAATAAAATCTGGAGAGATTCCCAGAGCAGACCTCCCTGCCACGATACAAGAAAGAGCTTGGAGTTCAACTATCTGGTACATTCCAGACAATGAAGGTATCACAATAGGTAATATTTTACCTGATGATATTTAATCCTTAATTTAATTGAATTTTTTTCTATAGATTTTTTGATGATTGCCTTTCCAAGCTTTAAGTAAATTGTTAAATTAATCTTTCTTAGTGGGGAGATTTATGGGTAACTTTCAAAAAGTCATATTTGGTTTATTTTTAATTTTTGGCCTTTGGAGCTGTACTTCTCCTGACAGTGTAGTTGATTACACGAATGACCTTGTTGTTCCTGACCCTGAGCCTGGATCTACTCCTGGATATAATCCGAATAGAAATGTTTATTTTGGAGACCTTCATGTACATACAAAACATTCATTTGATGCATATATTTTTGGAACTACAGCAACACCTGATGATGCATACGAATACGCCAAAGGAAATGCCATACGGCATCCTTTAGGTTATGACATGCAACTCAGAGAGCCTTTAGATTTTTATGCAGTGACTGATCATGGATTTTTATTGGGAAGTATCGAAGATTGGGCAAATCCAAATAATGGTAAAGAAGGCACTGAACCATTCCATAACTTAAATGCTCCTGAGAATTTAAACCAAGAATCAGTACCCGCCCGATCTAGGCTTTTTCAAGACTATGTCAGAAATATTGCACAATTCAGCAATATCTGGACACGCACGATAGCTTACTTCACAGGAGATACAGCAAGAGGTTCAACTCTCTATGATGTAGATGTTCACAGATCTGCATGGAAAGATGTGATATTGAGTGCACAAAGACACAATGATCCTGGGAAATTCACTACCTTTGTTGCATATGAATATACAGCTTCAACTACTAGATCATCCAATACTCAAGGTGCTTCAGACCTTACTTGTTGGTTAAGTGGCACATGTGGATCTGATGGTTTTCCTCCATTTGAAAATGCTAATTTACATAGAAACGTAATTTATAAAGGAAACAAATTTACCGTAGAGCCATACACCCGACTTAAGTCAGTTAATCCAGAAAAGCTTTGGACTTGGATGGATGATCTAAGAGACAGAGGAGTCGATACGATTGCCATACCCCATAACTCGAATGGATCAAATGGACAAATGTTTGAAATGGAAAACTGGGAAGGTCTTCCAATTAGTACTCAATATGCAGACTTTAGAATGAGGAATGAACCATTAGTTGAGATGACTCAAGTTAAGGGAACTTCTGAAACTCATCCGATCCTATCGCCTGATGATGAATGGGCTGACTTTGAAATCATGTGGCAAAGGGTTGGAAACTCATCTTACAGCCGTCCGTTCGGAAGTTATGTTAGGCAGGCTTACTTAGATGGATTAGGTTTGGAAGAAGAAAGAAGAGGTAATCCATATAAATTCGGTATGGTCGGAGCCAGTGATACTCATACAGGAGCGATATCTGATGATGAATCTGACTTCCATTCTAAAGTTGGTATCTTGGATGGAACGCCAGTAGCAAGAGGATCAGTTCCAATATCTGATCAGCAAGTGCAAGACTTAACTGGCGGTAATGCGATTAGGCAACTAGCTTTCAAGAAAATAGGAGAGAGAAATTTTAATAATGCTGTCTTTAATACATGGGGAGCCTCAGGCTTAGCTGCAGTTTGGGCTGAAGAAAATACAAGAGATTCTATTTTTGATGCCTTCCGCAGAAAAGAGACTTACGCCACGTCCGGCAGCAGAATTAAGCTTAGATTCTTCGGAGGTTACAATTTTGATAAGTCTTTATTAGATAGAGATGATCTTGTAAAGGAGGCTTATAAAAAAGGAGTGCCCATGGGACAAGATTTGGAAGCTTCTCAAGGCACTGCTCCTTCTTTCCTTATATGGGCAATGAGAGACAAAAATGCAGCTCCTTTACAAAGAGTACAAATCATAAAAGGTTGGGTAGATAGAATATCCGGACGTCCACATGAAAAAGTCATAGATGTGGCATGTTCAGATGGTTTAACCCCTGATCCTGTTACGAAAAGATGCCCAGATAATGATGCTTTAGTGGATATTTCTGATTGCTCTATAAGCTCAGATAGAGGAGCCAATGAAATTAAGACTGTTTGGACTGATGATTCTTTTGACTCGACAGTCAAGTCTTTTTATTATGTAAGAGTATTGGAGAATCCTAGCTGCAGATGGTCTACTTGGGATGCCGTAAAAAATGGTACGAGACCAAGAGAAGATTTACAACCAACGATACAGGAGAGGGCATGGTCCTCTCCAATTTGGTATTCATATTAATTAATAAGTTATTAAAGGAGAAATAACATGTTGCAAAATGACCCAGAACTTTTTGAACTATCTATGTCCAAAAAAACTCAGCCCCTTATGGATTTGGTAAAAAAGCATTGCGAAGAAAATGTCAAGCCTATACAGGCTGAATACTCAGCTTTGCAAAATGAGAAGGAGGATAGGTGGTCCTGGCATCCAAGGCAAATTGAGCTTATGGAAGGCGCCAAAGAGAAAGCCAAAGAGCTAGGCTTGTGGAACTTCTTTTTACCCGATCCAGATGGAAATATCGGAGATGGATTAACTAACCTAGATTATACCTACGTAGCTACTGAGATAGGTAAATATCCCTTGGCTTCAGAAAGCATGAATTGCTCTGCTCCAGATACTGGAAATATGGAGGTACTTGAGAGAGTCGGCACCGAAGAACAAAAGAAACAAT
Source organism: uncultured SAR86 cluster bacterium (assembly GCA_902537425.1). Lineage (GTDB taxonomy): Bacteria > Pseudomonadota > Gammaproteobacteria > Magnimaribacterales > Magnimaribacteraceae > Magnimaribacter. The sequence goes on along the minus strand of CACBBD010000003.1, from coordinate 20,554 downwards.
GGCTAGAACCGTTACTGAATGGAGAAATTAGATCGGCATATGCAATGACCGAACCAAATTTAGCCTCTTCAGATGCAAAAAATATCAGTACTAGCGCTGTTCTCGATGGCGATGAGTGGGTAATTAATGGTGAAAAGTTTTATATTTCTGGCGCAGGTGATCCAAGATGTAAGATTATGATTGTGATGGTCAAAACAAGTCCTGATGCTCATCCTTCAAAACAACAGTCTCAAATATTAGTTCCAAAAGACACTCCTGGAGTTCACATACTTGAGGGTATGCAAGTCTTTGGTCATGATCATGCCCCCCATGGTCACATGCACATCAAGTTTGATAATGTAAGAGTTCCAAAAGAGAATATTCTTCTTGGAGAAGGTCGAGGTTTCGAAATATCACAAGTAAGACTTGGACCAGGTCGTATTCATCACTGTATGAGAACTATAGGTAAAGCTGAAGTTGCACTTGAGTTAATGGTGAAAAGAGCTGGAAGTAGAGAGGCTTTTGGAAAACCTATAGCGAAACTTGGTGGAAATTTAGAAATTATTTCTAGAGCGCGAATAGAAATAAATGCTATGAGATTAGCTGTTCTTCAAGCTGCTAAAGCTATGGATGTTCTAGGAAATAAAGAGGCGAGAGTATATGTTAGTGCTATAAAAGCCATGGTTCCTGAAAAGGCTTGTAAAATTATTGATCAAGCCATTCAGATGCATGGTGCTGCTGGTATATCTCAATGGACTCCTCTTGCAGGACTTTATACCGATATAAGGCATTTGAGATTTGCCGATGGTCCTGATGAGGTCCATCACATGGTCGTCGGAAGAGCTGAAATGCAAAAATATGATCTATGGTAAAAACTAGTTTCTAGACTTTAGAAATAAGTTCATGAAAAAAGTCTTAATAGCCAATAGAGGTGAGATTGCAATTCGTATTGCTAGGACTTGTAGTGATTTAGGCATTAAAACTGTTGGCATTTATTCAGAGGATGATGCCAACTGTCTGCATCTTTCAAAAGTAGATGAGGCTTATCCAATTCAAGGAAAAGGGGCTCAAGCTTATCTCGATATCAAGCAAATCATATCAATAGCTAAAGAGTCCAAGGCAGATTTTATCCATCCTGGATATGGCTTTCTCAGTGAAAACTCGGCTTTAGCTGCATCAGCTAAAAGAGCCAAGATTAAATTTATTGGCCCTAGTGAAAAGACTTTAAAAATATTCGGTGACAAGACCACTGCCAAAGAATTAGCTTTGAGTTTAGACATTCCCACGATATCAGGAACACATCAGAAAACTTCTCTGAAACAAGCTCAAAACTTTATGAAGTCATTAAATAAGAATTCATCTATATTGATTAAGGCTATTTCAGGTGGAGGAGGCAGAGGCATGAGAGTTGTCTCTAAGCTGGAAGAATTAAAAGAATCCTATGATAGAGCATCATCAGAGGCTAAGGCAGCTTTTGATTCCCCTGACTTGTATATAGAAGAGTATCTAAAAAATTATAGGCATATCGAATTCCAAATCATAGGGGATGGGACAGGAGCAGTGAGTCATTTACATGAAAGAGAATGCTCCATTCAAAGACGCCATCAAAAGCTTATCGAAATAGCTCCTAGTCCAAGCCTAGGTCCTGAATTAAAAAATAAAATGATTGATGCATCTATGGCTCTAGCTAAGAAATTAAAATATGAGGGCTTGGCCACTATAGAATTTTTAGTCAATGTAGAAAAAAATGACTTTAGGTTTATTGAATGCAATCCTAGGTTACAAGTCGAGCACACAGTAACTGAGTCAGTATTATTTATTGATATAGTTAAGGCTCAAATTCAAATAGCTTCAGGTAAAACTTTAAAGCAAATTAAACTTGAGCAGAAAAATATTCCAGATCCTAAAGGATATGCAGTTCAATCACGAGTGAATATGGAAACTATTGACTCTAAAGGTAATGCTAATCCAAGTGGAGGCATTTTCACAAAATTCGACCTCCCATCTGGTCCTGGAGTACGAGTTGATACTTATGGATATGTAGGGTACGAAACTAGTCCTCTTTTTGATTCGTTAATTGCAAAAATAATTACTTATTCTTCTGAAGATAACTTCAAACAGGCAATAAAAAGAAATTATAGATCTCTTTGTGAATTCAAAATTGATGGAGTGCCAACTAATTTAGATTTATTAAAAAATATTTTAATCAACCAAGATTTTAAAAATAATAAAGTTCATACTAACTTTTTTGAGAACAATTTAGAGACCTTAATTTCAGTAAAGACTCATTCTGACCTCTCTGACATAAGTAGAAGTATTATCGCCAAAGATAAACCTAAAAAAGGAAAGATAGAGAACCTAGATCCTTTGGCAGTTCTTGATCATGGCAAATCTGGTGGCATGTTCGTCGATCAATCAGAAAATATTCTAGAGCTTCAACAAGAAGAAATAAGAGAAGGTTATAGAAGTATTACTGCTCCCATGCAAGGAATGATTGTTAAGTTTGATGTTGAAATAGGAGACAGCGTTTGGGAAGGTAAAACTTTAGGAATTATGGAAGCCATGAAAATGGAGCATGAAATTATCTCTGAAGTAAGCGGTATTGTGGAAGATATATCTGTCTCAAGTCTAGATACAGTTTTTGAAGGTCATTCATTGATGACAATTCGACTTGAGAAAGTCGAAAAACAAACTTCTAACAAAGATGAAGAAATTGATTTGGATTGGATAAGACCTGATCTCAGAGAGGCTTTAGATCGAAAAGAGGCCAGTCATGATGTTAATCGTCCTGAAGCAGTGAAAAAAAGGTATGGCACTGGCCATAGAACAGCAAGGGAAAATATTGAACATCTTTGTGATGAAGGAAGTTTTCTTGAGTATGGATCGGTTGTGATGGCTGCCCAAAGGCGCAGAAGAAGCGAGGAAGATTTAATTAAAAATACCACTGGTGATGGAATGGTTTGTGGATTAGGTCATGTTAATGGTGATTTATTTCCTGAAAATGCTTCTAGAGTAATGGCTATGTCATATGATTATATGGTTTTAGCTGGAACTCAAGGAAAAATGAATCATGCTAAGAAAGACAGAATGTTCGAAATAGCTGAACAGAATGAATTACCCACTATTTTATTTGCAGAAGGAGGAGGAGGAAGGCCAGGAGATACTGACACCTCTGGCGTGGCAGGTTTAGACTGTTTAGCATTTACTTATTTTGCTCAATTGTCTGGATTAGTTCCAGTTATTGGAATAACAACTGGACGATGCTTTGCAGGAAATGCAGTTCTGTTGGGCTGTTGTGATGTAATCATTGCTACGGAAGATTCGAATATCGGCATCGGTGGACCCGCCATGATTGAAGGTGGAGGATTAGGAGTATTTACTCCAGATGAAGTTGGACCAATGGATGTTCAAGTACCAAATGGTGTTGTTGACATTGCTGTTAAAGATGAAGAAGAAGCAGTTGAAGTAGCAAAAAAATATCTTTCCTATTTCCAAGGACCAATAAAAAAATGGAAAGAACCAGATGCAAGAAAACTTAGGTTTGCAGTCCCAGAAAACAGGCTTAGGTATTATGATATGAGAGATATTATTGATGGAATAGCTGACATAGATTCAGTACTCGAAATCAGAAAAGACTGGGCACCTGGAATAATAACTAGTTTCGTAAGAATTGAAGGTAAGCCTGTTGGAGTTATTGCAAATAATCCAGGTCATCTCTCGGGTGCTATTGACTCTCCTGGTGCTGATAAAGGATCAAGATTCATTCAACTATGTGATGCGTTTGATATTCCAATATTATCCTTAATAGATTGCCCAGGAATTATGGTTGGACCTGAAAGTGAAAAATCTGCTCTAATCAGACATGCTGCAAGAATGTTTGTAGTTGGTGCTAATATTGAAACTCCTCTTATGTCAGTTGTCATTAGAAAAGCTTATGGTTTAGGAGCGCAGGCTATGGCAGGAGGAAGTTTTAAAATACCTTTATTTACGGTTACTTGGCCAACAGGAGAATTTGGGGGCATGGGTTTAGAAGGTGCAGTTAAGCTTGGATATAGAAAAGAATTAGAAGCCATTAAGGATCCTAAGAAAAGGATAGAAACATATGAGAAGATGGTAGCGGATAGCTATCACAGAGGTAGGGCCGTAAATATGGCATCTCATTTTGAACTTGATGATGTTATTGATCCAGCAGAAACTAGAAACTGGGTATCTAGCGCCCTCAAGTCACTCCCCCCAAAATCAAAATCCGGTAAGAAAAGGCCTAATATAGATACTTGGTAAATACTTTAATTTTCTCAAGTATATATATGATTTTATAGTAATTTTTATTAATTATGAAACAAAGACTTCTTATTTTTTTTATTTTAGGAATAGTGATTCTTATCGCGGATTTATTTTTTAATAATGAGGACGATAACAAAATAACTATATTTGAATCAGAAGTTAACTCATTGATAAACACCTGGGTCACTCAAGTGGGAAGAGAGCCTACAATGTCAGAAGTAGACGGCATTATCAAACAACTCCTTGATGAAGAGATTCTATATCGAGAAGCAATAAAGTTGGGATTGGATAAGAACGATATAATCATAAAAAGAAGATTGGCTCAGAAAATTGGTTTCTTAAGACAAGAGGGAGATACCTCTCTGCCGACAGAGAGCGAAGTATATGATTTTTATAATCGAAATTTAGATAAGTACTATGTAGAAAAAAGAATAACGTTCTCTCATATTTATTTTAGTTCGAGCAAGACAGATGAGGATGATTCTTCTAAAGCTTTAAATCTAATAAAAAATGGTTCTTCTGATGCTAATTTTGGTGAACCATTTTTACTGGGAAAGAACTTTTCTTCTAAAACTATTAGAGAAATTGAAAGATCTTTTGGTAAAACATTTTCGCAAGATATTCAAAATTTAACCATCAAGGAATGGTCAGGACCTTTAAAGTCTGAATATGGATCGCACCTTGTATTTATTAACTCTATCGCAAAATCTTTCACTCCAAATCTAGAGGAAATAAAAAATATTGTTATTAATGATGTAGTCCTTGAAAAACAAAATAATTCTGTGAAGAACTATTTGAAGGAATTGAGAAATAAATATCAAATCGAGATTTTGGCAGATTTAAATGAAACAACTAAATAAATTTATTTTTGTTCTTTTCAGCCTATCTCTTGGTGCATTTATACAAACTCATGAAATGAATCCTGCAAGATTGTCTTTGGAGGAAACATCAGACGGATTTTATTCAGGTTTATGGATGTTTCCAACTAACACAGGTGGACTTCCTGCAGAGGTAAGCTTTACAGACTGTAAGGAGGAGCAAAGAAAATTACCAGAAGCCCAAGGTAAATATTTAGTCACGAATATTGCAATTACTTGCGAAGAATCTTTAAAAGGTAAAGAAATAGCATTTAAGGGTCTCACAAGGCTTACGGATGCATTAGTAAGTGTAAAATTTTTAGATGAGACCACTTTTGAAGGGTTAGCAACAATAAGTAGTTCCAAGTTAGATGTACCAGAGGAAGTAAGCATCTATCCAATCAATTATTTTTGGCTTGGTGTAGAGCACTTACTCGGTGGCATAGACCATATGCTATTTGTTTTTGGCCTTTTATTTCTTGTTTCAGGAACTTTAAATCTCGTTAAAACAATCACTGCCTTCACTCTAGCGCATAGCATCACTTTGGCTTTATCTGTGTTGGATGTTGTTAGCGTACCCCGAGCTTCAACAGAGGCTTTTATAGCATTAACAATTATATATTTAGCTTTGGAGGTAGGCGATGAGCACAAATATGAATCTACTCCTTGGTTGATAGCCTTTGGATTTGGATTATTACATGGACTAGGTTTTGCGGGAGCTCTTACAGAAATTGGAATAAATAATGAAAATCTCCTTCTTTCTCTATTATTTTTTAATGCAGGAATCGAGATGGGACAATTAGCTATCCTTCCTTTCTTTGGATTAATTATATATTTTCTTGAATCGAATAAAATAAAGATTGAGGTTCATGCTTTTGCAAGCTATTTTATAGGTGGGCTTGGAACTTACTGGTTAATTGAAAGAGTATCGTCAATATAAAATCTAGAGGTAAAAATGAATGACATAGAGTTTAAATATGTAGAAAGCAATGGAATTAAATTAAGACTAGCAATGATGGGGGATGGTCCCTTAGTTATATTTTGCCATGGCTGGCCTGAGAGCTGGTATAGCTATAGACATCAGCTTCCTGCTGTCGCTGCTGCTGGCTTCAAAGCAGTTGCTTATGACGTTCGTGGTTATGGAGAGTCAGACAAACCTCACGAGATAGAAGCATATTCTATGAAGAATATGACCGATGATGTAATTGGTATTGTTGATGCTTTAGGTTATGACACAGCTATAACAATTGGACATGATTGGGGTGGACCAATTGCTCTAAACACAGCAGCTTTAAATGAACATAGAATAACTGCAACCGGTACTATGTCAGTTCCTTTTACTGGAAGAGGTCCGATGCCAACCTTAGATCTTTGGAGAGAGATATACAAAGACAAATTTTTCTACCAACTTTACTTTCAGAAAGAGGGTATTGCGGAGGAGGAATTTGAGTCAGATTTAAAAAGATCACTTTTCATAACTTATACGAATAGTGATGGACGGGGCATGAAACATAATCTTGAAAAAGGTCAAAGTGGTTTGATGCCTCAAAAAGATAAGCATTCCAGTTTTCTTGATGGGATGGAGATATTTGAAGACTTTCCTGATTGGTTTACACCTGAGGATCTTGATTATTTTGTAAGTCAATTTGAAATGAGTGGATTAAGAGGTCCTTTCAATAGATATAGAGCTCAAAATATTGATTGGCATGAACTTACAGAATTAGAAGATAAGATTCTTGAGCAGCCAGCATTTTTTATTACTGGAAGCTTAGATCCCGTAAACTTTTTTATTCCTTCAGACCAGACTCTAATAGACAGAATCTCACCAAATTATAAAGAACTAAAATTTGCAGAAGAGTTTGAAGGTATTGGTCATTGGACTCAACAAGAGATACCAAATGAGGTTAACGAGCTAATAGTTAAATTTTTAAAAGAAGTCTCTTAATTGGCTCGATCAAGACCGGATTCTATAATCCATGAAATAAGTTTTCTATGTGATCTAGTAGGAATATCGGTAGAAGTTTTCCTGGCAAGTTTCTGAATCTGCCTTAAGGAGTCATAAGCAGCAGCCGTAGCCAATTCGTCATAATAATCTTGAGCTAATAAGTTTATTAGTCGCCTTACGTATGAAGTTTGAAGATTACGCCTCACAGAAGATACCTTATTATTTGTATCTCCAACGAAGATAGCCTTTGTCATATCATTTAACACCTCATTAACAGAGTAATCATTGCCATAAAGTTCGGTATCTGAAATCCTGTAGAGTGTCCATGGACTTAAAATATGATCTAACACTCTATTCTGAATACCAAGAATGATTTTGTGCATCTGAGGATCTTCGTGTTCTCCAGAGAGATCAAACATCCTTCTCTCAACTTGTACCAATTGAAGTAAATCAGAATTTATTGGAAATGCTTCTGGTGAAAATGCATGCTCACTTAGAAGCTTCATAGCTCTTCTTTGTTCATTAGACGGAGCAGGGGTGTATGGTTTATTTTCATTGATATTTTTAGGATCATATCTTTCTATGTAAACCCCACCAATGTGTCTTGAGATGACCTCTAATGCTCTTGAATACTCTCTCATAAAGATTGCATGAGCTAATCTAAATTCCTCAAAGGTCTCAATTGAGCCTGATAATTTTTGAACCAACTTAGCCTGAGTATCATTCACTAATTCAATTCTTTGCTCTGCATAAGTCATTGGATCATTTGTAAGATCATTGATCATAGCGCGTGGATCAATTCCTCTTCCTGGGGATCTCATATCTTCTGAATCATTTGCAAACATATGCTCGGGTTTATGTTGCTCAGAAATAATATCTTCTAAATCAGATTCAGTTAAATCGGGAGTATATCCATATCTTATAGCCCATATGTCATAGGGCCCAGGTATTGTGTCGTAATAATCTCCTTGTTTAACTCCCAAAGGAGCAAGGTTTATAGCCGGATATTCCATTACCGAGGCAGTCACTCCAATTTTACTGGTTATTTCTGGATTATGTACATCTTCAATATTATGCAAGTAACTCCCTTTAAAATTATGATTCAGACCAAGAGTATGTCCAACTTCATGAAGCGTTAATCTGATTATTGCTTGCTCAATTATTTTGGGGTCATTTAACTCAATAGCTTGAGCTAGAATCATTCCATCCTGAATGTAGCTGGAAGATGAACAGTTGTCATGACTCGAATGTTCATTAAATATACCGTCATAATTTACTCTATTGGTTAAGTAAACCCATTCGAGCATTATATCTGCTCCAATTATTTCTCCTGTTCTGGGATTTGTGAAGCTCGGTCCATATCCACCAAAAACCGGATCTGGGGACGATGTCCATCTGATTACATTATATCTAATGTCTCCTGCATCCCATTCTGCATCATCTGGTTGAATTTTGACCTCTATGGCATTTATAAAACCTGCGGCTTCGAAGGCAATATTCCATGCTAGAACTCCTTCTTTGATATAGTCTCTCAATTCATAAGGGGTTGTATTTTCTATCCAGAAAGTAATGGGTTTGATTGGTTCTGAAAGCTCTTCATCAGGATTCTTTTTCTTAAGATTCCATTTCCCGATAAGATCTTTATAAGGTGTTATATCTGTGGACGTAAGGTCAGTTATTCTTTCTGAAAAATATCCTATTGATTGATTTGCTACACGAGGTTCAAAATCATTTTTTGGCATCTCAATAAAGCTATATCTTATATTTACGTTAATATTCCTTGGATCCGCAACATCTTCAGCTTCGTATCCATAAGAAGGTGCACTTTCTATAACATACTCAACTTCAAAATCTGTATTTTTCTCGTAGTTGAAGACTCCTTTGATTCTTGATTTAGATGGGCTTACTTGACCCCAACTAAATCCTGATGGGGGACCATCTGGAGAGTAGATAGGCATTATGGGTGTTAATGCCTCAGACAAAAGCATACTTGTTATATCTATTAAATATTCGTCTTCAGCTTCATTCATTCCCATGATTTCAAATACTTTGAAAGTTGAATCCGATACATTTGCTCCTTCCGATTTTGCGAGAGGACTGGTTTCATCAAAAAAATAATTTGTTAAAACTCTAGAAAATCTGAGATTGTTATAGTCTTTTTCAATTTTAAAAACACCTTCATCTAAATATGAACCCTTAACTTTTCCCACGCTCGCAACTCCATTCAAAGCATGTGCAAAATAAATAAACTCACTTTTTAATTGATTATTAGTAATTTTTAAGAAAACTTGATTTGTCTTTGGATCTCTGAATGTTGTAAAAAAACCCGGAATTTCGTCAAAGTCCTCTACTAATTCTTCTATATAAACCTTTTTTTCTTCTTCAGAAACAACATCTTCATTTTCCTTTGTTGATGTCTCTTCCTCAGTAATTAAGACCTGAGAGGACAGAAGAAGAAAAATAAATAGATTAAATAAGTGTTTTTTCATGAAGTTTTTATGTATTTTTACTATTATGGTAAAAATTAATATGAATATCTATATCGCATAGATCATTTAAATGTTTTAGGTTTTTAATATGTTCGATCTAATAATAAAAAATGGTTCAATTTATGATGGAAAGGGAAGCAAGCCCTATCAAGCAGATATAGCCATATCAAATGAAAAAATTGTTGAAATTGGTGATATCAAAGGTGAAGCTAAAAAGGTCATCGATGCTGAAGGGAAAATTGTTACCCCTGGCTTCGTTGATATTCATACTCACTATGACGGTCAGGTAACGTGGGATCCGTATTTAAGGCCTTCGACTTATCACGGAGTTACAACGGTAGTAATGGGAAATTGTGGTGTTGGGTTTTCTCCATGTAAACCGGATCAAAGAGATTGGTTGATAGGTCTTATGGAAGGTGTAGAAGATATTCCTGGAACTGCTTTACATGAAGGTATAGATTGGGAATGGGAAAGTTTTCCTGAATATCTAGATGCACTTGAAAAGAAGCCACTCGCAATAGATGTTGGTACACAAATTCCTCATGGAGCTGTAAGGGCTTATGTCATGGGAGAGAGAGGTATTAATCACGAGGAAGCGTCGCAAGAAGAAATCGATAGAATGAAAGAAATTGTGCAGGAGGCAATAAAGGCGGGCGCTTTTGGATTTAGCACCTCTAGGACTGAGAAACATAATGATGTTAATGGTAATTTGACTCCAAGCATTACTGCTCACAAAAATGAATTAGTAGAAATAGCCAAATCTTTAGGTGAAATAAATCAGGGTGTCTTGCAAGGGATATCAGATTTTTATGATTTTGACTCTGAGTTTGATATCTTCAAAGCAATGTCAAAAGAATCTGGAAGACCAATATCAATAACAGTAGAACAACAAGATGCACGTCCAGAATGGTGGCAGCAATTACTTGATGGGATTGAAGAAGCCCAATCTGAAGGCATAAATATGTACGGACAAGTACCTCCTAGAGCAACAGGCATCTTGATGGGTCTGACAGCAACTTTGAATCCATTTAGATTTCATCCTACTTATATGGAAATAGCAGACCTTGCTTTAGAAGAGAGAGTCGAGATTATGAGCAATGATGAATTCAAAGAAAAGCTACTTAATGACAGTGCCATATCTATCAATCCATTAGTGGATGAAATAGTTAATTCTTATACAAAGATGTTTAAATTAGGTGAACCTGCTAATTACGAGCCGGATCCAGACATGTCATTTGAATCTTTGGCTAATTCGTCAAATATGACTGCACAAGAAATAGCTTATGATGCGATGCTCGAAAAAGATGGTAGAGCATTGATTTATCATCCGCTCTTTAATTATCTGACGGGTGACTTGAGCCTTGTAGAGAAAATGCTAAAACATCCTTATACAATTTCAGGTCTCGGCGATGCTGGTGCACATTGTGGTGCTATAAGTGATGCTAGTTTTCCGACAACACTTGTACAGCATTGGTCTCGAGACAGAAGCAGGGGATCGAAGTTACCTTTAGAAAAAGTTATCAAAATGCAAACATCAGAAACTGCTAACTTACTCGGTATTAAAGATAGAGGAGTATTAGAAAAGGGCTATAAAGCGGATATTAATATAATTGATTATGAAGGCTTAACTTTGCATGAGCCTGAAATTATTAACGATTTGCCTGCCGGAGGACGAAGACTTGTTCAAAAAGCTTCAGGTTATGATTACACCATTGTTTCAGGGGAAGTTGCTTTCATTAAAGGAGAAGCTACTGGTGCTCTCAGTGGAAGATTGATCAGGAACTCCTAGAAGTTGTGTCTAGTCATGTTCTAGATCTTCATGGATATAGACATCATGAAGTAGATATTGCAGTTGAAAACTTTGTTTTTTTGAACCAAGAAGAAATGCCTTTAACCATAATATGTGGCAACAGTGAAAAAATGCTTTCTTTAGTAAGAACTGTATTAGATAGAACAAATGCCGAATATTACAATGGGGCAGGTCATGAGTACGGACAAATCAAAGTCCATAAATTAAAATAATATGGATATTAAAATCTTAAAACCCTTAGGCGCAGAAATATCAGGATTAGATCTAAATATTCTTTCCGAGGATGATTCTTTAAAAATCAGGCAATGCTTTCTAGATAACTCAGTCCTTATTTTTAGAAATCAGAAATTAAATCCATCTCAACTGAAAAATATTTCAAGTTTATGGGGCAAACCTTTAATTCATCCAGTGTTTAAAGGCATAGAGGGATATCCAGAAATTATTGAAATTAGAAACTATGGCGAGCAATATCATACAAATGCTCATTGGCATTCGGATGTAACATTTGAAGAATCACCTCCAGATGCAACACTTTTATACTCTTTAGTAGTACCTGAAGAAGGAGGAGATACTCTATTCTCTAATCAGTATCTTGCTTATGATGATTTAGATCATGATCTAAAATCAGAGCTCTCAGAAAAAAAAGCAATTCATAGCAATATAGGAGTATTAATGTTGTCAGGTGGAGATCTGAAGGATGCCAAGACAGTAGAGCATCCAATTTTTCGAGAGCACCCTGAAACTGGAAAAAAGGCACTTTATGTCACAGAAGCATTCGTTAAAAAAATTAAAGACTTAGATCCCAAAGAGTCTCAACAAAAGCTTGAATTTCTATATAGTCATGCATCCCAGGAAAAATATATTTATCGACATAAATGGTCGAAAGGTGACTTAATTGTATGGGACAATAGGAGTGTTCAGCATTTTGCTGAACATGGATATGGAGACAATGAAAGGACAATGCATAGATTAACCACATCAGGGAGCAAACCATATTGAGTAATGTAATCACCATTAAAAACTGTAAAGTTATAAATGAAGGTTCAATAACTGAACAAGATATTCTTATTAAAGAGGGTAGGTTTGAGAAAATAGCAAATGATATAGAGCCTCAAGGAGAAATTCTTGATGCAGCAGGTCATTATTTACTACCTGGAGTAATAGATGATCAATGTCATTTCAGAGAACCTGGCCTGACGGAGAGAGGAAATATAAAAACTGAATCCTTGGCTGCTGTTGCCGGTGGCACAACCTCTTTTATGGACATGCCGAATGTAATCCCACCTACACTTAGCCTTGATTTGTGGAGAGATAAAATTTCCATTGCCAACCAGACTTCATCAGCTAATTTCTCTTTTTACATGGGCACATCCAACTCCAATATAGACGAAATAAAAGCTATAAATCCTAAGGAGGTATGTGGAATTAAAATATTTATGGGTTCTTCTACTGGAGATCTTCATGTTGATAGTGAGGATGCTTTGAATGACCTTTTTAGAGAATCTCCGGTAATTATTACTACCCACTGCGAGGATGACCCAATGATAAAATCATTGGAGAGAAAATATCTTGCTAAATATGGAGAACAGATTCCAGTAGAAATGCATGGCCTCATTAGATCCAGAGAGGCTTGTTTAAAATCCTCAAAAAAAGCTATCGAATTAGCCACAAAATATAATTCTAATTTGCATATACTTCATTTAACTACCAAAGAAGAAGTAGGACTATTCTCTAATAAACCTTTTAATGAAAAAATGATTACTGCAGAGGTTTGCATTCCTCATCTTTACTTTTCAAGCGATGATTACGCAACCAAAGGGACTTTAATAAAATGTAATCCATCTTTGAAAGAGTCCACAGATAGAGATGCACTAAGAAAGGCGTTATTAGAGGGCTATATCGATTATGTCGCTACTGATCATGCTCCACATGTTTTGGAAGGAAAATCAAATGACTATATGAATTGTCCCTCAGGTATTCCAAGTGTACAGCACTCACTCCTTGTTCTTTTGGAACTTGTTAAAGAAGGAATCTATTCATTGAATGATCTCCCGTACTATCTTTCACATAAAGTTGCTGATAGATTCAAAATTGTTGATAGAGGCTACATTAGGGAAGGTTACTGGGCAGATTGTGTTCTCGTTGATCTAGAATCTAAGCATAAAATTACTAAAGAGAATACTTTCTATTTCTGTGGCTGGTCGCCTTTTGAAGGTGAGACCTTTAGCTCAAAGGTTATGAGTACTATTGTGAATGGTAAACTTGCCTATAATAATGGAAAAATTGTAGAAACTAATTTAGGCGTTCAATTGGAATTTGATAGATAGTTATGGATAAAGATATTAAGTTACATGAGAGTAATAAGAGCTTTTCTTGGACCATGCCTGATGGCCCTTACACATTCTTCTCTGATGAAGACATCACATCATTTAACGAAAAAGGTTATGTTGTACTTGAAAATGCTTTTTCAGACGAAGAAGTCAACAAAGTAGTAGATCAAATTGACCCTTATGAGTTTAATGTAACTGAAGCTTTAAAAGGCCTTGATGGTGGTAAATTTTTTATTGCTAGAGCTGAAGAAATTACTTTTACCACCCATCTTGTAACTCAGTCTGATGAACTGAAAGAATTTAGTAAACATAAAGTTTTTACTGACATATGCAGAGATTTAATCGGACCTGATGTGAGGTTATATTGGGATCAAGCTGTATACAAAAAACCAGGTACCAAAGACGAATTTCCCTGGCATCAAGACAATGGTTATACCTATATTGAGCCGCAGGCCTACTTAACTTGTTGGGTAGCTCTTACAGATACAGATGAATCTAATGGCTGTCCTTGGGTGATGCCTGGACTTCATAGACGGGGGACTCTCTTCCATGAAAATACAGATTTAGGTCATGAAATACCTTTAGACACATCCCAAGCAGTTTGCTTACCTCTGAAGGCAGGCAGTATCGCAATTTTCTCTTCTTTAACACCGCACAGGACGGGGCCTAATTTATCAGATCATATTAGAAAATCTTATATTCTCCAGTATGCACCAGAGGGATCTAAAAGAGTAATATCTCAGTCTCTTACTGAGGACCTGAATGATGAAAACAGACAGTTTTTAATTCTTCAAGATGGTAAAGAAGTTAATTAAGACACAAAACCTGTTAATCTCTCATAAGCTTCTACAAAATCTTCTTTGAATTCCTGAACCACATCACTCGCAGAAATACTTTGATTCATTAAACCTACTCCTTGTCCAACCCAATAAGTTGCTAGGTCTCTAGCTCCATCATGTCCACCTTCAGCTAGCTTAGCAACCTTCTGTAAAGCGGGTTCAGCTACCATCGGCTGTAGAGGCATAGGTAAAGGATCTGGAGCTTGTTCTGATTCCCATGCTTGTGTCCAAGGAGATACTAATTGTCTCGAGTGCTTGCCTGTTCTACTTCTTGATCTTGTTGTTTGACTTGAATTAGCAGCAACCATTTTTTCTTTAATAACAGGAGGGACTTCTGATTCCACAGTAGTCAGCCATACTGAACCACACCAAGCGCCAGATGCTCCCATTGTCATTGCTGCGGCCATTTGTTTCCCAGTTACTATTCCTCCAGCAGCCAGGATTGGTGTATCACCATACGGTTGAATTGCTTCGTAAACTTCAGGTATGAGTACCATGGTTGAAACACTTCCACAGTGGCCTCCAGCTTCCGTACCAGATACAACTAATATATCAACACCTGCTTTTACCTGATTGATTGCATGCTGAGCAGTTCCCAAAAGTGCTGCAACCTTTACATCATTTTCTTTTCCCATCTCGAGCATCCAATCGGGTGGCACGCCCAGTGCGTTAGCAATTAGTTTGATAGGGTGGCTAAAGGCTACATCTAAAAGAGCTTTCGCTCCATCAGCTTTTGTATTTGCAGCAAAACTTGAACCAGCTGTATCTATAGTTCTTAACTCCGAAGCCTCTATGTCATGGTTTTCAAGAACATCTGCTCTGAAGTCAGCATATTCTTGTGGAATCATTCCTTTTAATTTTTCTGCATCAAATTTCTCGCTTTGATCGACCATCTTGTTGGGAATTAGAACATCAACTCCGTAAGGTTTTCCGTCTATATGTTCATCTATCCATGTTAATTCTTTCTCTAACTGTTCTGGTGACATGCCAACAGCGCCTAAAACTCCACATCCACCTGCTTTAGATACCGCTACAACCACATCTCTGCAGTGGGTGAAAGCTACTAAAGGGAATTCTATATCTAGAAGTTCACATATTTTTGAGTTCATATTCTCTCCTTAGTTTTGTGTCCCAATATTTGTATTTAATAAATTGATTGCAAATAATTTGCCAAAATAATTTGTGCCACCACAACCACAGCAATGATTACACTAAACATTGTCATATATTTATACGTTTTTTTATCCTCTTCCATTTTTTCCTCCCAATAAAAGGGTTATTATTCCCACAAATCACATGAAAGGTCAAAGAAAATTATCAAAACAAGCATGGAGATGGGCCTTTTATGATTGGGCTAATTCTGCATTTGCCACAACTGTAATGGCTGGTTTTTTCCCTATTTTTTTTAAATCTTTTTGGGCAAACGATTTAACTGATGGAGAGAGTACATTTGTCATTGGTACAGCAAATTCTGTTGTTGGTTTACTGATAGCTTTAAGTGCACCTATTTTAGGGGCTTACGCCGATGTAGGAAACTCAAAAAAAAAGCTGCTTCTAACGTTCGCAGTTTTAGGAATAATAGCAACTGGTTATTTATTTTTCGTTCCTGAAAGTTCATGGAAATTTGCTATTACCTTTTATGCACTTGGTGTGATTGGATTTTCAGGTGGAAATATCTTCTATGACTCTTTATTAGTTTCGGTTGCTGAAGATCATGAAAGGAATCGTGTATCATCTTTAGGATTTTCTCTTGGTTATCTTGGTGGAGGGATATTATTTTTAATCAATGTCTTAATGTTCTCTTTTCCATCTTTCTTTGGACTTAATTCACAAATTGAGTCTGTTTTATGGTCTTTTTTGAGTGTAGCTATCTGGTGGAGTATTTTTACACTTCCTCTACTTACAGGTGTAAAAGAGCCTCAATTCTCAGTAAGTAGGAAAAGTTTTTTTGAAATTTCAGGGCAAGCTTTCTCTAGTCTCTACCAAACAGGAAGTTCGGTCAGACAATATAAAAGTGCTGTTATTTTCTTACTAGCATATTTTCTTTACATGGATGGTGTAGATACGATCATAAGAATGGCAACATCTTATGGTTCTGATATAGGCCTTTCAGCACAATCTATGATAGCAGCTCTTTTACTTACTCAATTTATTGGTTTTCCCGCAACACTAGCTTTTGGAAGGTATTCTGACAAATTCGGGCATAAACAATCTCTTTCATTTGCGATTATCATCTACATAGGAGTCGTTATATTTAGTTCCCAGATGGATAGTGCATTAGAATTTTTTATCATGGCATCTATCATCGGTCTTGTTCAAGGTGGAGTACAGGCTATCAGCAGGTCTTATTTTAGTAGCCTAATACCCAGCAATAAAGCGGCAGAATTCTTTGGATTCTATAATTTCATTGGAAAATCTTCAGTCTTTATAGGTCCCTTCATGGTCTCAGGAATTGCACTCTTAACAGATAGCCCTAGCCTAGGCATACTAAGCTTACTTTTATTATTCATACCTGGATTAATAATTTTAAGGAGAGTTCCCTAAATCAGAAAAGCCTCTTTCAGTCATGGCTTGTTTTAAAATACTAGGCTTATCTGTCATTATTCCATCAACACCAAAGTCAATTAATTTGAACATCTCTTCTTTATTGTTGATAGTCCAAACATGAACAAGTTTATTTTCCTTCTTTGCAATTCGAAGAAATCTCTTAGTGAGAATAGGCACTCCCCATTGCTTTATAGGAATTTGAGCACAATCAGCCGTATTAATTCTTAAACTAATTCCTAAAGATTTGCATATCAATTTGAATATATCCATTTGTCCAGAAGAAGTGCATGCTTCTGGCCCGGCTAGTTTTCTTATTCTATTTAATCTTGAAGAAGAGAATGAAGCTAAACAGGATCTATTGAAGCATCTCATTTCTTTTATGATTTTAACGGTGTTTTCTAAGGCATCCTCAGTTTTAATATCAATATTGAATCTAAGGTTAGGAAAGCTATCGAGTGCTTCACTTAATAAAGGGATCCTGCCACCATTAATTAATTCTATTCCCTTTACTTCGTCTAACATCAGGTCTTTTACACGCTTATTTATACCTGCCATCCTCTTTAAAGTTGAGTCATGAAATATAACTATATGACCGTCTTTAGTAGATTGAACATCTGTTTCTATAAAAATAAATCCTAAATTTGATGAGTATTCAAAGGCTTCTAAGGTATTTTCTGTTTCTACTTCATCCCCACCTCTATGTACAAAACCATAAAAGTTGAAATCTCGAAAAAATGGATGCATAGATATTACTATTTTTAATAACTATACTATATTGATTGAGCTTATCTATGGAGAAACTTTTAATAGGGATTTTATTTATTTTTTTGGCTTTGGCCTTACCTTATCTTTATAAGATTTATGGATTAAAGAAAATTTTGCAATCAGATATTCCTTCTGAGGGAAATTGGGTAGAGCTTTCAAGAGGCAATATCTATTATCGTTGGTTTTTACCGGACGATTCAACCGATTTGAAGGGGACTTTGATCTTGGTGCACGGCTTTTCAACACCTAGTTTTGTATGGCAAGGCTTACTAGATAATTTCACTAACTCTGGTTACAAGGTCCTTGTTTATGATCATTTTGGCAGAGGCTATTCAGAAAGGCCTAGAACAAAATACGATAAGCATCTTTATCTTGAAACTTTGAGGGAATTGATACTATCTCAAAAAATAAATGAGAAAGTTCATATAGTTGGCTATTCCATGGGAGGACCAATTGCATCTTATTATGCAGCTGAGTATCCTAACGAAGTAACAAGCGTTTCATTAATTGCTCCTGCAGGTTTCAGTAAATCTCTTCCTCAGACGAAATCATGGATAACTATGCCCGTCGTTGGAGATTGGTTCTGGAGAGTATTTAGCCATAGATTATATGGCGTAGGAAATATGTCTGAAACTCAATATAGCGATGATCCGTTGTCTATAAATGAAGATAAATTTTTACCACTCTTTCAAGATCAACTGCGTTTTAAAGGTTTCAATGAATCTCTTTTATCAACTATAAGGAATTTTAATCTTTTTGATGTTCGTGACATGTACGAAAATCTTAGTAAAAAAGAAATACCTATGCTTGCTTTATGGGGAAAAAAAGACGGAATAGTTCCTTTTTCAGGGTCAGAGGAATATCAAAGGATATTTGATAATGGAAAACTTGTTGTTTTGGAAGAGGGAACTCATGATATAACTTATAGACAGCCAACTATTGTTGGAAAAGAAATTATAGATTTCATAGACCAATTATAAAAAATGGATTTTAGTGATATAGCTTCTTATGACGATGATCAAGTCGCCATAAAGCTGAATGAGCTAGAATCAAATGAAGATTTTTATAATTATATTTCTAGTTTAATTTTTCCAAGATCCCATAAATATTTCTCAAAGATAAACCGCATTTATTTAAGAAGAAAATTTAAGCAGATTTTTTCTGACTGCAATTCTATAGATCAATTTCAAGACTGTTTGGCTCCTTTAGTGACGAAGATGATCGACAAAACAACAGATGGTTTTACATATAGTGGAGTTGAGAATTTAACTGAAAAACCTACACTTTTTGTAGGCAATCACAGAGATATATCTCTTGATCCTGCTTTTCTAAATTATCTCCTTTATACCCAAGGACTCAGTACTGTAAGAATCGCTATTGGAGATAACCTTCTAGATGATGGGTATGCTGAAATGCTTATGAGGCTGAATAAAAGTTTCATAGTTCACAGAAATATCAAAGGAGTAAAGGAAACTTTAAGAAAATTATCAAAACTCTCTGCTTACATCAGTCATTCACTAATGCATGATAAAGAGAGTATCTGGATTGCTCAAAGAGAAGGAAGAGCAAATGATGGTAATGACTTTACAGATGAGGGTGTTTTAAAAATGCTATATCTAGATCAAAGAAAGGCACTTTCAATTTATGAATGGGTCAGAAGCGTTAACTTAACTCCAATTGTTATTTCCTATGAATATGACCCATTGGATTATGTCAAAGCAAGAGGTTGGGATTATCAGGATTCCTTGACCCTTGAAGAAATAAATAAAAGTGATATCAAAGAAATGTCTACCGGAATTTTTGGCTATAAAGGCAGAGTTCATTTACATATATGTAAACCTATTTCTGATCCAGTGGATACAACACGCCATCTAGCTGAAATGATACAGAGAGAAATTATAAATAATTATCATATTTGGCCCACTAACCAAGCAGCTTTAGATCTATTGCCTGAAATAAATATCCAACAAGAGAATAAAGATACAATATCGGATATGCCCAGCAAGATTTCTATGCTTGAAAAGAGATGTGCAAATTTGAAGCCTGAAGAGAGAAACGAGTTTTTGATGACTTATGCTAGGCCAATTGTAAATAAAGAAAAGGCCAGACTTTCGTCTGGCCCTTAATGCATCTTAATGGGGAGATTAAGAATGCTTACTTAACGGGGAGTTAAGAGTTACATAGAAAATGTAATGACGAATGTGTCTTCGTCGGAAAGTCCGCTTGAGTCCTCTGCACTGAAGTCATTCCAGGCTAGGGAAACACCTAAACCAGCAATGGAGATTGGTAGATCGTAGCTGATTATAGTGTATTCACCGTACTCGTCGTAGTCACCATAAGTAACACCTAAACCAGTTTCACCTAGAGCAACAGAGAATTCTGTGTTATCGGGTGCAGAATCTTGTCCTGATGAGTAAGTGAGACCGAAATAGCTATATCCGAGTCCGAGATAGATTTCTTCAAAATCTAGAGAGTCTTCTCCAGGGTATGTAAATGCTAAATAACCGATGTCGTAGCTTAATCCACTTTCCATTTCACCTGCATAACCTGCATACCAATCCAATTCCAGAGCTGCTCCATCACCAAATTCAACGTTAGAAGCCCAAGTTCCAAAATATAGTCCACTTTCACCAGCTATATCGAATCCGCCAGAGATAGCTGGTTCTTCAGCTGTTTGAGTCATACCTCTCCAAACATAGTCGCTAGACA
>CACBBD010000002.1 GCA_902537425.1 uncultured SAR86 cluster bacterium | reverse complement strand
TTCTATTGAAGCTGCAGAAGGTGTAACAACCGGTATATCAGCTGCAGATAGAGCAACAACAATACAAGCTGCAGTAAGTAAAAAAGCTAAAGCCGATGATATTATCCAGCCTGGACATGTTTTTCCAATTAAAGCTCAGGAAGGTGGCGTCCTAAACAGAGCTGGCCACACGGAAGCTGGTACAGATCTGGCTAAAATGGCGGGTTTAGATCCATCTGCTGTAATTGTAGAGATTATGAATGATGATGGGACCATGGCAAGGAGAGCTGATTTAGAGGTATTTGCAAAAAAACATAACCTAAAAATTGGAACAATCGCCGATCTCATTCATTATAGAAATATCAGCGAAAAGAGTATTAAGATAGTTGATAAAACTGATATTGAGTCTGAGTATGGTAAATTTTCTTTACATGCTTATGAAGATACCATCAATGGAGATATACACCTCGCTTTAGTAAAGAATAAAATAAAAAGTACTGACGAAGTACTTGTCAGAGTTCAACAGAATAATACGCTTCAGGATATTATGGGTATAAATAAATTTGGAAGTAGATTGTCTTTTTCTCAAGCAATGAAAAAAATTGATGAAGAAGGAAAAGGCGTAATACTTCTTTTATCTCACACAGAGAGCTCTGATGAACTTCTATCTAATATTTCATTTCTAAAAGGTAGAAAAACCAAAACAAAAAATGACGGTCCAGATACCAGGATTATTGGTGTAGGAGCTCAGATACTTAAAGATCTAGGTGTAACTAAGATTAGACTATTAGGCGCCTCCTTAAAATACCCGCTCACTGGCTTTGATTTAGAGATAACTGAATTCATAAATTAATATAATGAAAGGCCTTAGAATTAAAGATATATCGGTAAAAGCTAAGCAAGGACAGTACGGGATTGTATTCACTTCATGGAATGCTTCTATCGTTCAAGATTTATTAAAAGAAACAAAAAAAGAACTTATAAGCCAAGGCGTAGATGAGGCAAATATATACCTTAAAGAAGTTCCAGGAGCATTTGAGTTACCATTGGCGACTCAATTTATGGCTGAAAAAGATGGTATATTGTCAGTTATTTCGTTAGGTGCAATTATAAGAGGTGACACTCCTCATTTTGATTTTATATCAAGTTCATGTCTTGAAGGTCTTCAGGAAGTTTCGCTAAAAACCCGCATTCCTGTGATATGCGGAGTCTTAACTACTAATACAATTGAGCAAGCTGAAGAAAGGTCGAACCCAAACAAAATGAATAAGGGAAAAGAATTTGCTCTTACTGCATTAAATATGGTGGATTCATTGTCTTGATTCATGAAATCCAAAAAAGATACTTCGCCCGTAAGATCGAGAGATAAAGTAATACAAAGTCTCTATGAAATTGAACTCTCTGGTTCAGATATTAATGAGCTCTTAAAAGATTTATCTCTTCAAAATAGATATCCGCATTACAAGGACCTCCTCGAAGGCGTTATAAAATTTAAAGAGAAGATAGACAAATCTCTATCAACCTTTATGGAAAGAAAACTTTCTTCACTTGATCCAATAGAGCGGAATACTTTGAGATTAGCTGCCTATGAGATGTTATACACAAATACAGATGCCCCGATCATTATTAAAGAGAGCATAAGATTAGCCAAAAAGTATGGCGCTGCAGATGGATATAAGTATGTAAATGCAATATTAGATAAGATGTATAAATCTAATTCTGAGAATATTTAATAAATATAGGAGATGACCAAGCTCTCTCTTCATTTTCGGATAAACAATCACCCTCTCCCTGCCCTTTTGCATCTCCACAAAGTTTAACTTCTTTACACTTACCGTCATCATCAAATTCGCAAGCTAAATTTGCCGCCCCAATTGCTAGCGAGGGTTCTTGAATTGCTCTGACATAGTAGATGACTTCTCTATTAGCATCTATAAAATTAGGATCTTCAAACTCTACTACGCAACCTTCTTGTGAAGGTTTGCATTCAAAAATCCTCCAAGTATCTTCGATTAAAGTTTCTATAGGTTCGTCAGGATAAGTTTGGGGTCTTATTCTTATAATTTCTATTCTGGAAATATTATTCCTCTCATCAGTAGGATTGAAACATTCTCCATTACACAGTTTATCTAGGTAAGTTTTAGTTATCTCATTCTCCGAACTACACCCAGGTGCCTGTTTTTGAGAACCTAATACTCTTACTTTGAACTGTGGATTTTCTTGCATAGAAAACTCACTGCCCATAGGCATTAACTTTCCGGATGGGTGGTTAGTCACATCAAACCATAATAAAATTCTTTCTCCGCTCGTTGCATATACTTCTCTATTATTTAAAGCATTCCATATAGAATCTCTACTCTTTTCTAGTACATGACTTGCTATCAATCCGCCTGTGTAAAGAAATGAAGCTATTCTTTCTCCTTGACTTGGTTTCATCCTATCAATCATTTGCTCCAAGTTAATTTCTTGTGATCTTGGGATGGCATAGTCTTGGGAAAGTTGATTCAGGTTCATAACTTGATTCGATGACTTATACTTAGAGTCAGTATTTCTAATCCTATCAATTTCCTTATAACCCGTTCCAGGTCTTGAAGAGTGATTGTCACTAGACCCAATAAAGCCAAACCTATAAGGTTCAGTTTTTCCTTCAGTGAAATTTCTTAAAGCTAATGCATATTGCACTGATGATTTTGGTCTATAGTCAAAAGCTGGTAAGTAACAATCTATGCATTGACCACTGTCTAACCACTCTTCTGGCTTTGGATTAGGTATGGTCAAAAGCCCATAAGGATTGGCTTTGGTGAAGTTATCTCTTGCCTCTTTTGCCCTTTGATTACATAGTTCTTCACTTCCAGCTGAAATCCTGCATCTTTCTTTTATTATTTCACCGGCCTGAAAACAATCTGGAACATAGTTTTCTGTAGGGGCTGGACAAACATATTCTCCATCTAATATCTTGAAAGCTTCCCAAGATCGATATTCTTCTGTATTTCCGTGACCTGAAAAAACTTCTATCAATTTTTGATATCTAGGATTGTGGTCTGCGATATTTAATTGATTTTTCCATGTTGCCATGGGCGGAGAAGTATTTCCCCAAGCAGACCCATGAGGAATAACTAAAGAATCTGCACCCCACTCATCTAATTTTCTATATAAATCAGACGGTCTTTCTGCTCTCTCAAGACAGTCAAGTGGAAGGTCTTTTACATGAGTCGAATTGTCACAATATTCAAGGCTCTTTATAAGTAACTGTCTTTGCCTATAGTTCAAATAATAAGAAATATTTTTATAGTCATAAAGCATGGCTCCGAATAATGTATAAGCTGGAGCATCTACTATGCTCTTAAAAAACTTATGGTCAGGTGCTCCAATAGGCCTATCAGGGATATTTTCTTGAAGAGATTTTAATATTACGTTCTTATGTCCATAATGTTTCTCTATATCTAAGCTTGTCTGAGTCCATTCCCAACCAAGAAAGGGAACGATTGAACTTTCATCTGACTCATAAGATACTCTTGAGCAGTCTCTTAAAGACTGTATTGTGTCTGTCCACTCCCTTCTTGTTAAAAATTCAGCATGATCATTTATAGAAAAGAAGTCTAGATTTGCACAAAACCTTGCATAGTTGCATGCATCTGCAGCTGGATGAGTTCCCTCTCCTTCTAGAATAGGTAAATTCCCTATAAAAGCATCGAGTGAATAGGTCGTATGAACATGTAAATCGCCAAATAAGATTGTTTTTTCGCTTAATTTTTTATCTATTGGACTCAAGAATGGGGCATTAAATTCTTCAATTTGGCCCTGATCTTGGGGCTTACCAAAAAAATCAAAAAAAACAGCAAAGTATAGAGCAAGGATAAGTGAAACTATCAGCAAAATACCCTTTAGGGCTATTTTGAAATAGCTTTTCATTAAAATTAAGAATCTTCTGTAATCAGAGTGATGGATGAATTCTTTAAATCTTCAGAAAGAACGAAAAATTTTTCTCTGGAAGTACGCGAACTTTTCAGATTAACCTCAAAGATATCACCGTCTCTATAACTATCTTTGAGAATAAAAGTTTCACCTCGTTTGATCTTATAAATATCTCTCTGATCTACAGCGCCATAAGTCATGAAGTCGTGAATAGAGAAGGATAAATCTCTTGCGATGTCTACTCTAGTGGCATCTGACTTATAGAAAAATAAGGCAATGGTTTCGAATTTATTTGCAAGAAATTCGTCGCCTTCTTTAAATTCCAAATCAGTAGATTCTATTGACAGTGAAAAGGTTAAAATAATTAAAAAAAAGTATCGCATTTCTTATATATCTTTTCTAATAATTGTATCTTCGCGCTTAGGACCAGTTGAAATCATAATAACAGGAACTCCTGAAATTTCTTCTATTTTCTCAACAAAAGATTTAGCATTATCATCGAGTTCTTCATATGAAGTTTGTCCTGCTGTAAGTTTAGACCAGCCTGGCATCTCTAGATATTCTGGCTGAGCAAGCTCTAGATCCATAGTTTCTATCATTTCAGCTTCGGTAAGGTCGCTAGAATAAGCATTACAAATCTTTATTTTTTCTAATCCGTCCAAAACATCTATCTTAGTTAGGCACAGTCCGTCTACTCCACTGACTTTAACCATATTCTTTAGAAGGAAACCATCTAGCCATCCACATCTTCTAGGTCTTCCGGTAGTAGCTCCAACCTCTCCACCCGTTTCAGCTAAGTAAGTTCCCATGTCATCAAATAACTCAGTGGGAAAAGGTCCTTCGCCAACTCTTGTAGTGTAAGCCTTGGTAATTCCTATCGTATAGTCAATATCAGATGGACTAATTCCCACGCCAGCTGGAACACCCCCAATTAGGTTACTTGATGTTACAAAAGGATAAGTTCCTAAGCTTACATCTAATAAAGCACCTTGAGCACCTTCATAAAGGATTTTCTTTTTAGATTTTTGCAATTCTCTTATTTCTTCTATTACATTTCCAACATAAGGCTTCAATTGTTCAGCTTGTTTCAAATTTAAATCTATCAATTCATTTAGATCGATTTTAGAGGTACCAAATGAATGTTCAAAAATTGAATTGTAAAAATCTAAAGCTTGCGTCAACTTATCATTTAATTTACTTTCATCATATAGGTCCGAAATTCGCACTGATCTTCTTCCGACTTTGTCTTCATAAGTTGTTCCTATTCCTCTTCCTGTTGTTCCTATTTTTGTTAAATTAGCAGACTGCTCTCTAAGCTGATCTAACTTTATATGATAAGGCTGAATAAGACTGCAAGCTGAACTTATTATGAGTCTGTCTTCAATATCTCCTAAAACTTCATTCGCTTCGGCTAACTCTGAGAATAAAGCATCTAGACTTACAACAACTCCTCTTGCGATAAAGCATTTTATATTTTTGTGACATATTGCTGAAGGTAATAAATGAAAAACAATTTTTTTTCCATTCACTATTAACGTGTGACCTGCATTGTGACCGCCCTGATACCTAACAGCAGCATCTAGATCATTTGCAAGATAATCCACTACCTTGCCTTTTCCTTCGTCACCCCACTGCAGGCCAAGTAAAGAAATATTTAGATTCATAGTGCATTCCTATAAATTCGAAACTGAGACTAAATCTAGATCGAATCCTACAGCCGGTCTATCGCGATCTGATTGTTTTCTTAGACCGTCATATCTTCCACCTTTCGCAAGCACATAACCTGCTGAGTCGGCATATGCGGAAAATACAACTCCATTATGATATTTGAATCCTTGCACTTCACCTAAATCAACATGTAAAGTTATTCCTGGTTTATTTATTAGCTTGTCTGCCAAGACTTCAAGGTCGTTCATAAAATTTTTAGTTGACTCTAAGTAAGAAAAACTTTCTTTTGCAGACTGGATTATGTCAATACCACCATACATATCACACAGAGAAATTAAAGATTCTTTATTTTGATTAGAATCTGGAATTATTTTATCTAAGTCAGATTTAGATTTTTTAGAAAGCGCTATTTCTAAGTCTACAAAAATTTCTCTACCTAATTTCTTGAAAGGTTCGAGGACTGAAGAAGTAAATGCAGCATGACCAAGACTAAGAGTTATATTTTTTATACCCGCAATTTCGAGGCTCTTTAACATTAAATTTATACTATCTAATTCAGCCTCTTTAGAAGAATCTCCAAATATTTCGGCGCCTACTTGTATAGTCGTTCTTGATCTTAAAGACTTTGATACCTTACTCTTAACAACCTCTCCTGCATAACAGAGTTTTACAATTTCATTAGATTGTATTCGATAAGCATCTATCCTAGAGGCTTGTTCTGAAATATCTGGCCTAATGGATAAATTTTTGCCAGTTAAGCTATCTTTGAAACTAAATGCGTGTGACTTGATCTCATCATGAGCTTCACCACCTATTGATTCAGATAACTCCAATAGAGGAGGAGTAATAAATTCGAAGCCAGAGGAAGTATATTCATCAATTAATTTCCTTCTCAACATCTCCACTTCAATTGCTTTAGGTGGAAGAAGTTCATCTACGCCATCGGGTAAGCTCCAGCGTATTTTTGAACTCATCTACTAATTTGAAGCTTTAGAATTGTCTAGATATTTAAAGAAATCACTATCAGGATTAATCAAAAGTATATCTGACTTACTTTCAAAAGTTGATTGATATGCTTTTAAACTCCTCGTGAAATCATAGAATTCAGGGTCTTTTGAATAAGCATTAGCATATGTTGCTGCTGCTGTTGCATCTCCGTTTCCTTTTGTTTCTTCTGCCTGTCTATAAGCATCGGCAAGAATGATAGTTTTTTCTTTATCAGCTGTTGCTCTAATTTTTTCAGCGACCTCATTACCTTGTGCTCTAAGTTCTTTAGCTAGCCTTTCTCTCTCAGTTCTCATTCGGTTATACACTGACTCACTGACTTCTGGAGGCAGATCTATCTTTTTCACCCTTAGGTCTATTACCTCGACACCTAACTCTTCAACAGCGATGTCATCTAGTTGAAGTGTAAGTTTATCCATGAGTTCGTCTCTTTCTCCGGAAACAACTTCATTAACTGTCCTTGTACCAAATTCATTTCTTAAACCGGCATCGACCCTTTGGATTAAAAGTCTTCTCAATCTTTCTTCGTCACCACCTGTAGTAGTAAAATACTTTTCTACATCGCTTACTCTCCATTTCACAAATGAATCAACGGTCAAAGCTTTCTTTTCAGATGTTAGATAACTTTGAGGTGCAGCATCTAGGGTTAGTATTCTTGCATCAAATTTTCTAACTGTATTGATTATTGGAAGTTTGAAATGCAGTCCTGGAGGTACATCGGCTTCTACGACTTCTCCAAATCTTAATTTAACAGCCCTCTCAGTCTCTTTCACTACGAAAATTGAGGCCGAGATTAAAGCTATAAAAGCTACCAATATAGGTATAAGTAAAAGTCTTAATGTTTTCATTATCTTCGTTCCTCTTGTCTATTTCTTCGTCTTATTTCTTCAATAACCTGATTTGTTAAGTCGCTTATAGATGTATTCCCTGCAGTGCTCGGTATATTTAAGTTCTCAACTCCTCTAGCTGACTCAGCAATCTTATCTAGAGGAAGGTAAAGTATATTGTTTCCACCTTCTACATCTATCATAACCTTTGAACTATTTGACATTACTCCTTGAATCGAATCCAAATATAAACGGTTACGAGTTACATCTGGAGCTTTTTGATATTCAGATAGAAGTAGATTAAAACGGGTTGCATCACCTTCGGCCTCGGATATAACTTGCTCCTTGTAAGCCTCAGCATCTTGTAACATTCTCTGTGCTTGTCCTCTGGCTTCTGGTACCAAGCCATTAGCATAAGTTTCAGCTTCATTTCTCGCCCTGACTTCGTCCTCTCTTGCTTTTATAACATCATCAAAAGCTTCTTGCACTTGATTTGGAGGAGAAGAGTCCTCGATGTTTACAATCACAACTTCCAGACCAGTGTTATATTTATTCAAGTATCGTTGTAACCTGGTTTTAACTTCTTGGGCAATTAGCTCACGACCCGTTGTAAGCACATCATCCATAATAGAACCACCTACGACATGCCTTAAAGCACTTTCAGTAGCTTGAACTAAACTAGCATCGGCATCTCTGATGTCTAAAACATATTTTTGTGGATCTGCAATTTGGTACTGAATGGACACTGTCACATCAACTATATTTTCATCTTTAGTTAGCATTAAAGCATCGTGTCTATGTGGTCTAACCCTGACTACATCGACAATTTCCCAAGCATCAATAATAGGAGGATTCCATCTCAAGCCGGGTCCTTTAATTTCCTGAAATTTACCAAGCCTAAGCACTACTGACCTTTCTGCCTGCTCAACCTGGTATATTCCAGCCCCAACCCATAACAAGACTAATACGCCCAGTATTAATGGTAAACTTTTAAGACTAAATCCACCTCCTGAAGAGTCACCGGAAGATCCTCCACCAAAAATAGATTCTATTCTTTGTCTAACTTTTTTAATTACTTCGTCGATCTCTGGAGGAGTATCATTCCTTCCCCAAGGATCTTTGTTATCGTTTCCATTCCAAGACATTTATATTGCTTCCTGTGTTTGTTTTTCTTTGATTAAGTCGAAGCCATCGACTTCTAATAACTTAATGAGGTCATTTTGAAAATTTTCAAGGTGTAATTCTATCAGACCTTCGCTGGATATTCTCTCTTCAAGGACACTTCCAGATGAATAAAGCTCAGATCTTAACCAACCTAAGTCACTTGTTAAGCTTACCCAATTAGTAGTTATCTTACCTCTAAGCTTGGTGTTGATTGCATCATATAAACTTGCAAACCCTTTTTGTTCTGTAGACGATATCCAAACCTGATCGGAAGTTTCTTGTGATATATGATCCAGAGAGGTTACATC
Source organism: uncultured SAR86 cluster bacterium (assembly GCA_902537425.1). Classification (GTDB taxonomy): domain Bacteria; phylum Pseudomonadota; class Gammaproteobacteria; order Magnimaribacterales; family Magnimaribacteraceae; genus Magnimaribacter. The sequence continues at coordinate 137,690 of CACBBD010000002.1, read as the reverse complement.
AAGTTTGTCACTCTTATTATTCACTCTTATCAAAAGCTTATCCGATAAGCCCAAATCTTTTAAAATTTTTTCTACTTCTTTCACTTTAAATCTGTGATCTTTATCTGAAATATCTACAACATGAAGTAGAAGATCTGCTGAACTTAAATCATCTAATGTTGCTTTAAACGATTCAATGAGTTGTGTTGGAAGATTTGAAATAAATCCAACAGTATCTGAGAACAGAATATGCTGCAGCTCTTGTTTACTATTCTTTCTGGTGACAGAGTCTAGGGTTGCAAAAGGTTTATCTGCAGCATACAGATTATTTTGAGTAAGATGATTAAATAAAGTAGTTTTACCCGCATTTGTATACCCCACGAGTGCTACCACCATTTCTTTACCCTTACTTCTAGCATAACGGTTAATTTCTTTCTGATTATGTGCTTTTTTTAATCTCTTCTTTAAACTTTTGATTCTATGGCCAATGAGTCTTCTATCTGTTTCTAGTTGCGTTTCACCCGGACCCCTTAACCCTATGCCCCCCTTTTGTCTTTCAAGGTGACTCCATCCTCTAACAAGTCTAGTAGAAAGATGAGTTAATTGGGCTAATTCAACTTGTAGCTTTCCAATATGGCTTGTTGCTCTTGTTGCAAAGATATCAAGAATTAATGATGTACGATCCAAAACTCGAGTTCCAAGGTATTTTTCTAAATTTCTTTCTTGGGAAGGAGATAGATCATTATTAAAAATAACTAATCCGCATTTGCTTACTTTTACAAGATCCTTAATTTCATTGAGTTTGCCTAGTTTCACAAAATAATTAGGAGAAGGTCTATCAATCTTACATGATACCTCTGCACAAACACCGGCACCCGAAGAGATGCAGAGTTCTTTAAACTCTTCTTTGGCCTCTAATTGTAAATCTCTCTTTAAAGAAAACCTTTCGACGTGTACAAGTATAGATTGTGGTGATGTTTTTTCTAAATTCATGAATTTTTTAAAATTAAATCCTTTACCGAACTAAAGAGAGAAGAATTATTTTCTACAAAAATTAAATTTTTCCAATTTCTCATCCAAGTCATTTGCCTTTTTGCAAGTTGTCTTGTTGAGTTAATACCTTTATCAATCATATCATCAAGACTGTAATCTCCTTTTAAATATTCACATACTTGGCGATATCCTACACTTTTCATTGATTGAGAATTTGAACTCATTCCTTTGCCTTCAAGAATGCCTTCCACCTCCCCAATCAATCCAGCATCAATCATTCCTTTAAATCTTTTTGCAATATTTTCTCGATGTAAGTCTTTATCATGAGGCTTAATGGCAATCTGAATCAAATTAGATTCACTTATTATCTTATTCGTTTCTTTTTTGTTTTCAGCCTGCCATTTAGAAAGTCCTTTACCCGTTGCCAAAAAAACTTCGATTGCCCTTTTAATTCGTTGGGTATCATTTTGATGAATTTTTATTGAGGAATCTTTATCTATTTTTTCTAAGTATTTATACATTGCATGCACACCTTTATCCTCAAACTCCTCTTTAACTCTAAGTCTTATTTGACTATCTACCGAAGGTAATTTTGAAATACCATTAACTAAGTGATGAAAATACATCATTGTACCTCCAACGAGTAAAGGGATTCTCTTAGTATGAAATGCTTCTCTTATAGAGTCGATGACATCATCTTGAAATTGAGAAGTAGAATAAGTTTCATTTGGTTTTAAGATATCAATTAAGTCATGCGGATATTTATCTAAAACTTTTGATGAAGGCTTTCCGCTGCCTATATTCAAATCTTTATATATCTGAACAGAATCAACACTAATAATATTTATAGCTAGATTCTTGTACAACTCTATTGCTAAATTTGTTTTCCCAACTCCTGTTGGTCCCATCAGCGAAACAATTAATCTCTTTTCCACTCATATATAATAGTTCATTAAGAGAAAAAAAAACCGGCTGATTGGCCGGTTTTTTTATTGTGAGATCACCTTTAGTTTATAAGGCATCTTCATTAAGCTCTCCGGTTCTAATCCTAACAACTTGCTCAAGAGAAGATACAAATATTTTTCCATCTCCTATCTTTCCTGTATTCGAAACTTGCGATATAGCATCTATTACTTTCTCAGTATTATCATCACTAACTGCAACCTCTATCTTAGTTTTTGGTAAAAAATCTACGACGTATTCAGAACCTCTGTAAAGTTCGGTATGTCCCTTTTGTCTGCCGAAACCTTTAACATCGGTTATAGTAAGGCCCGTGACACCTACTTCAGATAAAGCCTCTCTGACTTCATCTAGCTTATAGGGTTTGATAACTGCTGTAATTAATTTCATTAAGAACTCCTATTATTAATTCCTTTCACTTTAGACTAAATACTTACTATTAAAATGAGAAATCAAGGTATTTAAACGGAAATTATAGTCTAAAAACATATTAGATAGTGTTTTATAGTGTTTCCTTTAAAATTCAAAAAAAAAGTGCATCAGATGCACCTTTTTCTTATATTTTTTTCTACACTTGTGGTGTTCTAAACGGTACCGAATCAAATAGAAGCATTTCACTGCAGTCAGGTTGAGGTCCATCTATTTCTGGAGCAGTTTCCTCAAAGAGCTGTTCACCTAATTCTCTTGATTCCTCCGAATCCCAAAATTGATGGAAGGCATAATCATAAGAACCTATTGAGGATCCAGGGATCGGAGTTTCAAAATTTGGTAGATGAATTGTATAGAAATAAGGAGATCCTGTTCCAGCCATTTCTTGTCCAGAATCTATCCAGCTGTTAAAAGTATCTAAACCTGAAACTAAATCTGTCTTTCCAAAACTATCGGTGAAACTACAGAACATGAAGCCTACTACTCCACCTGGTTCAGGATCAGGCTCGGTGGCTGCTCTATAAACATTTACATCGAAACCATAGTTGGCCTCTACACCATTATCAGAAGCTCCACAAGATATGATACTGCTCGTTTTAGCAGTCCAAGACGCTGCGGGTCCTGCTATCCATTCTTCCCAACCAGCTTTTGCTTGATCTTCAGATTGCCAAACAAGAGTCCACATACCATCATATAAATCAGTTTCTGTTCGCGGAACAAGCCCTACAGACATCGGTACAGCTGTCTCAAGGCCATCAAGAATCTCATTCCATTCAACGAGCAATTCAGAAAAAGACTCTTGGTTCATATCAGGTCCAAAATCACAAAACAAGTACTCGACATATCCTGTATTTATTGCTGTATCACTTAAGTCCACTTCTTGTTCACTTTCTGAACAAGAGTAAGCTAAAAACGACGCTAAAAAGAATCCTAAAATTTTGTTTTTAAACATATTACCTCTCCCTAAAAAATAACTTTAATTGTTGTTCTACTGCTAAGAAACAGAAACCTTTGAAACCTTAATAAACTGATATAGTTCTTCTAGCTCATATAAAATTTTACCTTCAATCTTGTAATAATTAGGACCTTTCTCCTCTCTTCTCCAAGCTTCCAGTGTTCTTTCGCTGCACATTAAAATTTCAGCAGCATCCTTTGGTTTAATTAGTTTTATATCCATATCCATTTTTATACCTGAGTTAACATCCTTGTTAATAATTAATTCCTTTTAAACTCAAAAAAAGGGGCAATCCAACTAAGGATTGCCCATCTTTACTATGCCAATCTAGGCATAAAGGTACGCAGCATTATTTGAAATCAGGGTAGGCTTCTACACCAATCTCAGATTTATCTAAGCCAATCTCTTCATCATTATCAGTCGCTCTAATACCAACGATACTGTCAATGACTTTGAGAACTATGAAGCTTGTAACAAAGACCCAAGCAAAAATAACAATCACACCGATGAATTGAGTTCCAAAAGCACCTGCACCAGATAAAGGTGTGGCCATGATTCCCCAAATTCCTACAGTTCCGTGTGCAGATATAGCACCCACTGGATCATCAATTTTTAGTTTGGTATCTAATATGACTACAGAGAAATAAACAATTACGCCACCTATTAAGCCAATCAATGTAGCTAAACCACCTGTTGGTGTATCTGGTGCTGCAGTAATAGCAACTAACCCAGCAATAGCTCCGTTTATTGCCATAGTAACGTCAGCTTTTCCACTAAATATTTTGCTAGCAAAAAGCCCGCCTAATACTCCTCCGGCTGCTGCCATATTTGTATTCATGAATACTTGGCCAACAGCAATGGCATCAGCTGCAGTATTAACCGCTAATTGAGAACCTCCATTGAACCCGAACCATCCAAGCCACAAGATTAAAGCACCAAGGGCAGCGATTGGTATATTCGATCCAGGAATTGCATATACAGTACCATCAGCTCCGTATTTCCCTTTTCTAGCTCCTAGAATGCTTACTGCAGCAAGAGCAGCTGCTGCACCACAGAGGTGAACCACTCCTGAACCAGCAAAATCAGTATATCCCAGAGCATCAAGTCCACCACCGCCCCATTTCCAGTATCCTTGAACTGGGTATATGAAACCTGTCAAAACTACAGCAAATGCAAAGAATGGTAATAATTTCATTCTTTCAGCAACAGCTCCAGAGACAATTGACATGGCAGTAGCAACGAACACTACTTGGAAGAAGAAATCTGATGCTTCAGAGTATGACCCATAAGACATATCCTGATCACCCATTCCCAATCCTAAATAGGACAAGCTGAACCCAGGGACCCAAGCTGAGACAGCTGAATCTCCAGGGTACATGATAAAGAAACCACATACTAAATACATAACACAAGCTATTGAGAATAGTCCTAAGTTCTTAGTTACTATCTCAGCAGCATTCTTTGATCTTACCAGTCCAGCTTCTAGCATTGTGAAACCAGCTGCCATCCACATGACAAATGCTCCACTCATTAGAAGGTAGAAGGTATTGAGCGCGAATTCTAATTCTGTCATTTTTTCTCCTTTAAAATTTTACAACGCGTCTTCATTGAGATCACCAGTCCTGATGCGAATCAGCTGATTGAGATCCACAATAAAAATTTTTCCATCACCTATTTTGTTTGAATTAGCAGAAGTACTTATGGCTTCAACAACTTCATCAGCATTATTATCAGATACTGCAATTTCTATCTTCGTTTTAGGAAGAAGATCAACTTCATATTCTGAACCTCTGTAAAGCTCTGTATGACCTTTTTGCCTGCCGTAACCTTTCACCTCGGTGACGGTCAAGCCAGTTACGCCTACACCTAAGAGGGCTTCCCTGACTTCATCCAGTTTGAAAGGCTTAATAACCGCAGTTATTAATTTCATACTAATTCTCCTTATTATTATAAAATAATACAAAATCTATTATGCAATCCATATGCCAGTAAACAACTAGTGAATTTAAGGAAAATTTAGTGCAATTTCTATTTTGATGTTCTAAGAGAGTGCTAAATTGGAGAGAAAAGTTCTAGAATTGGGCAAATTATATCCTTTCCTTCAATAAGAAATCTAAATGATAGCTAATATTCCCTAAAGCTCCTCTATTTTGCATAAATACTTCTAATGCATTATTTCCTGCACTTTCCCTCGCTTTATCATCTGCAATGTATTCAATAAATCTATCTGAAAGTTCTCTCGAATCATTTACAATTTTGAGGCCTTCATTTTGTTTAAGTTGTTCTGAAATATCTGAAAAATTTCTCAAACTTGGGCCAGATAGAAGTGCTAAGCCTTGAGCTGCTGGTTCTAAGAGATTTTGGCCACCGTGATCGATTAAACTCCCGCCCACAAAAGCTACATCTGATAAGGAGTATAAAAAGTTTAATTCTCCAATAGTATCTCCAAGTAACACCTGAGTACTTCTCTTCACTTCGTCTTTCTTTGAACGCGATGCTAAAGTTAAACCAGAGGTCTTGATTAATTTTTTTACTTTATCAAATCTTTCAAGATGTCTTGGCACGAGAATAAGTAGAGCATTTGGAGAGTTCTTGAGGATTTGCTTAAAAGCTTTTAAGACCTCCTCCTCTTCTGTTTCATGAGTACTTGCTGCAATTAATGTTGGTCTGTATTTTCCATCTATAGACCAATCTTGTTTGATTGATTTTGATATATCTTTAAGTTCCGTAGGGACATCTTGATCAAATTTCAAATTTCCACAGGTATTAATGTCTTTTCTCTCTACTATTTCTAGGAAACGTCTTTTATCAGATTCAAACTGCGTAAGTATTAGGTCTATTTTTTCAATTACTGGTTTAATCAAAGCCCCATAATTAAGATAATTTTTTTTTGACTTCTCAGAAAGTCTGGCGTTCACTAAAGCTGAATAGATTCCCCTACTCTTACATATGTTTATTAGATTTGGCCAAATCTCGGTTTCTAAAAGTATCAAAATTTTAGGATTCCATTTATTTAAAAATGAATTTATAAAAAAAGGTATATCTACTGGTAAATATTGATGTTTTATTTTATTTCCCAGTCTCTCAATTAAAAGTTTTGATCCAGTAGGAGTGGTAGTAGTTACAAGTATTTCAGAATAAGGGTAGTCACTAATTAAACTTCTCAATAAAGAAATGGAGGCATTTACTTCTCCTACGGACACAGCATGAATCCAGATAATTGATTTATCCTTAGAAGGAATTTCTGAACTATACCCTAGCCTTTCAGACCACCTTAAAAAATACTCTTTATTGGATAGGCCCTTCCAGCATAACCTAACAAAATAAACAGGCAACAATAAGCAAAATAAAGCCGTATAAAGATTTCTTGGCATAAGCGTATGCTACCATAGCAGATATTCCTAAATTAAAATTTAAATTGTGATAGTAGTAACTGGAAGTGGAGGATTTATTGGATCCAATTTAATTAAAGGTCTCAATGAAATTGGGTATAAGAATATTATTGCAGTCGATGATCAAGACAATCCAGAGCTTAAAGAAAATATTGTCCATTGTGATGTTAAGGACTTCCTAAATATAGATGAATTTATTTATTTGATAAGGAATAATGAGATTGAGGGGACAAAAATTAGGGCTATTTTTCATCAAGGAGCTTGCTCTAATACAATGGAATGGGATGCTGATTTTTTATACAAAAATAACTTGCTATATTCTAAAGAGCTCTTGAAATTTTCACAACAAACTAAAACGCCCCTAATTTATGCCTCTTCTGCTTCTGTCTATGGAGCAGGGAAAATTTTTAAAGAATCTGTTGACTACGAAGATCCAATAAATCTTTACGCGTACTCTAAATTTAAATTTGATCAGTTGGTAAGACAAGAATTAATCAAAAGTGAAACACAAATAGTTGGCTTAAGATATTTCAATGTGTATGGGCCTCAAGAACAACATAAAGGAACTATGGCAAGTGTTGCCTTCCATTTACATAATCAACTCAAAGATAATGATGAAATTAAATTATTTGAGGGCTCTGATGGTTATGACGATGGAGAACAAAGGAGAGATTTCATTTATGTTGAGGATGTAGTTAAAGTGAATCTATGGTTTCTAGAAAATGAAAAGGTATCGGGTATATTCAATGTAGGGACAGGTAAGAGCCAGACTTTCAATGAAGTAGCTGACTCAGTGATAAATTGGAATAATAGAGGCAAGATAAATTACGTTCCTTTTCCTGAAAAGCTAAAAGGTGCATATCAAAGCTACACTCAAGCTGATATCTCAAAATTGAGAAAAGCTGGCTATAAGGATGAGTTCTTGAACGTTCAGGAAGGTGTAAAGAAGTATTTAGACAGACTTGAAAGTTGGCCAAAGAATGAACCATCTTAAATCCTTAACAGAGAAAGCAGAGCCAAACCTGATAAAAGCTCTCTCATCCTTCAAAAGTTTACTTACTTGGCTAGGTATTGGCTTTCTAAGACTTACATCCTATCTTCCTTATTCAATTCTAATGAATTTAGGTGATGTAATTGGTAGCTTAATTTATAAAGTCAGTCCCCACCGAAGAGAGATAAGCAAAATAAACATAAAACTTTGTCTTGATATCAAAGATAATGAATTAGATAAATTGGTTAAAGAAAACTTCCGAGCTATAGGTAGAGGTATCTTTGAGATGGCTATAGCCTGGTGGTCTTCTGATAAGAAAATTAAAAAACTTGATACTAGATTGTTAAATAAAGAGTTAATAGAAGATGTACCAACAGGCGTACTAATTCTCATCAAACACTCTACCCATCTTGAATTAGACCTGCGTTTATTAAGTCAGCATTTTGACCTTACTGGCATGTATAAATCTCAGACAAATGAAGCCATCAATTATGTAATGATTAGAGCGAGAAATAATTATATTCAGGGCTCTTTAACAAATAGAGAAGCGATGAGGGCTGTTAGATGGATTAGATCGGGTAAGAATTTCTTATATGCAGCGGATCAAGATTATGGCCTAAAAGTATCCAAAATGGTTCCTTTCTTTGGACGAACAGCAGCAACAGTTACTTTTCCTGCTCTATTTCTCGATAAAGAGATAAAAATAGTTTTTGCTGATGTTTCTAAAGTAGATGATTCATATGAAATAGAAATAAAAAATATTGAGCCCTCTATGAAAGAAGAGGATTTCTTATTTGAAATGAACAAAACATACGAAGAGTTCATTAAAAAAGATCCAAGTGGTTATCTTTGGATGCATAGACGATTTAAGTCCGGACAAGCTGAACCTCTTTATCCTAAGTGGACAAGTAGAGAAAAGAGGAGAAAAAAGAGAAGAATGAATCGTCAGAAAGGTTAAAGTATCTTGGAAATTATCTTTGAAGTTGATAAGCCTTCAAATAAGGGAATTGTAACTACAGAACCTCCTGACTTGGTAACCTCTTTATAACCCGCGATGTCTTTAATTTTATAGTCTCCTCCCTTTACAAGCACGTCCGGTTTAATAGTTTTAATAAGCTTAATTGGAGTTTCTTCATCAAAAAAAACTACCTTATCTACACTTTGTAAAGATGCTAAAACTTTAGCTCTATGAGCCAGGGTATTAATTGGTCTACTGGAGCCTTTTAATTTACGAACTGATTTATCAGTATTTATACCAACTATGAGTTTGTCTCCAAGTTCCTTTGCAGCCGCAAGATACTCGACATGCCCAGCATGCAAAATATCAAAACATCCATTAGTGAAGACTATTTTTTTGGATCTTTCATGAAGATCTTGTGAATAACCTTTAATTTCATTAGACATAACATAAGATTCGGAAAGACCCAGGTAAGGAACTAACTCAGCCTGGTTAACTGCAGCTGTACCAGATTTACCTACCACTATTCCGGCTGCAATGTTAGCCAATCGAATTGACTCTGAAAGAGTGAATCCCCCTGCCAGCCCTGCAGCAATACTAGCAATAACAGTATCGCCGGCTCCGGAAACATCAAATACATCTCTTGCCTCTGTAGGAAAATCCTCTCTAATGATTTTTCCATTTCTTTTGTCTAAGAGTGTCATTCCATCTGAACCTCTGGTTATTAGAAGTGAATTTAGCCTCAGAGATTTGATAAGATCTTTCCCTTTCTTCGTAATTTCAGATTCGTTATTCATCTTTCCGACTACCCTTTCAAATTCATGAAGATTTGGAGTGATGATGTCAGCTGACTTGTATTTCGAGAAATCATCGCCCTTGGGATCAACTAGGATTGTTTTTTTTGTTTTTTTTGCTTCTCTAATGATTAGCGGGATATTCTTTAAGGTACCCTTTCCGTAGTCAGAGATGATAAGGACCTTGTTTTTTTTTAAACTTATGTACTTTTTGTAATGAGATAAACTTGATTGCCAGTCTGTTTCTGAGAATTCTTCTTCATAATCTATTCTTATTAATTGTTGCTGAGATGCCAGAATTCTTAACTTTGAGATAGTAGGATGATCAGATTTGCTTAAAGCTTTTTTGATATTGTTCTTCTGCAACAGGTCAATAACCTGAGTTGAAGAGGCATCTTTTCCAGTTACTCCAATTATTGTTGCATTAGAACCTAGACTAGATAAATTTAGAGCAACATTTGCTGCCCCGCCTAATCTAATTTCTTCACCAGACGGTTTGAGGACAGGCACAGGTGCTTCAGGAGAAACTCTGTCGACACTTCCAGAAATATATCTATCTAAAATGATATCTCCAAAAACAAGGACATGTCCTTTATTTAACAACTTAAGATTCATATGAGTTAATTATATACCTTGAGATCATTATGCTGTTCTATATTATTGATTAACTATCTTAGTAAGTTTTATCGAATTCAAAATGATCTTATAAATTAATGAAATTAAATCTTCCTATAGATATAGAAAAAGTGAAAGGCTTTCTTGATCCATTAGAAGGAGAAGCTCTATACACTCACTCAAAAACTGCAACTAAGGCAGGCCCTGCACTCGAAATTGGAAGTTATTGCGGAAAATCAGCTGTCTATATTGGTTTAGCTGCAAAAGAGAATGATGAAAAACTCTATTCCGTAGATCATCACAAAGGGTCGGAAGAACAACAACCAGGAGAGGAATACTATGACCCTGATCTGATCGATAAAACAAGAAAGGGAATAGATACTTTGCCTTTCTTTCTGGACACCATTCGTAAATCTGACTTAGAAGGTGTTGTAATACCCGTGGTTTCAACATCCGAAGAAGCTTATGCAGACATTAGCTTACAGTTTAGTTTTATTTTTATAGACGGCGGGCATAGTGAAGAGGCAGCTCAAAATGATTATAGGCTGTGGTCAGTAAGATTGGTCAATGAAGGAGTATTGGCAATTCATGACGTTTTTCCTAATCCAGAAGATGGAGGTAGACCTCCGTATAATATTTATCTAAAAGCTCTTGAAAGTGGCAACTTCGAAGAAATAGATGCTGTAGGTTCTTTAAGAATATTACGAAAGATAAAGTAATATTTCTAGGACCAAGGTCTCAGAAAGAGCTCAGAGCCAGGAGTAAATTCATAAAGAGCATCAGCTGCCAGTAAAACTGCACCCGCAGTCCAAGTAGGCTTTTCTACTGGCCAAAACTTTTTATCTTTATATACATAACCAGTCCAATAGAGTCCATCTCGCGTATCTCTCCATTGATGTAAAGAATTAAAAATTTTAAGTGCCTCTTCCCTTAAACCGATCTTCACCAGAGCCAAAACAAGTTCTGAACTTTCTGCAACAGTAACCCAAGGCTCTTCTTCAACACATTTACAACCCATGTCATCGACTATGAATTTTGACCACTTTGTCTCAATATCTTTTATACTCTTTTTGTCATCATAAATGCCACATAAGATGGGATAATACCAATCCATACTATACCTAGACTTACTTTCCCAGTTTCTATCATATCTTTCAGGATAATTTAGAATCGAATTTTTTAAATTTTTTTTCGAGATATCGGCCTGTAAGCTAGACTCACCCAGAAGATTAAATATAGCTGAAGCGCATTCTAAACTTTTATAAATTGAGCTACTGCCTGTTATCAGTGAATCATCTAATATTTCCTTATCTTGTTCTGAAGCCCAATAAATATCTCCGTGTTCTGTTTGCATTGAGGTTACAAAATTTACCGATTTAGTTATTGTAGGAAGCATAAACTTCAAGAAATTTTTATCTTCGAAAATTAAATAATAATGCCACAGACCTGTTGCTATGTAAGCCGAAAAGTTAGTTTCCTTTCTTTTGGTAACAGGAGAAGACATCAAATATTCGGAGTACCATGAGCCATCGGACAGCTGATTTGTCTTTAACCATAAAAAAGCACTCTCAGCCTCTTCTTTCTTTCCTGCAACTGAGAGCCCCATGGCAGCCTCTATATGATCCCATGGATCAAGTTTTTTATTTTCTTCCCAAGGAATAGATCCATCCTGGTTTTGGACTTTTAAAATATATTCTACTGAGCTTTTATAAAACTCGATTTTTGAGCTGTCCATTTAAATGGGTTTCCTAAAATACATAACAAGACTTTTTCCTATTAAGGGCTGGAGAAATTTCTCTAAAATTCTTGTTATTAGGGGTTGTCTCATTAAATCCCATACCAATAATTTATGATATTGCTTAACGATATAAGACTTTTCTCTTGTTTTCCAAAACAAACACTGTAACCACCAGTAAGGAGAATGTAATCCATGGGCCCAATGGAAATTTTGATACTTTAATCCGTTGTCAGTTCCTAAGGTCTTAAGTTGATTATGCCTAAATATTCTTACATGACCACCAGGAGTTTTTGAATACTCTTTGCTAAGTTTCCAGCAAATTAATTCAGGTAAATATCTTGGTACGCTTAGGGCCAAGATTCCACCTGGCTTTAAAACTCTAATTAATTCCTCTATAGATTTTTGCGGTGAATCAACATGCTCTAAAACTTCACTGCAAATTACAGCATCGAGAGAACAATCTGCAAATGGCAAAGAAATGATATCTGCCCTTCCAAACTGACAAAAGGATTGAATATCAGAAGTATCGAAATCATCTAATCTTCCTCTTGCTATTCTCAGATCATTAATCGAGAGATCAAAACCTAAGACATTCACTTTTGTTTCTATATAAGCTCCAATTGAATGCCTGCCTTCACCACAACCCATATCAAGAAGAAAATTATCATTAGATAAATTTAAGCTCTCGAATCTTATGGTTTGCATATTTTGATAACTAGATTATCTTCTTGAATACGTCTATGTAAGCTGATGCAGCTATTTTCCAATCGAAAAACTTTTCCATTCTTTCTCTACCTTTTTCCGCTAATTCTTGTCTAATTTTTTCTTCAGTAAATAGTTGCAAAATAGCCTCCTCAATTTCATTAACCGAACCTGGTTTAATCTTGAGTGCTGCATCGCCAATAACTTGCTTAAGTCCTCCAGAATCTGTACTAATTAATGGAACTCCGCAAGCCATAGCTTCACCTGCACCAAACCCAAAACCTTCGTATAGAGATGGTATAACTGCGATATCCGAATTATGGTAAATTTTAACGATCTCTTTTTCAGAGATACCAGATCTGAAAGTAATTTTATCTTCTAAATCAAGATCGTCTATCAACTTTTTAACGTTACCCTTCTCAGGAGATCTACCAATGACAATTAGAGAGGTAAGAGGAAATTTTCTTATAACTCTAGGTAAAGCCAATATTAGGTGCCTCAAACCTTTTAGAGGTATATCTGCACTAGCTGTAGTAACAATCCTAAAGTTCAAAGACTTTTTTAATGAGGAAGGTTTAAAAATCTCTGTATCTATACCATTGGGTATTACTGTTATTTTTTTTCCATCAACCTTAAATTCAGAAATAACATCCTCTTTTGAAGGCTGACTAACACAAATGATATTTTTTAATTGGGGAGTAACTTTCTTTTGCATAGGTAAAAAGTTATGCCATCTTGAAGAAGATAACCTTTCTTTCCAATTAATTGCATTTTGCATTTCCAATTTATGATCTTTAGTTATTGGATGATGAATTGTTACTGCCAACGGATAAAGCGCTTGAATTTCCAGTAAAGAGCTAGATAAGGATTGATTATCCAATAATACATCCAATTTAAGATTATTTTCTTTGAGTCTCTTTAAAACTCTTTTGCCGTAAGTGTAAGGCTCAGGAAATCCACCAGTCATAACAGTTATCCATTCGTAAAGATCTATTGGACTCCAGAAGAATCTTAATCTGAATGCCTTGAGCCTCTCACCACTCTCAAAGAGTCCAAGACTTGGTATTTTAATAAGATTCACTCCGGAATCTAATTCAGGATATGGAGGGCCAGAAAGTACAGAAACTTCATGACCTAAATTTTTTAGAGCCTTGCTCAAGTGTTTAATATAAATTCCTTGTCCACCTGAATAAGGATGGCTTCTGTAGCTTAACAGTCCAACTTTCAATCTTAACTCCTATGAAATCTTTTAGATAATTTGGAATAGATTGCATTGTAACCCTTAAGACTCTTAAGTATTCGCTTCTTATCACGTGACAAGGTTTTTCTTTGTAAAGGATGCATAAAACTTTGGCAAGACGAATCAAGATCGAAAGCTATTAAGCTTTTATCCATAAAGAAATTAGATGTCTTAGCATCTCCATGGCAGTAACCAATCCAGTTGATCCTTTTAAAAAAGGCATCGATAGACGAAATCACCCTAACATGATTATCCTCTATCGTGAGTGCATCGTCTAAACTTTTGCCTACTATAGATTCAGTGACTAAGTAGGAAGCTCTAGCCCCAAGAAAACCCTTATCTTCACAAAATAAGATTGGAATCGCAGTTTTTATGCCCACGGCATTAAACCAAAATGTAGCTTTCATAGAATTATTAGCGCGAGTAGGTTTCAGCAGTCTTGTAAGTCCATGATAGATATTTTTTATTCGATATTTTTTAAAGTAGAAATCTTGGTCTTTTAATTTTAGCCTTACTACCAGATGACCTCTTTCATTCTTGATAACCTCGCCTGAATTAATCAGACTTTCCTCGTCATCTAGAAACTTAAGAATCTGATCTTTAAATAGTTCTTTATCCTTTCTTATTACAAATCTCCTTTTGTCTTCGATATATTTAGAGAACCTAGATTCGTTTACCTCCTTATCTTTAACATTAAGAGAGATACCTTTTACCTGTGGCTTTAAGTACATCTCAAATGCCCTATCTAAAATTGTTTGAAGTAATGTTTGATGTGTCTTTAACAATACCTCTAAGGAACAATCGAAATAAGTCATGAAGAATCTGTAAAAATCTCTTTCAGTCAAATTGAACTGTAAAACTGAATGAATAAAACCGCCTAAATCTTTAACTAGCCATCTAAGGGGAACTTTACTCCGGATTTGAGCACGATGAAGATCTATTAAATACAAGTCAATTTCATTGATATCTGTATCTTTCTGAATATGAATATGACAAAGGTAAAGATCTCTATGATTAAGGCCTGTTGCATGCATCCTACGAATCAAAGCAGCCACTTTTATAATCAAATTTCTTTTGTCTTTAAAAGAAAGTTCTTCGTGTATTCTTTTAAAGAAAAAATCTTCTAACGATATGGTGTTATGGAGTTCTTTGGTAATTAGAAAAGATGACGAGTCAGCCGGATTGAGACCTCTTAGTCCAAATCCCCTGACTTCAGGACACTTAACTCCATTTTTGGATAAATGATTTAGCGCTTGGTATTCTCTCTTTGCCCCTACAACAGGTATTTTAAATTGTATAAGGTTTTTGAGAATTTCCTTCCACCCTACTGGTCCGTGAGTTTTTATAAAATAATTTTTTTGTTCCAACTCAAATCTTTTTGTGACTCTATTTTCATGTTGCCTGAAAATATCTCCATCTAAGTCATTGGCAACATCGAAAGGTTTGTCAGTAAAGAAATGCTTTAGGTCGTCATTAAGAAACTTTACCTGGTCCATTAAAATTCGTTTTCTATGTAATCTGCTATGTATTTAAACCGAGAGAAAAAATAATCACAATCAGATAAACTGTGAATAGATTCCTTTATAACCGATAGTTTTTCATCAGCAAGGGTATCTGCCACTAATAAATTAAAATTGTCTTGGTTGAAATCCCCTTTCAATACTTCACCAGATTTATATTTTAGTACTTCGCTAGAGAATCCAACAGATTCTGTAACTACCGAAGGAAGTCCGGATACAATAGCTTCTATAATTATATTACCTGCTGCCTCTTCTCTTGCTGGATGTATAAGAAGATCAGATGATTTCATAAATGACGCCACTTCCTGGCTAGGTCCGATGAAACAAACTTTTTTATCAAGTGATTCTTGTTGAAGAAGTTTCTTATAAGGAGCTTGGTCATCATCCCCAATTACTATTAACGTAGCAGATTTTTTTTTCTTGAGTAAATAGCTAAGCGCCAAAATAGTTCTATCCAATCCTTTTCTAGAAAAATCTGAACCAACAAAAAGCAAGACCTTGTCTTCTGGAGGTATGCATAATCTCTCTCGAATATTAATAGGCTTATATGTGCTCCAGTCTCTATCGATTCCTGGAGGCACTAATGTCATTCTATTAGATGGGGTTGAATAAAACTCAGAGAACTCATTCAGCTGCTTAGTATTTAGTAAGAGTATCTTGGTTGATACATTTCTAGAAAAAACTTCCTCTTCATATTTAATAGATTGTCGAAACCTTCTAGTATATTTTTGTAAAAAAGGCTTAGACTGAGACCGAAAAGCGAAGCATGTGTCTGCTGCAAAATATAAATCTAATCCGGGCATTTTATTAAAACCAAAAATAATATCAGGCTCAAAATCTTCCATGGCCTTAAAAGCTTTTTTAATAAACTTTTTATTCTTCGAGTAGTTTGAGATTCCTGTTTCTCCTAGTTGAATTATTTCTAAATCTTCAGGGATTTCGCCTTCCCAACTTCTTGTATAGATCTTTAAGCTATTACCTCTTGAAAGAAGCTCCTTAGCTATTTCCATAAAGTCTTTTTGTAGTCCTCCATAAGGAAAGTATTTGTATAAAACTAATGCCAGTTTCTTATTCATCAAAGTTTCCTAGTTCCTCTAAAGCATTTATAACTTCGGTCGGTTTGATTGCCAAAAGAGATCGATGATATCCTCTATCTAAGTCCCCCTCCCTTATCTTTTCATAACCTTCCATTTTCCTTAGTATTTTCTTGCTATCTGTGAGGGGAGGAGTGTAAGCAGGTGAGGAGGGTCCGTACAATGCCACTAAAGGAGTTCCTACTGCAGCAGCTATGTGCATCAAACCAGAATCATTACTAACAACTCTGTCGCAAAAACCTAATATATCAATTGCATCATTTAAAGAGGTTTTACCGATCAAGTTATAAAACTTGTTCTCCTTACTTAAGTCGTGAAAAGATTCTATTTTATCTCCTGTTTCTTGATCATTAGGAGACCCAAGACAAACTATATTCCAGCCTTTCTCGATATAAACTCGTGCTACCTCAGCAAAGTACTCTGGAGGCCATTTCTTTGCAGGGCCAAACTCTGCTCCAGGACAAATAGCTAGACTCATTAAACTGGAATCTATACTTAATTTACTCAATACATTTTTTTGATTAACTAAGTCAATTATGAGTGAAGGGAAATCAAGACTATCTAGAGAATAATTATCATTCTGCAAAGAAAGAGATACAAATTTTTCTACCATAAGATGGTTTTTAGTTGGATCTAGTTTCCTTATGTCATTCAACAATCCATATCTAAACTCACCTAACCATCCTGTTCTTATAGGGATTTTTGCAAAATAAGGTACCAAAGCTGATTTGAAAGAATTAGTTAATACGATCGATCGATCGTAGTTAAACTTCATCAAACTCTTACCAAATCTGTTTCTTGAAATAAGTTTTATGTCACCATGTAAAAAAGGAGACTTTATATTTCTAGCAACTTGAGGCATTCTCTCCATTATTGATACAGTCCATGGAGGGGAGACGACATCGATATTGCAATCAGGATCTTCTTTTTTAAGCTGTATATAGAGAGATTGAGCCATTACAGAATCACCAACCCAAGAAGGTCCAATGATTAAAATGTTCATGATTCTTACCTAGTATAAGTATGCCAAACATCATTGGCATCTGTGATGCCTCTCACTTGGTCAAAGTAAGCACTTTGCAATTTTTCAGTTATTGGTCCTCTGGTCCCAGAACCGATTAGTTTGCCATCGATTGAGTTTATAGGTACAACTTCAGCTGCAGTACCCGAAAAAAAAGATTCATCAGATTCCAATACGTCTTCTAAGGTCAGTTTTTTTACTGTGAAAGTAATATTTAACTGCTCTGCTAAAGCAAGAATTGTTCTTCTGGTAATGCCATCAAGGCACGAATCAAGATCGGGAGAATAAAGAATCCCATTTTTCACCAAGAAAAAATTTTCACCGCTACCTTCAGCAATAAAACCTTCAGAATCAAGCATCAAAGCCTCATCAAAGCCATTCTCTAGTGCTTCATTCAAAGCCACAATTGATTGCACATAGTTACCATTAACTTTAGAATTAGCAACAGGGTTCCTAGCCTGTCTCTTGAAAGAAGACAGTTTAACTTTTATACCTTTTTCTCTGGCTTCGGGCTCCATATAAGAAGGCCATTCCCAAGCTGCCACCATTGCATGTACCTTCAAGTTATCTGCTCTAAGGCCCATACCTTCTGATCCATAAAAGCACATGGGCCTAATATAGGCTTCTTCCAGGCCATTTGCCCTTATAACATCTCCATGAGCCTTATTGATTTCCTCTTTTGAAAAGGGAATCACCATATTAACTGTAGATGCTGATTTGAATAACCTGTCTGTATGATCATGAAGCCTAAAAATAGAAGGTCCTTTAACGGTGTCATACGCCCTTACACCTTCAAAAACACCTAAACCGTAATGAAGGGTATGAGTTAAAAGATGTGTATTGGCATCTTGCCAATCAATCATTTCGCCATCGAACCAAATTTCACCAGTTATTTTTGAGAGATCCAAATCAAATTCCTTTATTTTTTTTATATTCTATCGATATAAATTATTTTATGTAGAGTAAATAGATTATTCAGAATATATAATTGCAAGGTGGAGCTAAACCAAAACATATTCAGAGCTAATGATATTAGAGGTATAGCCTATGAAGACCTAACCCCAGAAGTAGTTCAAAGTCTTGGCAGAGCTTTGGGTTCTGAAGCAATTGATAGAAATATTCATGAATTCATCGTCGGAAGAGATGCAAGACTTTCAAGTCCTGAAATTTATGATTGGCTTTCTTCAGGAATAATTTCTACTGGCTGTAATTTGATTGATATTGGCATAGTTACTAGTCCAATGTTCTATCACTCAACCTATGAATTAAACTCCTCAAGTGGAGTTGTAATAACAGGCAGTCATAATCCTGGAAATTACAATGGATTCAAAATTGTTTTTAATAAGAATTCGACATCTAGCGAAGAAATCTTGAATCTTAAGCGAAGGATCTTAGAAAAAGATTTTAGAAAAGGAAAAGGGATATCAAAGAAAGAAGATATTAAGGAGACTTATATAAAACGGATATTGGGAAGCATTAAACTAAACAAAAATCTGAACATCTCAATAGATTGTGGAAATGGTGCAGCTGGTGTTGTGGCGAAAGATGTATATGAAAGACTAGGTTGCAATGTAATAGAGTTATATGGAGAACCAGATGGTTCCTTCCCAAATCATCACCCTGATCCGTCTAAATTAATTAATATGGAGGATCTCATTAAAAGTGTAAAAGAGAATAATTCATTGGTGGGACTGGCTTTTGATGGAGATGCTGATAGATTAGGTGTAATTTCTCCGAAAGGAGAAATGATCTTCCCTGATAGACAGATGATAATGTTTTCGAGACAAATCATTCAATCAAGCCCGAATGCTAAGATTGTTTTTGATGTTAAGTGCTCAAAACTACTTTCAGATGAAATTGAAAAGCTAAAAGGAAGGCCCTTGATATGCAAGACTGGTCATGCATTTATAAAACAGAAAATAAGGGAAACAGATGCTTTACTCGGCGGTGAAATGAGTGGTCATATTTTCTTTAATGACAGATGGCCAGGATTTGATGATGGTATATATGCTGGTGCTAGAATGCTTGAAATAATAGCAAATTCTGAACAAGACGACCCATTTGTAACTGTTCCTAACATGCTTTCAACTCCTGAGATAAATATACCAGCTTCAGATGAAGAAAAATTTCAAATAGTAAAAACATTTATAGAAAATTCTAATTTTAGCGACGCTAAAACAGTGAACATAGATGGTATAAGAGTTGAATTTGAAAAAGGTTGGGGATTGTTGAGACCTTCTAATACTTCGCCTTGTTTAGTATTAAGATTTGAAGCTGAAACAAATGATCATTTAAATAAGATAAAAAAAATTTTTTACCAGGGATTAAAGAGCATAAAACCAAATATAAATAAATTTTAATAATGACAATTACTAGAAAACAGGCAGAGAATATTGCCTCAGTTTTAACAGAAGGGCTTCCCTACATAAGAAAGTTCAAAGATAAAGTAATTGTCATTAAATACGGTGGCGCCGCCATGATAGATGAGTCACTTAAAAAGAGCTTTTCTAGAGATATAGCTCTTATGAAATTGGTAGGAATGAAACCTGTAATTGTGCATGGAGGGGGTCCTCAAATTGGTAATGAGCTAGCTAAGGCAGGTATTGAATCAGAGTTCATTGGTGGACTTAGGGTCACAACTAAATCTGCCATGACAGTTGTAAAAAAAGTCCTCGGGACAAAAATTAATAATGAGATTGTGAGATTGATAAAAAAGTTTGGCGGCAACGCAATATCTTTTAACCATACTAAGTATCAAATTATTAGAGCATCAAAAGAAGTAAGTGGGGGAAGTATTGATTTAGGTTATGTTGGAAAAGTAGATAAGATAAAAACTCGTGAACTCAAAAAAAAAATAGAGGAAGGCTTGATACCAGTCATAGCTCCAATTGGGATATCTAGGCTGCATAAATACTTAAATATAAATGCTGATGTTGTTGCGGGAGAGGTTGCAGAAGCTCTTGATGCTGAAAAACTTATACTCTTGACAGATGTTAAAGGGATTGGAGACTCAAAAAATCAACTTATTTCTAAAATCTCTTTACAGAAAGGGCAAAGAATTCTTAAAGAGGAGTATATAAAGGGCGGAATGACTCCAAAACTTAAGGCCGCCCTTAATGCTAAGATGAGAGGTGTAAAAACTTGTCATATAATTGATGGAAGAGTTCCGCATGCAGTTTTATTAGAAGTACTAACTGAAGAGGGCGTAGGAACTATGATAAGCTAAATCAATATTATGAGTCAGCTTAAACCGCGCCAACTAGATATCATGCAAAGCCTTGCTAAAATGCTTGGTGAAAAAGGTCCCGTAAAAATCACAACATCCCTATTAGCGGCTGAGTGTGAAATCACTGAAGCAGCAATATACAGGCATTTTCCTAGTAAGAAGAAGATTTATTCAGGCTTAGTAGACTTTTGTGAACAAAATATTTTTGATCTCATCAACAGCATTAATTCTGCCGAAGGAGATGAGCTTGAGAAAGTAAAAAAAATTCTTATTTTATTGGTAAGCTTCAGTGAAAAGAACCCTGGTTTAGCTAGACTACTAACTAGAGAAGCATTTTCGGTAGATGAAACAAGTTTAGATGAGAGAATAAAGCAAATGATGGCTAAAGTGGAGTTACTCATAAAACAAAACCTTCAAAAATACGAACAAGATACAAAAAAGAAACTCGGACTACCCACTGCTTCTGCTGCAAATCTTTTGTTAGCATGTTCTGAAGGAATAATTCAACAGTTTGTAAGATCTGGCTTTACTGAATCTCCCTCAAAGAGGATCAATGATCAATTTGAATTTCTAATCGCAGCTTTAGATGTTAGTTAGGGATGCTTTCTTCTAGAAAATATTCGAACATTGGTTTATTGGTTTGTTCATTTGCTAATTTACCTGAATCCCTGTCAATTTTAACTATCGCTAGACCCTCAGGAGGAAGTACAGAAGACATCGGTATTTCATCTATAATTTGTTTTTTATAATTCAGCCAAATAGGAAGAGCTATGGATGAACCGAACTCTCGGTCTCCCAAGCTTTTAGGCTGATCGAACCCAACCCAAACAGATGTAACGATATGATCATTATATCCGGTAAACCATGTGCTTTCAGCTTCATTTGTTGTGCCAGTTTTACCAGCAAAATCTTTTCTTTGTAGTTCAGAGATTTTTCGAGCTGTCCCTCTAACTGCAGCTTCTTTTAAGATGTCATTGATCAAAAAAGCTATCCTTGGATCAATAACTTGTTGTGGTTCTTGTATTATTTTTTCAAACAAAACCTTACCTGATCTATCTAAGATCTTAGAAATCAAATATGGTTCGACCTTTTTTCCTTCATTTGCAAATACTGAGTAAGCAACTGCATTAGATAAGGGATTTAGTGATGCTGTTCCTAAGGACAAAGAAAGATCTGCTGGCAATCTTTGCTTGTCAAATCCAAACTTTTCGGCAAAACTTCTTACTTTTCCAACTCCCAACTCTCTTAATAATCTAACCGATACAAGGTTTCTGCTTTGCAGCAAACCTTCACGAAGTCTGGTTGGTCCATAAAACTTACCACTAGCATTCCTTGGCCTCCATTTTTCTTCCAAAGCCTCGTCTTCAAATATAATCGGCGCATCGTTGATAAGAGAGGAAGGTGTAAATCCATTTGAAAAAGCAGCTGCGTACAAAAATGGCTTAAAATTTGAACCCAGTAATGGAGAGGCTTGTTCTACTCTATTAAATTTACTTAAGAAGAAATCATACCCTCCAACCGAGGCAAGAATTGAACCTGATTTTGGATCAATAGAAATTAATGCACTTTGCGCCTCAGGAATCTGGGTAAGAGAAATAGTTTTAGTGATACTATCTTTAGACAGCCACACTAAATCGCCAGGTTTTAGTATGTCTAAAAATGATCTAGGTCTTGCACCTCTTCTATTTTCGGAAATGTAAGGTCGGGCCCAATTTAAATCTTCATTCCACTTAATATCAATTAAATTTCCATATTTTGTAAGAACTTCTAGATCCTTTGAATTATCAGTTACAACTCCTAAGAAACGTTCTTTATTTTCAGTAAATGTCTCTAGGTATTGGAAAACTTTAGATAGATCTGATTTCTCTTCTAAATCTCTTGATTCTATATTTAAAGTTTCTTCTGCCTCATCAATCTTTTCTGCTCTCGAATACTGAAAAAAGTTTATAGGAAATAGGTCAAATATATTTTCTGGTTCTCGAAAACCATGCCTTTTATCATAATCTTCTAAACCTGATCGCAAAGCATCTGACGCATGGTTTTGGAATTTTGAATTAATAGTTGTATAAACCTCAAGTCCTTCAGAATAAGCTTTTAAACCATATTCTTGAATCATATAACGCCTCACTTCTTCAGCGACATAAGGTGCTTCGACTTCTGAAACCAGTCCATAATAATTGGCACTTATTGGCGCTTCAATTGCTATATTGAACTGCTCTTCATGTATGTGTTTTAAATCCAGCATTCTTTGAAGAATCCAATTACGTCTTATCAATGCTCTTTTCGGGTTTACAAGAGGATTTATGGAAGAAGGTGCCTTAGGTAATGCAGCTATCATTGCCCATTGCGCTAAATTTAAATCTGATAAAGGCCTGCCATAGTAAACTTCACTCGCTGCAGCAATTCCATAAGCACGATTTCCAAAGAAAATTCTATTCACATAAAACTCAAAAATTTCTTCTTTTGAGTACGTCTTTTCCAATCTATAGGCTAGAAATATATCTTTTACTTTTCGGAAAAGACTTATGTCCCTGCTGGTTAAATAATTCCCAGCAACCTGCATAGTTATAGTGCTTCCTCCTCCTTGAATTTGCCCTGAAACTGCTAGCCTAAAAAGAGACCTAAGAAGTCCTGAATAACTCACTCCAGAATGAGAGAAAAAATTATCATCCTCTGCTGCCAATACAGCATTTACATAATGATTTGGTATTTCATTAAAATTTAAAGCCGTTCTTCTTTGTTCTCCAAACTCACCTATTAATTTCCCATCTGAGGAAAAAATTTTGAGAGGTATCTGAAGTTCTATATCTCTAATGGTTTGTTCATTTGGCAACTTGCTATCAATATATATATTCAAACTAGATATGAACATTAAAGAAATACAAAGGAATATAACAAAGACCTTTCCATATAAGCTGTATGAGAACGAAATGAAGTATGATTTAAATTTAAGCCACATCTAGGAGTTATAATAACCCAATGAGGCTAATAATTATCGGCTCTATGGCTTCTGGGAAGTCTACCGTAGGCAGAAAACTCTCTAAAAGGTTAGGTCTAGATTTTTTTGATATAGATAATGAAATTGAGAAAAAAGCCGGAGCTAAAATATCTTGGATTTTTGATGTTGAAGGTGAAGAAAAATTTAGAGACAGGGAGTATGAAGCTTTTAGTAATCTCACTACTAATGAAAGTTGTGTGATTTCTACAGGCGGCGGTATAGTTTTAAGAGAAGAAAATAGAGAATTATTGAATAAAGGTACAGTAATATACTTGGAAATAAGTATCCAAACTCAATTAGAAAGAACTATTGATGATCAAGATAGGCCCCTTCTTTATGGGGTTGATAAAGAAAAGACACTCAGAAAAATTGCTGAGATACGCAATCCAATTTATGAAACTTGTAGCGATATAACTATAAAAGAAACAAATGATGCAAATGATGCGGTAGATCTGATCGTTACAAAGTTAAAAAAATGAAAGAGATAAAGATAAATACAGATTCTAGAAATTATACGGTTTTAGTAGGAACAGATATTCTTGGTGAAAATAATTTACTAGAGTTTTCAAATAAAGAAATCCTATTAGTAATTGATTCAAAAATTGATGAATCAATAAAAAATGAGGTTCAGGTAACTCTGTCAAATATATCATCAAAGTATTCTGAAATAACTATAGAAGCAAGTGAGGAAAATAAGTCTAGTGAAACATTAGCTATCATTCATGATCTACTTATTGAGAAAAGCTATAGTAGAGAATGCATCCTTTTTGCTCTAGGAGGAGGTATTATTTGTGACATAACAGGATTTGCAGCTGCTACCTTCCTAAGAGGAGTCGACTTTGTTCTGTTTCCCTCAACCTTACTATCTCAAGTCGATGCTTCGGTAGGTGGAAAAACAGCCATAAATCATCCTAAAGGAAAGAATATGATCGGAGCTTTTCATCAACCTTCAAAGGTATTGACCGATACTAAACTTTTAAAAAGTTTAGAAAAAGTACAAATCAGAGAAGGTCTGGCAGAGATTATTAAACATGCATTAATCAAAGATGAAACCTTTTTCAAATGGTTAGAAGAAAATATAAAAAACCTTTTAGAGGCTAATGATGTAAAGCTATTAAAAGCTATCTCTAAATCCATCGAGATAAAAGCAGAAGTAGTCTCAAAGGATGAAACCGAGCAAGGAATAAGAAAATGGCTTAACTTTGGTCATACTTTTGGACATGCTATTGAAGTTTACGGTAACTATGAGAGAATTTCTCATGGCGAGGCTGTTGCACTAGGAATGATTATGGCTACAAATTTATCTCAAAAAATCCTGAATCTCGAAAAAAAAGAAGTAGATAAGATTAAGCAACTTATTTATTCGATTATGTCTGAGGAACTATTAAAAAGTGAATTTCAACCAAATGATTTGATTAAACTGATGTCAGCAGATAAAAAAAAGAAAGGTGATAGTCTTAATTTTATTTTGCTAAGCTCCATCGGAGAAGCACAGATTTTATCAGATATTCAAGAATCCGATATTATTGAGTCTATTAAATTAGACTAGGCAAACTTCCCAGATTGCTCAACAAAAGGTACAATTACGCACCTGCGCAACTCTCAGAACTAACTTTTTTACTAAATAGTAAACTGAGGGTCCACAACCCACTAAATATGAAAAATTTTAGACTTAAAGACAAGTACAGGTTTGGCTTCCCCAAAAAAAGGGGATTATATGACCCACAATTTGAGAAAGATTCTTGTGGTGTCGGATTAGTCGCCAATATTAAGGGTATTCCATCAAGAGAAATAATGGATGATGCTTTTCATGTGAATTCTCAAATGGATCATAGGGGTGGATGTGGGTTTGAAGAAAATACAGGCGATGGAGCTGGAATACTTATGGCATTACCAGATGGTTTTTTTAGAGCAGAAGCCAAAAAAATTGAAATAAATCTCCCTGAAATAGGTCAATACGCAGTTGGGAATATATTTTTACCAACTGATCAAAGTGAAAGAGAATTCTGCATAAAAAAAACAGAATCAATCATAAAAGAAGAAAATCAAATCTGCTTAGGTTGGAGAGAGGTTCCTGTAGATTCAGAAGGAGCCAATGTAGGTCCCGCTGCTAGAGGCGCACAACCACATATCAAACAACTTTTCATTCAATGTTCAGAGGGCATTAGCCAGGATGAATTTGATAGAAAACTCTATTTAATTAGGAAAAGAATCAGTAACTTAATTCGAAACTCAGAAGAACTTAAAGAAGCGAAACTTTTTTATATATGTAGCTTGTCAACTACAGTAATGGTTTATAAGGGAATGCTCACACCCTCTCAACTTTTTCCTTTCTATCCTGATTTAGAAAATAAAAGTTTTGAAACTCATTTAGCTATGGTGCATTCAAGGTTCAGCACAAATACTTTTCCGTCATGGGATAGAGCCCAGCCAAATAGATACATGTGTCATAACGGTGAAATCAATACCCTCAGAGGTAATATGAATGCCATGAAAGCAAGGCAAGGAACTGTTGAGAGTGACCTATTTGGCAAAGAAATAGAAAAACTTTTCCCTATTACAGAACTAGACTGCACTGATTCAGGTAGTTTTGATAATGTCCTAGAATTTCTATTACTGTCTGGAAGAAGCCTACAAGAGTCAGTCATGATGATGATACCGGAAGCATGGCAATCAGATGTGAATATGTCAGATCAAAAGAAAGCATTCTACCAATTTAGTTCATCTATGATTGAACCTTGGGATGGGCCTGCCTCCATCGTCTTTACTGATGGAAAAAAAGTTGGAGCAGTTTTAGATAGAAATGGTTTAAGACCGAGCAGATTTTATCTGACCGATGATGATAAAGTCATAATGGCATCAGAGGTTGGGGTATTACCTGTTGATCCAAAAAAAGTAATTAAAAAAGGCAGGTTGCAACCAGGTAAGATGTTTCTTATTGATTTTGAAAAGGGTGAGATGATTCCTGATGAAACTATTAAGAAAGACATTGCAAATCAACATGATTACATAGATTGGAATCAGTCCATAGTTGAGCTGGAAAACCTCAAGGGTCAATCGGAGGATGATAGTGTAGGGAATAATCTCGTCGAGAGGATGAGAGCTTTTGGATATACGACAGAGACCATGCAATTCATGCTTTTACCCCTTGTTTCAGAATTAAGAGATCCTCTAGGATCAATGGGTAATGATGCTGCATTGGCTTGCCTTTCTGATAAGCCCAGACTGCTATTCGATTATTTTAAACAGCTATTTGCACAAGTTACTAATCCAGCGATAGATTCAATTAGAGAAGAGGTAATAATGTCTCTGGAGTGCTTAATTGGCCCTGAAGGAAATCTTTTAGAAAATGACAAAAACAATGTAAAAAGATTAAGAGTTGTAAATCCAATTCTGTCTAATAAAGAATTGAGTTCTATCAAAGAAATCTCTGTTGGTAATTGGAAAACTAAAACTATAGATCTAACCTATCAAAAAGAGGATGGCATAAAAGGTATGCTATCGAGGCTTGATGAAGTGTGTCAGGAAGCAGAGAGTGCCATTGAACAAGGCTATTCTTTTATAGTGTTATCTGACAAGGGAGTGTCCGAATCAAGAATCTCTCTTAGCTCACTTTTGTCTTGCTCTTCGGTACATCATCACCTTATAAAAAATCAACTTAGAACAAAAATAGGTATTGTCATAGAAACTGGGGAAGCAAGAGAGGTGCATCACCATTGTTTACTTTTTGGCTATGGAGCAGATGCTATAAATCCATACCTAGCATTTGAGGCAATATTTCAATCCTTGGAGGATGGTACTCTAAAAGATGCAACTTTGAAAAACAACGAACAAATAGTAAATGCCTATAAGAAAGGAACAAAAAAAGGAATCCTTAAAGTAATGGCAAAAATGGGAATATCTACTCTTCACTCTTATAAGGGTGCACAAATATTTGAAGCTGTCGGTCTATCTAACGAAATCATAGATAAATCATTTCCTGGAACAGCAAGCAGGGTCGGAGGTATAAGCTTTGAAGCATTATTTGACGAACAGAAAAGAAGGCATGATTTAGGGTACCCAGAAGAAAAAATTAATGTTACTACACTTCCCAATCCTGGAGACTTTCATTGGAGAAATGGTGGAGATGCTCATATGTGGGACCCGAAAACCATTTCATCCTTACAACTAGCTGCTCGAACTAATGATGAAGATGCTTATTGGGCTTTCGCTAAACATGCTAATGAAGTTTCCACAAAACTAAGCTCACTAAGAGGTCTCTTAAAGTTCAAAAGTACTCAAGAGCCAATCAATATAGATGAAGTTGAGAGTGAAAAGGAAATAGTAAAAAGGTTTGCAACAGGTGCAATGAGCTTAGGTTCGATTTCTACTGAATCTCATGAGTCATTAGCAATAGCTATGAATAAATTAGGCGGAAAGTCTAATACTGGCGAAGGTGGTGAAGATCCTATCAGGTTCACACCCGATGAATCTGGTGTTTCTAAAAGATCAGCAATTAAGCAAGTAGCTTCAGGTAGGTTTGGTGTAACGATGAGATATCTAACCAATTCAGATGAGTTACAAATAAAAATATCGCAAGGGGCCAAGCCTGGTGAAGGTGGAGAATTACCAGGCAAAAAAGTTGATGAATATATAGCCAAGATAAGACATTCAACTCCTGGAGTAGGTTTAATCAGCCCTCCTCCACATCATGATATTTATTCTATAGAAGACATAGCCCAATTAATCCATGATTTAAAAAATGCTAATCGAAGTTCCAGAATAAGCGTGAAGTTGGTTTCAGAAGTTGGAGTTGGAACTATTGCCTCTGGTGTAGTGAAAGCTAAAACTGATCATCTTGTAATCGCAGGTCATGATGGAGGTACGGGTGCTTCTCCTCTTACGTCCATAAAGCACGCAGGACTTCCTTGGGAATTAGGTGTAGCTGAAACTCATCAAACCTTGGTTATGAACAACTTACGCTCAAGAGTTGTTCTCCAAACAGATGGACAAATAAAAACTGGAAGAGATGTAGCCATTGCCGCACTTTTAGGAGCCGAAGAATTCGGATTTGCAACTGCTCCTTTAGTTACTTTAGGTTGCATAATGATGAGAAAATGTCACCTCAATACATGTCCAGTTGGCATAGCAACACAAGACGAAGAATTAAGAAAAAAATTCAAAGGCAAGCCTGAACATGTAGTAAATTATCTTTTCATGGTAGCCAAAGATTTACGTATGATAATGGCAGAAATGGGTTTCAAAACTGTCAACGAAATGATTGGTAGAGTTGATTGTTTGGAAACTGACCTAGCAATAGATCACTGGAAAAGAAATGGTCTTGATTTCAGTGGTATCCTTGAGCCTGCTCAAAGGATTTTCGAAAATACCGAAGTCTATAATACTCAAAGCCAAGACCATGGTCTTGACAAAGCCTTGGATAATGTTCTGATAGATAAATGTAAAAATGCAATTACACAAGGTGAAAAGACTGTTCTTAATAGCAAAATTAATAATATTAATAGAACAGTTGGAACTATGCTTTCAAACGAAGTTGCTAAAGTATGGGAGACCAATAATCTTTCTGAAGATACGATAGAAATTAATTTCAATGGGTCGGCTGGACAAAGCTTTGCTGCTTGGTTAGTTAAAGGAATTACATTCAAGCTAGAAGGCGATGCTAATGACTATGTTGGCAAAGGGCTATCCGGAGGTAAACTCATCATATATCCTCCTAAAAATAGCAAATTTAAAGCCGAAGAGAATATTCTTTTGGGCAATGTAGCCCTCTATGGAGCAACCGAAGGTGAAGCTTATTTTAGAGGTATAGCTGCGGAAAGATTCTGCGTAAGAAATAGTGGTGCTTCAGTAGTTGTAGAGGGCATTGGAGATCATGGATGTGAGTATATGACGGGAGGTAAAGCTGTTATTTTAGGTCCAACAGGAAGGAATTTTGGTGCCGGAATGAGTGGAGGAATAGCTTACATTTTTGATGATCAAGGTGACTTTGAGAAAAAATGTAATAATGAAACTTTTGAGTTAGAGCCTCTATTGGAAGAAGACTTATCTGACCTCAAAGGTTTAATTCTAAAACATAATAAATATACCGAATCGACTGTTGCGGAGAATATCCTTAAAAATTGGGAAAATGCCTCTAAAAAATTCGTAAAAGTTATGCCAACGGATTACAAACGTGTTCTAAATGAAATGAAAACAAAACAACAAAGCAATGGGTAAAACTACTGGATTTAAAGAATTCTCAAGGGCAGTAGAGCCTTACCGTCCAGCAAAAGAAAGGGTCTTAGATTTTAAAGAAATCTATACCGATCACGATGATGAAAAACTTGCCGTTCAAGGTGCTAGATGCATGGATTGTGGAGTTCCATTTTGCCAATCCGGTGAAGGGTGTCCTGTTTATAACCTCATTCCAGAGTGGAATGACCTCGTCTATCAAAATAAATGGGAAGAAGCTTTTGATAAATTAATGTTAACAAATAACTTCCCCGAAGTTACTGGAAGAGTTTGTCCAGCAGTTTGCGAAGGAGCATGTGTTCTAGGTATAACAGAAAGTCCTGTAGCAATTAAGAATTTAGAATTCGCTATAGCAGATAAGGGCTTTCAAAACGGTTGGCTAAAACCACAAATTCCCCAAAATAGAACTGGAAAGTCGGTTGCTATAGTTGGTTCAGGCCCCGCAGGACTATCTGCGGCTCAACAACTTAATAGTGTTGGTCACAACGTAAAAGTTTATGAAAGAGCAGATCGTATAGGTGGTCTCATGATGTATGGCATTCCCAATATGAAGCTAGATAAATCTATAATCGATCAAAGACTAGAAATAATGGAAATGGAGGGCATAGAGTTCTTTACAAATGCAGACGTAGGAGGAAAAGGAGAAAACTCTGTCAGTGTCAGAGAGCTAGCTGAGTCAAATGACATCGTCTTAATGGCAACTGGAGCAACTAATCCAAGAGACTTGCCCATACCAGAAAGAGAAGGTAACGGGGTGCACTTTGCAATGGATTTCTTGCGAAAGAATACTAAGAGTTTATTAGACTCCGAACATGATGATGGGAATTTCATATCTGCAAAAGATAAAAATGTCATTGTAATAGGTGGTGGAGATACAGGTACGGACTGTATAGGGACTTCTTTGAGACATGGATGTAAATCTTTAATAAATTTTGAAATCATGCCTGAACCTCCTAAAGAACGAGCAGATAATAATCCTTGGCCTTTGTTCCCAAGAATATATAAGGTTGATTACGGTCATGAAGAATCTAAAGAGATATATGGTGATGATCCCAGAGTCTATTCAATATCAGGGAAAGAATTCTTAAGAGATAAAGATGGAACACTAAGAGGAATCAAGACTGTTGAAGTTGATAAAAATTTTAAAGAAATCCCTGGTACTGAAAAGGAGTGGGAAGCGGATCTGATTCTACTTGCTATGGGGTTCCTAGGTCCAGAGGAATATTCCGTACACAATTTAGATATCCAGCTAGATGAAAGATCAAATTACAAAGCTGAACACAATGTTCACCAAACATCTAATCCAAAAGTATTTGCTGCTGGCGACTGTAGAAGAGGACAATCTCTGGTAGTCTGGGCAATAAATGAAGGCAGGGCCGCAGCTCGAGAAATTGATCGACATTTAATGGGGTCTACAACGCTTAAATAAAAGTCTGCTCTTTCGGAGGAATACTACTTCTTCACAACTCGCATTAGACCTTCTTGAACCGCTGAAGCAACCAAAATGCCTTTTTCAGTATAAACACTGCCTCTATTGAAACCTCTTGCATTGCTTGCGCTCGGGCTGTCAGTAGAATACAGCATCCATTCATCAGCTCTAAAAGGTCGGTGAAACCACATAGCATGGTCTAAGCTTGCGCTCATTACATTCCCTTTAGCAAAGCTAAGTTTATGTGGATTCATCGAAGTGCTAAGAAGTCCCATGTCAGATGCGTATGCCAATATAGCTTGGTGTTGCAAAGCATCATCTGGGAGTTTTCCAACTGCTTTCATCCACACATGCTTATAGGGAAGTTTATTTTTTGGTTCATCAAACATGCTTTCACCCGGCAAATGTCTCATTTCAATTGGTTTTTCCCTAAGAAAGAAATCTCTATACTTAGCTGGTACTTTATCGATCATTTTCTTTTTGATCTCTAATTCACTGACACATTCTTTTGGACCGGGAATATCTTCCATGTTTATTTGATGAGATGGACCCTTTTCTTTTTTATGAAAAGACAATGCCATATCAAATATAGGTTCACCTTTCTGGATGGCTACTACTCGTCGTGTAGTAAAACTTCCTCCATCACGTGTTCTTTCCACATCATAGATAATTGGATACTCCATATCACCCGGACGAAGAAAATAAGCATGCAAAGAGTGAGTATATCTCTTCTCAGGTACTGTTCTGGCTGCGGCCGTCAGTGCCTGTCCGATTACTTGGCCACCAAAAACTCTGGGGCCACCTATGTTCTCACTTTGCCCCCTAAAAAGGTTCTCTTCTAAGGTCTCAAGATCTAATAACTTTATTAATTTTTTTAAGGCTTTTTTTTGCATACTAAGTAAATTTCTTTTCTTCCCACCATGGGTAATGTTCTGGCATATCTTTAGAAACTTTGTTGGGGAAGTTAGGTGATCTCTTTTCAAGAAAGGAGTTAACACCTTCTTTAGCATCATCCCCTCTACCTAATTCATATATAAACCTTGAATCAACTTTGTGAGCCTCCATAGGATGGTCTGCTCCTAACATCTTCCATAACATCTGTCTTGTTAGAGAAACTGATATCGATGAAGTGTTTTGAATAATTTCATTTGCTATCGACCTCGCTTCTTCAAGAAGTTCATCAGGACTATGGATAGAACGGATTAAGCCTCCTTGTTTAGCCTCTAAAGCACTAAAAACCTTACCGGAGTATGTCCATTCTAATGCTTTGCTTATGCCTACTAAGCGTGGCAGAAACCAACTTGAAGCAGCCTCAGGTACTAAACCTCTTCTAGCAAAAACAAATCCAAACTTAGCATCCTCACTAGCAAGCCTTATATCCATTGGTAAAGTCATGGTCACACCTACTCCAACAGCGGGACCATTAATTGCGGCTATGATAGGTTTTGGACAGTCAAATATTGATAAAGTAGTCTTTCCACCTCCGTCCCTCATCCACTCTGGATCTTTCTTGTGATCTACCTCATCACCCTTATTATTTCTAACATCTCTGTTAAAAGTATTAGATCCAGAAGATAGATCAGCTCCTGCACAAAATCCTCTACCTTCACCTGTAACAATTATCACTCTTACATCGTCATCTCTCCCCGCTTCATCAAATGCAGATATTAATTCATCCATCATTTGGCCTGTAAAAGCATTTAGTTTTTCAGGACGGTTTAAGGTGAGAGTTAAAATGTTGCTTTCTACTTCATATTTTATAGTTTCATATTTCATACATACTTCCTATTCGATTAAATGATCGATGTCATCAGCAGGTACATTATCTACCGCTTGACTAACCTCTTTTGCCGGAACACCTGCAACTGTTGCGCCCTCTTTCACATCCTCTAGGACAACACTCCCAGCAGCTATTTTAGCATTTCGCCCAATCTCTACATTTCCGAGCACTGTAGAAGAAGCGCTCAAAAGAACACCCTCCATTACCTTGGGATGTCTATCTCCTGTTTCTTTACCAGTTCCTCCTAAAGTTACCCCTTGGAAAATTGAAACATTATCCTTAATAACAGAGGTTTCTCCTATAACAACTCCAGTACCATGATCAATCATTATTCCCTTACCTAATTTTGCTGCTGGATGTATATCTACTCCATAGACTTCAGATGTTCTACTCTGAAAATAATGAGCAAGAGTATGTCGTGAATTTTCCCATAACCAGCTGGCTACTCTATGGGATTGTAAGGACTTAAATCCTTTAAAAAAGAGCAGAGGCTCAGACAGATATTTGCAGGAAGGATCTTTTTCCTTTGCTGCAATAAGATCCGTCATAGTTCCCTCAAGAATTTCTTCACTTGAATTAATTGCATCCTTAATGACGCTTCTAAGCATCATTGGTTGGACCGAACTGCTACCAAGATCATTTGCAATTAGATCTGCAATCGCTGCAGAAAAGGAGCTGTGCTCCAATATGGTCGTATGAAAAAAACTTGCTAGTACAGGTTCTGCTTTAACTCTCTTTTGAGTCTCGTTTTGAATCGTATTCCAAATATTCTCTATAGATTCCTTATCTTTCATATGACTATTGTACTTCAGCCTAAGTATTGCTGAAATGATTCAAATCAGGATAATGGGCGCCTCCCTATAATTAATTAAACATGAATAATAAAACCGATAAAGAAATCCCAGATCTTGAGATAGATGTAAGAAAAACATTTGATATAGATATTGATCTTAAGGTAATGGCCTTTAAAGAACCAAATGAATATGTACCTAGTATCGATGAATCTTATAAATTCGATAAAAATACTACTTTAGCGATCCTTGCTGGGTTTTCTCATAATCGAAGAGTAATGATCCAAGGTTATCATGGGTCAGGTAAATCAACTCACATTGAGCAAGTAGCTGCCAGGCTGAATTGGCCATGTATCAGAGTTAATTTAGATAGCCATATTAGTAGAATTGATTTACTAGGCAAAGATGCAATAACCTTAAAAGATGGAAAACAAATAACTGAATTTAAGGAAGGTATTCTTCCATGGGCTCTTCAAACTCCTACTGCCTTAGTCTTTGATGAATATGACGCAGGACGACCTGATGTAATGTTTGTTATTCAAAGAGTTTTAGAAGTAGAGGGTAAATTAACTTTACTAGATCAAAATAAAGTTATCTCTCCACATCCGGGATTTAGATTATTTGCTACAGCAAATACCGTGGGCTTGGGTGATACATCAGGTCTTTATCACGGAACACAGCAAATAAATCAGGGGCAGATGGACAGATGGCATATCGTCTCAACCCTAAATTATCTTGATCCAGGACTAGAATTAAATGTTGTCCTTTCAAAAGTACCTAGTCTGGATAACAAAGAAGGTCTAGAGGTTGCAAAAAATATGATTTCTGTAGCTAACCTGTCTAGACAAGGTTTTGCAAATGGAGATATATCAACTTTAATGTCTCCAAGAACAGTAATTAGTTGGGCAGAAAATTTTAAAATCTTTAGTGATCTTAATAAGTCTTTTGAAATAACCTTTCTTAATAAATGTGATGAAACCGAGAGGGTTATAAT
The DNA here is from genome assembly GCA_902537425.1 of uncultured SAR86 cluster bacterium. Lineage (GTDB taxonomy): Bacteria > Pseudomonadota > Gammaproteobacteria > Magnimaribacterales > Magnimaribacteraceae > Magnimaribacter. The sequence continues at coordinate 102,860 of CACBBD010000002.1, read as the reverse complement.
TGCAGAGTACTTCCAAAGGTGTTTTGATTCTGAAACCGAAGATTCCATTGCTGAAGAAGTAGAAAAGGTTTAAGTAGCCAATATGGCATCAAAAAACTCTCAGTCAGAGACCATAAAAGAAGCCGTTACAGCAGCGACTAGAGCAATATCAGGCAACAAAGAATTAGAAATTAATTTTGGAGGAATGGGCTCTTCACTGCCTCATCCACCTAAAACTCTTAAAGAGTTATCAGCTTATAGAGGAAAAGCTGATTCTATTGCTTGTGTAGAAAAATATAGAGATAAATCGGTCAGGATTACCGCAAGCAACGAAAAAGTCAGTTCTCTAATTAAAGTCATGGAGGATTCACGGGTAGAAATACTTGGGTCGATGAACTATCCAGGTATAGCAACAAACATCAAATCCAAATTTGATGATAAATGTAAATTATATGAAAGCTTTGAAGATCACGAAGATCATTTAGAAATTGCTCTAGAAACTTGGCTGAGAAATTTATGCCTTCCAAACATTGAATCAAACAGTTCCAGTTTATTTCTGAAATATTGGGGCAAGGTTTTTGATAATCAAGAAACAGAGTTGAAAGATAAATTAAAAGAATCACTGAATGACCAATCTAAATTTCAAGAGATCGCTGAAGACTTTTTAAATAATTTAAATATTGATCAAGAAGAAAGTGAACAAGAAGAAAGTGATTTAGAAGATGAGAATGAACAAGAAGAAGAATCAGCTTCTGAAAGCGGAGAAGATGAAGAATCACAGGAATCTGAGAGTTCTCCAGAACAAGATAACCAAGAAGGTGATGAAGAGATTGATGCGGATTCTGGGGACGTAGATGAAGATGCAATTGTAGATGAAAATCAGGAGATCATGACTAATCAATCATGGCTTGAATCTCTTGTAGGTCAGACTTCAACATTCTCATATAAAGTCTATACCAGAAATTTTGATGAGGAAATTAAGGCAGAGGATTTATGTAGCCCCGAAGAGCTACAGAGACTTAGAAAACATCTTGATCAACTTATGGGTCCCAGCAAGACTACAATCTCTAAATTAGCTCACAGATTACAAAGATTTTTAATGGCACAACAAAATAGATCTTGGGAATTTAATAAAGAAGAAGGAATGTTAGATTCAGCGCGTTTACATAAAATTATTACTGATCCTCTCACACCTTTAACTTACAAAATAGAGAAGGATACTGAATTCCGAGATACGAGCGTATCTCTTCTAGTTGACAGTTCGGGGTCAATGAGAGGTAGATCTATGACAGTAGCGGCAATTTGTGCAGATATAATAAGCACTACTCTAGAGCGTTGTAATGTAAAGACTGAGGTTTTAGGCTTCACAACTAAGCAGTGGAAGGGAGGAGAGAGTAGAAAATTGTGGATGGAAAATGGTAAGCCAGAAAATCCAGGAAGATTAAATGATTTAAGACATATTATTTTCAAATCAGCTGATACTCCATGGAGAAGAGGACAAAAAAACTTTGGATTAATGCTTAGGGAAGGTTTGTTAAAAGAAAATGTTGATGGAGAGGCGCTAATTTGGGCTCATGATAGACTCGCAAGAAGAACTGAACAGAGAAAGATACTCATGGTAATTTCTGATGGAGCTCCGGTAGACGATAGCACCTTATCAACTAATCCAACTAATTTCCTTGATCTTCATTTAAGACAAGTAATACATTCTATCGAAACACAATCAGATATAAATCTTATAGCAATCGGTATTGGTCATGACGTAACTCGTTACTATAAAAATGCTGTAACCATTCATAGGTCTGAAGAGCTTGGCGGAGCAATGTTAGAACAGTTAACAGATCTTTTTAAAGTAGATTAAAGAATTTTACTTTTCATGTGTTGCAATAAAAGCAGTTTTGATTGATTTAATGTAAACTATATAAAATTTTAGGAAACAAAAATGCGAATAACAAAAGTTGAAAATTGTCCTTCAGATATCAGGTACTTTGATGATCATGACGATGATCTTGAAAATAAACTCGAACCAAAGGACGTAGAAGATATTGTCGAGATTTTCCAAACGCCTTTAACAGGGACTTACAATTGGGATTATACTCATGCAGATAATCGTCTCAAAAAGCTTTATGAACTCGGTAAAAAATTAAATTGGAATGCAACCTTAGATCTAGACTGGTCAACGGATCCTTATCCTCACACTCAATGGGCAACTAATCCTGAATTTCAACAGCTCAAAGGTTTCAAACCTTATGATGACCTCCCTGAAGAAAAAAAAATTGAGTGTTCATGGCATTTATTAGCAAGTGGTTTGAGTCAAATCGTACATGGCGAACAAGGAGCTTTGCTAGTAGCTTCTCAGCTAGTCTCATGCGCACCTACATATAATGCTAAGCTTTATGCAGCTTCCCAAACTTTTGATGAGGCACGCCATGTTGAAGTCTTTAATAAGTACCTTCAAGAGAGAATTGGATGGAATTATCCAGTTATGCCAGGACTCAAATTGCTTCTAGACAAAATACTTTCTGATCCAAGATGGGATCTCAAATTCATTGGAATGCAAATCATTATTGAAGGTCTTGCTCTCGCTGCGTTTGAAAGGCAAAGAGCTGCAGCGATGGACCCATTACTCAAAGACCTCTTTTACCTAGTAATTAGAGATGAAGCTAGACATGTAACATTTGGTGTGAATTATCTAGAAGAATTTGTAGATACATTATCTGATGAAGAGAAAGAAGATAGAGCTGATTTTGCTTATGAGGCATGTGTGGTTATGAGAAATAGATTTGGATCTGACAACGTCATGAAATATTACGGATGGAATGTTGAAGAGGCACAGCAAGTTCTAAATCAATCTGAAACATCAAGACTTTTTAATAATCTATTATTTTCTAAGATCATGCCTAATCTAAAAAGAATAGGTTTATTAACTGAAAAGACATTAGATAAATACGAAGAGATGGATATTCTCCAATTCCAAAATCTCGAGGATAATGGAAGTATCGATTGGGATGAATTATCTCAACCTCTAGATTATTCCTCCAAAACTGCTTAATTACGATATGAAAATAAAAGTTGTTGAAAATCCCCCTGTAGATCCCAGAGAGTTTGATCTGCCAGAAGGTTTCAGTGAAGAAAATATTGAAGACGTCGTCGAAATATTCAATACACCCTTAATTGGGCATTACAATTGGGACTATACTGATGCTGACACCCGTATAAAGAAATTATATGAATTAGGTAAGAAACTCAATTGGGATGGCTCTATTGACCTAGACTGGTCGAAAGCTATAAAAAAAGATGAACCTCCACTGAAAGCGGAGTTGATAGCAAGAATGGAAGGCCCTCTTGCTGCGTTACCTGAAGATGAGCGAATAGAATATATGCGACATGATAGTGCTTGGTCGTTGAGTCAATTTCTTCACGGTGAGCAAGGTGCATTATTAGTTGCCTCACAACTAGTATCTTGTGCTCCAACTTACCAAGCTAAACTTTATGCAGCTTCGCAAACTTTTGATGAAGCTAGACATGTTGAAGTTTTTGCTAGATATTTAAAAGAAGTAACTGGAATTGAATATCCTATTAATAAAAATCTGAAATCCTTGATCGATAAAATACTTTCGGATCCAAGATGGGACCTTAAATTCATTGGTATGCAAATAATAATCGAAGGATTGGCTCTAGCAGCTTTTCAAACAACTAAAGAAACTTCAAATTGCCCCTTGCTTAGACAACTGGTGCATTATGTCATTAGAGACGAAGCGAGACATGTTACCTTTGGAGTGAATTATCTTGAAGATTTCTTAAGCACCCTTTCAGAAGAAGAGGTTGAAGATAGAGCAATGTTTGCTTATGAAGCCTGTGTAGTTATGAGAGATCGAATCATCAATACTGAATTGCCCGCAAGGTGGTTTAATATAAGTGAAGAAGAAATTAGAGAAATGATAATCAATGATGAAACACAAGACATGTTTACAAATCTCTTATTCAGCAGAGTTATGCCCAACCTGAAAAGAATTGGTCTTCTGACTGACAAAGTACTTCCGCTTTATGAAAAGCTTAACCTCACTTCATATATGGATACAGATAGTGAATTTGAAATTGATTGGGCAGAACTCAATAAACCACTAGAGTCGTCTAAGGAGATAGACCAGCAATCTGAGAAAGAATTGGCTGCTCATGCAGCTCAGGGATTATTCTAAGCTTAATTCAACATCGAACTGAAAGTATGGCTTCACTTTGCTTTCTTTTTGATGAAATTCATTAGACACTAAACCTATCTTTCCAAAGAAAGAGAGGTTGCTACTTTTCGTGTTATAAACTAATTGAGAATTTATTTGCCTTCCTGAAGGTGTTAAATCTAAGTTAAGGTTTTGAAAAAGTATCTGTCTATCCTTTGTTCTGCCAACAGGAACAGAGAAATTAATACTAGATCGTTCTGATCTTAGAGGTTGGTACACTTCTAATCCTAATGAGTCTGAGTTAGTGAATATATTATCATTGTAAATTCCTATATCAAAAGATGAAAAGTATGTATCCTCTATGTCTTCTATGATTCCCATTTGATTGAAAGTTGAAGAAGTCATACCCAGGTGAAATGAACTTTTAAAAAGAGTGTCTTTCTCTCTATTTTGGAAGTCTACTCCAATAAAAGATGTTAGAGATTTGTCAGCCTGCCCAAAACTTCCTTCTGAATATATACCTAATAAATTAGTATTATTAGTAGTGAGCCCTACTTGATATGAGATTGAAGACATTTCTCTATAATCTCTTACCTCTAAAAGAATGCCTTTGTTGTCTCCTATTTGATTTACGAATCTATTACCATCTCGATGAGTGCCTTGAAAAAATGAAAAAAGCAAAGATTTTTTCGAAGGTATATCGATATCCATACCGATATAAGATCCATCAGAAGAATACTCCAAAAAAGGGATTCCTCTATATTTGAAGCCTTTTTTTGATGAAAGATAGGTATTGGGACTTGTTCCGCTGCCAAAAAATAATTTACTATTTAGAGTAAGTCTTTGTTCAAATGAAAAATAGGCTAATTTATTCTCAGTATCAGCCCACAAAGATAGAAGATTATGTTCATGGAAGTAACCATCATTAATGCCTAATTGGACAAAACCATTTTTAGTAGCAATTGATCTCTCATAAACCCTTCTACTTGGATTGAGTTGAAAAGATGTCAACCAATTTATATTAGGTATGTTATTGAGTATGCGATCATTGAAAGATCTTTCAAATGGAGCACCTAATTCATCAAAAACTACATAAGATAACTGACTTAATTTTTTAGAGATAATATTGCCAAACGCAGGGCCAACTATACCTATATAACTTCCCTCTTCTTTGAGATTTAAGGCAGAAAGAGACGCACCAGCCGTTGCGATCATTGCAGTACCTACTGGTTTTGTTGCAGCATCTAAATCCATTAGACCCTGACCATAAATCTCAGAGTTAGAATAGATACCTGATTTATTTGCTGTATTAAAAAGTCTTTGCAGTATTTCTGTACTACCTAACTGTCCATCAAAATAATCAGCGAGAAGAGCTATTCCGCCTGAAACATGAGGTGCTGCCATTGAAGTACCACTTGCTCTTCCATAAGAATCTATTGTGGGTTCATCTTGGGCATATACACTTAAGATAGAATTTCCAGGAGCTGCTAAACAATAATCTTTTGCAACACCACATCTATTAGAAAAGCTACTTATAGAGCCATCCTCATCGACAGAAACTACTGCAGCGGTATTTCCTCTTAGTTCCGGTAGAAGGTATGCCAAACCTCCGAATACCTCTGGGCTTGAATAATCAACTCCTTGATCTGCATAGTTGCCACCATTACCAGCCGCCCAAACAAAAATTGTTTTATTTTCATCCGCTTTTTGTGATTGTGCTAATACTTCAATGGTTTTTGGAAATGCTTGCCTTATATTCTCTTCGGTATAGTCATTTATATTCCCTTGATAGCCAAAACTTCCGTTTACAACTGTTACCTCCTTTGAAACAAACTCAGCTTCAAGTTGAGACCAACTATTATCGATTCCGCTATAGTCCACTGACGAATCAATAGTTGCAGGATCATAAGTGTCACCTGCAGTTCCAAGTTCTATGGAGATAAAAAATAACTGAGCGTCAAATGCAACTCCATGTATTCCAGATCCATCCCTTTCGCCCAAGGCAATACCTGCAACATGAGAACCATGTCGTTTTTCATCAGTTGTTGGTGATCTATCTGGATAGACTAAATAACTTTCTGGTAAAAGTTTATTGGGGCTGTTTAACTCTTGGTGAGAGGTATCAACGCCAGAATCCATGATACCTATAATTGCACCTCTTCCAGTAGCTCCTCTCGCATAAGCAGATGAAGCCTTGATTAAACCTAAACCATATTGATCACTATATTCTGAGGAGTCTTCATAGGTCATTTTGTCTGCATCAAAATTGCCGGTAAGCGAAATTGAACCTGAAGTAGGTAGATTAGGATTATAAGAACTAGCAGTAGTTGCTGCAGAAGCTGAAGAGGGGGACGTATTTGTACTTTGAGTACTTTCGCTTCCAGTGGAAGTTTGGGGAATCGGAGAACTCGAACTGCCTCCTCCGCCTCCTCCACAAGACAAGAGAAAAATCATAAAAAAGTATGAAATACTTTTCTTCATACTAGATAGAATTTTAATCCGCCTAAACAAATTATACCCTCACTTATAAAGCCTAACTCTGCAGCTCTTTTATTAATAATATCGTGATCTTTTGCCTTCAAACTAAAAGCTGAAATCCCAGCACCTCTTCCATCACTATCCAAAATGAATTCTAACCAGGTATCATCTAAAAATATTTTCAACTTTTCTTTACTTGATTTTGGATTACCTAAAACTTCAAGCCAGTCTTGAAACATGGTCTCAGGATTATCAGACTGAATTTGCACTCCATCTACGCCTTTTATAGGTCCTGATATATGACTTGTCCAATCCGGTCCGGCCCATTTCCAACTTTCCTTAGGATTCATCCAGTCAAGAGAAAGTATTGCCCCTCCCATTTGTTTAGGATGAAGATGTATAGCTTTTGCATCGGGTAGATCTGTTTCCCAAACAACTCCTATATTATTCTTTTCTACCAAACCTTTTGAACTCTTAAAGTCGTCTACTTGAATTATGATCATGTAACCGCCATCGCCATTTCTCTTTTCCAAGAACCTCCCAGCTGTTGTATTTTCTTCTTTCGGACTAACTACCTCTAAAAAATCTGTTCCTATAGGTATAACAGCATTTTCAAGACCAAAATGTCCAACCCCAGGATCATTAAAAGCTACTTCGCATTCAAACAACTCACATAGATTGTTAACAATTGGATCTCTGAGAGCTGAAACCATAACTATCTGTCTTATATCCATTTACAAACCTAGTATATTCACCTTTATAATAATAATCTCGCTTATACTAACGCATTATTAAGAGAATACCCCATGAATATATCGGCTGATTTTGGTATTACAGTAACAGATACACTTAGAAGAAATGGTGACGAGTTAGCCCATAGTATGGAGCGTAGCTCTAAAGATTTGAATCATCAAAGAATTAGGGAACTCTTTCCTGATATTGATTTTACTTCAAATCAGGGGTTCTTGGCTGTTACTGGTGGTAGACATTTAGAGTTAGGCGATCAAATAGACTCAACTCCTATTATTCATATAAATGAAATAGAAGCGATAGGAGAGGGCTCAATGAATCTCTCTGGATTAAATAAAGAAGACTCAGTAATTATAGTTAGTGCTGGATCAGGTACCGCTTGTATTCATGCACAAAATGGAATATTCACACATTGCTCTGGCACAGGAGTTGGTGGAGGGACTGTTCTGGGTTTAAGTAAACTACTATTAGATACCAGTGACCCTTTAGAAATCGCATCACTAGCAGAAAAGGGTAATAAAAGTCAGGTTGATCTAATATTGGAAGATGTCGTATCAGGTCCCATAGGTCAATTACCTCCCTCTACAACAGCAGTTAATTTTGGGAAGATAACTAAAATTGAAAATGGCTATTCTAAGGAAGATATTGCAGCTGGTATTGTTAACTTAGTAGGTCAGACCGCCGCCAGGATAGCAACTTCAGTGGCAATGATGTTCGAGGCTAAACAAATTGTAGTTGTTGGAAGAGCTCCTTCCTTTAATGGTCTTAGAGAGTCACTTGAAGAAGCTGCTTCTATTACAGGATTTACGCCGCATTTCCCGCAAAATGGGGAGTATGCTTCCGCTCTTGGAGCACTATTATTGGCAGAAAAAAACCCTCCTAATTAAGAATTAGAAGGGTTATTTAAAAAAAGTCTGACGATGTCCTACTCTCACATGGTCGCAACCACACTACCATCGGCGCTAAAAGGTTTCACTTCTGAGTTCGAAAAGGTATCAGGTGGTTCACTCTTGCTATGGTCATCAGACATAAACTTATAAATTCAATCTATAAAGCAAATTGGCAATATCAAGAAATTACTTGATGTAATACGGTCAAGCCGATCGAGCAATTAGTACAGGTTAGCTCAATGCCTTACAGCACTTACACACCCTGCCTATCAACGTCCTAGTCTTGAACGGCTCTTTAGGACCCAAAGGTCCAGGGAAAACTAGTCTTGAAGGAGGCTTCCCGCTTATATGCTTTCAGCGGTTATCCTTTCCGAACATAGCTACCGGGCAATGCCACTGGCATGACAACCCGAACACCAGAGGTTCGTTCACTCCGGTCCTCTCGTACTAGGAGCAACTCTTCTCAATTTTCCAACGCGCACGGCAGATAGGGACCGAACTGTCTCACGACGTTCTAAACCCAGCTCGCGTACCACTTTAAATGGCGAACAGCCATACCCTTGGGACCTGCTTCAGCCCCAGGATGTGATGAGCCGACATCGAGGTGCCAAACACCCCCGTCGATGTGAACTCTTGGGGGGTATTAGCCTGTTATCCCCGGCGTACCTTTTATCCGTTGAGCGATGGCCCTTCCATTCAGAACCACCGGATCACTATGACCTACTTTCGTATCTGCTCGACGTGTCAGTCTCGCAGTTAAGCAACCTTATGCCATTGCACTCATTGCACGATGTCCGACCGTGCTGAGGTTACCTTCGCACTCCTCCGTTACTCTTTGGGAGGAGACCGCCCCAGTCAAACTACCCAGCACACACTGTCCTCGACCCGGATTACGGGCCTAAGTTAGAACTCCAAATTTAATAGGGTGGTATTTCAAGGACGACTCCACAAGAGCTGGCGCTCCTGCTTCAAAGTCTCCCACCTATCCTACACAAATAAACTCAAAGTCCAGTGTGAACCTGTAGTAAAGGTGCACGGGGTCTTTCCGTCTAGCCGCGCGTATACGGCATCTTCACCGCAAATTCAATTTCACTGAGTCTCTGGTGGAGACAGCGTGGCCATCGTTACGCCATTCGTGCAGGTCGGAACTTACCCGACAAGGAATTTCGCTACCTTAGGACCGTTATAGTTACGGCCGCCGTTCACCGGGGCTTCGATCACGAGCTTCGCCCACAAGGGGCTAACCCGATCAATTAACCTTCCGGCACCGGGCAGGCGTCACACCCTATACGTCCACTTTCGTGTTAGCAGAGTGCTATGTTTTTAGTAAACAGTCGCAGCCACCTGGTATCTTCGACCCTCTTCCGCTCAGAGAGCAAGTCTCGTCACGTAATGAGGGCGTACCTTCTCCCGAAGTTACGGTACCATTTTGCCTAGTTCCTTCACCAGAGTTCTCTCAAGCGCCTTAGTATTCTCTACCTGACCACCTGTGTCGGTTTGCGGTACGATTCCTTGCTACCTATAGCTTAGAAGTTTTTCCTGGAAGCATGGCATCAACCACTTCTTATCTCCTAAGAGATAATCGTCATCAGCTCTCGGCCTTAGAAATCCGGATTTGCCTAGATCTCCAGCCTACAACCTTAAACACAGACAACCATCGCTGTGCTGGCCTAGCCTTCTCCGTCACTCCATCGCAGTAACAAGAAGTATAGGAATATTAACCTATTTTCCATCGACTACGGCTTTCGCCCTCGCCTTAGGGGTCGACTCACCCTGTCCCGATTAACGTTGGACAGGAAACCTTGGTCTTTCGGCGGAGAGGTTTTTCACCCCTCTTATCGTTACTTATGTCAGCATTCTCACTTCTGATACCTCCAGCAAACCTCTCGATTTACCTTCAGTGGCATACAGAACGCTCCCCTACCATGAATATAAATATTCATTCGCAGCTTCGGTGTATTATTTAGCCCCGTTACATCTTCCGCGCAGGCCGACTCGACTAGTGAGCTGTTACGCTTTCTTTAAAGGATGGCTGCTTCTAAGCCAACCTCCTAGCTGTTTGGGCCTTCCTACAACGTTTCCCACTTAATAATACTTTGGGACCTTAGCTGGCGATCTGGGTTGTTTCCCTCTCGACTACGGACGTTAGCACCCGCAGTCTGTCTCCCTCACTGTACTTGCTGGTATTCGGAGTTTGCATCGGTTTGGTAAGTCGGGATGACCCCCTAGCCGAAACAGTGCTCTACCCCCAGCAGTAATATGAGAGGCTCTACCTAAATAGATTTCGGGGAGAACGAGATATCTCCGAACTTGATTAGCCTTTCACTCCTATCCACAGCTCATCCCCCCATTTTTCAACATAGGTGGGTTCGGGCCTCCAGTAAGTGTTACCTTACCTTCACCCTGGCCATGGATAGATCGTCCGGTTTCGCGTCTAATACCTGAGACTAAGTCGCCCTATTAAGACTCGGTTTCCCTGCGCCTTCCTTAAAAAAGTTAAGCTTGCCACAGAAATTAACTCGCTGACCCATTATACAAAAGGTACGCCGTCACTATTAGTAAACTAAAAGCTCCGACAGCTTGTATGCAAGCGGTTTCAGGTTCTATTTCACTCCCCTCTCCGGGGTTCTTTTCGCCTTTCCCTCACGGTACTGGTTCACTATCGGTCAGCTAGGAGTATTTAGCCTTGGAGGATGGTCCCCCCATTTTCAGTCAAGATTTCTCGTGTCCCGACCTACTCGATTTCACTTTAAATTAGTTTTCGTGTACAGGGCTATCACCTTCTGCGACTGGTCTTTCCAAACCATTCCACTAACCAAAATAAAGCTTAAGGGCTGTTCCGTTTTCGCTCGCCGCTACTCACAGAATCTCAATTGATTTCTTTTCCTGCGGTTACTAAGATGTTTCAATTCTCCGCGTTTGCCTCTTTACCCTATGAATTCAGATAAAGATACCTAGGTTATCCTAGGTGGGTTTTCCCATTCGGAAATCTCCGGATCAAAGTCTGTTACCGACTCCCCGAAGCTTATCGCAAGTTACTACGTCCTTCATCGCCTCTAGCTGCCAAGGCATCCACCGTTTGCACTTCATTACTTGACCATATTACATCAATTAACTTAATGATATTTTCAAGCATTTCTATCTACTATGTGTTTTTAAAAAACACAAAACGCCAAATTACTTTGCAGTTATTCAAATAAGGTTTTAGATTAAAAGAATAATAAAACCTTTAATGAATTTTTAATTTGCATATCTAGAGCATAAATGCTTTTGATATGACTTGATTGAACTTATAAAAATGTTAAAAAACGCATCTAAAATCTCTAAAGAGATAATAGATAAATAAGTAATTCGTGTGAACGCCTACAAAAAAACGATTATATTTTAAGGAGGTGATCCAGCCCCAGGTTCCCCTAGGGCTACCTTGTTACGACTTCATCCCAGTCATGAATCACACCGTGGTGATCGTCTTCCCGAAGGTTAGACTAACCACTTCTGGTGCAACCCACTTCCATGATGTGACGGGCGGTGTGTACAAGGCCCGAGAACGTATTCACCGCGACATTCTGATTCGCGATTACTAGTGATTCCGACTTCATGGAGTCGAGTTGCAGACTCCAATCCGGACTAAGAAAAGTTTTAAGGGTTTGGCTTCAGCTCGCGCTTTCGCATCCCTCTGTACTCCCCATTGTAGCACGTGTGTAGCCCAATCCATAAGGGCCATGATGACTTGACCTCGTCCCCGCCTTCCTCCGGGTTTCACCCGGCAGTCTCCCTATAGTTCCCGCCATTACGCGCTGGCAAATAAGGATAGGGGTTGCGCTCGTTACTGGACTTAACCATACATCTCACGACACGAGCTGACGACAGCCATGCAACACCTGTCATAGCGTTCCCGAAGGCACATTCACATCTCTGCGAACTTCGCTAGATTTCAAGGATTGGTAAGGTTCTTCGCGTTGCATCGAATTAAACCACATGCTCCACCACTTGTGCGGGCCCCCGTCAATTCATTTGAGTTTTAGCCTTGCGGCCGTACTCCCCAGGCGGACAACTTAATGCGTTAGCTGTGCCACTGAACAGTTAAATCTGCCCAACGGCTAGTTGTCATCGTTTACGGCGTGGACTACCAGGGTATCTAATCCTGTTTGCTACCCACGCTTTCGCACCTCAGCGTCAGTGACGAGCCAGAGAGCTGCCTTCGCCATTGGTATTCCTTCTGATATCTACGCATTTCACCGCTACACCAGAAATTCTACTCTCCTCTCTCGTACTCTAGCTTAGTAGTTTTGGATGCAGTTCCTAGGTTGAGCCCAGGGCTTTCACATACAACTTGCTAAACCGCCTACGCGCGCTTTACGCCCAGTAATTCCGATTAACGCTTGGACCCTCCGTATTACCGCGGCTGCTGGCACGGAGTTAGCCGGTCCTTATTCTTCAGGTAACGTCAACATAATAAGGTATTAACTTAAAATGCTTCTTCTCTGATTAAAGTGCTTTACAACCCTAGGGCCTTCTTCACACACGCGGTATACCTGGATCAGGGTTGCCCCCATTGTCCAATATTCTTAACTGCTGCCATCCGTAGATGTCTGGGCCGTGTCTCAGTCCCAATGTGGCTGATCGTCCTCTCAGACCAGCTAAAGATCGTTGCCTTGGTAGGCCATTACCCTACCAACAAGCTAATCTTACGCAGGCTCATCCAATAGTGAGAGCAGTAAACTGCCCCCTTTCCCCCTCAGGGCGTATGCGGTATTAATCCGAGTTTCCTCGGGCTATCCCCCGCTACTGGGTAGATTCCTACGCGTTACTCACCCGTTCGCCGCTCGTCAGCACCGGATTCAGCAAGCTGAATCTTTATGTCTGTTACCGCTCGACTTGCATGTTTAAAAGTTACCGCCAGCGTTCAATCTGAGCCATGATCAAACTCTTCAATTGAATTTTGAATTAAGTGCCAAAATGACACTAAATCAGTTTATTAATCTATATAAATATGGATTAATTTCTGACTTTGGTAAGTTGCGCTTAATTATAAGCGCCCACACGAATTACTTATTAAAACTTTTAAAAAACTCCCCTTTGCGAAGCAGGGCACAGCAGTATACAGCATAATATCGTGTTTCAAAGAAGTTTTTCTTTATTATTTTATATTAATTTTTGCAGCTTTCTTTTTACCTACCAATACCAAATTCGAAGAGCCTTTTTTTAATGAGAATTTAGGATCTGAAACTCTTTCATCATTAACTTTAATTGCACCTTGTTTTATCATCCTGATGGCATCAGAGGTGCTCTTTAGCAACTCTGATTCTTTTAAGACTCTAGTTAAAAGCTCTGAATTTTCTGAGATTTCAAAATTTATTTCGTCAAGCTCCTGTGAAATATTTCCTTTTTGGAATCTGTTTATAAAATTCTCTTTTGATTTGCTACCCCGGCCATTATTGAATCTTTCAACTATTTCTTCAGCAAGTAAAAACTTAATATCTCTTGGATTAGCTCCTTGTTTAATCTCTTCTTTAAGATTAGATATCTCTTGTGAAGATTTAAAACTCAAAAGAGAAAAATATCGCCACATTAAATCGTCGGAAATAGACATAATTTTTCCAAACATATCATCAGGGCTATCTTCCAGAGCTACATAATTTCCTAAAGATTTAGACATCTTCTTAATACCATCTAATCCTTCAAGAAGAGGAACAGTCATAATGGATTGTTGATTACATCCATAGTGTTTTTGGACTTCGCGACCTAAAAGTAAATTAAATTTCTGATCTGTTCCACCCAATTCTACGTCTGCATCTAATTTTACGGAATCAAACCCCTGTAAAATAGGATATAAAAATTCATGAATAGAAATCGGCTGTTGAGATTTATATCTTTTTGAGAAATCGTCCCGCTCTAACATTCTTGCGACTGTGTAAGACGAAAGCATTTTAATAAATTCAGAAGGATCAACTTGATTCATCCATTCAGAATTAAATCTGATTTCTGTTTTTTTAGGATCTAAGATTTTGAAAACCTGTTCTTTGTAAGTCTCAGCATTTTTATCAAGTTGGTCTTGAGTTAAAACAGGGCGTGTTTCATTTACTCCTGAAGGATCTCCGACAAGACCAGTGAAATCTCCAATCAAAAAAATTACTTCATGACCTAAATCTTGGAAGATTTTCATCTTATTCAAAAGTACAGTATGGCCTAAATGTAAATCAGGCGAGGTAGGATCGAATCCCGCTTTAACTCTTAACTTTCTCTTTGATTTTATCTGCTCCAAAAAGGTCTCTTCGGGGATAATTTCTTCTGTCCCTCTAGTGAGTAATTCTAGGCTCTCTTTGCTCATTGTTATTCTATTATATGTCCTTTTTTAAGGTATCATTCGACTTTATGCTGGTTAGAGAATTAATCAATGTTTTAGAAAACTTTCCGAGGAAGCATATCTTTACTCTTTTGATTGGCTTGATTTTGATAATTTCTATTAGCCTACTGGGCAATATAAAATTTACTGAAGAAAATAAATACTCCGAACTCACAAAATCACTTTCTCTTAGTTCCCTTACTGATGGATATCAAATTGAAATACCTCCAATAGAAAAAGAGGCTTTAATCAAAAGAAATGATTCACTCTTCACAATTCTGAATCAACTCGGCGTTTTACAAGAGGACATAATCAAGCTTATTAATAGCAAAGAAAGTACTCTTTTATCGAAAATTGAAGTCGGAGATAAGATCAAGATCTTAATGAATGACAAAGGGGAGCTGCTGAAATTGTTTTATATTGATGACATAAAAAGTGGCATACAAGCTGAAAGAAATGAAGATAGTTACTCTATTTCAAAATACGTGTCAAAGATAGAAAAAGTTAAAGTCTTTAAACACGTGATTATTGAAGATTCAATGTATTTATCCGGTCTAAAAGAGAATGTTCCGGACAGTGTATTAATGGACTTGGCTTACATTAATGGTTGGGATATAGATTTTACTCATGACATAAGAAAAGGTGATAGTTACAGCATAATCTATGAGGAAATAATTATTAATGGAGAAAAAGCAATTGATGGGGATATCCTTATTTCAGAATTTAATAATAGAGATAAAAAATTTATTGCAATTAGATATGACTTGGATGCTGACACTTCAGAGTATTTTAATCTTGATGGCCAAAATGTAAAAAAGGCATTTCTTAGGTCTCCTGTGAAACTAAGTTACATTAGTTCAAAGTATAATCTTAATAGGAGACATCCTGTTTTACACACAATAAGAGCACACAAAGGAGTAGATTATGCAGCCAAAAAGGGTTCTCCAATTAGAGCAACTGGTGATGGAACAATATTATTTGCTGAATATAATGGAGGATGCGGCAACGAAATTAAGATTAAGCATTCTGAAGATTATGTTACTCGTTACTGTCATCTAGATAAATTTAGTTCCAGAACAAAAGTTGGTCGTAAGGTCAAACAAGGTCAAACAATTGGGTATGTAGGTAGCACTGGTCTAGCAACTGGGCCTCACTTGCATTACGAATTCCATGTTAATGGAAAGCACACGGACCCTCTTAAAGTAAAATTTCCAAATGCCTCCCCCATTAATTCGTCTGAACTCAATAATTATAGAAAAAAATCTCAAAATCTCCTGAATGAACTAAGTAATTATAAATATCTCATTAATCAAAGAGAAGCTTATGGCGGGTGAAATCTACATTGGGTTGATGACTGGAACTAGCGCAGATTCTTTAGATTGTGCAGCAGTTAAGTTTGATGATAATGAGTTGAACATAATTGGACTAAAGAATTACGATATACCAAGTAATTTAAAAGAAGAAATTAGCGAAAATACAAGATCTAAGCAGCTTAATGAAAGCCTTATCAAAGATTTAGATTTGAAACTAGGCGAATTTTTTTGCGGTAAAGTAGAAGAATTTATTGCATCTCTCAGTTTGAAAAAAGAAAAAATTGTGGCGATAGGTTCTCATGGGCAAACTATAAAACATGAACCAAATTCTATACCTCCTTTTTCACTTCAAATTGGTAATCCACAGTTAATAAGTAATCGGCTCGGTATAAAAACTATTGCCAATTTCAGAGATGAAGACATTAAGAAAGGAGGACAAGGCGCACCTTTATCTCCTGTTTTTCATAAAGAAGTATTCGCTGTAAAAAATAAGAGTAGATTAATAATAAATATAGGAGGTATAACTAATGTTTCATTATTAGGTGGTGGAGAGCTAATAGGCTTTGATACTGGTCCAGGAAATTGTCTTTTAGATACTTGGACAAAAAAGAATAGAAAGGGAGACTACGACAACAAAGGTAGATGGGCAAAATCAGGAACCGTAGATCAGGACTTACTGAATATAATGATGAAGGATAATTATTTTTCGCTTGAGCCGCCTAAAAGTACTGGCCCAGATTACTTCAGCTTAACTTGGCTTCAAGATTGTCTAATGAAACTAAACCGAGAAGTAGATCCTTCTGATATTCAAGCAACCTTGGTAGAACTTACTGCAAGCAGTCTCTCAAATTCTTTGGAGAAACTTAAAATAGTTAATGAAAAAATATACATATGTGGTGGTGGAGTTCATAATAAATTTTTGATGAGCAGGATATCATTTCTTTTGGGAGAAAAATGTTACACGACAGCTAAACTCGGGCTAGATCCAGATTACATAGAAGCGATTTGTTTTGCTTGGTTGGCATACAAAAGAGTTAATAATATCAAATTTGATATGAGCGCAATAACAGGAAGCAATGAGAAAGTCTTCTTGGGTAAAGTGTATTTACCTGCTAAATAGAGAAGGACTCCCCACATCCGCAAGTCGTAGTGGCATTCGGGTTAGAAATTATAAATTTTGAACCCGTTAAATCTTCTACGTAATCTACTGTTGATCCTTGAAGATACTGCAAGCTTAGGGAGTCAATAACCAGATTAGCTCCCTCTTTTTCTATGCAGGTGTCATCTTCGTCTATCATATTGTCAAAAGAAAACCCGTACTGAAAACCGGAACATCCTCCGCCTGTAACATATACCCTGAGATTCAGAATTTCAGATTCTGACTCCTTGCTTTTGAGAGATAAAATCTTATGTACAGCTCCGTCTGTCAGTTGCATTAAAGAGGGTGTATAAGTTTCAACCATTATGTAAACCTTTCAATTGATAATTACCAGTCATAAGATTGTAGCATTCTATCGCCTGCCCTGCCGCTCCTTTAACTAAATTATCAATGGCCGAAATGATCACAACTTGATTTTCAATGGCTGATTGATAAACACCTATCTGACAATTGTTTGTTTCAGCAACTTTCAGAATCTCAGGAACCTGACCATCTAACATTAATTCAATATTAAGTGAGTCTTGATAAAAATCTCTGTAAATATCTCCTATAGATTGATACTGATTATCCTCGAGATTAACATACATAGTTGAGTAAATTCCTCTCATGGCGGGAATAAGGTGAGGCAAAAAATTAATCTTTAAAGATGATCCATGAATTCCTTCAAGGACTTCAATTATTTCAGGGAGATGTCGATGTCCTCCAGTGGCGTATGCTTTAAAATTTTCCTGAATGTCATCTTTTAAACTTTCGTTAACTTTAGTCCTGCCTGCACCACTAATTCCTGACTTTGCATCAATGATAATTGAATCTATCGGAAGCTTTTTGCTAACTAAAGGAAGCAACCCAAGAATAGATGCAGTAGGATAACAACCAGGTACGGCTATAAGAGTGCCTGTTTCGATCAACTCGGCATTAATTTCAGTTAAACCGTAAATAGAATTCTTTAAGTTTTCTAAATCTTTATGGTTTGAGCCATACCATTCTTTCCAGATTGAAGGATCTTTTAGTCGAAAATCTGCAGATAGATCAATGACTTTTATTCCTTTCTGAATAAAAGAGTCTGCTTTATTCATTGCAGTTCCATGAGGAGTAGCAAAGAAAACGACATCACATTGAAAAAATATCTGATCTTCCGGATCTACAAAATTTAAATCAGTACCTTGAAATAAGTCTGACACAGGAGTGTTTTTAAGCTCTCTTGAGCTAATAGCTACTATAGAACTTGAGTCATGCAGAGATAAGAGTTTTATTAGCTCTTCACCAGCAAAACCCGATCCTCCTATAATTCCAACTTTGGTCATCAATAAGCTTCAATATTTAAGGGGTGCGGATTATATATACTTGCAATGCGACTATCTAGGCTTAGTTTTTAAGATAAACATTTAGAAGTAATCTTTCCCAAGATGAAATATTTGTTAACAACAATCCTTTAGAGGCAAAGGATTCAGATTCCTTCAATAACCCTTGTTTATATCTTAAGTGTGCTAATCTCAGATATAGAGCACCATCATTTTTAGTTATCCTAAAAGCCCTTTCGAGTTCAGAGTTAGTTTTAATATAGTTTTCTTGTTTCAAGTCAGAGTCAGCAGCTAAAAGTATCCTTTGAACAGAAGGATTTTGTGAATTTATTTTCATAATTTCATCTTCCAAGAATTGTTGGTTAGAAATCAAGAGCTCCACAGTTTTGGAGAAATCATTAACTGGAACCTTATATTTACTAATATCCCGCATGTTTTGATTCGATGCACATGACAATAAGCCTGTAATAATTAAAAGAATTGTTGATATTTTTATTAACTTCACCCCTGTCCTACCTCAAAAACTTCTTTTAATTTATCCATTACAGTATTTCTTGAACTCTCAATCTTACTTGAACATTCTCTTCTGACATCTGGTATTTTATTTGGTTCAGTTCCTTCTATAAAAGGTATAAGTATTGAATTTTTACATTTTTTACCACTTCTTAACCCATCTCCAATATCTGTCCAAACGTAGTTAATTCGTGGCAATGAAGATTGAGTGGTTTTGACGGGTTTTATATCATTAATGAAATTCTTCCAAACCTGAAATGCGCCCGTTCGTCCAGTTAAGGGAGTTTGTCTATTATCATCGAATCCCAGCCACACAAGAACCAAGAGTTCGCCCGCAAAACCAACAAACCAACTATCTCTTTGATCATCTGAAGTACCTGTTTTACCTCCTGCATTCCATAATTGAATCTGCTTCTTTGAATATCCTCTAGCAGTACCGCGCTCAAAGGTTTGTTGCATAGCAAATTTCAATAATGCTACCGGTTCAGGTCTAATTGTTTGATCAATACTATAAGGATAAGAGAATTCGATCTTTCCCTCAGTATCTTTAATTTGTCTTATCGATCTCAGAGGCGAGTAAAAACCGTCACTTGCTATAGTCTGATAAGCTTGAATAGCTTGGTAAGGAGAAAGTTCAAATGACCCAATAAAAAGGGAAGGATAATTAGGAACATCCTTTGTTATGCCAAGGTTTAGAAACATGTTTTCTACAGCCTCATATCCCAAATCTAATCCAAGCCTGGCTGAAGCTATATTATAAGATTGCCATAAGGCTACATGTAATGGTATTTCGCCGTGAAATTTTTTATCAAAATTATCAGGCTCCCAAAGCTTACCGCCACTCATAAGACTTAACTTAGAATCATCTAATAAAGTTGTGAGGTTGTAATCACTATATTGATCTAAAGCAGTTAGATAGATGAAAGGTTTCACTAAAGATCCTATTGGTCTTATAGCATTTATTGATCTATTGAAACCATAACTAGAGGGTTCAGTACTACCCGCAACAGCTTTGACTTCACCGCTAGAAATATCAACTACAATGGCAGCACCTTCAAGCCCCTCTAATCTAGATCCATATTTTTTTATTAACTGCAGTTTAGTTTTTTGAAGATTATTCTCTAAAGAATCTTGTAATACAGGGTCCAAATTAGTTTCAACAGCCAAGCCCTTAGTTCTGAGTTCTTTCTCATTAAAATTCTTCTGAAGTTCAAGCCTAACTATGTCATGAAAAGCGGGATATCTTGTCTCAGTCCTATAATTAGGTAAGGAGACACCAAGCGCTTTATTTCTTAACATCTCAAATGCTGAGTCCGATATCTTATTACTATTATTTAAAACTCTTAAAACTAAGTTCCTTCTTTTAGTAGCATTATTTGGATTTCTTCTTGGATTATAAAAAGATGGTCCTTTGAGCATTCCTACTAATAGAGCCACTTGATCTATAGAAAGATTTTGAATAGACGTCCCAAAAAAATGTTGTGCGCCCATTCCAAATCCATGTATCGCTCTCTTCCCTGATTGTGCAAGGAATACGTCATTAATATATGCCAAAAGAATTTCTTCTTTAGAATAACGGGTCTCTATTATCAAAGACGCTATTGCTTCCAAAACTTTTCTTCTGATGGTTTGCTCTGATGAAAAGAAAAGGCTTTTAGCTAGTTGTTGTGTGATGGTACTTCCACCTTGTTCTACCTCTCCAGCTTGCACATTTCTTAGAAATGCTCGTGAAATAGACTTCAATGATATTCCATAATGGTTGAAAAAATTTTGATCCTCCACTGCAAGAATAGTATCGACTAATATTGGTGGTACTTCTGGCCAATTAAGAAGTACTCTATCCTCCATATGGGAAGGGTACATGCCGCCAATAACGGTTGGTTCAAGTTTTATTAAATCTTCGGCTATACCCAACTGATTGGTAATTCCCTTAATCTCAGAATCATCGAAATTGATATTAAATATACCCGAGCGCTGATCTAAATAACCTCGTAGAAATATTTTTAGATCATCTTCAGAAAATTTAAACTCACCAGGCTGCACGGGATTTTTAACCCTTTCATACGAAAGCATTTCTAATTCTTTAATCAAATTATCCTTATTGAGGTGAATACCTTCTGCTAATTCCAAAGGACGTGAATAGATTTTTGCAGGTATGGTCCACAGTACACCGTCTAGTTTAGATGTAACTCGATAGTCGAGAACGGCAATACTTGCGGCAGTGAAAATAAAGACTATTATCGAAATCAAACCGATAAAAAATCCTATTGTCAGCTTAAATTTCATTTAATACTTGATTACTTGCTTCATTTGGCACAGTCTACGTTTTTTAAAAAATTTTGTGTAAAAAAATGAAATATGATCTTTGTTGTCTTGGTAGTGCTTTAGTAGATATAACCTTTCAAATTGACGATGATTTCGTTAAAGCAAATGAAGATAGAGGTATAGCTAAGGGAGGTATGACATTAATTGAAAAAGATGATCAGTTTAACTTAATTCAAGAGCTCATGGATCTTGGGAAATCACCTGATAAGGCTTGCGGTGGTTCCGCTACTAATTCAGTCGTTGCTGCATCTCTTTTTGGATCTTCTTGTCATATGTCTTGCATTGTTTCTGATGATGACAATGGAAGATTTTATCTGGAAGACTTGTCGTCTAACGGAATAGGTCATAATTCTGAATTGATTGATTCAGAAATTCCTTCTGGGCAATGTCTAGTCATGATCTCAGATGATGCAGAAAGAACTATGTGCACAAACCTTGGAATAAATTCTAATATTTCTACCAGCAATGTGGATCAGGAAGTTATCAAAAATTCTGAATACATATTTTTAGAAGGCTATCTAGTTGCTTCTCCAAAAGGTTATGACACTTTTAAAGAGGCTATAACACAAGCAAAAAAATATAACACTAAAGTAGCGCTATCTTTGTCAGATGCTTTTATAGTGAAGTCATTTAAAAAGGAACTTGTAGAACTAATAGAAATTAATTGCGATCTAATTTTCTGTAATGAATCTGAAGCCCAGGAGTTCGCCGGAAGTTTTAATGAAAAGGAAATTTTAGGTTATTTTAAAAATTACACTCGTAACCTTATCATTACAAAAGGGTCAGATGGATGCATCGGTTATGATGAAAATTATGAGTTTTCTGTTTCTGGACAACAGGTCAAGGCTATAGACACAAATGGTGCTGGCGATATGTTTGCTGGTGCTGTTTTAAATGGTCTAAATAATCAAAAAAACCTTGAAGAATCCTCAAAATTTGGATGCTTCGCTGCTTCTAAAATTGTTCAAAAAAATGGGCCGAGATTATCAAAAAAAGAATACGAAGAAATTAAAAGAACTTTTACTAGCAATTGAAAAATTATTCTGCTAAATTGCTGCGCCTTCAGCATTAAACAATTTGAGAATTCATAAAATGCCTGCGAAAAAAACTGTAAAAAAAGCAACTATCAAAAAGACTCCTGCTAAAAAAATATCGGCAAAAAAGGCGCCCTTAAAAGCAAAGCCTTCCAAGAAAACAACTACAAAAAAAAGTTCAGCAAAGACGGTATCAACCAAAAAAGTAACATCTAAAAAAACTAAGAAAGTAGATCGTTATGAAGAGTCTCAATTCCTGGCTTCGATTAAGCCCTATACGCTTAAGAAAAATGAGAAATATATGAATGCTAAACAAAAACAGCATTTTCAAGTAATACTAGCAAGTTGGCAAAAACAGTTACATCTAGAACAAGACAGAACAGCAGACAAAATACAAAAAAATGCTAGTCACTTTCCAGATGAGTCTGACAGAGCTACACATGAGGAAGAATTTACTCTAGAGCTTAGGACTAGGGAAAGAGAAAGAAGACTTTTATCAAAAATTAGTGAATCTATTGAAGATCTAAAATCAGATGATTACGGATATTGTGCATCCTGTGGGATAGAAATTGGCATTAGAAGACTAGAGGCTAGGCCTACCGCAACTAGATGTATTGATTGCAAAACAATTGAAGAGATTCATGAAAGGCAGCAATATGGCTAAAATGTTTGGGTGCTAAACCAAAATACCAACTCTCCCAAGGTCATTAAGGCCTCTAAGCATGGTATAAAAATTAAGAATCTTGATAAGGATGCTAAATCCATCATCGCAAAGCTTAATAATTCAGGGTTTGATGCATTTATAGTTGGTGGCTTTGTCAGAGATTCGATTCTAAGGCTAAAACCAAAAGATTGTGATGTAGTAACAGATGCCACACCAGAAGAAATAAAAAAGGCTATTCCAAAAACAAGAATCATTGGAAGAAGGTTTAAAATAGTTCATGCAAGATCGGGCAAAAATATTACAGAAATATCTACGTTTAGATCATCTAGCAAAAGGCATACTAAAAAATCTCAAAAAGGAGTTATTCTCAGAGATAATAATTACGGCAGCATAGAAGATGATGCCTATAGAAGAGACTTTACAATTAATTCTTTATATTTAGATATCAGGAATATGGATGTAATTGATTTTGTTGGGGGCTACGAAGACATACAAAATAGAATACTCAGATCAATTGGAGATAGTTCAAAAAGATTCAGAGAAGATCCTGTAAGAATAATTAGAGCCATCAGGTTCAAGTCTAAGCTAGATCTAACTTTTGAGCCCAATCTTGAGAAAGAAATACTCAAGCTTTCACACTTACTCAATGAAATATCATCAGGAAGAATTTATGAAGAAACACTCAAGATGTTCCTAACGGGAAATGCGGAATCAATAATGCAAGATATGCAGAAGTATCAAATTGTTAAATATATACTCCCTGAAACGCAAGGATATCTTAATGCTAAGAAAGACAGAAGATTTATATTTAATGCTTTAAGAAACACAGATAAAAGATTTCATGAGGATAAAACACTGACTCCATCTTTTCTATTCTCAGTATTCTTATGGCCTGCCTTAATAAATAAAGTAGGTGAACTCAATTCAAAGAAAATAAAGATTACAAAGATTACGAGAGCAGCAAACATAATACTTAAACGACATAATGAACATTGTTTTATCCCAGGTAGAATTCAAAGATCTATAAAAGAGATATGGGAAATGCAAGTGAAGTTATTAAAAATACCTGAAAAATCCAAAATTTTAATTAAACATCCTAGATTTAGAGCTTCTTATGATTTTCTTTTGCTGAGAGAAAAATCAGGAGAAGATCTTAGTGGCGTCGGTGCGTGGTGGACTAAAAAATTACAAAAAAAGCTATTTAAACTTAAAAATACTTAAATGTTTTGAAGTTAGGATAAGATGTATTTTGTAATAACCTAGCACATGGAAAAAGGTCAAATAGATATAAAAAAGTATGACAAGTTGCCTACATTTATAGCTGTAGAAGGACCAATTGGCGCCGGAAAAACAACTTTAACAAAACTTCTTGCAGACTCTTTTAGTTATGACACTTTTTTGGAACGACCATCCGAAAATCCTTTTTTACCTGATTTTTATATCAACCAGTCGCAAGCTGCTTTAGCAACTCAACTTTTTTTTCTTTTTCAAAGAGTAAAACAAATCCAAGAGCTTAAACAAGAGGATATCTTCTCATCCAATAGAGTTTCAGATTTTCTTTTAGATAAAGACAAACTGTTTGCTAAGGCAACCCTTTCAGCAGAAGAATTAAAGCTTTACGAACAAATCTATCAGTATCTTGCTATAGATCTTCCATCTCCTGATTTGGTTATCTATCTTCAAGCTGAGACAAAAACTCTTTATGAGAGAGTTATGCATAGAGGGATAGAAATGGAAAAAACAATCAGTTTTGACTACCTAGAATTATTAAATGAGACATACAAAGAATTTTTCTTTGAATACAATAGATCGCCAGTTTTGATAGTAAATTCTGATTATTTAGACTTGCAAGCCAATAAAAGCGATTACAACCTTCTTTTGGAAAAGTTACTTGAGTACTTTAATAAACCAGAAGGTTCCAAAATGTACTTTAATCCCTCACCTGCATTAATATAAATTTCATGACAAAAGATAAAATCTATAACCCCCCCCCATCAGTTCTGGATAATTCAAATATAAAAGAATCTGAATTTGAAGAACTATACCAATGGTCTTTAAGCAAACCAGAAGAGTTTTGGGCTTCTCAGGCTGAGAATTATCTAAGTTGGAATAATAAATGGTCTAAAGTAAAAGAGACTAATATGGAGAAAGGCGAAATCATATGGTTTAAAGATGCAAAATTAAACGCATCTGTGAACTGTATAGATAGACATCTTCCTGAAAATGCAAAAAAAACTGCTTTCATATGGGAAGGAGATAATCCTAAAGAAACAAAAAATATCAGCTATCAAAAACTTCACGATGAAGTATGTAAATTTGCGAATGTCCTTAAAGCTAGAAATGTAAAAAAAGGGGATAGAGTTTGTATCTATATGCCTATGATCCCCGAAGCAACATATGCGATGTTGGCTTGTGCGAGAATTGGGGCGATTCACTCTGTTGTTTTTGGGGGCTTTTCCCCTGAATCCTTAAAAGACCGTATCCTGGATTCTGATTGCCAGACTGTTATCACTGCTGATGAGGGCTTGAGAGGAGGGAAAAAAGTTCCTCTTAAAGAGAACGTCGACAAGGCTCTTCAAGGATGTCCAAATGTTCACACTGTTCTAGTCATCACCAGAACAGGAGCAGAAATTTCATGGAATGAGAACTGTGATGTTAGATTTGAAGAAATTTCAAAAGACGTTCCTTCCAATTGCGAACCAGAAATAATGGACTCCGAAGATCCCCTATTTATTCTCTATACATCTGGATCAACAGGTAAGCCAAAGGGAGTTTTACACACTACAGGTGGGTATCTTCTTCAAGCTGCCATGTCTCACAAGCTGGTATTCGACTATAAAGATGATGAGATATATTGGTGTACTGCTGATGTTGGCTGGGTTACTGGGCATTCTTATATTGTTTATGGACCTCTAGCAAATGGTGCAACATCATTAATCTTTGAAGGAATACCCACTTTTCCCTCGCCTTCAAGATTTTGGGAAGTTATTGATAAACACAAAGTAAATATTTTTTATACAGCACCAACTGCTCTAAGAGCTCTTATGGCACAAGGTGATGAATTTGTTAAATCATCGAGCAGAGATTCACTCAGAATCTTAGGGACGGTGGGAGAACCTATAAATCCTGAAGCTTGGGAATGGTATTTCAAAGTTGTTGGAGGTTCTTCTTGTCCAATAGTCGATACTTGGTGGCAGACTGAAACTGGAGCCATGATGATTACCCCTGTAGCAGGATTTACTTCTATGAAGCCAGGAAGTGCCACAAAACCTTTTCTTGGAATTGAGCCAGCTCTTCTGGACGAAAGTGGAAAAGAAATTATAGGCGAGGGCTCTGGAAATCTTGTCATTAAATCTAGCTGGCCCTCTCAAATCAGAACGGTATATGGTGACCATCAAAGATGCATAGATACTTACTACTCAATGTATCCTGGGTACTACACAACTGGCGATGGAGCGAGAAGGGATTCAGATGGATATTATTGGATAACTGGAAGAGTAGATGACGTACTTAACGTATCTGGCCATAGATTAGGGACTGCAGAAGTTGAAAGCGCTTTAGTTCTTCATAAAGATGTAGCCGAAGCGGCAGTAGTTGGTTATGAACATGATATTAAGGGACAAGGTATCTATTGCTACGTAACTTTGATGTCTGGTATTTTGCCAGAAGAAGACCTCAAATATGATTTAGTTCAACTGGTTGCAAAAGAAATAGGACCTATTGCTAAACCAGATATTATTCAATGGGCTCCTGGATTACCAAAGACAAGATCTGGTAAAATTATGAGAAGAATATTGAGAAAAATTGCCACCAACGAAATTGATAACTTAGGTGATACCACAACTTTAGCAGATCCATCTGTAGTTGATGAACTCATTTCAAATAGAGAGAATAAATAATGTCGTTAATAGATTTACTGAATAAAAAAAGCATCCTACCTCTTGAATCTGAAGCTTTAATTGGAAGAGAAGAGGAAGTTGAAGTTCCAGAGCACCACTTTGTAAAGGGTACGCCATTAAAAGGTCCTTTTCCAGATCACCTAAAACAAGCCATATTTGGAATGGGATGTTTTTGGGGAGTCGAGAGAAGGTTTTGGGAATTAGATGGCGTCTATTCTACTGCAGCAGGATATGCTGGTGGATATACAAAAAATCCATCTTATAAAGAAGTTTGTACAGGTTTTACAGGGCATAACGAAGTTGTTCTTGTTGTTTATGATCCTACAATTGTAAGTTATGAATCATTACTAAAAACATTTTGGGAAGATCATGATCCTACTCAAGGCATGAGACAAGGTAATGATATGGGTACCCAATATAGGTCAGGCATTTATTACTCCTCAAATGAAGAGAAAGAAATTATTGCTGAGACAAAACATATATATCAATCTCAATTAAATTTAAACGGATTTGGTTCAATCACGACTGAAGTTAAAGAAGATCGTATCTTTTATTATGCAGAACATTATCATCAGCAATATCTAGCTAAAAATCCTGATGGTTATTGTGCTCTAGCCGGCACAGGGGTAAAAATTAATTAAGATCTTCCCAAATATACTCTTCGCCTTCTTTTGCAATAACCTTATCTTCTTCAAGTTTTATTAGATGGGCCAAAAGCGAAGCTTTTGCGATAGGAAATAAAGAGGAATCTACATCATCATAAACTCTTTCTACCAAAGATTCGGGCGTTCCTCGAGAAGCCTCTTTGAGAGCCGAAAATACCTTCTTCTCTCTTTCTAATCTATGACTGATTATCCAGTCAGCTACTTCATGAGGGTTTTCTAAGATATCACCATGACCAGGTGCTATCTTTTCAATATTGTAGTTCTTAAGTTTTTCTAATGAATTTATATACTGATTCATATTTCCATCCGGCGGTCCTATAACTACAGTAGAGCCACTCATAATATGATCTCCTGTAAAAATAAATTTCTCTTCCTTCAGAATAAAACAGAGATGATTAGACGCATGACCAGGCGTGTGAACCACTTCTAAAGAAAATTCATTCTCTTCAAGCAACTCCCCGTCTTCTAAAAGTCTTTCTGGCCTAAAAGTTGTATCTTGATTTTTTGTAGAGCTTGTCAGCATGCCATAAGCTGGAACACCTAGCTTGTTTTTAAGTAAACGAACCCCAGGAGAATGATCTGGATGAGTATGAGTCACGAGTATTTGTTTGATATTTTTAGAGGCAACTAAAATGGCATCGATATGATCTTGCATAGCTGGTCCAGGGTCGATAACTGTTACTTCTTCATTGCCTACTAAGTAGGTATTTGTTCCAGGTCCAGTAAAAACACTTCCATTGCCAGCCGTAATCCTTCTGATTAAAGGGGAGATTTGTACAACCTTTTCAGCTTCCATCAATGGTCCTCATAACCTTTATCTCCAGGAAGAAGTCCTACCATTTTTCCATCTTCCATAAAAAACTTAGGTTCAATTGTAGGAATTGTTGAAGGATCTATTGAGGATTTTTCCTCCAGGAGTGATTCAACATTTGAGTAACCACATATACTCTCAAGATTTTTAATAGTAGGCATTATTAACAAAAGTTTTCCGTCTTTTTGTTGTTGCAGGGCATCTTCAGGTTTAATCCATAAACTATTTACACTCTCTGAACCATCATGAAGACCCTCTTGACCTTGAGGTGCAATAGCTACAAAGAAACGAGTTGTATATCTTCTCTTTTCTATTTTAGGAGTTATCCAATGGGCCAGATAGGCAAGTCTTTCAGTAGCAAGGGTTAGTTTTTCATTCTTACACATCTCTTCTAATACAGCCTCTCCAGCATTTAGTCTATTTCTATACTCCATAAATCTTTGCCTTTCATCAGAATCCAAGGGGTTAAACATAGAGCCATCTTCCCTAAATGCAATTAATATTCCCGCTTCCTCAAAACATTCCCTGATACAGGCCACCCAGTATGCTAGTCCTCCTTTTTCTTCGCCTAGGATATTAGAAAGATACTGATCAGAAGAGCCAGTTGTTATTTCCTCCATATTATCTAAGCCATCTTCTGGATCTACTTTTCCACCAGGGAAAACAAATGCACCTCCAAAATTTGCTTTAGATGCCCTTTCAACTAAAAAGACCTCTATTCCTTCATCTTTAGAATCTCTAACCAATAAAACTGTTGCGGCAGCCTGAGGGACAGTCGGTTCTTCATTTGGGTCTGCCATCTGAGTGTTTGCACCTTGTAGTGGATTTTTCATAAATCGTCCTTATTGTCTAAGATTATAATAGACTAGCATCTTCAAAAACTTAATTAACTATAAATTTATTTCAAAGGAATGTCTAAATGGTGAATTCTCATCCTGAATGGTTTAAAGAAGCTTTGTCAATACCAAAGGAACAAAGGAGTATAAATGTTGATGATGGAAATGTTCACTATCAACATTGGGGTGATGCAACTAAACCTGGCATGGTCCTAGTTCATGGCAGTGGAAGTCATTCTCACTGGTGGGACTTTATAGCCCCTTTATTGTTGGAAGATTTTCAAAT
Source organism: uncultured SAR86 cluster bacterium (assembly GCA_902537425.1). Classification (GTDB taxonomy): domain Bacteria; phylum Pseudomonadota; class Gammaproteobacteria; order Magnimaribacterales; family Magnimaribacteraceae; genus Magnimaribacter. The sequence continues at coordinate 73,433 of CACBBD010000002.1, read as the reverse complement.
TAGTGCAATAGATATGTCCGGAATGGGTGATAGTGATCATAGAGAAGACTATTCAGCTCAACTTTATGCAAAAGAAATCTTATCAGTAGCTGAAGATAGTGGCTTTTTTGAGATATCTGATCCCATTATTTGTGGGCACAGCATGGGGGGTTTTATGAGTGCTTTTGCTGGTACTATATCTGACAAAGAGCTTGGGGGAATAATAATGATAGATTCACCCATCAGACCACCAACCTATGACTATTCAACTCATGTTAGAAGTGGGCCTATAAGAAGAATAAAAACTTATCCAACGAGAGATGCTATTTTAGAGAGATTTAGACTGACCCCAGAGCAAGAATGTGAAAATGAATTTTTAGTTAAATATATAGCCGAATGGTCTATCAGAGAAGTGGAAAATGGATACCAATGGAAATTTGATGACACAATTTTTGATAAATTAGGCTTTTCACATATGACAAAGAATCAAGCTTTTGAGTTGAAATGTAATCTGGGAATTATTTACGGAACCGAAAGCAATATGATGACAGACGAAATTCTAAATTTTATGAGAGAGAATGTTCCTGAAGGCACTCCAATGTTGGCGATAGAAAAGGCTGCACATCATGTTTTGTTGGACCAGCCATTAGATTTGGCAAAAGCCATAAAGGATATTACAAAAAAATGGGTTTGATTCGGTGATAAAGATTTTTTTCCTTCTTGTTTTTTTATACTTATCCTTTTCAATACATAAATCGTTGCACAAAGAAGAAATATCTTATGGCTGCACGTCAATCAGTGTACTAATGTTTGTTGATGTGATGCTTCTTCTTCTAATTTACTTCACTTTTTTTGATTAAATCAGGACCTTGGAGGTAAACCTTTGATGAGACTCAAAGAGCGTAATGGAGCGCCTTCTTTTCTAAACTTTGACAGTTCCTGATATTCGGGATCATTGTACCATCCGTCTGCTGCAGCTTCAGATGGAAAAGAAAATATTATTACTCGACCTCCAGAAAGAGGTTCTGGTCCCTCCAAATGCCTAAATGAATCATCAAATGTTAAAAACTCACCGCCATGTTTTTTTAAGATAGGGAAAAAACCTTTTTCATATTTGAGATAAGTATCTTTATCTTCAATTTCAAGGTTTACAACCATATATACTTTCACGTCTTCCATTGATATCTCCTTAAGCTTTTACTGACTGCAGTCTTCCGTCTATGATCTCCTCTGCTTCTGAAACTAACCTTTCAACCATTTCTTTACAAGTTGGTACGTCTTTAACTCTCGCAACTGAGATGCCTGCCGACCATATGCCATGTTCTAAATCTCCCTCTTCAAAAACGACCCTTCCCCTTTGTCCTGCTACAAGGTCCTTAACATCTTCAAAGGTGGCAGAACCTGTAGACTCTATCTCAACTACTTGATCAGATATCGAATTTTTAAAAACTCTTGCTGTATTGTGCATAGTTCTAAACATTAGATTTGTTGAGAGTTCATCTGCCTCCGTCATTTTCTCTTTAACATTTTGATGTATACCAGCTTCCTGAGTAGCCATAAATCGAGTTCCCATGACTATTGCCTCTCCGCCTAGAGCTAATGCCGCAACCATGCTTTTAGCATCGCTAAATCCCCCGCAGCCCGCTACAGGTAGATCTAAGGCTTCTGCTGCTTGCGGTAATAGAACTAAGGAAGGAATATCATCTTCACCAGGGTGACCGGCACACTCAAAACCGTCAATTGTTATTGCACTTACACCTACAGATTGAGCTTTTAAAGCGTGTCTAACAGAAGTGCATTTATGTATAACTTTTACGTCATACTCTTTAAATAATTCCATAAAGGGTTCTGGACTACGTCCCGCAGTTTCAACAATCTTGATCCCTGACCCAACTATAGCTTGAGCATATTCTTCATAAGGGGGAGGATTTATTGTTGGTAAGACTGTTAAGTTTACTCCAAAAGGTTTATCAGTCATTTCTCTGGTCCTCTGAATTTCTTTAACCAAATCTTCAGGTGTTGGTTGGGTTAGCGCAGTCAATATTCCTAAAGCCCCTGCATTTGATACTGCAGAAACAAGCTCTGCATATCCTACCCATTGCATTCCTCCTTGTATAACAGGATGTTCTATCCCAAATAAATCCGTAATTCTTGTTTTAAGCATTCTTTATCCCCACATTTATGCATTTTATTTCAGTTTCTTTGAAAGATAGTAAGATACTTCCCTTAAATTAAGAAGAATTACTTTATGGCAAAGAAATTAGAGCTCTTTATAAACGGTAAGTTTATCAAAAGTGAAACAGAGGACTGGCTTGAAGTTCTGGATCCCTCAACTCAAGAAGTGCTTTGTGAGGTGCCGTTCGCAACGGAAAAAGAAATAAATTTAGCTGTAGAGTCGGCTAAAGACGGTTTTTTAGAGTGGCGAAATACTCCACCACCTGAAAGGTCAAGAGTGATGATGCGATATCAAGAACTTCTCAAGAAAAATCAAGAGGAGATAGCAAGAATTCTCAGTAAGGAAAATGGTAAGACCTTGGAGGATGCAAAAGGAGACGTTTGGCGAGGCATCGAAGTTGTTGAGCAAGCAGCAAATATTACTCCTCTTCTGATGGGAGAAACTGTGGAGAATGTAGCCAGTGAAATTGACTCTTATAGCTATATTCAGTCACTGGGTGTTTGTGCAGGAATAACACCTTTTAACTTTCCAGCAATGATTCCATTGTGGATGTTTCCAATGGCAATAGCTTGTGGAAATACCTTCATTTTAAAACCATCTGAACAGGATCCTATGACCGCCAATAAACTAGCTGAGCTATTCTTGGAAGCAGGAGCTCCAGGAAATATTTTGCAAATTATTCACGGTGGTAAAGACCAAGTGGATGGGCTTCTTAAGCACCCCGATATAAAAGCTATATCGTTTGTAGGTTCAGTATCTGTTGGGCAATATATTTACAAAACTGGAACTAAGTACTTGAAAAGAGTTCAATCATTTGCAGGAGCAAAAAATCATATGGTAATTATGCCTGATGCCAATAAAGCAAAAACGATAGATAGCCTTGTGGGATCATCTGTTGGGGCAGCAGGGCAAAGATGCATGGCTATAAGTGTTGCGGTTTTCGTTGGTTCGTCTAAAGAATGGATAGAAGACTTGAAGAAGGAAATGGAGATGGTCAAGCCTGGTCCTTGGGATTCTGAAGAATCTAGCTTTGGTCCTTTAATTAGCCCTCAGGCTAAAGACAGAGTGCTTAAATTGATAGAAAAGGGAAAAGAAGAGGCTCAATGCCTCATCGATGGCAGTAAATGTGATATCGAAGGTTTTCCTAACGGAAATTGGGTTGGAACTACTCTCTTTACGAAAGTAAAAACGGATTCTGAGATTTATAAAACTGAAATATTTGGCCCTGTCTTATTGTGTATAGAGGTTGAAACGCTTAAGGACGCGATAGAATTAGTTAATGCTAATCCTTATGGAAATGGGACCTCAATATTTACCGCTTCAGGCAGGTCTGCAAGAAAATACAGGCATGAAATAGAAGTTGGTCAAGTTGGTATAAATGTCCCTATTCCTGTTCCAATGCCTTTCTTTTCTTTCACAGGTTGGAAGCAATCCTTTTATGGGGATCTTCATGCCTACGGAAAACAGGCAGTTAGATTCTATACTGAAACTAAGACCGTTACAGAGAGATGGTTTGATGACGATGAAAAGAGCTCAAAAAATTTAACCATCAATTTGGAGTGATATATGGATTTTGATTTAAATTCAGACCAAAAAAATTATAGAGATCTTGCAAAAACATTTTCTGAGAAGGAACTTAAACCTTTTGCTGCAGAGTGGGATAAAGAAACTTTCTTCCCCAAAGAAACCATAGAAAAAGCAGGTGAGCTAGGCTTCCTTTCTCTATATGTTGATAGCAAACTAGGAGGTATGGGGTTAGGTAGACTCGATGCTTCGATAGTCTTCGAGCAACTTGCACAAGGCTGCACAAGTACAACTGCATTTATGACTATACATAACATGGCCATCTGGATGGTTAGTAAGTTTGCTTCAGAGTCTTTAAAAGAAGAATGGTTTCCCCAACTCAGTTTGGGAAATAAGCTAGCCTCCTATTGTCTAACGGAGCCAGGATCTGGATCTGATGCAGCATCTTTGAGAACTTCTGCCAAGAAGGATGGAAAATTTTACATTTTAAATGGCTCAAAAGCCTTTATCTCTGGATCTGGTGCTACTGATTGTTTAATCCTAATGGCAAGGACAGGAGATGATGGGTCTAAAGGAATTTCTTGTTTTCTTGTACCAGCGGACTTGCCAGGTATCGATTATGGTAAGAACGAACCCAAGATGGGATGGAAAAATCAACCTACTAGATTGGTATCACTGACAGACGTAAAACTACCCGAAAAATACCTAATAGGTGAAGAAGGTAGTGGATTCAAAATAGCGATGCAGGGGCTTGATGGAGGAAGAATAAATATTGCTACATGTTCAGTTGGGACTGCTCAGGCAGCGTTAGAAGAGGCCCAGAAATATATGAATGAAAGAGAGCAATTTGGGAAGAAAATTTCCGAATTTCAAGCAATGCAATTCAAAATAGCCGATATGGTCACTAACCTTGTTGCTGCAAGAAACATGACAAGGCTGGCGGCATATAAAATTGATAAGAATGACTCTGAAGCCACAGTCTACGCAGCTATGGCAAAAGGATTTGCAACTGACGTAGGCTTTAATGTTTGTAATGAAGCTTTACAAATTTTCGGAGGTTATGGGTATATCCAAGAATATCCTCTTGAAAGGCATGTGAGAGATGTAAGGGTTCACCAAATACTGGAAGGGACAAATGAAATTATGAAAATGATAATTGGTCGCAGAATAATAATGGAAGATGCTGCTTCAATAATTCAATAGAAAGCTATGACAGAAAAGTTAATACTCAAAAAAATAGATAACACTGCTCAAATCACTATAAATAATCCAAGTGCAAATACTTGGGATCTAGAAAGCCTATCAGGGTTAAAAGAAATTATTGAAAATCTAAACAAAGATAATGAGATTTTTGCACTAGTTATAACCGGGCAAGGCGATAAGTTTTTCTCCGCAGGTGCGGACTTGAAGGTATTTCATGAAGGCGGAAAAGAGGCGGCAAAAGAAATGAGTAATGCTTTCTCTAAGGCCTTCGAGTCATTAAGTAATTTCAGAGGAGTTTCTATAGCAGCTATAAATGGTTTTGCTATGGGTGGCGGACTTGAATGTGCCTTGGCATGTGATATTAGAGTCGCAGAAGAAAAAGCAGTACTTGCATTGCCTGAGCCCAAGGTTGGTTTATTACCCTGCGGTGGTGGAACTCAAGTTTTACCTAGATTAGTTGGAGAAGGTTGGGCAAAGAGAATAATCTTAACCGGGGAACAAATTAAACCTGAACAGGCACTAAAAATTGGTTTGATTGAGGAAAAAGTTGAAGATGGTCATTCTCTAGAAATTGCGATGAAAATTGCATCTAATGTTGCTAATCAGAGCCCGGGCAGTATTGCTAAATGCAAATATTTAATCAAGGTAGCTCGTCTTTCAGATAATCCCTATCAAGAAGAATTAGAACCTTTTGTGAATTTATTTGATACAAAAGATCAGAAAGAAGGTGTTGAGGCATTCTTAGAAAAAAGAAAACCTGATTGGCAAAATGCCTGATGATGAATTATTAATTGAGATACTTGAGTGTGAAAACGACACTTGTATCGGCCACATAACTCTCAATTCTCCTGAAACACTTAACTCCTTAACTCTTAACATGGTTAATGAGATGTCATTGCTTTTAGATAAATGGGAAGTTGATCCAAATATAAAAATGGTAATTTTGAGCGGATCCGATGAAAAAGCTTTCTGTGCTGGTGGCGATATAAGAGCTTTATATGAGTCAATGTGCTCAAGCAAAGGGCCCATCTTTGCAGAAAAATTTTTTGAATCAGAGTACAGACTCGATTATAAAATGCACAGATATTCTAAACCTATCATTTCAATATTAGATGGAATTGTCATGGGAGGAGGAGCTGGCTTGATGTTTGCAAGTAGCTACAAGATAGCGACAGAGAGAACAAGGTTTGCCATGCCTGAAATAGGAGTAGGCTTATTCCCTGATGTTGGTTTTACCTCAATTATAAAAATGCTTCCCAAAGGTCTTGGCTTATATATGATGCTTACATCTACTCAACTTACAGCCTTTGATACTATTTTTTGCGGCCTGACAAATGCTTCTATTAACTCAAAAGATATTGAGCGTCTCCTTGTAGATTTAACTAAAGAGGTTTGGCATGACGATCCTGAAGAAAATTTATCTATTATTGATTCGTTAGTTAATAATCATTCTTATACCAACAAGATAAAAGATCTACCAGTAAGCAAAATTATGAAAGAACTTGATAATATTCAATCATTGACCAACGAGCAGGAACTATCAAAGGTTTGTGCTAACATTTTATTAAATCCAACTGATGATGATTGGTACTTAAGAGGCAAAGATTCTTTAGAAAAAGGTAGTCCAACTTCTGCCCATTTGATTTGGCTTCAGTGCTTAAATTCCTCTTACCTAAACCTTAAAGAGGTGTTTAAATTTGAACTCAATTTAGCTATTCAAATCACACGTTTTGGTGATTTTAAAGAGGGTATAAGGGCTTTGATAATAGATAAAGATAATTATCCTCGATGGAAATACGACTCAGTCAAAAGTGTTCCACCCGAATGGATTAAAAAACATACCGATCCAGCATGGGAACGAAATCCATTGGAGGATATTTAATATGAAGAGAGTTGGTTTCATAGGCCTTGGAAACATGGGTTTTCCAATGGCAGCTAATCTCCTAAAAGCAGGTCTTGAAATAGATGCTTATGATATATCGTTAGAGAGGCTAGAGGCGGCCAAAAAGCTCGGGATGGATGTAAAAGATAGCCCAAATAATGTGGTACAGAATATCGATGCATTAATTACCATGCTTCCTAATGATAGTGCTGTGAAAGGTATATTTATAGATGGCGACTTATTACAAAACCTCGATAAAAAAGTTTTAATCATAGAATCATCAACAATAAGTCCAAATCTAGCAAAGATGGTTGCCCATAAGGCACATTTGAATGAACTTTCTTTTCTGGATGCACCAGTGTCTGGAGGAGTTAAAGGAGCTGAATTAGGAGTACTTACTTTTATTGTGGGAGGGCGCAGATCTGATCTTGAGAAAGCCTCTTATTTATTTAATATCATGGGAGAAAATACTTTTTATGCAGGAGATTCGGGTTCAGGACAAATAGCTAAACTCTGCAATAATATGCTTTTAGCAATTCATATGAGTGGAACAGCAGAAGTTTTAGCCATGGGAGTAAATAATGGGTTAAATCCCGAAACACTATCTGAAATTATGAAAAATAGCTCTGGTGGTAACTGGTCTCTTGAAAAGTACAACCCCTACCCTGGTGTTATGAAAGGTACTCCGGCTAGTGACAATTATGATGGCGGCTTCCTAAATTCGCTAATGCTGAAAGATCTCAGACTTGCTGACGAGTTGTCCGAACTATCCAAATCTGATATCCCTATGGGCAAACTAGTAAAAGAGCTATATGAGGATTTAAACGAAAAAGGATTGGGTGATTTAGATTTTTCCAGTATTCAAAAAAATTATCTAAAGTAAAAATTATATTAAAATAAATTGTACATGAAAGGTTTAAGTCATCTAAAAAATAAACAATTTACTGCTTTAGTGATGGCAATGATATTAGCCAGCATTACTGGAAATCTGTTTGCTAATAAAGGTCTGGAAATTGCTATCCTCAGTGATAAAAATAATGATGATTTTATTGATAGCTCCTCATCGATGACTATGAATTTAATAAACAAACGGGGTGAGGTTGTCACCAGAAAACTGAGATTTAAGAGATTAGAAGTTCCTACCGACGGAGATAAGTCTATTGCAATATTTGAAAGTCCAAGGGATGTTAAGGGAGTAGCTATATTATCTTACGCTCACAAAGTTAAAGCAGATGATCAGTGGTTGTACTTACCAGCCCTAAAAAGAGTCAAAAGAATTGCATCTAAAAATAAATCAGGGCCTTTTTTGGGGAGTGAATTTTCATTTGAGGACTTTTCTTTTCAGGAAGTTGAAAAATACGATTATGTTTACTTAAAAGAGGAAATCTATCAGGAAAAGCCTTGCTACGTAGTAGAAAGGAAACCCTTAGATCCCTATTCGGGATATACAAAACAGCTAGTTTGGATAGATAAAGAGAATTATCTTGTACAAAAAATACATCATTTTGATCGTAAATCTTTTCATTTGAAAACACAGTTATTTAAAGATTACAGAAAATACGAAGGATTTTTTTGGCAGCCGCATGAAATTGAAATGATAAATCATCAGAATGGCAAGAGATCTATTTTGTTATTTGACGATGTAAAACTTAAAAATGGTTTTACTGATAGAGATTTTTCACAAAATAGTTTGAAAAGATCAAGATAGTCTATGCTGAAGGGTCTTTTAGTAATGAGCATTTTACCTGCACAGCTTGTTGTTGGAGAGATGATTGGTGAGCTCTCGTTTGATAATAGGTATTTTTTTAATGTTGGGCTTCAGGAGCAAGAAAAGAATCACTCATCATTCTCATTTTCCCCAGAGATTTTTAAAGACGACTCCAATAGAATATTTCATTTCAAGGCAAAACTTAGAAGGGACAGTGAAGATTCAGGAAGAAATTTAAACGATATTCAGGAGCTATATTTAATTAATATCTTTGAAGACAAGGAAATCAAATTCGGTGTAAGCAAGGAATTCTGGGGTGTTACTGAAACTTCGCACAGAGTAGACATTGTAAATCAGACTGACTTTACAGAAGGGTTTGACGGAGAAGAAAAGCTTGGTCAGCCTATGATAAAAATCTCATTTGAAAGACCATGGGGCCTTCTTGATATTTATGCACTATTAGGATTTCGGGAAAGAAATTTTTCTGGGATTAAAGGCAGGCTGAGATCACCTTTATCGATAAATGAAAAAAATTCACTTTATTCATCATCATCAAAAAATAAAAGAGTCGACTTTGCTTTTAGGTGGTCTAATTATTACGATAATTTGGATATAGCAATTTCTCATTTTTCGGGCACTTCAAGAGAACCTAGATTTTTGCCGTCTCCTAATAAAATTAATGCACTTGTGCCTTTATATGAAGTTATAGATCAAACTGGGCTTGAGATTCAATATCTTTTGGATAGTCTCGTAATCAAGGGTGAAGTAATTTCTCGGTCCGGACATGGTGCTAGATTCACTGCTGCAACTTATGGATTTGAATATACGCAAGTTGGTTTTCTTCAAACAAGAATGGATTTAGGTTGGGTGGTCGAATTCAATCATGATGATAGATTAGAAAGTTCCCCTTTTGTTCTTGGGACTAGGTTTAGTTTTAATGATATCTATGATTCCCAAATTCTTTCCGGATTCATTATCAATGATAGGTCAAAAGAGTTGGGATTTCTCCTTGAGGCTTCAAGAAGAATTGGAGAGTGTTGCTTACTGTCGCTGGAAGGAGTCTATTTTGATGATACTGATGAAGATAATGGTAAGCAAAAACTATTTCAAGCATTCATGGAAGATGACTTTTTGAGAGCAGAATTCATTTATTATTTGTAGGATTATGAAAATCTTTGATAAAAAGGACTTTGCGAAATTATTGATCAAATATAGATATCTCTCTATTGGTCTAGTATTAATCGTGGTTTGCTTACTAGCAACTGGATTAACAAAATTAACATTTAATCCTGATTTAGAAACCTATTTTCCAGAAGGTCATCCTGCCGTAATTCGATATAACGAAATTGATGATATGTTCATTCCCACTGACAACTTAATAATTGCAGTGCACTCTAATGAAGGAACTTTGTTTAATGGCGATAGTTTAAAAGTAATAGAAGAACTTACCAAAAAGTCATGGACAATACCTTACTCGGTCAGAGTGGACAGTCTTACAAACTATTCATACGTAAAATCGGTCAATGATGATCTCATAGTAGAACCTTTCATAGAAGAAGCTGAAAAGAAAAGCATTGAATTCTTTGAAAAAAGAGAGAATTTAGTTGCTGGCGAAGACATAATTTATAAGTCCCTTATCTCAGAAGATAAAAAGACTTCTGTGGTAAGTATCATCGTTGATCCTCCAGGACCTAACAAAGAAGATCAGAATAGTGAGTTAATTAATTACCTTCTGGGTTTCATAGAACCTATAAAAGAGAGTAATGAAAATTTAGATATTAGACTTCTAGGAAATCCTTACCTGGACTATATAAGCCCGAGGATTGTGAAAGCAGAGATGCCAGTAGTAATGCCGCTTATGTTGTTGCTCATCTTTCTTATTGTATTTCTGATGATTAGGAGCTATGCGGCTGTTCTTGCTACCTTCATTGTTATTCTCATGAGTCTGATAGCGACATTTGGCTCAATCGGGTTATTAGGCAATCCTCTTAATCAAATGGTTTCAACAATCCCTATCCTCATAATTACCCTGGCACTTGCAGATTGTATTCATCTATTTTCAATATACTTTCAAAATAGGATCAAAGGCATATCTTCAAAAGAGTCGATGGAAAAGAGCCTTGAAATGAATATTCAACCATTGTTTCTAACGACTATCTCTACTTGTATTGGATTCCTGTGCTTAAATTTCATAGAAGTCACTCCTTTAAGAGATTTAGGAAATGCAGTAGCTATTGGGATTGGATTTGCTTTTATTTTTACAATTTTTTTTATAGCACCTATTGTATCTTTCTTTGAAGTCAAGACAGCTTCTAAGGTTACAAAGCAAACTAGATTCTCTACCTCTGTTGGTTCTTTTATTCTCAAAAATGGCAATAAACTTATTTTCTCTATTACTTCAATTTCATTTTTGATCTTACTCTGTATACCTATGAATGAATTAGATGAAAATCCCACTCAAATGTATGCTGAAGGATTTACTTCTTTTTCTTCGGACACTTTGTGGTTAGATGAAAAACTGAGTGTAACTTTTCCCGTCAATTTTCTGGCAACTAATGAAGAAGGACAAGTTTCAGATCCTGATTTCCTGAAAATTCTAGATAAATTTTCTGTATGGCTAGAAGAAAGAGAACAAGTTAATCATGTTACTTCGTTAGCTAATAATATGAAAAATCTCAATAAAAGTATGCATGGGGATGATCCTGAATGGAAAAGAATACCTGAAAATGCTGATTTATCAGCACAATACTTATTTTTTTACGAGATGTCTCTTCCTATGGGCTTAGATTTGAATAGCTCAATTAGCCAAGATAGAAAATCAACAAAAATTTCTGCAACTCTCAAAGATATGAGTTCCAATGATTTCAAGGAATTTAATAATGAGGTACTGAGATATCTTCGACAGAATAACCTTGAGAATATGATCTCAGAAGCCAGTTCCTTTAGAGTTATTTTTACATATATGACTGAGGCTATCGTTAATTCTCTTTTGTATGGTTTATTTATAGGTATTTTGTTGATCACATTAATAATTGGATTATTTTTTAGATCCTACTTATTGCCCGCACTATCAATTTTTCCAAACATTCTTCCGATAGGAATGGGTTTTGGCTTATGGGGACTATTTGTAGGGGAAGTTGGATTTATGGTTGCAGTGGGAATGGGTAGTACTTTGGGGGTGATAGTAGACTTTACAGTTCACTTCCTCAGTAAATATGAACTTGCAAGAAAAGAGTTTAAAAAGTCAGTGGAAGAGTCAGTTATCTATTCTTTTGAAACTGTTGGTTTTGCTTTAATAATCATGACCGTTGTTCTTGCATTAGGATTTAGCGTATTAAATCTTGTGACTTTCATACCCATACAAGACTTTGCAAAGTTTTCTGTTATTTGCTTTGTAGGTGGATTGATAATTAACTTCTTATTTCTTCCGAATTTATTGATGAAGTTTGATAAAAGAAAATTTGATTAAGTCTTAGTTAAATAGTAACCACAAAGCCAACAAGGAATTAGCGTTAAAGCAGCAATTATAAAAGCAAAGCTATAATCTCCTGAACCTAAAACTAGGGGAGCGATGTTGTTTCCTATCAACATGGATATATTCCCAAAACCCATAAAAATCCCAAAGTTAGTCGCGCTGGTATTTGAAGTACAAAGTGCCATTAAAATAGAAAATATTAGAACTGACCATCCTGCGTCAACTGCATCTACACCAATGATAGCTATTGATGAAATCAGATCAGAAGTCTCAGCACTAAAACTACTTACCGCGAGAAAGATAAAAGCTTGTCCGGTAATAAAAAATAGTAGAAGAAATCTTTTTGAAATATAGATAGTTAATAAACCTGCAGATAAACCTATCAATCCTCCTAACCACATGCCATAGGGCCGTAAAGAGCCTATATCCTCTCCAGTCCAACCCAGAACTTTAATATAGAATTCGTTGTAAATTACATCAAATATTCCATATCCGATGTTTGAGAAAAGCATAAATGTTATTGCTGCAAATGCACTTCTATTTAATAAGCTTTGGTTAACTCCTTTAAGTAATTCATTAAGTGTAAGTCGATCTTTATAGGACTGCTCTTGCTGCCCAGCCTTATGGGAAAGCTCCTTTGAAAAAATCGGAAATAGGAAAGCTAAGGACATCAATAAAATCAAGACTAAGAATCCTTCATTAACTCCATACCCATAAAAAATAGAAGTGGCCAAAGCCATCCCAAAACCTCTACCTAAGGTCTTGCTCCCCCACATGAAACCATTTGCATTAGCCATTTGATCTTTACGCAAACTATCTGCAGCAAGGGCATCTATAGCAATATCTGATATTGCTACAAACGTGTTGTGAAGCGTCAATAAACTTATAAGGATGAAGTTAACTTGCGTCACCTCAATAAAGATTAAAGGTGAGACAGCTAACATCATTGCAACCTGACTGATCAATATCCAAAACCTTCTTCTACCGAATCTACTTAAAGTAAATGAATCAATAATTGGCCCAAGAAATACTTTTAGTGTCCACGGAACCATTGTTATAGATAACAATAATGAGATATCTTTTACGGAAGCACCGATAGATACAAGATATGTTGTTAAGGCAAATAAAGTGCCTCCAGAGAGTCCTTGAGATAAATAGACTGCGCTAAGACTCCCTATATGCCAAATACTGCCTTCACTCAAAAGACGAGATTTAAATAGTTCCATTTATATTAAATTTATTGAGTTAGTTAAGAGCAAATGATTGTTTAATTAGATCATAGGATCTCACTCTGGCAGAAAAGGGTTCACATATAGTGATGATTTTTAGCTCTTCAGGTTCAACTTTGTTCAAAATTGGTTGAAGCTTCTCTCTTATAGTCTGTGCGGTACCTACAAAAGTTCTATTATCATTTGTTCTCGCAAGATCGCCATTAATAGAGTCCTTTGCTTCTTCCAAAGTTGGGAATGTTCCAAAAATCCCTTTTTGAGAATTAAGTCTCCATGCAGCTGCACTTAAAGATAATTCTTCTGCTTCCTTATCTGTGTCAGCACAGATAGAAAATACGCCCACACTTATTTTTGGTTTATCTACAAAAATGGATGGCTGAAAGTTATCGCGATAAACATCTGCGAGGTCTATGCATGAAGGATCAATAAAATACGCCAGTGCCATAGGTAAACCAAAATGGGCGGCATATTCTGCCCCCTGTCTTGAGGATACCAATAGCCAAACTTCGGGCAATTCACCTAGCCCCGGAGTAACATTAACTGATTCAAAAGATTTTGTAGATGAAACACTTCCCTCTAGAAAGGACTTTAAATCATTCATCTTTGTTGGAAAAAATTCTGGTCCAGTCGTCTTTGAGCCATAAGCAAGCGCACCAGCCTGATAAGCATCACTTCCTGGGGCCCTTCCAAGACCCAAATCAATCCTATTTGGAAATAATGATTCTAAGAGTCTAAAATTTTCTGCTACTTTGTAGGGACTATAGTGCATAAGCATAACCCCTCCTGAGCCTATGCGAATCGATTCTGTTTCTGATGCCAAACTAGGTATTAATATCTCAGGTGAGCATCCAGCAAATGAAGAAGACCCGTGATGCTCAGCTAACCAAAATCGGTTCAATCCCAAAGAATCACAACATTTAGCTAACTCTCTAGTGTCTTTGATTGCTTGATCTGCACTTGAATTAGAAAAAATAGGAGATTGGTCAACTACACTTATCTTCATGGTCCAATAGGCTTACCATCAATTACTTGATCTAAATATTCAGACATACCATAACCAACAATACCTTTGTATGTGTACTGAGTCATTCCTTCAGTAATTCTTGTGACAAGGCTATCTCCTGCAGGAGTGTTTCTTCTGTTTCTGAGGGGAATCAAAGAAATAACTTTACCTTCAACCTCATATTCACTTTCATCAGTTTCTGCCCAAGCCGTAAAAGTCTTTTGAAAATGATCATCATCATATTCAGTCTCTATTTTGCAGTCCTTAACAATCTCATATTTGCCATCTTTAAGAACAATCCCTCCTCTTCTTTCAGAATCTTCGCTCTGGTGAACAATACTAAACATAAACCCTATCTCGTCATTTATATTAATCGTTAACCATCTGTACCATTCAATTGCTTGCCAATATCTAGGACCCCAGCTTTTATCTCTAAGCCCTAGGCCATCGATAGTCCATTCTTCACCATTTATTTTAATAACACCTTTTCCAGACGTATGTTGTTCATAGTGGGCTTTTGAAAAACTTTTTTCAGGATCTTTTTCTAAAGGCCTCCCATCTTTTCTTACTGCCTGCCCTCCAAACATAGGGGATATGCCGCTAATATTTATATCAGCTTCACATTCAACTCTTGGATTCTCTTTAAATGCTTTGCTAGGGTTTAACATATCTTTAGGATTGTCTAATAGTAATATCTTCCCTTTATATTGAACTTTTAATGACTTGAAGGGATCAATTACCTCAAACTTCATGCCACCCGCATCAAAAAATTCATTTGTTGTTATTTCAGGTCTACCAAACATGAAACCAATTCTTCCATCAGGAAGATATATACAACAAGTCATCTCTGCATATCCCTCATTAGGTCTATTGCCCAGTCTAAACCAGCCACCCATTTTCTTATTGTGGTCAAACACATTGAAATACATACTTTCGTTGTAATTAGAGGCTTCATCGGGTTGATGATTAAATTCATCTTGTGGTTCAAGTTTAATTTCAATATCACTCATATCTTTTATATCCTTGTTATCTATTATCTAGTTTATATCTTCTTTTACAATCGCTGAAGGAAAGTATGTCTTAGAGTTATAATTAAAAAAAAGAATTAATCTAGGAATGAAACTTTATACCGCCAAAGAAACAAAAAAAATTGATAACCTTGCAATAAAAGAAAAAGAAATATCAGGTTATTCACTTATGCAAAGGGCTGCTGAATTTGCATTAGATGTAATTTTAAAGGAGTTCGGACCACTAGAAGAATTGGTTATCTTTTGCGCAAAAGGAAAAAACTCTGGAGATGGTTTTCTTTTAGGAAGCTTAGCAAAAGAGTTTGGCCTGAATGTGACTATAGTTACTTGTTGTCCTTCTAAAGAAATTAAGGGAACGTCCAGCAAAGCATTTAAAGAAATGAAGGCGTCCAAGGCCAGAATTATCTCTATCAATTCTATTGGAAAGTTAAAAGTTTCTAGGAAAGCGGTCATAGTAGACGCGCTGATTGGAACTGGCATAAAAGGTAATCTAAGAAAGAATATTAAGGACTCCATATTGGCCTTGAATAGATTGGGTACCAAATTACCAGTTGTATCTCTAGATATAGCATCTGGTGTTAATCCAGATACAGGGGAAGTAGAGGATATTTGTGTTTATGCAGACATCACTATAACTTTTGTTGCTCAAAAAAGAGGTTGCTTTACCTCAATTGGGAAAAAAGTGTCAGGAGAAGTAATGTACTCTGATCTAGAAATACCAAAACAATTATTTTCTAAAGTAACTTCCACAAGTTCCATCATTAATTTTGAAGAAAGTTTAGATAAGGTGATTTACAGAGAACAAGATGCCCATAAAGGAAATTTTGGGCATGTTCTTGTAGTAGGCGGGGATAGAGGTTTAGGTGGAGCTGGTCTACTCGCTTCAAAAGCAGCAGTTTATTCAGGTGCAGGATTAACCAGTTTAGTTACAAGGCCTGAACATGTTAATGCAAGCTTAGTTTCATGCCCTGAAGTGATGGTGAAAGGAGTAGATTCTGGGCAAGATTTAGAAGAGCATCTAATTAAACCAACTGTAATTGCAATAGGTCCAGGTCTCGGGCAGACAGCTTGGTCAGAACAAATGATACAAAGAGTTTTTTGGGAAGCTGAAAAAAGAGATGTTGTAGTCATTATGGATGCCGATGCACTAAATCTTTTACCCAAATTAAAACTATCTGGTAAATTACCGAGGAATTTGGTCTTAACCCCTCATCCTGGAGAGGCTGCTACATTATTGAATACAAATGTAGAAACTATTGAATCAGATAGATTTGCTTATTCAGCAAAGATTCAAAAAAAATTCGATGCAACCGTCGTATTGAAAGGATCAGGAACTGTCATATGTCACAAAAAAAATGGGATTCAGCACTGGGGAGTCTGCAATGCTGGTAATCCAGGAATGGCATCAGGAGGTATGGGTGACGTCTTAACGGGTATCATTGCAGGAATGTTAGCCCAAGGACTAACACCAAAGGAAGCCTGTGAAGTAGGCGTAGACTTGCATGCCAAAGCAGCTGATCAAGCTTCATTTGATTTGGGTGAAGTTGGACTGACGCCAAGTGATGTGATTGAAGAGTTAAGATATTTACTGAAATATGACTAGAGTTATGGTTACCTCAAATGAGAATGAAACCATCGCAGCCGGAGAGGAGCTAGCACAAGAAATTAGTAAAATTAAAACTGATAGATCAATAATTATATTTTTAGAAGGCGAACTGGGAGCAGGTAAAACCACTTTCACTAAAGGAATTCTTAAAGGATTTAATTATAAAGAGTTGGTTAAAAGTCCTACCTACAATATTGTTGAAATACACGAAACAGATAAATATAGAGTTTTTCATTTTGATCTTTATAGAATCTCTGAACCGATAGAACTAGAAGAAATTGGCATAGAAGAATACCTTAAAGAGCTTAAATCAGTCTCAATCTTTGAGTGGCCTAAAAATGGTAAAGGAACTCTTCCCTCTGCCGATTTTAATGTTCAAATTTCATATAAAGACAATGGGAAAGATGATAGAAGAGAGTTATTGATATCATGAACGGTAAATCTTTGAAAATAATCTTATTGTTAATTCTAATGATAGTAAGTAAATCTATTCTCTCAGAAGAGAATATCTACTGTTTTGTAGGAGATGCTGGGGAAGTAAATCCAACTCAAAAAATGGTTGTAAAAGCTTTGGCAAATTCTGATTGTTCCATGGTCTGGCATCTAGGAGACATAACACAACTTGGAGTCCAATCATTAGATGATCCAGAACTACAAGAAAGTTTTTTAACACCCTTCAAACCATTTCTAGAAACTGAAATTCCCTTTTACTTAGCAGTCGGTAACCATGATTATAAGGGTGATCCAAATGTATATCTTCAAGTTGCAAAGAATTATCCATCTATTAATCATCCTAGTAATTTCTATACCAAAAAATTTGGAAGAACATGTTTTTTTGTTCTGGATACGACTATTTTCGACAAGCTATATTATTTTTATAAAAGAGGCAGTCAGATTAGATGGTTGCTAGATGAAGTAGATAAACTGAAAGAAAAGTGTGACTTTTCTATCGCAGTAGCTCATCATCCTTTATTTAGTTCAGGTGATAGAGACCGGGCCAATCCGCAGTTAGCAATGTTTCTAGAAAACTATGTCTTTGGAACTTTTGATATTTATATCACTGGCCATAATCATGTATTAGCAGATGAAGGTGATCATAAAAACACTCTTCAACTCATAAGCGCTACTGGCGCTCTTCCCGGTGGCTCGCCCGCCGAGGTAGACTCGGGTAAATTCAACATAGAGACTCCGGGGTATCTAAAAATGATAGTAAATAATAATAGTGCTAATTATCAATTTGTGAGCGCTAGGGATAATAAAATCCTATGGTCTAATACAAAACTTGGTAGTGGCCTTAGATGACAACTATTCTATTAAGTTTGATACTTCAATTCCCAATGCCAAAGATGAAGTTAAGCCGGGAGAGGCATAGCCAAGAACATTTACATATTGGTTATCACTCACTATGCCAGAATCTATAATAAAGTCTTTTATTCCCTTTAGTTTAGGTCTTATCCCAGAGTAACCAGGTGTAAGATCTTCAGCTTGGATGCTGGGCCAATAAGACTGAACAGCTTCAAGAAAACGAGATTTTTGATGTAAAGAGAGACTATAGTCAATCTCATTAACCACATATGCAGAAGGCCCAAATCTGATACCTTTGCCAAGGTCTATTGTTGCGTGAAGGCCTAAACTATTTTCCGATGGAGTTGGATAAATCAGATTCTCTAATTTTTCTTTACCTTGATAAATATAATATTCACCTTTTACAAATTCTTCTTGATAAGTGTTTCCTTCATTAACAAGATTTGCGATATGAACTGCATTAAGTCCTGCAGAATTTACAAGAATATTAGTAATAACAACAAATTGGTTTTGTGTATTTTTATCCTGTATAAAAACTTCATAGCCTTTGGAAGATTGCTCAACATTTAATGTTTCATTGCCTAGTAGTATATTCCCACCCAAGCTCTGAAAATCTCTACTTAAAGAATGAATAAAGGAATGACTATCAAAAATTCCGGTAGAAGGAGAAAATATAGCTTCTTTGTAATGCAGGAAAGGATATTTAGATTTTAAAGAATTATCATAAGTTAAATCATTTACCCCACAAATCAGGCCATTCTCATAAATACTGTTTAAGGTTTCTGATTCCTCGTCATTTGAAGATAAGATATATTTTCCACAACGATTGAACTCAATCTTTCTCTCCTGCAAATATTTATAAAGTAATTCTTTACCTTTCAAGCAAAGTTTTGATTTGAGAGAACCATAATCATAATACATACCAGCATGTATGACTTCGGAGTTTCTGCTAGAGGTTTCTTGTGCTATGTGAAAGTTCCGTTCAATAAGGAAGATATTGTCAAATCTTGAAGAAAGCTCTCTTGCGATAGCTATTCCGGAGACTCCTCCTCCTATGACCAAACACTCGACTTCAAATTTTTCTAGTTTGCTCAATATTTACTAAAGATATTTATTATATTTACTGTTAAGGTTGAGGCACACTCAGTATAGATACCTAATATATAAAAGTTTAGAAGAATCGAATATTTATGAAATTAAATTATGGAGTCATAGGCACTGGGATGATGGGTTGCGAACACATCCGTAATCTCAAAAAAATACCTGATGTAAGCATAGTTGCTATTGCCGATCCTAATGAGGAATCTAGGAAATGGGCCCGTAAGGCTTGTGAAGATAAATTCAAAATTAGGTTATATGAAGACTATAAAGAGCTCTTGGTTCAAAAAGATATTGATGTCATTGTGATCGCTAGTCCAAACTTTACTCATATTGAGGTCATGAGAGAGCTGTTCAAAACAGATAAACATGTATTACTTGAAAAACCCATGTGCACAAACCTTCCAGATGGCTTAGAAGTTCTGAGGAAAAGTAAAGAACACAAGGGTTTGGTTTGGATTGGCCTTGAATATAGATTTATGTCGCCTATTCAATCTTTGATTAATCATATAGAAAAGATAGGTGACATAAGAATGCTATCAATTAGAGAGCATAGATTTCCATTTCTAAAAAAAGTGGGTAATTGGAATCGTTTTAATGAAAATACTGGTGGGACACTAGTTGAAAAATGTTGTCATTTCTTTGATTTGATGAATCTAATAGTCCCGAGTAAACCTGTAAAAGTTTATGCTTCTGGAGGTCAAGATGTAAACCATTTGGATGAAAAATATGATGGAAAAACTCCGGACATAATTGATAATTCTTTTGTGATCATAGACTATCAGGATGGACAAAGAGCTATGCTTGATTTGTGTATGTTTGCAGAAGCGGGAAAATATGAACAAGAGATTGTACTTACTGGAGATCAAGGTAAGTTAGAAACATATATTCCTGGCAATGAACTATTATTGACCAATAGGAAAAATTCTTCACTTGAGACCATATTAGTTAAAGATGATCCTAGAGTGAAAGAAGTAGGTTTTCATCATGGTGCTAGTTATATCGAACATTTAGAGTTAATAGATTGTATTAAAAATAAAAAGAAACCACTTGTAGATTGCCAAAAAGGTCTTGATTCGATTATTCTTGGGTTAGCTGCGCAAGAATCCATTCAAACAGGCAGTCCCGTTTTCCTGGAAAATTTCTTAAATTAAAATATGAATTACGAATCAGTAAAAGACATGCCAAAAGTAGGCTTTGGGCTTTGGAAAGTTCCGAAAGATGTATGTTCTACTGCAGTTTATAAAGCAATAGAATTAGGTTACAGACACTTAGATTCAGCTTCTGACTATGGTAATGAAAAGGAGGTTGGCCAAGGAATTAAGGCAGCTTTAGAAAAAGGTTTGTGTACGAGAGACGAGCTATGGATAACATCTAAGCTATGGAATACCTATCACCATCCCGATCATGTACAACCGGCTCTAGAAAAAACGCTGCAAGATCTTCAATTAGATTATCTTGATCTGTATATGATTCATTTTCCTATTTCTTTGAAGTTTGTACCTTTCGAGAATAGATATCCACCCGA
The DNA here is from genome assembly GCA_902537425.1 of uncultured SAR86 cluster bacterium. GTDB lineage: Bacteria > Pseudomonadota > Gammaproteobacteria > Magnimaribacterales > Magnimaribacteraceae > Magnimaribacter. Next base: position 52,689 of record CACBBD010000002.1, on the reverse strand, counting down.
ATGGTTCAATGATCCTGATAGCCATGAGCCTAAAATGATTTCATCTAGAGTTCCGCTATCTGAAACTTGGCACGCCATGGAATCATTAAAAGAAGATAATTTGACCAAGCATATAGGTGTTTGTAATTACTCTTCTGGTTTACTGCATGATCTTATGAACTACTGTGAAACTAAACCAGAAATTCTGCAAATAGAATCTCATCCGTATCTTACTCAAGAAAAACTTATACGATTAGCTAAAGACTACGGGTTAGAAGTCACAGCTTTTTCTCCTTTAGGATCTATATCCTATGAGGAACTGGGTGGCGCTGAAGAGAGTGAATCAATTTTAAAGAATAAAATTGTACAGTCTATTTCTAAAGATATCGGTATAACGCCAGCTCAATTAATTTTGGGATGGGCCCTGAATAGAGGTACTTCAATTGTAGTTAAAAGCACTAATGAAATACGTATGAAAGAAAATTTAGCCGCTTCCAGGATAAAACTACAACAATCCATCATAGATAAAATATCAGCCCTCAATGTAAATAAAAGATATAACGATCCAGGCATATTTTGTGAGGATGCTTTCAATACTTTCTTTCCAATTTATGAATAAAAAAGATTTCTTAAAAGAAATACAAGAAGATACAGAATTGATAACAATGTCTTCTGCTGTGAAATGGATACATGAAAATAAGGTTTCTATTGAAACTCAACTTGATGAATGTGGAGCAGTTCTCTTTCGTCACCTTCCGGTAAAAAGTGCTGAGGATTTTGATCTCTTTGTTTCTGCTTTCAAATACGATACGTTCACTTATGAAGAATCTCTATCGAATGCAGTTAGAATAAATAAAACTAATAAAGTTTTTACAGCAAATGAAGCGCCGAGTGAGATTGAAATATTTCTCCACCACGAAATGGCACAGACTCCCATGTATCCTAAAAATATATTCTTTTTTTGCAAATCTGCATCTCAGTATGGAGGAGAAACTCCTTTATGCAGGTCTGATTATCTTTATTCCGAGCTTCTAAAAGAAGATGCAAATTTAATATCCAAATTTGAAAAAAATGGAGTTATTTATAATTCTGTCATGTCCAATGGAGACGAATTATTCTCAGGACAAGGAAGGAGTTGGCAAAAAACTCTAGGTGTTAGCTTTAAGGAAGAGGCCGAGCTCAAATTAAAAGAACTTGGATATTCTTGGCATTGGCTTGAAGACGATAACTTATCGGTTACAACAAAAACTTTAAAAGCTATAAAAGAACTTAAAAATGGAAATAAATCATTCTTTAATCAAGTTCTGGCGGCATCTTTAGGATGGAAAAAAAATACAGATAATGATATCTCGCCAGTAAGGTTTGGTAATGGTGAAGAAATCTGTCACTCAAGTCTTCAAATGATTTCTAGCTTAGCAGAGCTATTAACTCTTCAAAGAAATTGGAAGGATCAGGACATCTTATTGATTGATAATTACAGGGTGATGCATGGTAGGAAACCTTTTTCAGGAGAAAAGAATAGAGAAGTTTTAGTTTCTTTAACTGCTTAGACTAAGCATGCAGGTGAAACCAGCTTTTATGTATTCTTTGGTCAAGATTAGAAATCTTACCTTGAAGATTATCCAAAAAGGCATGAAGCTTATCGTCGTCATAACTCTCAACTCTTGATGACATAATTCTTTCTATAACTTTATAAACTTCTTCTTTCAATAAACTATTATTTGGTAACACAGCGACGCATTTATCGATCTCTCTAAGACAGGTATTCAATGATCTTGGGAAACCTCTATTTTTAAATAGGAATCTGAGAACACTGCCTCTTTCAATTTCACCTTTTGCCTCTTCTCTATAAGCACCTTGGGCAGAGAGATTTCTAAGCATGCTTGCCCATTCAAGAGTTGAGAAGTCATGTGTCTGAGAATTTTTCTTTGAGACGCATAATGTATCAAGCGTTCTGGAGATCATATCCACGCGTTCGATATACCTTCCTAACCTAATGAACTCAAAAACTAATCCAGTAGAGAAATTATCATTGATAATGCCAAAAAATCTTTGAGCTCCCTCAATGAGTTTATACAAATCTTTTGGTTGTCCTCTTCTTGCTTTCAAAGTTCCTCGGTTAAATTCATTTAAAAGATTATTAACTTGCTCTGTTGCAGATTGGGGAAGATAGTCTCTTGTTTCTTTGACGTTATATGCCGCTTTGATAAGAGAATTTTTAATTGAGTTAGGATTTGCTTCTTCATAACATAGGAAATTTATTACATTAGCTTCTTTAAAAGTAATATACCTTCTTTGGTAAATATCAACATTATCAAGCGTCTCGATTATAGATTGCCATCCAAGTGTTTTGTCACCGGGAAAATCCAACATCAGCTCAGAATTAACATTTATCAATCTAGCTGTATTTTCAACTCTTTCAACATACCTAGAAAGCCAATATAAGTGCTCTGCGTCTCTACTTAACATGTCTATTTATCTACTATCCATGTATCCTTACTACCACCTCCTTGAGAAGAATTGACTACAGTAGAGCCTTTTTTTAAAGCCACCCTAGTCAACCCGCCTACCGTCACATAACTTTTTTCACCCGTTAAAATAAATGGTCTTAAATCTAAGTGTCTGGGCTCTATTGAACCTTTATCATAAGTTGGGGTGGTAGATAACAGCGCAAGCGGTTGTGCAATGTAATTACGTGGATCTTTTCTTATTAACTTCAGTGTCTCTTCTTTTTCCTTTTTGGAAGCGCTCTTCCCAATGACTATACCATAACCACCAGACTCGGCTACAGGTTTGATTACAAATTCCTTAAATCTATTTTTTATTAATTCAAAGCTTTCTTTATCACTCATTAAATATGTTTTGAGGTTTTCTATAATTGGTTCCTCCTTCAAATAAAATTTAATCATTTCAGGCACGAAAGAGTAAACTGCTTTATCGTCTGCTATTCCGCAACCTGGAGCATTTATTATGGAAACATGTTTTTTTCTCCATGATTCGATTAAGCCTTCAACGCCCAATACAGAATCTTTATTTCCTCTCGAGGGATCTAAAAAATCATCATCAATTCTCCTATATATGACATCAACCCTTACTAAACCTTCTATAGTTTTTTTGTAAACGAAGTTATCTTTTAAAACTACCAAATCTGTTCCTTGAACTAGATCTATGCCCATTTGCTGAGCAAGATATGAGTGTTCATAATATGCTGAGTTGTAAATTCCAGGAGTAAGGAGAACCATTTCTGGTTGACGGCTTCTTGAGTAACTCAGAGATACAAGTGTCTCATAGAGTTTTGTTGGATAAGCACCAACCGGCATTACTCCATAATGTTGAAAAAGATCTGGAAAAACTCTTTTCATAACCGTTCTATTCTCGAGCATGTAACTTACCCCTGATGGCACTCTGAGGTTATCTTCTAATACATAGAAAATTCCATCCTTATCTTTGATAAGGTCAGAACCGCAGATACTAGACCATGAACTATGTTTAAGTTTCATTCCCATGCAGTATTCTTTAAATGCAGGAGATTCAGTTATGAGAGATTCATCCATGTCGCTTTCTTTTAGAAATTTTTGATCGTTGTAGCAATCTTCTATAAAAAGATTTAAGGCTTTAACTCTTTGCCCTAAACCTTTCTCTACTTTATCCCATTCTTTTTTTCTGATAATTCTTGGGATGAAATCTAATGGCCAAGACCGGTCTTGTCCTTCAACATACTCCTCTGAATAGATGCGAAAGGAAATTCCCATAGATTTAATAGCTGACTCTGTGGCATTATTGATTTCATGTAAGTCATTTGGACTTAGTGATCCAAGAAATTTACCTATTTTCTTTGTATGAGTCCTGAACCTTTGCGATGTATTTAAGTATTCATCAAAAAAGGGTGAAGTTGGATAGTTTTTCCATGAAATAGCCACGCATTAATACATGCAACAAGTAAGCCAAAACATTTTGGTTCTTTATCGTAAATAATGCACTTTTTAGGTGCTATTTGTAGTTTTAAAAGGATCGAAAAATTTGTAGGGAATTTTGTAAACCCCTTTTATTAGACTCTAAATACAAAAAATGACATGAAATTCTAAAAAGATTAAACTGGCATAAGTATTGCATGCTTTTTTTGAGAAATTATATGTCTTACTGTCTAGCAATAAAAGTAAATGAAGGATTGGTATTTGCTTCCGATTCCAGAACTAATGCAGGATTGGATAATGTAAACACCTATTCAAAAATGTTTACCTACAATGTAGGTGACAGAGCATTTGTAATACTCACAGCAGGAAATCTTGCAACTTCGCAAGCGGTTTATCATCAACTCGAAAAGGATCTCAATTCAGATAATCCTGAGATCAATCTGAATTTATGTGAGGATATTGAGGCTGCCGCTCAGTATATTGGAAGACTTAGCGTTTCTAGTTCTAACCAATCTTTGGAAGTGCAGAATCAATCTTCTTTGATGGGATCATTTTTTATTTTAGGAGGTCAGATTAAAGATCAAGAGCCTAATTTATTGCTAATTTATCCTGAAGGGAATTTCATTTATGTCTCCAATGAACAACCCTATCTTCAAATAGGCGAGACAAAGTATGGAAAACCAATCCTAGATAGGATGATCAACAAGAATACTCCTATTGGAGATTCAGCTAGAGTCGCCCTTCTTTCCCTCGATTCAACTATGAGGAGTGACCTTACGGTAGGGCCACCAATAGATTTTGTGGTTTATAAAAAAGATCAAATACATCTAGACTATCAAGGAAGGTATAAACTCAAGTCACCCTATTTTAAAGAAATGTCAGATACATGGGCTCAAAAACTTTCAGATGCTATTCACACACTACCTAAGTTTGAATGGGAAGAAGAGGATCAGACAAATTAAAGATATTTCCTAAAAAACTTCCATACCGCCTCTGAAGCAACTATTTCGTTTTCTCCAGAACCGAAATAATACCGGAGAATTGGATTACTCCACCAAGAAAGTTTTAATCCTGCTCCTGGCCAAATGTGTCCACCACCTTCTATCTTGTACATCCATATTTCAGTTTCAACACCTTCAGTCCAATATCTTTCAAAAAACACATTATTGGCTGCTCCGTCATCCTCATTTAATATTAATTCTTCAGATTTCTGATCCAATTGATATTTTTCAACAAAAAAGTTTATGGTTTCTGGTAAGCCATAATATGCACCCCAACCACTGACATTATTTATATCACCATCAAAAAAAGAAATGTCATCAGCCGTGCCATGAATATCAAATATCGGCACTGGATTATTCATCTCACAGTTATCCATTGTTTGTTTCATGATGACTCCCGTGACTGAGGCTACAGCTTCAAATAAATCAGAAGATGTGCAGGCCAATAAGTATGCCATATCACCTCCGTTAGACATTCCTGTTGCAAAAGCCTTTTGCCTTTTAAGATTGAATTCTTTTGAAAGGGAATTAACTAGATATCTAATATAGGAGACATCATCTACAGTTGAGTCAGAGTGAAAATCATAGCCTACATTAAAGAATGTATTACCATCACTACCAACTGTTCCTTGAGGATAAACAGCAATGAAACCCTCCCTGTTTGCTACTTCGTTCATGCCAGAATAAGTCAAAATAGTTTCAGCACTGCTTGTATACCCATGTATGACAATTACTAGTGGAGAATCTTGATTTATATTTGAGGGAACATGGATAATATAGTCTCTCTCTAATCCGCCATGAATCACTGTCCTATGCTCACTCATCATATTTAATGAGCACAACATCACTAATAATAAAAATTTAATTTTCATTTAATTTTCCTGATGAAATCGCATTAATTCTTCACCTGCCTTTTCATAAAATAAGAAAGGATTATGATCTATTCCTTCGATGGCCAAAAAATTGTGTTCTAAGAGTAATTTATCCAGATATTCACTATATTCCTCTATGCTTTTAAAATTCATATCATCTTTTCCTGACCAGAGTAGAAGTTTAGGCGTACTTTTCCCAGAGTGCTTATGTGCCTTTGCAAGAGACCAAGCATCATTCCCTTCTCCAACGTAATAAATTGCTTCGTCGTTATCTCGTGGATCATCTTCAATACCATTATTTCCTTGAATTAGCTTTTCCATCATATAAGAAGCGCCTCCAGCTGCAACGGTACCAAAAAGTTCTGGATACTTGAACATATAACGAGTAGCTCCCCTTCCTCCTTGGGAAAAACCTTCAAGACCGCGCGCGTTCCTTTCAGAGATAGTTCTATAATTTTTATCAATATGAGGAATAAGTTCATTAATAAAAATATCCTCCCCAAAAGAATTCTTTTCTATTGAGTTGTAATGGCTTAATTCTCCTCCGTTTACAAAGACATATAAAGCAGGATCAATGGTATTTTTGGACATTAAAACTTCCAAATAATTTGAGATAAATACCGATCTAGCCTCGTTTCCTGGTCTACCACCATGCAGATAATAGACCGATCTAAATCTTCTTTTAGAATCTTCATAGTATTCATCGGGAATATAAATGTAATAACCGACAGGAGTACTCATTGAAGCGCTTCTAAAAGTGCCTTTTTTTAACTTTTCCGGTAAATCAAACTTCTCATTAACTTCATTTACCCAAGAAAACTCTTTAGAGTAATCTCTTATAAAATCTCTGAGTTCACTCTTACTAATTGAGTTATTACGATTAGAGTCAACTAGAGAAAATATCCCCTTAGCCCATTCTTCTCGTTCTATAGATCCATTTGAGTTCTTATCTTGCTCTTTGAATGAAAAATACACACCTAGCTCAATACCAACAAAGGTTAATATATTTTTTGATTGGATTAAGACGACTAAAAAGAAAATACTTACGAGTATCCACCCTAATCTCATTATTTACTTTCTGCATATCCCCAATAATTATATCCAGCAATCTTAGGAGTACTTGGGATATACATCTCCTCCATCTCAATTATGTCAAAGCCTGATTCTTGGATTAGATCTGGAATCTTTCGATCGATATTACAACCACCCGCAATTAATCCCCAGAATGGATTAATTCTTTTTTGCCATTTCTTTATATTCTCATCTGGAGCTTCGCCATGTTCACAAAAAATCATTTTGCCTTCATTCTTAAGCACTCTTTTGATTTCAGTATTGGCTCTATGTACTTCTGGAATAGTGCACATCGTGTAAGTAACTAATACGGTATCAAAATAGTTATCCGGTAATGGCATTTCTTCCGCCCCTGAAGAAACAAATTTAACATCTATCCCTTCTTGTATAGCAACTTCTTTCGCCATTTTACTGAGTTCTTCAGAGGGATCTAACCCCCATAATTCTTCAATTTTAGATTTATCATAAAAAGGTAAATTAAGACCAGACCCAATTCCTATCTCTAAGACCTTCCCCTCGGCATGAGGAACAACTTTTTTTCTTTGGTATGAAACCGGTTTAGATCCGCAGGCACAATTTAGAAATTTTGGCAGCACATATTTTTCGTATAAACTCATAGAACTAATCTAATACGTAGAAGAATTAAAGGCAATGACAATGAATGAGAACCTAGAAAATAAAGTTTGTTTAATAACTGGTGCAACAAATGGAATAGGTGAGGAATCAGCAAAAGAACTTAATAAGATGGGAGCCGAAATAATATTTATTGCTAGAAACCCAGAAAAAGGTAACCGGTTAAAAGAACAACTTCTAAAGGAATCGGGAAGGGAGGCAACCATGATAGTAGCTGATCTATCTTCCCAAGCAGATGTCAAACAAGCAGCTGAGACATTTTTGTCCATGGAGAAACCTCTAGATATTCTTCTCAATAACGCCGGCATTATGAATAGAGAAAGAAAAGAAACCATTGATGGCCTCGAGGAAGTTTTTTCAGTTAATCATTTAGCATACTTTACCTTTACTCTGTTATTGGCTGAAAAGCTTAAGAATACAAGCGGATCTAGAGTTGTAAATGTTGCGTCTGGTGCTCATCAATTCGTCAAAGATATGAATTTTGAAGATTTACAGTCAGAAAAAAACTTCAGACCCATGCAAGTTTATGGGCAATCCAAGCTTGCAAATATATTATTTACAAAATCTCTTTCTGAAAAACTTTCAAGTTTTGGTGTAACTGTTAATTGCTTGCATCCAGGCTTTGTAAGCACAGGTATAGGATCTAACAATAATAAGGGGCTTTGGCCTTTTCTCATGTTCTTAGCGAGACCTTTTGCAAGAAAGACAGATAAAGGGGCAGAAACTTCGATCTTCTTGTGCTGCTCTTCTGAAGTCAAAGATACAACCGGAGAATATTTCGTTGATTGTAAAATAGAAAAAATTTCAGAGGCAGCAAAAGATCCGAAGCAAGCCGCCAGACTTTGGGATATAAGCGAAGAAATTACGGGATTGAAATTAAATTGTTGATAGCGGATCTACATCAATAGACCACCTAACTTGCTTTGTTAATTTAGGTTCATAAAGCCTAGACTGCATAACATCTAAAAATTTATGTAAGTTTGATCTGCTGCTTGAAAAAATACTTAACTCCCATCTATAAACGCCAGATTTTTTCTCCATGATGGATGGCAAAGGACCTACGATACGAACGTTCGAACTTATCTGTTTCTCTATTGTTGATTGATTCAACAATTTTAAAATGAAATCTCTACTGACTAAGCTTTTTGGTGATTCTGCAAAAATTTTAGCTTGAAATGAAAATGGAGGGATCTTGTAACTTTTTCTTTCCTCTAATAATTTTTGTGCAAACTTTTCATAACTACCGGTGATAATTTCCTCTATTTGAGGATGATCAAGGCAATAAGATTGCAAAATTACTCTTCCCGGTTTTTTATCTCTTCCTGCCCTACCAGCTACTTGCGTCATAAGCTGGGCAACTCTTTCACTACCTCTGAAGTCTGCACTAAATAGACCTGAGTCCGCATCGATTATTCCGACTAATGTTACATTGGGAAAATGATGACCTTTTGCTAGAAGTTGTGTACCCAACAAAATAATAGGCTCTCCTTTTTTAATTTCATCAAAATATTCATTAAGACTTTCTTTCTTTCTTGTTGAGTCACTATCTATTCTTAGTGTCTTTGTATCGGGAAAGTGACCTCTTAAAAACTCTTCAACTCTCTCTGTACCAAAACCATATGTAAGGAAATCATCAGAGCCACAAGACGGGCACTTACTTGGGTAAGGCTTCTGCGCTTCGCAGTGGTGACAATGTAATTTAAGTGGATTCTTATGAACTGTCATAAGGGCATCACATCTGTCGCAATTTGAAATCCAGCCACAAGCCTTACAAATCATTGAAGGTGCGTACCCTCTTCTATTCAAAAATATCAATACTTGATTGCCTTTATCAAGTTCAGTTTGAGTGGCCTCTAGAAGCTCTTTACTTAATCCTTCATGTAACTCTTTGCCTTTTAAATCTACAGCGTGATATGTAGGTAAGTTTGCTCCAGTTGCTCTTTTGTTCAGTTTCAATACTTTGTACTTTTCTTCTTTTACGTTTTTTAGGGTCTCCAAAGATGGTGTGGCAGATGCAAGTACAACTGGTATCTTTTCGAGTTTAGCTCTATATAGAGCCATGTCTCTTGCTGAGTAACGAAATTTCTCCATCTGTTTAAATGATAGATCATGCTCTTCATCTACAACGATGATGCCGAGATTTTTCATTGGCAAAAATACACTCGAACGAGTACCAATGATTATATCAACCAGACCTCTAGATGCTCCCAACCATGCATCAACTTTTTCTCGCTCGTTTTTAGCGGAATGAAAAGACATCACTCTATCTCCAAAATATTCTCGAAATCGTTCTTCAGCTTGAGGGGCGAGTCCTATTTCTGGGATGAGTATTAATGCCTGTTTACCTTCATTAACGACCTCCTGGATTGCTTGTAAGTAAACTTCAGTTTTTCCACTTCCTGTAATGCCATCTAATAAAAATATGATATTTTTATCCTTAGCGTTTCTAATGGCTTTAACTGCTTTATTTTGCTCCTGGTTAAGTTGCTTAGGTGAAGACAACTTTTTGTTTTCTAATTTCTTATAAGGAGATAACTCCCTCGAAAACCTATTTACAAATCCTTTTTCAATTAGACCATTTACTGCAGCATTACCTATCCCAAAAGCCTGAGCAGATTTTAATGTCATTTCTTTCTTCTCTTTCAGTATGGAAATAAGTTTCTGTTGACTCGGTGCTCTTGTGAGGGTCTCTTCTTCCAAAAAAGAACCTTTGGAAGTTAATTCTAAATATTTACTCTCTCTAAATTTTGCTTCCTTTCCTTTTCTTAAAGAGGGAGGAAAGAAATAAGAAATGATTTCTCCAAGTGGATAATGATAATAACGTGACGACCACTCGGCTAGGTTGATTGAATTAGAATCTAACAAGGGAACCTCATCAAGAACTTCTTTGATATATTTATATTGCCTATTTGAAGATTTATCTCTTTCAGAAAAACTCCAGACGACTCCAACCATTGTTCTTTTTCCAAAAGGTACCAAAACTCTTGAACCTTGTCTTAGTAAATTTGAATTACTTTTTGGAGGTAGGTACGAAAATTTCTCCATCAAAGGAATAGGTATGAGAACTTCAACTAAATCTGAACTCATGAACTAATTATCAGTCATTGTTTTTTAAATTATGCATTTGCCTTGTTTTGCCTGTCTGTTATAGTGCTCCACCATATTTTTATTTACAAGATTTATAAATGAAAAAAGACATTCACCCAGAATATAGAGAAGTACTATTTCATGACACAAGTGTTGATGAATACTACCTTGTACGCTCTACTCTAAGCACAGATCAGACCAAAGAATATGAAGGAAAAACATATCCTTATTGTGTACTGGATATCTCGTCTGCTTCACATCCTTTTTATACTGGTAAACAAAAACTTGTAGATACCGGCGGTAGGGTTGATAAATTTAGAAAACGTTTTGGAAACAAAACTAAAACTCCTCCAGCAGATGAAGCAGTTGCGGATGAAGCACCGGTTGAAGAGTCAGTAGTTGAGGAAGCTGTTAAAGAAGAGGTTGTTACTGAAGAACCAGTTGTTGAAGAAGCACAAAGCGAAGAAACCCCTGTTGAAGAATCTCCTAATCAGGAAGATCCATCAGAAGACAAATAAACAAACTTTTAAAATAAAGACGCATAAAGCGTCTTTTTTTATACATAAATTTTAATCAATAATTGCTTGATAAGTAGCTAGTTGCATTAGTTCTCTTACGGGATAAGTTCCATCGGGTAATAGTTGCGTATGAACAATTCCAATGAGATCTTCTTTGTGGTCTATCCAAAAATGTGTACTTGCTGCACCACCCCAACTATAAACACCCTCTGAAACAGGTAAACCAGCTAGGGCAGGATTGACGACTACCGATCCGGTAACACCAAACCCCATACCTCTCACTTTATAGGCATTTCCTAGCATATTGAATAAATTTGTTAAACCCTCATCTGCGCTCTCATCTCCCATATGATTAGCCGTCATAAATTCAACAGTCTTCTTACCTAGGTATCGTTTACCTTCGTACTCACCTTTATTCAGTAACATCTGTGCAAATTTTAGATAATCTCCTACTGTACTGACTAGACCTCCGCCACCAGATTCAAGTTGAGGAGGAGTTCTGTAACCTGACTCTTTTGGATCATCCATTAACATCATATTTCCTGGAACTGGGCCATAGTTAGCTGCAAACCTCTCAAGCTTTTCTTCGGGAACCATAAAACCTGTATCCTCCATACCAAGAGGGCCAAAAATTCTTTCCTCTAAAAATTCTCCAAATGACTGTCCAGAAAGTTCTTCAATTAATGCACCCATCACATCCATCCCGACACTGTAATTCCAGATAGTTCCAGGTTGAGCAACGAGAGGAAGTTCAGCTAACGCCCTAACCCACTCTCTTAAGCTATTAAAAGCTGGCTTGGTTCCGCTTGTGAAAAAGATACCACCTGCACTAGGCACATTACCGAGACCCCTTTCCATTTCTTCTGAGACATACATTGAGCCTACTGGACCCGGCATAAAGGAATAAGACAATCCCGAGGTGTGGGAGGCAAGTTGCTGGATAGTTATTGGAGAAGATGCTGCTTCTGTTTGCATATTTTCACCCTCTCCACTCAAATGAACTTTCATTTCACCGAACTCTGGAAAATATTTAGCAATAGGATCGGTCATAAGAAACTTTCCTTCTTCAAAAAGCATCATTAAAGCAGCTCCCGTTACGGGTTTAGATTGAGAATAAATTCTATGGATTGTGTCAGTTTCCATAGGTAAATTTCTCTCTATATCTCTCATGCCATTCGCTTCAAAATGAACAACCTCTCCTCTCCTAGCCACCAAAGTAACAGTGCCTGGAATTTTTTTAGCCTCAATAAGAGAACGCATAGATTCTCCAATATGCTCTAGTTTTTCTTTTGAGAATCCTACCTTCTCTGGTTTAGTTATTTTGCTCATTAATTCTCCCCGATATGAACTCGATTATTTTTTTTGAAATCTTTTTTTTATTTTGTTTTTTGAGAAGTTGCTTCTCTTCTTTTGTTATGAGAGTAACTTCATTCTCTTCTGAATCAAATCCTATAGATTTATCTGACACATCATTGGCCACAATCAGGTCCAGTTTTTTATGTTTAAGTTTATTCTCAGCATTTTCTATAAGTTTGTCTGTTTCAGCTGCAAAACCTACAACATATGGTCTATCCTCTAACTCGCTTACAAACTTTAAAATATCTTCGTTCTCTTTTAACTCCAATATCATTGATGAATTATCTCCAGCTTTTTTTATTTTGGAATCTTTAACTTCAGCAGGACTATAATCCGAAACAGCTGCTGTTCCGATATAGACATCCATCTCTTTAATATGATGTTTCACAGCATCCGACATTTCTTTTGCAGTGTTGATTGCAATTACATTACAGTTCGATGGTGGCTCTATATTTACTGGACCGCTGATCAAAGTAACTTGTGCACCCTGTTCAATTGCAGCATGAGCAAGACTATATCCCATCTTTCCAGAACTCCTGTTTGTGATAAACCTTACAGGATCAATTGGCTCTTGAGTGGGTCCAGCCGTAATAAGGACATTTTTACCAGACAGGACTCCCTTATCAAAAGAAGATGAAAATATCTCTAATATTTCTAGTGGTTCTAGCATTCGTCCAAGACCAGTGTCTCCACATGCTTGCTCACCAGAACCAGGTCCACATATACCAAAATCTTGGGTAAGTAACTTATTTAAATTATCTTGAGTTCTATTATCTCTCCACATCGCTTGGTTCATGGCCGGAGCGAGAGATATTGGACCATCAAAAGCAAGTGTAACAGTTGATAAGAGATCATCCCCCCTTCCGGAAGATAGTCTAGCTATAGTATTTGCAGTTGCAGGTGCAATTAGTATTCCATCTGCCCACTTTGCCAACTCAATGTGTCCCATAGCCGCTTCAGATTCAGTATCTAGTAGTTCAGTAGACACTCTATTTCCTGATAAGGCTTGTAAAGTGAGAGGAGTTATAAATTCTTCAGCAGACTTAGTCATTACAACCCTAACTGATGCGCCAGACTTCTTAAGATGCCTCACAATTTCAGCAGATTTGTAAGCAGCAATGCCACCAGTAACGCCTAATAAAATATTTTTATTTGCTAATGATTTCAATATTTATCTCTATGTAAAACAGATTATAGCGGCTTATTCTTGCTTGCTGTCAATGCTTCTGGTATAAAACGCGGCTCTATAAATAAATTTTTTAATAAATTATGTCTAAAGTTTGCCAAGTAACAGGAAAAAGACCTCAAGCGGGAAATAATGTCTCGTTTGCGAAAAATAGAAATAAGAGAACTTTTCAACCAAACCTTCACAAACACAGGTTTTGGGTAGAATCTGAAAATAGATATATAAGCCTTACTGTTTCTGCGAATGGGTTAAGAACCATCGATAAAAATGGTATCGATACTGTGCTTGCTGAGATAAGAGCTAGAGGAGAAAAAATATGAGAGAAAAAATTAGATTAGTATCCTCTGCTGGTACAGGCCACTTTTATACGACTGACAAGAACAAGTCTGCAATGCCTGACAAAATGGAAATTAAAAAATTCGATCCAGTCATCAGAAAACACGTTATTTATACAGAAGCAAAAATTAAATAATCCCTGCAGCTTCCTTAATTAAACGCTGTTTCAGTGGCTTAGTTTTATTAGCAAAATCAAAAGCGAAACTTCTTCCCAGCTTTACTAAGAGATTTTCAGATCCAAAACCTCTCTTAAAGGCTTCCATCAGAGCTATCATCTTATAACTTTCAGGTTCCCTTCTTCTGCTATAAGATCTAAGCATCTCCTCATCATATAAAATCTTGCCAGATCTATTAGCTGATATGACTAATTCAGTGATCTCTTGTGCATCTGCAATCCCCAAATTTAAACCCTGACCTGCCAAGGGATGGATCGTATGAGCTGAATCTCCTATCAAGACCGCTCTACCTTTATAGAATTTTTTAGCATGTAGTTGATGCAATGGGAATGAATTGATCGTTTCATTAAAAGAAATATCACCAAATTTGTCCTCTGTTTTTAATCTTAATTCTTTACATAATTCATCATTATCTAATTCGAGGAGTTTCTTTCCATAAGCTTCGTCAGTAGACCAGATTAATGAGGCAACATTTTCTCCAACCATTAATGGCAACAAAGCAATCGGGCCTGTATCAGTAAATATTTGAAAAGCTGTCTTATCTAGCGGAACTTCTGTAGTTACTGAGGATACAATCGCAAGCTGTTCATAGCTCCATGTTCTTATAGGTATCCTGCTAAAATCTCTAACTTTTGAAAGTGAACCATCCGCTCCTATAAGAAGTTCAGAAGCAATCCTTAAACCGGAATCAGATGTTAATTCTATTTTATTCTGATCTTGACTAATTTCTTTTAGAGACTCTTCTTCAATTAGTGTGACTTCGGAGATTTGTTCTAACATGCTATAAATTGACTCAAGGATAATATTATTATGGACTATGACACCAAGGTCATTTCTTGAAATTTCCTCTGCTTTAAATTGAACAGAAGATGAACCCTCTGCATCCCAAACATATATTTCATTAAATTCTTGAGCATTTTTCTTAATATCCTCCCATATCCCAACATCTCTAAGCGATGCTATTGAAGATAGATTTAGAGAAGTAGTTTTTCCTATATAAGGATTAGATAATCTTTGAGATGGTTTTCCTCGATCAATTAAGCAAGTCTTAACCCTTGATTTACCCAAATATAATGCCGCTAAGGCACCAGAAATACCTCCTCCTACAACAGATACTTGATAGTCCACTTAACCTTGAACAGTTTGTTCAACTTCTTCAATAGTCCTCGGAACATCAGGTGTGAGAAATTCATTGCCAGAATCATTAATTACAATATTGTCCTCTATCCTTACACCAATTCCCTTCCACTTATCATCAACATCTTTAAGAGAATCTAAAATATAAATTCCGGGTTCTATTGTCATAACCATCCCTTTTTCTAGTTCTCTCCAGTCGCCATCTTTTTTATAAGCACCTACATCATGAACATCCATACCAAGCCAGTGACCAATTCGATGCATATAGAATTTTGAATAAAGACCTTTTTCAATATTTTCTTCTTTAGAACCATTCAATAAACCTAGAGACAAAAGTCCTTCAACAAGAACTTCTA
Organism: uncultured SAR86 cluster bacterium; assembly: GCA_902537425.1. GTDB lineage: Bacteria > Pseudomonadota > Gammaproteobacteria > Magnimaribacterales > Magnimaribacteraceae > Magnimaribacter. Next base: position 37,067 of record CACBBD010000002.1, on the reverse strand, counting down.
CTGATTTTTCATGCATCAAATTCCACTTGTTACCAGGTTGAGCTTGCTCGATAGACTGTTTATGTGCCTCAAGTACAATCGTATAGATCTCTTTTTGCTCGGGAGAAAATTTTCCATTTACAGGGAATGTTCTTGTTACATCCGAGGCGTAATACTGATACTCACATCCAGCATCAACAAGAACTAAATCTCCGTCCTTCAATTCCGCATTATTTTCAACATAATGCAAAATGCAAGAATTATTTCCTCCGCCAACAATTGAATTATAAGCAGGAGATCTTGCACCATTTTTATTAAATGCATACAGATACTCAGCTTCTAATTGGTACTCAAACATACCTGGAGTTACTGCTTGCATAGCTCTGATATGAGCTTCTGTAGTTATATCGGCAGCATGCTTCATTATATCCAACTCACGATCTTCTTTGATAAGTCTCATTTCATGCAGGATGGAATCTAATGACAAAAGATTTTCTGGAGGTTCAGCCCCCGCTCTCATATTCTTTCTGATATCTTCAATCCAATGATTAATCTTAGAATCTATCCCACAAGGTGAACTCATGGAGAAATAGATATTCTTAGACCCCTTAAGCAGTTCAGGCATTAATTGATCTACAGAATTAATACTATAGGACGCATCAGCCCCATATTCTGATATTGCTCCTTCTTGTCCAGTTCGAAAGCCATCCCATTGCTCTCTTAGTGGATCTCTATCTCTACAAAAGATAATAAATTTCTCATTATCATGATTAGGTCTTATCAAGATCAAGGATTCAGGTTCTTCGTAACCAGATAAGTAGTAAAAATTGCTATCTTGTCTGTAAGCGTAGTCGGTATCTGAGATTCTCGATTTTACAGAGGCAGATGCAACGATAATTGCAGAATCATCCAAAACTTTATGGGCTAGGTTCGATCTTCTTTCAGAAAAGTTATTTTTCATGGCATTAACAAGCAATAAACAATTTTATGGAGAAACATGGTAGCAAGAAATTACGTTCAAAGTTAAACTTAAACTAGAAAATGTCTGAAAATAAATTTGATAATTTAGAAAAAGAAGTTAACGAGCTTATTAAGCTTAGTCAGCAACTTAAAGAAGTAAATGATCATCTATCTAAAAAGAATCTGGAGTTATCAAAAGAGAATAACAAGCTTTCAAAAAATCTAGATATAGCAAAGAAAGGTATAAAGAAAATAATTCAGTCCTACAAAAGCTAATGAGCAAAGAAACTACAACTGTAAAAATTCTAGGAGCAAGTTATAAAATAGCCTGTCCTCCAGAAGAATCAGAAGAAGTAAAAAAAGCTGCAATATTTTTAGATAATAAACTGAATGAGGTAAAAGAAGCATCTGGTCTTGATGAGAAAAGAGCGGCAATTATAACTGCACTAAATATAAGTAATGAATACCTCAAAAACTTGTCTGATGTGAGTAGAGATGAATCCATTAATCAAGGTCTTGATAATTTAACCTTAGAGGTTAAAAAACAGTTAAAAAGTTTATCTTTTAAAGCTCAGTAAGTAAGTTATAATTTTTCAGTTTCCTGGATTATTCGATAGTTATTACTACTCTCGAGCCGATAAAAAAATAATAGGAGATTCTGAAAGGTTTTGTTGTGCATACCCATTCATTGGGAAGCCTAATAAATTGACGGAGTCACCGCCTTGAACTTCACGGTTCAGGGCAGTAATCAACAACGGTAATCTGGGAAATACTGTCCATGACCAAAAAATCCTATTTGAGAAAAGAATATATCGAACTGAGAAATGGTATTACTTTTGATGAAGTCCATAATGCTGAAATCAATTTATTATCTTTAGTAAGAAATAATTCAGAATTATACGCAAATAAAAAAGTGTCTTGCTATTGGTCAATTGGCAAAGAACTCCCAACTCATGAACTAGTATTAATGCTTTCTGACATTGGATCAGAAGTCTATTTGCCCAAGATGATTAATAATTCTAAAAAACTTAAATTCGTTAAGACAGATGGTCAGCTTAGTTTAAGAAAGAACAATTTAGGGATTTCTGAACCAATAGGGAATACAGAAATTGACCCAAATGAGCTAGACATAATATTTCTCCCTTGCGTTTGTTTTGACGAAAAAGGATATAGGATTGGCATGGGAAAAGGCTATTATGATTATTCGTTAGCTGATATAGATTCTTCCAGTATTGAACTAATAATATTGGCGCATGAATTCCAGAAAATTGAAAATTGCCTTCCTGAAGATCATGATATAAAAGCGCATATGTGCATCACGGAAAAGACCATATACGAATTTAAATGAAATCTACTTTAAAAATGATTTGTAGGCTGAATTTTGTGTTTCATCCCAAAACCTAAATCCAGTATTACTTAAATATTTTAATAATTTGGGATAATTCTTTTCCTTAGACTCAAAGCCAACTAGAACTCTTCCGTATGCTGCACCCTGATTCCTATAATGGAATAATGTTATGTTGAATCTGTCGCTCAACTTATCCAAAAAATCTATCAAAGCTCCTGGACGTTCAGGGAATTGAACTCTAAAGATATATTCACCCTTGCTGAAAACTTCTTTTGGTGCCCTTCCACCTACCATATGCTTTATATGAAGTTTTGCAACTTCATTCTCTGAAAGATCCTTAGGTGAAAACCCTTTAGACTTTAAATGTTTTACTAACTTTGATTTACCTTCCTTATCATTAAATCTGCATGCTACAAATATATTAGCTTCTTCACTTTCTTCTGCTCTGTAATTAAATTCAGAAATACTTCTTTTACCCAGGTGATTACAAAATTTTCTGAAGCTCCCCTTCTCCTCTGGTATCTTTACACTTAGGAGTGCCTCTTTACTCTCTCCAAATTGGACTCTTTCTACAATATGACCCAAACGATCAAAATTTAAATTTGAACCAGAATTAATTGCAATTAAGGTCTTATTCTTTAATCCTCTCGAAAGGCTATATTTTTTTAATCCTGCCAAAGCCAGAGCGCCCGCAGGCTCTGAGATTGTTCGTGTCTCTTGAAAAGTATCTTGAACAGATGCGCACATCTCATCTACTGTGATGGTCACAAGATCATCGATCCAGTCTCTTATTAAAGAAAATGTTTCCTTTCCTATTTGTTTAACTGCAACGCCATCTGCAAATAAACCAACCTCAGGTAAAGATAATCTCTTATTTTTATCTAGAGCTAACTTCAAACAAGCAGCATCTTCTGGCTCAACACCTATAATCTTGGTCTTAGGACTGACAGATTTAACATAGGTGCCAAGACCGGCAAGCAGTCCTCCGCCACCAACCGGGACGAAAATAGCATCAATCTCACTATCTACCTGTTCGATCAACTCTTTACCTATGGTACCTTGGCCAGCAATTACATCTTTATCATCGTATGGATGTATGAAGATATATCCTTGTTCTTTTGCTAGAAATTTCGCATGTTGGAAAGCTTCATCGAAATTATCGCCATACAAAATAACCTTACCTCCGTAGTTTTTTACTGAATTCACTTTAATAGATGGTGTAGTGATAGGCATGACAATATATGCCTTTAATCCTAAGCTTTTAGCGCCGAACGCAACACCTTGAGCATGATTTCCTGCTGAAGCTGCAATAAAGGGACCTTTTATGCCTTTTTGCTTTAATTTTGATAATTTATTGTAAGCTCCTCTGATTTTAAAAGAGAAAATAGGCTGAAGATCTTCTCTTTTAAGCAAAACTTCATTTTTGAGTAACTTCGAGAGCTGATTTGCTTTTGTTACAGGAGTAATTTGAGCCACATCATAAACGTTTGAGGACTCAATCAAACCTACATACTTTTTTATATTAGAAGAATTCATTAATTTTGCTTTGATAAGCTTTATAAAAGGAGGCTATTATACTTAGTCAGTGATAATATTCATTACATCTACAATAATATGAATCAAGATCTAAAAAAGGAAAAATCAGCAAAGGAAGCTTTTAGTTTTATCGAGAAAGATATAAAGAAAGACTCAGTTATTGGAATTGGAACGGGAACTACAACTAATTTCTTCATCGAAGAACTAAATAAAGCCAGATTGCACGTAAAAGGTGTTGTGTGCAGCTCAGATGCTTCGGAAAAATTAATAGATAGCTCTTACGAAGTCTTGTCACTAAATGAAGTTCACTCTATAGATTTTTATATTGATGGAGCAGATGAATACAATGATAGAAAGGAATTGATAAAAGGAGGTGGTGGAGCTCTTACAAGAGAAAAAATACTTGCATATTCATCAGACATCTTTGTTTGTATCGTAGACGAATCAAAATATACAGATTTATTAGGTAAATTTCCTCTGCCAATTGAAGTAATAGAGATTGCAAGAAGTGCTATTTCAAGAGAGCTCATGAAAATGGGAGGGAAGCCTATTTTTAGAAATGGTTTTATTTCAGATAATGGAAATCAAATAATAGATATCCATAACTTGCCTATAGACATACCTTATGACCTAGAGGCCAAATTAAATAATATTCCTGGCGTCGTGGAGAACGGAATATTTGCAAACAGAAAGGCAGATGTCATTATTTGCTCGACAGATTCTTCTATCGAAATAATTCAGTAGAATCTAGTATTTAAATGATAGTAAATACTTACTTTATTTATAGGAGCTTAGAAATCTGAGATATTAGCTCCTGGCTATCAGGCTCTACTTTAGTATCAAAGCTTAACACTTCGCCCTCTTTTGAAATAAGATACTTGTGAAAATTCCAACCAGGAGTTTGTCCTGTAATGTCAGCTAAAGTTTTGAAAAAAGAATTTGCTTTTTTTCCTTTAACGGGGGATGTTGCAAACATTGGAAAGGTAACACCATATTCTGTACTACAAAACTCTTTTACTTTGGACTCATCGCTGTATTCTTGATACATGAAATCTCTTGATGGAAATCCCAATATTACAAATTCATCCTTACCATACTTCGTATATAGATTTTGAAGAGCTTCGTACTGATATGTAAAACCACATCGACTAGCAACATTTACAGCGAGAACCACTTTATTTTCATATTGGCAAAGATTCAAAGTTTCGTTCGAATCTAAAATCCTCATCTCATGATCCAAAACTTTGGAACATGAAAATGCATAAGAGCCAAAAAGGACGAGAGAGAACAATAAAAATTTCTTCATAATATAATATCTAATAAATCCAGACTTGTGCCTTTTCATCAACTAGATCAAAAAGCTCTATAACATCGTCATTATACATCCTTATGCAGCCATCAGAAGCAGGTTTTCCTATTAATCCCTCTTCAGCTGTTCCATGGATGTAAATATACCTATTTCTAGAATCTATACCTTCTCCTTTATTTTTTCCAACCTCAAGGCCATCTAACCATAAGATCCTAGAAGTAACGTGGTCAAAATCAGTATCTATAGGCTCTGTAATAATATCTGCAATAGCTCCATTCCAGACCCGTCCTTTTAAAATAGCGTTATTCGGCAGACCATTACCTATCTTCTTATAGATTTCATGTCTTCCAAGAGGGGTTTTTAAACTGTTCTCTGTACTACCTGTACCATAATAAGAAGAAGATATGCTATATTTTTTAAAAACTGTACCTTTTTTTATATATAGAAGAGATTGTGTATCTATGTCAACAAATAGCAATGTATCCAAATTAGAAAAATTAGAGTCTATGGATTGTATTTTATACATGTAATTGTTTTTATAGAGATTTTTATCTTCCACTAATGTTGAACATGATACTGTTATGATTAACAGAAAGATTATTTTTAAAGGATTTATTACAATATAACGTGACATATGTTCTATTTATTTAATATTAGTATTAAAAAGTTTCTTAAATGATATAAAACTCACATATAAAATGAGAAATATTAACAAAGGTAAATTACCATACTTAGAGTAAAAAGTATGTCCGGTATAGAGGGTTATGTTTCTGGTCAAAGTTTTATCTTCGAAATAAGTTTGACTCTCAATAATTTCTCCATTTTTTGATACATAAGCACTAATTCCGCTGTTTGTAGCCCTAATTAAAGGTTTTTTATGCTCTAAAGCTCTATTTTGAGCTATTTCTAGATGCTGAATAGGACCAATCGACTTACCAAACCAGGTATCATTGCTCACTGTAAGCAAAATGTTGCTATCTTTAGCAGTTTTCCTTATGTGTTCGTCAAATGCTATTTCATAACAAATGCTTGGTGAAATCCTTAATTTTCCAGTTTCTATTGATTTAATACCTTCTCCAGGTAATGTATTTGTTAAATTTAAGCCAATAATATCTAACAAACTTCCCAAATACTTTTCTAGAGGTATAAATTCGCCAAATGGTACTAGTTTAACTTTGTCGTAGACGTCTTCCACAGTGCCAAGTGTTTGTAACCTGTTTCTAACTCTATAATTATCCTCTCTTTCAAGGATCCCAGTTATAAGTGTTATATTTTTTTCAGAACTTTTGCTTTTAATGCGATTCATAAAAGGTTGATTATCTTTTTCAGATAATATCAATGCTGTCTCAGGAAAGACTATAAGATCACCATCATTTGCATCTTCTATAGACTTTTCAATCATTCCTTGAGATTTAATGATTCCGAACTGACTCCACTTATCCTCTAAGGTTAAATTTGGTTGATAAAGACTTACCTGAATCTTGTTTTCAGCTGAAGTCCACTCAACTGTTTTAAGAAAATAAGAGGGCATGAGGATCAATAACGAAAATGTAGAAAGAAGTAGGGCAGATCTATTTTCTGTTATGTTTTCATAAAGTTTATAAACCAAAACTGATAGAAGAATAAGAAAGAAACTATTACCTTGAGCACCAATAATTGGTGTGTAACCATCTATAAAGGTATCTGCCAACATTGTGCCAGAAATCAACCATGGAAAACCTGTGAAGAGGTAGGATCTGAGGAACTCCAAAAGAGTCCATGCAATTGGTAGAGTGAGAAAAATTATTTTTTTTGGACTTAATGATTCCAACACATTATTGAGTAGAAACAAAAAACCTGAGTATAAAGATAGGATAGAAATAAATATAAGAATGATTAAAGATGAACCTATGATTCCCACATTTCCATGATAGTGAATACTCACATACAACCAGGAAATTCCAGATAACCACATACCAAATCCAAATGAATATCCGAGAAGGAATGCTTCTTTATTTGAAGATTTATTTAATAATCCAACTAGTACTGCAACTGAAAGAACAGATATTAACCAGAGGTCAAATGGAGCAAAACCAAATGAAAAAATTACACCGCAAATAAGGACAAGAAATCTCTTCTTGAGCATCAGTGATATTTTAATACAGAGAAATTTTTGCGAAAGAAGATTTAAGTTATTTTGGAGACTTTAATTCTCTTGATCCTTCTTCTTTCCAGTGAATTTATTATAAACCGCCAACCTTCTATATTGATAGCATCGTTTGGCTTGGGAAACCTCGCAAAATGATGCATCACTATGCCGCCTAAAGTATCGAAATCTTTGTCACTCAGAGAAGAACCAAAATTTTCATTGAAAACATCTATTGGAGTGAGTGCAGATACAAGATATTCATCTTGACCAATTTCTTTTATTAAAGTTCCTGCGTCTTTATCATGTTCGTCTTCTATTTCACCAACAATTTCTTCTAAAACATCTTCGATTGTTACAATTCCAGTAATATCTCCATATTCGTCAAGCACAATGGCCATATGATTTCTTCCCGCTCTTAATTCATCAAGTAATATATTCAATTTTTTGCTCTCAGGGATCAAAATTGCAGGTCTGATAAGCTTGGAAAGTTCAAAGTTATCCAAATTTTCAGAAGATAAGAAGGGCAGGAGGTCTTTTGCTAATAAAATACCTTCAATTTTGTCATTTTCTGAGTTTATAACTGGAAATCTAGAGTGACTCGATTTAATAACTCTAGGCAAGAAGTCTTGCGGCTCCTCATTTCTTTCAACAAAAACTACTTGTGGTCTGGGAATCATTACGTCCCTTACTTGATCTGTGGAGACTCTAAGGGCTCCCTCGATCATATTCAAAGTACCTTTCTCAAGTACACCTCTCTCGCTTGAATCTCTTATGGATCCAGCAAGTTCTTGTTTATTCTGGGGTTTATAGGAGAAATTTTGATAAATTTCTTTTATTCTGTCTTTTATTCTTTTTCTTAGGCCGAGCTCACTAGACTCAGCTAAAATACTTGGGGGTTCGTCGTTCATCAACGCCTCACTTCATAAACACGCATACATCATAATTTGTTTCAATAGGGATTCGCAATACCTATTTTTTTTAAAGCTTCTACTTCAATATTTTCCATAATCTCAGCAGAGCTGTCATCTGAGTGATCATGTCCTGTTAGATGAAGTAAAGAGTGAAGGATGATGTGGAATAAATGACTTTGGTTTTCTTTATTTTGATCAATAGCTTCACTTTTTATAATTTCAGGACATATGGCAATATCTCCTAATAATTCATCATCGAGATTAGATTCTTGAGTGGGGAAAGATAGAACATTTGTTGGCCTGTCTTTATTAAGAAATCTAAAATTCAATTCCTTAATCTCAGTTTTGGATATGAATCTAATATTTACGGATTTTTTTAAAAATAAACTTTCTAAGCTTGGTTCTGTGCCGATTAAAAGTTGAATTAAACTTGATATATCCTCTTCGGTGCAAGACAGTCCCTCAAGATCTCCAGAAATAAAAATATTGGAACTGGAAAGTATCACTTAATTAGCAAACTTAGCGTAAGCCTCAACAATTTTTTGAACAAGACCATGACGTACAACATCTTTTGATTCAAATTCTACTAATCCAATATCATCGACAGATTTTAATACTTCTAAAGAATGGACCAAACCAGAGAGTGTGTTTTTAGGTAAGTCTATTTGAGTTATGTCTCCCGTGATAACTACTTTCGAACCAAAACCAAATCTTGTAAGAAACATTTTCATTTGCTCTACTGTTGCGTTTTGACTTTCATCAAGAATAATAAAGGAATTATTTAATGTTCTACCTCTCATAAAAGCCAAAGGCACAACTTCAATTATATTCCGCTCTATAAGCTGAGTAGTTTCTTTGTAGCCCAACATCTGAAATAACGCGTCATAAAGAGGTCTCAAGTAAGGATCAACTTTTTGGCTTAAGTCACCTGGTAAAAAACCAAGCTTTTCTCCGGCCTCCACTGCAGGACGCACTAACAAAATCTTTTCAACTTCTCCTCTTGTAAACTGTTCCACGGCTAGAGCAACGGCTAAAAATGTTTTTCCTGTACCAGCGGGTCCTATACCAAAGGTTAAGACCTTTTTTCTAATGGTCTCAACATAATGCTCTTGGCTGCCATAATTAGCTGCAACTATCAGATTAGGTGTTTTAATTATCTGTCTAGCTGAAGTGTCTTTTTTAATATTTTTTAAATCATTCATTCCTTTCCTCAAATATAAGTGAACTTCTTCTGAACTAATAGTTTTATTTTCTTCAAGATCATCATAAATTCTTAGAATGATGTTTTTAGCTATCTGCGCGTTTGAGGTTTCTCCTTTGATTCTAAAGCTTGCACCTCTGTTTAAGATTTTTATTCCCAGTTCTTCTTCTATTTGCTTAAGAATTGAATTTGTAGGCCCACATAAGTCACTTATTTTGTCGTGATTTACAGGCTCTAAGTGAAATTTCATTAAATAGTTTGATAAAGCTATGCAGCTACACCTCGTAAAGATTTATTTTTTGCTTCTATGATTTCTATATCGACTATTTTACCAATCATTGATTGATCTGAGCATGAAAAGATAACCACTTTATTATTTTCAGTACGAGCCTGAAACTCTCCAGGATTCTTTTTAGAAACTCCTGTGACGAGACATTTTCTTGTCTCACCGACCATTTTTCTACTTATATTCAATGCTGAGTTTTCTAATTTATGCTGAAGAACTGAAAGCCTGTTCTTCTTCTCTTCAAGAGGCACATCATCCTCCAAATCTTTTGCTGTTGTATTAGGCCGTGGGCTATAAATAAAACTAAAAGATTCATCGTAACCAACCCGATCAACGAGATCCAAGGTGTCCAAGAAGTCATTTTCAGTTTCTCCGGGAAATCCAACTATAAAGTCAGAAGATATGCTAATGCCTTCTCTTACATTTTTTAATTTATCAATTATCTCCAAGTATTCGTCTCTGGTGTGTCTGCGTCTCATCTTTTCTAAAATAGAATTTGAACCACTCTGGACCGGCAGATGAACATAACTTATTAACTCTGGCACTTCTAAATAAATATCAATTAGATCTTGACCAAACTCAAAAGGATGAGAGGTTGTAAATTGAATTCTTTGAATTCCTTCTATTTTGGCTGAGGCTCTTATCAAATTTGATAATCCCAGTCCTTTTGTCTTTAGCTTTGAATCTCGATATGAATTTACATTCTGGCCAAGTAAGTTTATCTCTTTGACACCCTGCTGGGACAATCCTCTAATTTCTTTGAGGATGTCATCTATAGGTCTACTTATTTCATGACCTCTTGTGTGAGGTACTACACAAAATGAACAATACTTATTGCAACCTTCCATGATTGAAACAAATGCGGTTGGTCCATCAACATTCTGTTCTGGAAAATAATCAAATTTTTCAGTCTTTGGAAAGGCTATATCTACAGAAGCAGGCTTAGCTTCGGTGATGTTTTTATAAAGATCAGGAACTCTGTGGATTGTTTGAGGACCGAAAACTAAATCAACTTGAGGCGCTCTCTTTATTATGTTCTCTCCTTCCTGGCTTGCTACACAACCTCCAACTCCTATTTTTAAATTAGGATTTTTTTCTTTTAATTTTTTCCATCTGCCTAACTGATGGAAAACTTTTTCTTGTGCTTTTTCACGAATTGAACAGGTATTTAAGAGTATCAGATCTGCTTCGTCCTCGTTTTGTGTAGTTTCAAACCCGTGACTATCACCAAGTAAATCTTGCATCCTTGCGGAGTCATATTCATTCATTTGACACCCGTGGGTCTTGATAAAAAGTTTCTTGGCCATATATATTTAATATCTTTAAAGGGTACTATAGTTTAAATCTTCAAAAGGCAGGGATTGTAATGGCAAAAAAAGGAATCTACAAAGTAGTATTTGTTCAATTGGGTGAAATCTATGAGGTTTATGCTGAAGCCATTTACCAAAGTGACATGTATGGATTCATAGAAGTCGAGGAATATATATTCGATCAAAAGTCGCAAATAGTTGTGGATACAAGTGAAGAAAAACTAAAAAACGAATTCAAAGGTGTTCAAAGAAGTTATATACCTATAAATTGCATAATGAGAATTGATGAAGTGGATAAGAAGGGAACAGCAAAAATAACTTCGAGTGATTCAGCAAAAATTATGCCTATTTCCAATCCTGCTTTTCAAGGACCTGATAAATAAATTTATTGAACAAAAAATTTATCTCGGTAAAACTTCAACTCTTGAATGGACTCAAGCACATCTTCCATAGCTCTATGTCCACCACTTTTCTTAAAACCATCAAGAAGTTCGGGATTCCATCTCTTAATGAGTTCTTTTATTGAGCTAACGTCAACGTTTCTGTAATGAAAAAAAGCATCTAGCTCTGGCATATATCTTCTTAGAAAACGCCTATCATGAGAAATAGAGTTGCCACATAATGGTGATCTTCCTTTCTCGGCATGCATAGACAAAAATTCAAGAGTTTGTTTCTGTGCCTCTTCGATAGTTATATTTGTTACTTTTAAGCTTTCAACTAGTCCAGATTTTGTATGCTGATTAGTATTCCAGTCATCCATATTGTCAATAAACTCCATTGGTTGCTGGATCACGAGGTTTGGTCCTTCAATTATTTCTGATAGGTCATGACTAGTAATCGCTGTGGCAATTTCAATAACTCTTTCCGAATCTGGGTCTAAACCTGTCATTTCTAAATCTAGCCAAACTAGGGTAGGATATTTCTTTTTATCTGACATTTCCGACAGAATTTTAACTGCAATTTACAATAACCCCTAGTGATGGTTCGAAATATTTATAAGTTTTGTTTACTTTCCCTCATGATCTTCTCAATGAGTTCATGCTCGATTGCAGGATCATGGGTTTATGAGAGATTAGATAATTATTTGGCTGATTATTTCAAGGAATTTGCTAATTTCTCACGAGAGCAAGATGAAGAAATAGAAATTATTTCAACAGAATTTATAAATTGGTTTAGTGAAAATGAACTCAGCAAAGTAAAAGTTATTCTAGAAAATTTAAAAAGTATAAATTTACAAAATCCTGAGAAGGAAATTAGTTCTCTTTATAGGGATGCAGAGGGAGTTTTTACAAGATCAAATTTCTATTTCAAATCACCCATAATCAGCTTTACTAAGGAAATAAATGAAGTACAAATAGATGAAATAGGATCTCATTTCAGAGAGCTAAGAGAGAAAAGGGAAAAAGAGAGAGCAGAGAATGGTTATAGCTTAATAGATAACTATATTTCTGGATTTGATCGAGTGGGTATCAAACTTAGAGATGATCAGATTGATAAAATAAAATTGAAATTGGAAAATCACATCGAAGTAAGAGAAGAATGGTCTAATCTTCAAGAAGAATGGATAGAGGAGTTTATTCAACTTCTGAAAAATAATCAGTCTTCGGATTATGAAACAAAAATGTCGGCGTACCTAGATTCTCTCGAAGAACTAGGAGAAGAAAAGTTTAGAGAAAAGATTGATAAGAATGAATTACTTGCACAAGAAATCATTAGTTTTGTCTTTAAATCAAGCGATGAAAAACAAATAGAATATTTCAATAGAAGCCTAGATATTTACATAAAGTCTATAAACCGAATATTGTCTAGGAGACAGGTTAATTAGTTCGGCATGAGCTAAAATGCACAAATATTTCATGAAAGATAAGAGTAAAAATAAAACAAGCTTCGGTTTTAAAGAAGTTGATTCTGATAAGAAGGCTGATCTTGTGGGTAGTGTTTTTGATACGGTTTCAAAGAACTATGACCTTATGAATGATCTTATGTCTTTTGGAATACATAGACTTTGGAAGAAAGTAACTATTGAGACGTCTGGGATCAAAGATCACTTTGTAGTATTGGATCTTGCTAGCGGCACGGGAGATATGGTTAAGCTAATGCGAAATAAGATTTCTGAGAAAGGCACTTTAATTCTCAGTGATATCAATGCTTCAATGCTACATGAAGGAAGAAACCGATTGATTGATGAAGGGATAGAGGATGTACATCCTGCACAAATAGATGCTCAATTTCTTCCATTTAAAGACAATACATTTGATCTTATCACAATAGCATTTGGGCTTAGAAATGTTACTGACAAAGAAACTGCTCTTAGATCTATTTACAAAGCGTTAAAACCAGGTGGGAAACTAATTATCTTAGAATTCTCAAAACCACAAAATGAAGTTTTTAGAGAAATATACGATCTTTTCTCTTTCGAAGTTATACCAAAAATTGGAGAAATTATTGCACAGACTGAAGAAAGCTATAGATATCTAGCCGAATCAATAAGGATGCATCCTACCCAAGAAGAATTAAAAAAAATGTTGGAAGAGACAGGTTTTTCAAAATGTAGTTATAAAAATTTAACTAATGGGATAGTGGCAATTCATTCTGGCCAAAAAGGAATGTTGGATGTTTAGAGATTCTCTCAGGCTTTTTAAAATCATTCATACTTTACTAAAAGCTCGTCTAGATAAGGAAGTTGATACATTATCAAAACCAAAAATCGTTTCATTTCTTCTCTTAATATCTCCCTGGCGTTTATATCAATCCAAAAAAGAGCCCGGAGAAAGACTTCGCTTTGCATTAGAAGAGTTAGGCCCAATCTTTATAAAGTTTGGTCAACTTTTATCTACAAGACCAGACGTAGTTCCAGGAGAAATTGCAAAGAGTCTAAAAGTCCTTCAAGACGATCTGCCTCACTTCTCTGATAAGCAGGCCATAGAGATTATTGAAAAAGAGATGAATTGTGAAATTATTTCAATTTTTAAGGACTTTAACCCCACACCTTTAGCAGCTGCATCAATAGCACAGGTTTATTCGGCAACACTAAAAGAAAATAACAAAGAAGTTGTGATTAAAGTTGTTAGACCGGGAATAAAAAAAACTATTCAAACAGATGTATCTCTTATGAAAAGAATTGCGGCATTTTCAGAGCGGCGATTTGAAGATGCGAAAAGATTGCAACTTTCAAAATTAGTAGACGAATACGAAGCTGTAATTCTAGCAGAGCTTGATATGAGATTAGAGTCATCGAATATAAAACAAACCAGAAGAAACTTTGAGGGCAATAATCTCCTTTATGTGCCTGAAGTGTATCTTGATTATTGCACTGAGAATTTACTGATCATGGAAAAAATTGAGGGTATTCCTGTGGATCGTATAGAGATCCTTAATGATCTTGGTGTAGATTTAAGATTAGTAGCAGAAAGAGGTGTTGAGATCTTTCTAAAACAAGTATTTATTGATAACTTCTTCCACGCTGATATGCATCCTGGCAATATATTCATTGACGCCAAAAATCCGTCTGACCCCGCATATGTTGCTGTTGACTACGCAATTGTTGGTTCACTAAGCGAAGAAGAGCAATATCAAATAGGTAGAATGTTAGTTGCTGTTATAGGAAGAGATTTTAAAGAAGTTGCAAACATATTAATTGAATCAAAATGGGTGAATCCAAATACGAGATTAAGTGACCTAGAAAACACTATAAGGGCAGCATGTGAACCTATTTTTGATCAGCCGATGGAAAAAATAAACTTTGGTGAGATGCTTCTATTTATATTTGATTCTGCTAGAAGATTTGATTTAAGGATGCAACCGTCCCTGATGCTTCTTCAGAAAACATTAGTGAATATTGAGGGTTTAGGTAAACAACTTTACCCAGCCTTAGATTTCTGGTCTATAGCAAATCCTTTCTTAAAAAATTGGATTTCAGAGAGGTATAACCCTAAGAAATTAACTGAGTGGGCCAAGAGAAATTCCTTAAGTTGGTTTGAAAAGGCTAGGAAATTTCCTGAAATAGCAGATACAGCTATAGAACAGGTTTCAAGATTAGAAGAATATCAAAATGCAAATGAAGAACGACATAATCAGCTTATGCAAAAAATCTATATACAAGGAAGAAATAATGGCATCATCCTGATAGTTTTAATCATTTGTTTATTCTTATTTATAGCAACCTAAAATGACCGAACAAGACTTGCTCAAAAAGCTCTTTAATTTAATGGAGAAAAGGGTTGGCTCAATATCTAAAGAATCGTATGTAAAATCTCTTTTGGACCAAGGAAAGGTAAAAATTAACGAAAAAGTGCTCGAAGAGGCGCTCGAGCTGCTAGAAGCAACAAATGATGTGACAGTCGACAAGAATAAAAAAATAATTCATGAAACCGCAGATTTATGGTTTCATACTATGGTCTTACTTTTAAATGAAGGTATTCATATAGACGATGTTCTAGATGAACTAAATAATAGGCTTGGCATATCAGGGCACAAAGAAAAGAGTTCCAGAAAGAAAAACAAGGAGAAATAAATGGGTATAGGCGGAATTAGCATATGGCAATTACTAATAATTTTGGTAATCGTGTTGCTTCTATTTGGAGGCACTAAAAGGATTAAAAATTTGGGTTCGGACTTAGCCAATACAATTAAAAGCTTTAGAAAAACTCTTGATGAAGAAGACGATAAAAAATAATGTTCGACGTTGGTTTTTTTGAAATTTTAATAATTTTCATTGTTGGAATTATTCTAATAGGTCCAGAAAAATTACCCGAAGTCTTAAAATATATATTTGTTACAGTAAGAAAGATAAAAGATCAATTTAACGATGCTAAGGAAGAAGTATCAAAGACTCTTAACCTTGAAGAAGCCCTTCTTGATGAAAAAAATAAAGAAATATTAGAAGATCTTAAAGAAAGATAATCTTATGGAAGAAGCCTCTCTTGTCGATCATCTAACAGAACTAAGAGTCAGACTTGTTAAGTCAATAGTAGCAATAGCTAGTTGTTTTATTTTACTCATTTATTTTTCTAATGATATTTATCAGTTCTTGGCAGAGCCTTTGCAAAAATTCTTACCTTCTAATTCTTCCATGATTGCAACTGAAGTAGCATCTCCATTCCTTGCGCCTCTAAAATTAACTCTATTTGTTTCGCTTATGATTTCCATGCCTTATTTTTTTTCTCAAATATGGGGGTTCATAGCGCCAGCTTTGTACAAACAAGAAAAGAATCTGAGCTTCTCTTTGTTATTTTCAAGTGTTGTACTTTTCTATTTAGGTATTGTCTTTACCTATTTTTTAATTTTACCAATTGTCTTTAGCTTCTTTACTTCTTCAGCTCCAGAAGGTGTTTTGGTTATGACAGATATTAATAGTTACCTAGGTTTCGTTCTAGGAATGATGTTTGCTTTTGCCCTTGCATTCGAAATCCCTATTTTAATATTTCTCTTAATATGGAGTGGCGTATCCACATCAACAAGCTTATCTAAAAAAAGACCTTACATAATAGTAGGATGCTTTGTAGTTGGAATGCTAATAACTCCTCCAGACGTAATTTCTCAAACTTTGCTTGCAGTACCGGCTTGGCTTCTTTTTGAATTAGGCCTGTTAATATCTAAATTAATTTTAGAAAGCAGAACAGTTACAGAAGATAAAAAAGAAGGAGAATAGATTGCAAAATAGCCTCATAAAAGGTCATTCTTTTCGAGAAGGTACTCTTATGACCCTAAATAATTCATATAGTGAAAGATTTATGGCATGTAGATTGCATCAATTTATGCGTGTTTGGAGCAACTTTTGGAAATTTTTGGATTAATAGTTTTACTTATAACAGCTGGTGCCGTGGCTGGGATAACAGCAGGCCTTTTTGGAAATGGCGGCGGATTTGCAATAGTCCCGGCTCTTGTCTTACTTTTTTCGATACTGGATATCGAATCTGAAAATCTAATATTCGTGGCTGTAGGTACTTCTCTTGCTTGTATTATATTTTCATCTGCAAGAGCACTTATATCTCATAATAAAAAAGGTGCTGTTGATTTTTTAGTTTTGAAGGAATGGGCACCATGGCTTGTTATAGGGGTTATTATTGGAATTTTCATTGCTTCATACTCTCAAGCTGAAGAGTTATATCTAATATTTGCTTGGGGAGTATTGTTCTATGGAATCTACTTCCTCTTCCCCAAAATATTGGACCAAACTGCTATGAAACAAAGAGATATGCCTGTTGGGTTTGCCCGTGCAGGTCTAGTTTCATTCCTCGGAGGTTTTTCTGCACTACTTGGAATTGCTGGCGGTACAATAACTGTCATAACAATGTCTATCTGTAAAAGACCAATTTATCAAGCAGTCGCAACCGCTTCAGGTGTTGGTTTAATCATTGGTTTAGTTGGTGCTGTAGGTTTTCTCATTTTAGGCTTCAACAAAACTGACCTCCCTTTTGGGTCACTGGGCTTTATTAATATTCCAGCTGTATTGATAATAAGTCTAGTGTCTATTTTAACTGCACCGATAGGAGTCGAATGGGCTCATAATCTTGAAGAGGATAAATTAAAAAGACTTTTTGGTCTTTATTTACTTTTTGTCTCGTCAGGAATGTTTTGGAAAGCAAGTCTTTCCTCGTCAATAATTTAATAGGAGAAAATATGAAAAATAATGCAATATCGAGAAGAACATTATTGAAGGGAGCTTTATTTACAGCTGGCTCAGTTATAGCTTCACCAGTAATAGGTCAGAGTTCAAAAACGAATAGTGTAGTAGGCAGCATTCCAAGGATAGTACCCAGTAATGCACCAAAAATTAGTTATGGTCCTGCATTTGGAGTAGCGAAATTGAATGCTAATGAGAATCCATATGGTCCAAGTCCGTTAGCTCTGAGAGCTATGGAAGAGGCCATAAAAATGGGCTCTTACTATGTGCAAGAAGTACCAAGACTTAAGGAAATGATCGCCGAAAGGAATAATGTTACACCAGAGCATATAATTATAGGGTCCGGTTCTAGTGCACCTTTGCAATGGCTAGCAACAAAAGTTACTCAAGAAGGACATATATTAGGTCCCGACCTTTTTTGGGACACAACATCAAAAATGGGGAGCATGAATAGTGAGTATGGGATTAAAAGATTAGATAAAACATCTGATTTAGCAATTGACCTCGATGATATGTATGACAATATTACTTCAACTATTGGGATGGTGCAGGTTACGAATCCAAATAATCCTACGGGTCTTCCCCTCTCTCCAAAAGCACTTAGGTCTTTCTGTAAAAAAGCATCAAAGAAAACGATTGTATTAATTGATGAGGCTTATAACGAGTTAACAGATGATCCTGATGCAAATACTATGATTCCTTTGATAAAAGAAGGTTACAACGTAGTAGTTGCAAGAACTTTCTCTAAAATCTATGGACTTGCCGGAATGAGGGTAGGTTATTTGATTGCAGATCCGGAAATGATAGAGAAGATATCCTCCTTCGGTTTAGGTGATTACTCCTTAAATCAGGCGGGAGTAGCTGCCGCTATAGCTTCATATAATGATGAGAAGTTTTTAAAATACTCAAAGGAAAAAATTGTCGAAGCGAGAGATATGCTGCAAGATGCTGTTAAAGAAAATGGCCTGAAACCCTTATCAACAAGCACCAATTTTATGTACGTAGATCTTGGATCTTTGAACGCAGAAAAATTTAGAAAAGAAATGGAAAAGGAAAGGGTGCTTATTAGAGGAATATATCAAGACTATGTAAATTGGTCTCGTGTAAGTACCGGCAAAATAGCAGATGTAAAACAATACATTAGAGCTCTACCGAGAGTACTTGATAGAATGAGTTAATAATTGGAATTAATTTTCAAACCAAAATGTAACTGGTCCGTCATTCACTAACCGTACTGACATGTCTGAACCAAAGCTACCTATCTCACATTCAATTTTCTTTCTTCTTATTATCTCAATAAATTCTTGAAAGAAATGAAAGCTTCTTTTGGGGTCTGCTGCTTTTGAAAAACTAGGTTTGCTTCCCTTATTTGTACCAACAGACAAAGTTACTTGAGGAACAATTAATAACTGATGATTTGTCTCTAAGATACTTCTAGATATTTTTCCATTATGATCATTGAAGATTTTAAAATTTAATAGCTTCTCGGCCATAGATACTAAACTCTCCGTGTTATCGTGTTTATCAAAACCTACAAGTGCCATAACTCCTTGCTGAATTGAACTGACAATTTGATTATCAACTTCAACTGAAGCAGTTGAAACTCTTTGAATGAGAAGTTTCAATTAGTTTTCTAGAGAAATATCCCACTTGCCTTCAGAAGCAAGCTTATTCATCAATGCTCTGTGAGATAGAGCCTGTTGAGCCAGAATTGCATTTTCTTTCTTACCCATCCAAGCCTTTAGTGCAGGTTGTTGAAGCGCCCTTCCATAAGAGAAACTTAATTTCCAATTAAATCCTCCGATCTTGTTCATTGCATCCAAGTGGGCGGTAGCGTCTATATCAGACTGTCCACCTGATAAAAATGTAACACCTGGTAAGTCATCAGGTACGTAAGCCTTCAGACAATCAATAGTCTTTTGTGCAACCTCCTCAACATTCGCCTGATCAGAATTATTAGATCCAGATGTAACCATATTAGGTTTTAAAATAGTTCCTTTTATATCTACTTCTTTATCCAAAAGGCAAGCAAATAAAGTATCTAAGCAACGGGAAGTTGCCTCAAAACAATCATCTATTGAATGGTTTCCATCCATCAATACTTCAGGTTCTACCATTGGAACCATATTATTGTTTTGAACAATTTTTGCATATTCAGCAAGGGCTTCCATATTAGCCGAGATAGCCTCAGAAGAGGGCATGTCTTTTCCAATATTAATAACTGCTCTCCACTTAGTAAACTTAGCGCCAATTTCAAAGTACTCTTTTAGTCTTTCATCAAGACCTTCTAATCCCTGTGTAAGACTCTCCTCTGTACTACCTATTTTTTGCAGGCCTTTATCAACCTTGATACCCGGCAAGGAACCTTGGCTAGTTATAACATCTACCAATGAAGTACCATCAGCAGCAGTTTGGCGTATAGTTTCATCAAATAATATTACACCTCCTATGTTTCCTTTCATGCCTTCAGATCTAAAAAGTAACTCTCTATAGTCTCTTCTATTATCCTCGGTGGACTCTACTCCTATTGAATCAAATCGTTTGGTGCATGTAGGATTGCTTTCATCGGCAGCTAATATCCCTTTTCCATCTGAAACTATATAACTTGCTATTTCACTTAAACTACTAAAATTCATTTTTCTCTCCACTTTTAAGTTTAATTTACTTTATCTATCAAAGCCTCAACTCCAGGAAGTTTTTTTCCTTCCATAAATTCTAAGAATGCCCCACCTGCTGTAGAAACATAATCCAGTTTGCCCAAAACTCCAGCCTTTTGCGCTGCAGCGATGGTATCGCCTCCTCCGGCAACTGAAAAGCCCTTTGAAGAACAAATCATTTTAGCTATTTTTATTGTCCCTTTATCAAAATTTTCTTTTTCAAAGAATCCAAGCGGGCCATTCCACAAAATAGTTCCCGCATTCATTAATACTGTCTCTAAATCAGCGAATGATTCGGGTGAAACATCAAAAATTGCTTCATTTTTTTCTATAGAATCGATAGAGGTGAGTCTGCCAGGTTTGTCAGGATTATCCGAGACTATAACGAGATGAGGAACTATTATTTTAGGATTTTCTAAAAGTTTTTCTGCCTCTGGTAGCATAGACTCTTCAACTAAAGACTTACCAACTTCATTGCCCTTTGCTGCTATGAGGGTATTAGCTATTCCTCCTCCTAAGATAATCTTATCCATGGATTTAGAAAGGGAGTCTATAAGACTAAGTTTGGTAGATATTTTTGCACCGCCAAGAATTGCTACTGAATTTTTCGAGTTTTCTTTTACTTTCGATAAAGCATTTAGTTCCTCATCTAACAATAAACCTGCACATGCTTCATTAGAAAAAGTTATTACACCTGCCGTTGAGGCATGAGCTCTATGTGAAGTGGCAAATGCATCCATTACAATTAAATCTCCTAATCCGGCTAATCTCTTTGATAAATCATTATCATTAGACTTCTCACCAATACAAAATCGCGTATTTTCAATAACAGAAATTTTTGGGATTTTATCTAATTTTTCAAACTCACCTAAGTTATAAAACATAATTTTTTTATTTAATAAGTTCTCCATTTCATTCACGACCGGTAATAGAGAAAATTCCTCTTGAAATATGTCATTCTCTTCTGGTCTGCCTAAATGACTCATGATTACTAATCTAGCACCAGCATCAATAATAAAATTTAGGGTTGGCAGTGATCTTAGAATCCGTTCATTATTAACAACTAAACCATTCTCAATGGGAGTGTTAAGATCTGATCTTAATAAAACAGTTTTGTTGCTTAAGTCTACCTCATAAAGACTTTTATATTGCATTTCTAGAGACCTAGTTTTGAGATGATTTGTTCTTTCGTAAATCCAAAATGCTCAAAAAGTATATTTCCAGGAGCTGATTCACCGAAGGAATCCACTCCTATAACATCCCCTTCGAGTCCAACATATTTTCTCCACCAGTCAGTTTGTGAAGCCTCAATAGAAACTCTTTTAATCTCTTTACCTAGAACAGATTCTTTGTAATCTTCTGATTGAGAATCAAATCTTTCCGAGCAAGGCATCGAAACAACCCTAACTGAAGTCCTATCTTTCACTTCTTCAGCCACCGACATTGCAAGCTCGACTTCGGAACCAGTGGCTATGAAAATTAGTTCTGGCTCTACTTCTGGCTCCCGAAGGATATAGGCACCTTTCTTGATAGAATCAACCTGCTCTTTACTCCTAACGAAGTTTGGCAGTCCTTGTCTAGATAGTATTAGTGCAGTGGGTTTATCTGTATTTTCCAGAGCAGCCAGCCACGAAATAGCTGTCTCAGAAGTATCGCAAGGTCTCCATGTCTCTAGATTAGGAGTAGTCCTTAAGCTTGTTAAATGTTCAACAGGTTGATGGGTGGGGCCATCTTCTCCAACTCCTATTGAATCATGAGAATAGACAAGTATTGTCTGTAGCTTCATTAAAGCAGCCATTCTTACTGCATTTCTAGCATAGTCTAAGAATGTTAAAAAAGTTCCTCCGTAGGCTTTTATACCACCATGCAAAACTAAACCATTCATAATGCCAGTCATTCCGAATTCTCTAACGCCATAGTTAATATAGTTTCCAGAAAAATCATTCGCTCTAATTTCTTTAGTTCCATCCCAATTTGTATTGTTTGAGCCTGTAAGGTCTGCTGATCCGCCTAATAATTCTGGAATGAGAGAACCCAGGACATTTAAGACTTTTTGAGAAGAAACTCTTGTTGCCATCTTGGGCAGATCCTTTTGAACTTCTTCAATGAAAGAATAAATACTATCCTCGATTCGATCTGGTAAATCACCTGAGATCAACCTTTTTAATTCACTAGACAGTTCTGGATTTTCTGAAGCATATTCTTCAAATATTTTATTCCAATCTTCCTCTTTCTGATTTCCTTCATTTCTTGCATCCCAGTCCTCATAAACTTCTTGCGGTATATTAAAAGGATCATTGGGCCAATTTAATTCTTTTCTGGTAAGTACGATCTCATCAGGATCTAAAATGGCTCCATGTGCAGCCGCTGTGCCTGACATGTTTGGCGATCCTTTTCCAATTACCGTCTTACAACATATCAGAGTAGGTTTGTCATCATTAGATTTTGCTTTAATGATAGCCTGATCTATTTCTTCAAAATTATGTCCGTCTATATTTGGTATAACTTCCCATCCATAGGATTCAAACCTTTTTGGAATATCCTCAGTGAACCATCCTTCCACATTACCATCTATAGAAATATCATTATCATCATATAAAATTACTAAGTTTCCAAGACCAAGAGTTCCTGCCAAGGAACAAGCCTCATGAGATATACCTTCCATCAAACAACCATCTCCAGTAAATACGTAAGTCATATGGTCAATGATTTTATGTTTTTCAGTATTGAATTTAGAAGCTAGAGTTTTTTCAGCTATGGCCATTCCTACTGCGTTCGCAATACCTTGGCCTAGTGGTCCAGTAGTAGTTTCTACACCTGGTGTTATTCCAAATTCCGGATGGCCAGCAGTTTTTGAATGTAACTGTCTAAAATCTTTTAAGTCTTGGATAGATAAATCATAACCTGAGAGATGCAAAAGTCCGTATATAAGCATAGAACCATGGCCATTCGACAACACAAATCTATCTCTATTAAACCAGTCAGGATTTCCAGGATTATGTTTTAAATGATTCTGCCAAAGTACTTCGGCGATATCTGCCATTCCCATTGGCATGCCAGAATGACCAGAATTTGCCTTTTTCACAGAGTCAAGCGCCAAAATTCTTAAGGCATTTGCTGATTGGGAGCTTGAAATTTTACTCATTTTTTTGGGCAACTTATTGTCGCCGAAATATTTTTTTATGTATATAGAAATACTAATAAAAACGAAGTTTTTTTCAGTAAAAATAATAGTTTTGTGTAAAATACCCGCTCCTTGGCAATGGAGACAACATGTCTGAATATAAAATATTTACTTCTGAATCTGTATCGGAAGGACACCCAGATAAAATGGCAGATCAAATTTCTGATGCCGTCCTTGATGCAATGCTCAAAGACGATGCTGAATCAAGAGTTGCCTGCGAAACGTTAGTCAAAGATAACTTAGTTGTCCTTGCTGGAGAAATAACAAGTAGATCTGAACCGGACTTAGAAGCCCTCACAAGAAAAGTTATTCTTGATATAGGCTATGACAATATAGATGTTGGCTGCGATGGAAATACATGTGAGGTAGTTAATGCCATTGGCAAGCAATCTCAAGATATTGCTCAAGGAGTTAATGAAGGTGAAGGTGAGGATTTAGAGCAAGGTGCTGGAGACCAGGGCTTAATGTTTGGATATGCAACAAATGAAACAGAGGTATTAATGCCAGCTCCAATAACTTACTCTCACAGACTTGTTGAACAACAAGCCTTTATTAGAAAAAGTAATAAATTATCCTGGCTCAGACCAGATGCTAAAAGCCAGGTTAGTTTCGTTTACGGTGAAGATGGCAAACCTCAATCTATTTCTGCTGTTGTACTGTCAACACAGCATGATCCTAACGTTTCACAAGAAGATCTAAAAGAAGGTGTCATGGAAGAAATCATCAAACCAATTCTTCCATCTAATTGGTTAAATGAAGATACAAAATATTTCATCAATCCGACAGGAAGGTTTGAAATAGGTGGTCCAGTAGGTGACTGTGGACTCACTGGAAGAAAAATCATCGTTGATACCTATGGCGGCATGGCCAGACACGGAGGTGGTGCTTTTTCAGGAAAGGATCCTTCTAAAGTAGACAGATCTGCTGCTTATGCCGGGAGATACGTAGCAAAAAACATCGTAGCTGCTGGCTTGGCTGATAGATGTGAGATCCAGGTATCGTATGCAATCGGCGTTGCTGAACCAACCTCTATTAGTGTTAACACATTTGGAACAAGTAAAATTGATGAAGAAAAAATTTCTGATCTTATTAGAGAACATTTTGATCTGAGGCCTATGCAATTAATCAATATGCTTAATCTTAAAAGACCGATTTACCAATCTACAGCCGCCTATGGTCACTTTGGAAGAGAAGAAGCTGCATTTACTTGGGAAAAAACAGATAAAGTTGAAGCATTAAAAGGATAAATATTATGAGTAATAAAGATTACAAAGTTGCTGATATGGAATTAGCAGATTGGGGAAGAAAAGAGATAGTTATAGCCCAATCTGAAATGCCTGCCTTAATGAAACTTAGAGAAAGATATGGAAATGAGCAACCTCTTAAAGGCGCTAAGATTCTTGGGTGTATCCATATGACTATTCAGACGGCAGTTTTGATAGAAACCTTAACCGCACTGGGTGCAGAAGTAAGATGGTCTGGATGTAACATTTTTTCTACTCAAGATCATGCGGCAGCAGCGATAGCTGAATCAGGTGTGCCGGTATTTGCTTGGAAGGGTCAAACCGAAGAGGAGTTTAACTGGTGTATAGAACAAACAATTTTGTCTAATGGAAAACCGTGGGATGCAAATATGATTCTTGATGATGGAGGCGACTTAACTGCCATGGCACATAATAAATATCCTGAAATTCTTGAAAATATCCATGGCATCACTGAGGAGACAACTACTGGCGTCTTGAGACTTAATGAGATGATAGAAAAAGGCGAGCTGAAAGTTCCAGCTATCAATGTTAATGACTCAGTAACCAAATCAAAGGCTGACAATAAATATGGTACGAGGCATAGCTTAAATGATGGTATAAAAAGAGGAACAGATATGTTTCTTGCTGGTAGAAAAGCCCTGGTGATTGGATATGGCGATGTAGGTAAAGGATCTGCTCAAAGTCTTAAACAAGAAGGGATGGTGGTTAGAGTCACTGAAATAGATCCAATTTGTGCCATGCAAGCTTGTATGGATGGTTATGAGGTTGTTTCGCCTTACGTAAATGGAATTAATAATGACTCTGAAGATTCAATAAATAAAGCTCTATTGGAGGATACTGATCTAATTGTCACAACAACTGGTAACTACAAAGTTTGTGATAAACATATGCTTAAAGCTTTGAAAAATGGAGCAGTGGTTTGCAATATAGGTCATTTTGATACTGAGATAGATACACAATACATGCGCGATGAATGGCAGTGGGAAGAGGTAAAACCGCAAGTTCATAAGATCTTTAGAGATACTAAAGCTGGAGAAATGCCTAATATGGATAGCGAAGACTATATTATTCTTCTTTCAGAAGGTCGACTTGTTAATCTAGGGAATGCAACAGGTCATCCGTCAAGGATCATGGATGGCTCTTTTGCAAATCAAGTACTTGCCCAAATGTATTTGTACGAAAAGAAATTTGCTCAAATTAATGATGAAGATAAGAAACAAGAGCTTATTCGAGTTGAAGTATTACCTAAGAAATTGGATGAAGAGGTAGCTTCTTATATGGTAGAGGGATTTGGCGGAGTCATGACTAAACTATCTTCTGATCAAGCCGAATACATCAATGTTCCCAAAGAGGGGCCTTTCAAGTCAGAAATATATAAATACTGATCTGATTATTCAAAGACAAAACTCTAAAATGTTTAGTTTTGGAGTTTTCTCCGCTTTATACTAAGCACTGCATATTAGTGATGCACAGTTAGTAAACTGGAAAAAATGTTATGGCAAAAAAAGAAAAAGAAATAAATCCTCTATGGGGAGGTAGATTTGAATCTGGGACTGATGATCTCGCTCAGTCATTTTCTGCATCTATCGATATAGATAAAAGACTCTTTGAAGTCGATATCCAAGGTTCAATTGCATATGCCGAGATACTAAAAGTGGCGAATTTAATAAATTCCTCTGAACTTAAAAGAATAAAAAAAGGTCTCAATAAGATTTTAGATGAGATAAGGCATGATAAATTTAATTGGGATCCAGGCCTAGAGGATGTTCATATGAATATTGAGGCAAGGCTTGTAAAAATTGCTGGCACAGCTGCAAAAAAAATTCATACCGGCAGATCTAGAAATGATCAAGTAGCCACAGATTTAAGGCTATTTCTAAAGAACCAAATAGACGAGATTCTAGACTTAACTATCTTGCTTCAAAAATCTTTATTAAAAAAAGCTGACGAAAATACCGATACTTTGATACCTGGTCTAACTCATCTTCAAATTGCACAGCCTGTGACTTTTGCACATCACCTAATGGCCTGGTTTGAAATGCTGTCCAGAGATTATTCGAGGTTAGAAGATGCAAAAAAAAGAATGGATGTCATGCCATTAGGTTCAGCTGCGTTATCTGGAACAAGATTCAATATAGATAGAAAGTTTCTTGCTAAGAAGCTGGGCTTTAGAGAGATAAGTAGAAATTCAATGGATGCAGTGAGTGACAGAGACTTTGTTCTGGAGTTAGCTTCTTCTTTATCAATAGTAGGAATTCATCTTTCAAGAATTTGTGAGGAGATAATTATCTGGTCTTCAAGCCAATACAGTTATATCTATTTATCTGATGAAGTGTGTACGGGCTCTTCGATAATGCCTCAAAAAAAGAATCCTGATATGGCAGAACTGATTAGAGGAGGTGCCTCCAAAACTATTGCTAATCTTATGGGGCTTCTGTCATTGATGAAAAATCTTCCATTAACTTATAACAGAGATTTACAAGACGATAAGGAATACATTTTCAGTAGTATTGATTTCACCAAAGATAGTCTTAAATTACTATCACTAATAATTGACGGGATGCAGCCTAATATTGAAAAAATGAAAAGTGATTGTTTCACTGGTCAAATAACCGCAACTGATTTAGCAGACTACCTGGTTGAAAAAGGTATTGCATTTAGAAAGGCGCATGAAATAGTAGGTAAGATTGTTGCTCATGCAGAAAAGAAGAAGGTTCAAATCTTTGAATTGGAAATTTCTGATTTAAGAAAATTTTCTAAATTTATAAACGAAGATGTTGCAAATTACCTGGATCCTCAGAAAACAATTTTATCAAGAAAACAGGTAGGTGGTACGGCGCCCTCGCAAGTTAAAAAAGAAATAAAAATAGCCAAGAAAGAATTAATCAGGAAGCTATCATGAACATTTGCATGAGAATCTTACTATTATTGTTTATTTTTAACTTGTCTTCCTGTGGCAATAAAGTTCCTTTAAGGTTACCTGATAATCCTGAAACTTTTTATTCAAACTATGAAAGAGATTGAAGGACAACTTTGGATTGAAAATATTCCTGTTATTAACCTAGCAAGAGAATATGGTTCTCCCATATTTATCTATTCTGTAGAGCAAATTAAAAGTAACTTTGGGAAATATCAAAATGAAGTTGGAAGCAATGATCTGATTTGTTATGCAGTAAAAGCGAATTCTAATCTTCACATTCTAAAATTATTATCTGAACTTGGCTCTGGATTTGATGTTGTTTCTGGAAATGAGCTCAAACGATGTCTAAAGGCAGGTGCAGATAAGAATAAAATTGTGTTTTCTGGTGTAGCGAAGTCAAATGAGGAAATAAAATTAGCGGTAGAAAACGAAATCCTCTCTATCAATATAGAGTCATACGGTGAGTTTGAGAGAATAGCAAAAATTTCTGAACAACTTAATAAATCTGTAAATTGTGCATTAAGAGTTAACCCCGATATAGCCATTGGCTCTCATAAATACATTGAAACGGGGTCAAAAACTTCAAAATTTGGTTTAGATAGTGAAGCAGTTAATAAAATATCAGACGAAGCGAGAGATAATAAACTCGTAAACATAACTTCAGTCGCATGTCACATAGGCTCTCAGATTTCTGATGAAAATCTAATTCTGAAAAGCTTGGATGTAATATGTGAAATTGCAGATAATCTTTTATTAAATGGGCATGCCATTAAATTTTTAGATATTGGTGGTGGCCTTGGTATCCAATACAAAGACGAAAAAGAAGGAGATCCAGGAATTTTAATGGCAGGGGTAAAAAATAGATTAGAAGATAAGGAATATAAGATAATACTAGAGCCTGGTAGATCAATCATTGGTTCTGCTGGAATTCTTGTCACAAGGATAGAATACATAAAAAATGCGGGTGGGAAAAAATTTGCAATTATTGATGCAGGTATGAATGATTTGATTAGGCCTTCGTTATATGAAGCCTGGCATGAGGTAAAAGAATTAGAAAATAGAGAAATATCATCTGATACTTACGATTTAGCGGGTCCAGTTTGTGAGACTGGGGATATACTTGCCAAAGGCCGGAATCTGAAAATTTTGCCAAATGACTTTGTTGCTTTCATGGATGTAGGTGCCTATGGTTCTGTTATGAGCTCAAATTATAACTCTAGACTTAAGCCTATGGAGTTACTTGTCACGGGCGATGAAATTGAAGTCATAAGAAGAAAAGAAACATTTGAAGATCTCATAGCTTTAGAATCATAATCAGTAATGCCAATAGACTTATACATATACTCAGGGCTGGGGAATATCATTGCCATTATTGATTCTTTAAGAAATGATATTTCTATCAATTCAGAAGATGTACTTAAAATATATCAAAATCACAAAATAGATTTTGATCAACTGATATTGGTATTGCCTCCAAAAGAGCCAAAAAATGATTTCGATGCAAAAATATACAACAACGATGGTTCTATTGCGTCAAATTGCATCAATGGCGCAAGGTGTGTTTCTAAATTTTTAGAAGATCACTCTTTATGTGCTTCAAAGGAAGTTAAAGTTAAAACTGATGGAGGTATCTGGCACCTAGAATCATTGAGTGAAGATAGGTTTTCGGCTTCTTTTGAGATTTTAGAAGAAATCAATCAGGTTACATTGGATATAGAGGGGCAAGAACTATTTCTAGAATGTATAGAACTTGGAAATCCTCACGGAGTAACATTTGTAGATAGAGACTCTAAAGTTGATCTCAGTGTTATGGGTGAAAAGCTACAAACTAATAAATTATTTCCGGATGGAGTTAACTTTGGCATGGCAAATATAGTTAATGATAATGAGATCAATCTAAGAGTTTACGAAAGAGGTGTTGGCGAGACCTTAGCATGTGGAAGTGGGGCTTGCGCCGCTGCTTTAATAGGCATAACAAATAAAGCGATGTCATCTCCGGTAAAGGTAAACTTCAAACAAGGAAGCATTTTGGTAGACTACAAGATAGGATCAAGAAAAATATATGCTGAAGGTTCTGCAACTTTTTTAGAAGAAATAGAAATCAAAATTTAATGCCAAAAAAATCCATTGATGCAAAGCAAGTAGAAGAATTTCTGGTCCTAAACCCTGATTTCCTTTCGAACAATTCCCATATATTAGATTCAATAGAAATAGTTCATAAAACTGGAGGAGCAGTTTCTTTGATTCAAAAGCAAGTTGAAGTTCTTAGAAAGAACTACGAATTGACCTCCGGAAACTTACTCGAATTGCTTGAAATTGCAAAAGCTAATGAAGGTATTTTCGAAAAAACTAAAAAACTCATCTTAGATTTAATCGTGTGCAAAAATTTAACGGATGTAATCGCAAAAACGGAAAATTACTTCTCAAAAAAATTTCAGGCAGATGCGTGTAAAGTTCTATTTTTTAAAGAAAATCCTAACTTACCTAAAGGTAGAATTCTTGATGCCAAACGAGCACATAAACAAATTGGAAAAAAATATAATGCTTCAGATATATATTGCGGCCCCTTGGATAAACAAGAATCAGACTATATTTTTGACAAAAAAACAAGAATTAAGGATTGTGTTTTAGTTCCCATCAAAAATACTGATTGTCCTGGAATGCTTGCATTGGGTTCTAAAAATGAAGATACGTATTCAAAAGAAAATGATTCACTATTCTTAGAATTTGTAGCAGAAACTTTATCGAAGCTTATCGATAGAAACAATTTTTAAATGCTTGGTACTGAAATAAAAGTTTTTCTATCTTACTTAGAATCGGTAAAACAATATTCACCGCACACCCTTAAAGGTTATCAAAGAGATTTAGAGAAACTATCCCAATATCTTTCCACCAGTGACAGTCAAGATTGGAAAAATGTAAGTGAACATGACATAAGAACCTTTATCAATGATGAAAGGCGAAGGGGGTTAAGCCCCAGGAGTATTCAGAGATTATTGTCTTCTTGTAGAACTTTTTATGAATATTTACTTGCCGAAGGAAAAATTAAGTTGAATCCTGCAAAAAATATAGTTTCGCCTAAATCAACCCAGCTTCTTCCTAAGGCAATGGATGCTGATTTAGTTCAAAGACTTTTGGACTTTAAACCTAAAGGAATGATAGAAATAAGAGATAAGGCCATCGCAGAGCTTTTATATTCTTCTGGACTACGTTTATCAGAAATTTGTAAATTAGACCTTGAAGACCTTGATCTTAAAGAGAAAACATGTGTGGTAACTGGAAAAGGAAATAAAACTCGCATTGTTCCAGTTGGAACAAAAGCTGTTCATTCATTAAGAGATTGGATTATTTACAGAAATGAATTGTTGGAATCTAAAGAGACTCAGACAAATGCAATATTTCTAAACAATAAGGGAAGCCGTATTTCTGCAAGGTCTATTCAACTTAGACTTGAAAAATTATGCCTTAAAAGGGGTATTCCAGGAATTAATCCTCATATGTTAAGACATTCTTTTGCAAGTCATGTACTCGAATCAAGTGGAGACTTAAGAGCAGTTCAAGAAATGCTCGGCCATTCAGATATCGGTACTACGCAAATATATACAAAATTGGACTTTCAACATCTCTCAAAGATTTATGACAAAGCCCACCCACGAGCAAAAAAAGGAGCTAAAAAATGACAATTAAATCAATATCTTTTGATCTAGATGATACTTTTTGGCCTCTTATGCCGACCATTATGCAGGCTGAAAAAAATTCTAGGAATTGGATTAAAGATAATTATCCGGGAGTCCTAAACTCCCTAACTAAAGAAGCGAGTATTGAAATAAGAGATAAACTTTTAAGAACTGATCCAAGTCTAATCAATAGACTATCTGAGCTTAGACTAAAAATATTCTATGATGCGAGTATTAGATCTGGATATACTGATGATGAATCACAAAGTATGGCTGAAGGTGCTTTCAAAGTATTCTTTGAGGGACGAAATAATGTAACTTTCTATGATCATGTGATCTCAACTCTAGATATAATAAAAGATGAATATTCTCTAGGAGTCATAACAAATGGAAATGCTGATCTTGATATGATCGGGATATCAGATTATTTCGACTATATTCTTTCCCCGGCAGAGCTAAATACTCATAAACCCAATCCAGAAATGTTCGAAGCAGCACTAGAAGCGACCGGTCTGGAAGCACGGGAAATATGTCATATTGGAGACCATCCAATCAATGATGTGCAGGCTAGTTATGATTTTGGCTGCAAGCCTGTATGGTTCAATGAAAATGGAGGAGAATTAGAATTAGATATTCAGGTACCTAGCTTTTCTGATTGGAGAGAATTACCTGCCCTGCTAAAAACTATCTAAAGCTGAGAAAGATATTGGTCTAGCCTTGTTCCGTTCATAATAAAAGTTGCTTTTTGATTGGAAGCCGCCTCTTTCACTTCTGCCATGTTAACAGCTTCACCAACTTGTATAACACCTACCATAGCCATCATTACGTGAGGATCGCACTGGTACACATAGATTCCCTCTTTATCTAGTTTTACTGAAATATCCTGACTCAGAGCGCCGGCCCAACTATCAGCTCCAGATGGAATCATCCCAGCCATAGAAGCAGAATTATGAGAAAGATCAGTAGCTTTAAAGTGAACTGTGTCGCCTACAGAGACTTTGATCACAGCAGGTTCAAAGACCATAGTTCCATCAACGCCTGAATTTAACATTTTAACAATATGTTCAGATCCTTCAGAAAGCTCTATTTTGGGTAAATCATTTACAGGAGCCATCGCTTGAGACGCTGCAGGAGCTGCCGAGCCGCAATCCTGTCCCTCTAGGCAAATAGATCCTACAGGAGCAATCCTCATTTCAATTGCTTTTTGTGCTTCCGAGGCACTGAGGCTCAATACAAAACCGATTGTTAGTATCAAGAAGAATTTTGAATTTTTCATATATTATAGATTTCTGAAGATCGAGCGGGCTGCATTATAAAACAATAAAACTAGGTAGTCTTGAAAAATAGAACTAAAACGCAGGTATATCTGTTTGCGTTCGTCCCAAAATCAAGGCGTGAATATCACTAGTTCCCTCGTAAGTATTTACAACTTCTAAATTTACCATATGTCTCATAATTGGATACTCATCTGATATTCCATTTCCTCCAAGCATATCTCTTGATTTTCTAGCTATCTCAAGTGCTTTTCCGGTTGAGTTGCGTTTTATAAGTGAAATTAATTCTGGAGAGATGTTGTTGTCATTCATCAGTTGGCCTGCGCGATAGCATCCTTGTAATCCAATACTTATGTCAGTCTGCATATCAGCTAACTTTAACTGAATAATTTGATTAGAGCCAAGTGGTCTATCAAATTGTTTTCTATCCATTACGTAATCTCGAGCAGTATGCCAGCAAGTTTCGGCTGCACCTAGAGCTCCCCAAGCAATTCCGTATCTTGCATTATTTAAGCAACTGAATGGTCCTTTGAGACCTTCAATGTTTGGAAGCATCTGACTCTCTTCAACAAACACTTCTTCCATAACTATCTGACCGGTAACAGAGGCCCTTAATGCCAGTTTTCCTTCTATCTTTGGGGCGCTGAGTCCTTCCATCCCTTTTTCAAGAATAAATCCTTTTATTTTTCCCTCATCATTCTTAGCCCAAACAACAAAAACGTCTGCTATAGGACTATTTGATATCCACATTTTTGCACCAGTTAATGAGTATCCACCATCGACACTCTTTGCTCTTGTTATTAAACCGCCAGCATCTGATCCATAGTCTGGTTCTGTCAAACCAAAGCAACCAATCTTTTCACCTTTGGCTAAGGATGGTAAATATTTCTCTTTTTGTTCTTCAGACCCAAAAGCATAAATTGGATACATAACTAAAGAGGATTGAACACTCATCATAGATCTATATCCAGAATCAACCCTTTCTACCTCCCTCGCAATTAGCCCATAACTCATGTAGTCAACACCTGGGCAATCATAGCCTTGTATAGTTGATCCTAATAAGCCTACAGAGCCCATTTCTTTAAATATTCCAGGATCAGTTTCCTCACTTCTAAAAGCATCTCTTACTCTTGGCAAAAGTTTTTCTTGAGCGAACTGATTAGCAGTATCTCTCACCATTCTTTGATCATCAGACAGCTGCTGCTCAAGCAAAAAAGGATCCTTCCAATTAATTGATTGCCAAGAATTACTTGCCATATTTACTCCACGACTAAAGGAAGAGGCATAATATCAGGGCTGGTGTATTAATAAAATAGATATTGAGATAGATATATAATCTATTTTGGGCTAGTAGCTCAGCTAGGATAGAGCGTCTGCCTCCGGAGCAGAAGGTCACAGGTTCAAATCCTGTCTAGCCCATTCAAATGATGATTAACTTTTTAAAAAAGTTAGTTTTTTACCCTTTTTTTGCTGGAGTGAGTTTACTTTCTTTGTATATACTATCTTTTAGAGGGATAAATTATGCAACATGATCTAATAATAAAAAATGGAAATATCATAGATGGAACTGGCTCAGATGCTTATTCTGGAGACATCGCAATCAAAGATGGACTTATAACTGAAATTGGGGAGGTAAATGGAGAGGCAGCTGAGATTATTGATGCTGAAGGTATGACAGTTTCCCCTGGCTTTGTTGATATCCATACTCACCTTGATGCCCAAATTGGCTGGGATCCTCAAATGACCCCAATTTGCTGGCATGGCGTCACTACGGCTTTGATTGGCAACTGTGGACTTACTTTTGCTCCTTGTAAGCCTGAAGATACGGAAATTCTAGCTGGTATGATGGAAACGGTAGAAGATATTCCTAAGCAAGCCATTCTCTCCGGACTTCCGTGGAATTGGGAGCATTATGGTCAATATCTCGATATGTTGGAAGAGCTTAAACCTTCTCTGAATGTTGCTGGTCTCGTTGGTCATTGTGCTGTTCGTTATTACGTCATGGGTGATCGATCGTTTGATGAGCAAGCAACTGATGCTGAAAAGCAACAGATGGCCGATATTGTAGAAAAGGCAATAGAAGATGGTGCTGTTGGATTTTCAACTAATCGTTACGAACCGCACAAAGCTCCAGATGGCCGTTCAATTCCAGGAACCTTTGCAGAGTGTTCTGAGCTTGTTGAAATTGCAAAGGTTGACCTCGAGATGCCTTAATGCAGCTTGTTGGTGCAGATGCTGAAGTAATGAAGTCTGTGGCTGAGACAGAAGGCAGTAGAGTTTTATTTAGCTATGGTTGTTCGGGAGAAGAAGGATCGGGAACTAAGGCTGCAATGCATCTTGATGAAATGAATACAGAGGGGCGTAATATCACCGGTACCAGTCATACACGTGGATCAGGTTATATGTTTGGTCTTCAAGCTGGGCTGCCTATTCAAGGGCCGACATGGGATATTCTTCGAGAAAAAGACTTTGATGGTAGATTAAAAGCCATCAATGATGAGACTTTTTGTGAAGCATTAGTAGCAGAAGCTCGCGAACCAAAATCTTGTCAAATACCTCTACAAAAAGTTTATTTTCTTGGCTTAGAAGATGCACCCGATCATAACTCCTCACAGAATCTGATCGAATTATCAAAATCTGCTTCTGAGCACTGGTCTGAAACTTTTTTACGTTTAACAAAAGATAGTCAAGGACGTGGTCTTTTCAACTGGCGCATGTTTAGTACCAACCTTAAAGAGCAAGGAGATCTTTTCTCTAGTGAAAACCTAATTCCTGGACTTGGTGATGTCGGCGCACATGTATCTCAAATTATGGATGGGGGATGGGCAAGTTTCATACTGTCTCATTATGTACGTAAAACAGGTGTATTTACCCTTCCTCAAGCTATCAAGCGTATGACAGCTGATCCAGCTGCGGTAATTGGTCTTAAGGATCGAGGCACTTTAAAAATAGGTATGAAGGCAGACATAAATGTATTTTGCCCTAAAGAGGTGAGTGAATTACAACCTGTATTAGTAAACGACTTTCCGGGTGATGCACCACGATATATACAGAAGTCACGGGGCTTCAAAGCAACGATCGTCAATGGACAAGTTAATGTTCTTGATGGAGAGCCTACTAATGCTCGTGCAGGTCAAGTGCTAAGACATTCAGCCTAGGATACTACTTCTTAAGAAAGTGAGCCCAAGTTTCGACTGGTCTTCTATTTGTTCTCAGTTTGTTTATAGATGCTTTGGTATCCCTGTAACCTATAGCCATACCACAAAAAAGCATTTCCTCTTCTGGTGCTTCTACAAAAGCTGTCACACTCTCTTGTTTAAGTGACCAAGCTTCTTGTGCACAAGTATCAAGTCCAGCTTCTCTTGCAAGAAGCATAAAAGTCTGTAGAAACATTCCCAGATCTGACCATTGTGGAGAGCCCATTTGTCTATCTACATAACAAAAGAATGCCGCTGGAGCACCAAAAAACTCGTAATTCTTAAGCATTTGCTTAAATCTACCTTCCTTATCATCACGTTCTATACCAAGTATGGAGTACATTTGTTCACCAACCTCAAAACGTGAAGTCCTATACGGCTCACTTAATTTTTCTGGATATATTGCATAAGCAGGAGTCTCAGGTTCAGACCATTCTGATTGAAACTTAAGGAATGATTGCATAGTTTCATTATTAATGACGTAGACTTTCCAAGGCTGTAAGTTACCTCCAGAAGCAGATCTAGAGGCTTTTTCTAACAACTCAGCTATCAAAGAATCCTCTACAGGATTTTTTAAAAATTCTCTTACAGAAAGCCTAGAATCTACAGCTTCACTCACATCCATTTACACTCTCCTATGTTAATTCTTTTTCTGCTGTTTCTTTTGCCCACTTATAATTAGCTTTACCATTTGGTGCACGCATAACTTCTTCAACGAATAAAACTTGTTTTGGAAGCTTGTAACCCGCCAAGTGTTCTCGAGTGTAAGAAATCAGATCTTGCTCTCCAATTTCTTTTCCTTCCTGAAAAGAAGCTAGAGCTACTACCCTCTGACCAAATCTATCATCCTGAAGTCCCACAACAAGGCAATCATATATATCATTATGACGCTTAATCGCCTCTTCAACCTCCTCTGGATAAACTTTCTCTCCAGCAGTATTAATACAATTACTGCCACGCCCGAGAAGTGTAATAGTCCCATCAGCTTCAACTTTTGCATAATCTCCTGGAAAGCTATAACGAATACCTTGGAATTCCTTGAAAGTCTCGGCAGACTTTTTTTCGTCCTTGAAGTATCCCAGTGGCACCAATCCACTTGTGCCTATTTTTCCCATCTTTTCCGATCCTGGTTCAACAATCTCATCATCATCGGTAATAACAATAACACCTGGATTAAGAACAAACTTAGCAGTTTCAGCAGGATTATCTCTCGAAGCTCTTGAGGATCCCATTCCTCCCTCAGTAGAACCCATTGCGTCTACTAGAACCATGTCATGATGCTTTAAAAGTCCTTGTTTAA
>CACBBD010000001.1 GCA_902537425.1 uncultured SAR86 cluster bacterium | reverse complement strand
CTTTAAGATGCCAATGTAATTTTTTTTCTGTACTAGCAATTTCTCCCATAACTTTTCCCCTGTAAGTTGAAGATAGTTATAGCAAAAAAAAGTACTTTATTATAGGGAATTCTTTTTATAAATTTCCGCAAAAATTGAGAAAGACATGAGAGTCTTTCAATATAAATTTAGTAGTCAATTTTGTCTTCAACTGCTTTTCCATCTTTTGGAATAAGGGCTGATCTTATGAATGAAGCAACTTCGACTCCATCTTGGTTCTTACCAATTGTTTTGACAGTGACTATTCCTTCATCTGGTCTTGATTTAGACTCTCTTTTTTCAATAACTTCAGATTCTGCATAAAGGGTATCGCCCACATAAAGGGGATGAGTCATTTTGATATCTGTCCAGCCCAAGTTAGCTACTGTTTTTTGACTGACATCACTCACGCTCATTCCTACCATCAAAGCAACTGTAAAAGGGCTAACTACCAAGGTCTTGCCAAACTCTGTACCCTTTCCATACTCATCATCAATGTGTAAAGGATGTTGATTCATTGTTAAAAGAGTAAACCAAATATTATCTGATTGGGTAATTGTTCTACCGGGTCTATGCTCATAGATATCTCCAACAACAAATTCTTCATAATATCTTCCAAACGATTCCCTATAGCGGCCTGGTGATATTTCCTTCATTTTTTTTACCATAATATTTTTAGTCTATATTCTTTGGATCAATGCCTACAAGTCTTAATCTTTTTTCCATAGATAATATTATAGGTTGATCAATCATCCTGCCATTAAAAGCCATGACAGCAGATGAAGATTTTTTAAAAGCTTTTATGATTTCCTTAGCCTCATATATTTCTCTCTCATCCGGTAGAAAAAAACTCTTGATAACATCAAGTTGATTGGGGTGTATGGCTGCTTTTCCATTAAAGCCTAGTGCTTTGGATTTTTTGCTTTCTTCCTGCAACTTATCCAGGTTATCAATATCCATAAATGGACTGTCAATGGAAAATAGGTTATTAATTGCTGATTCTAGTACTATTTTTGATCTTGCATGCAAAAGAGAGTCCCAGTCCATAGTAGAACCCAGGCTAGCACTAAGATCAGCACCACCTAATGCCAAACCTTTAACTTTTTTATCTTTAGCTATTAGAGAGATATTATTTATTGCATTTGGGGTTTCTAATAATGCAATAATGTTGATCTCAGGCAGATTGTCTAACAAAGAGCAGTCTTCAATTTTTGGAAGCATAAAGGCACTCACTGAAAGATCAGTGCTTGAAAGTAATTTTATATCCTCTTGACCAAACTTATCATCAACTGGGTTAACTCTTATTATTAATTCGCCGATATGACTATTTTTTTTAAGGTGAGAATATAGATCTTCCCTTGCCTGATCTTTTTCATTTTCTGATATGGAATCCTCTAGATCTACTATGATGCTATCAGCACCTTTATGAAAGGTTTTGTCAATCCAATCAAGTTTGTTGGCAGGAATAAAGAGAGGAGAGATAGGGAATTTATTCAATTTCAGAGGGAGAGATATTAATTTCTTTCCTTTTCGATGAGAAAATCTACAACATCAAATAACTCATCCGTACGAACAGACCTAGATGCAGCAACTTTATACTTTCCATTTACTACTAGCGACGGCACTCCAGTAACCTTCCAATCTTTCATTTTTTTATCTGCCTGATCAACCGCATTCCTCACCCCAAAAGAGGTAGAAACTGCTTTGTATCGATCTTTATCCACATCGAATCCTCTAAAGTAATACTCAAGCTCAGTATTACCTGTAAGCATTTTTCCTTCATTCTGAATAGTATTGAAGGCAGCTGGAACAAACTGTTGTTCAATACCTAGAGCTTTAGCAGTGTAATAAATTCTTGCATGAGTTTTCAGCATGTCATTCCAAGTGGCAGGAGATTTAATGAAAGTTACGTCAAGAGGCATGTCCCTTTTCCATCTTGCTATGTAAGGCTCAAGAGCATAGCAATGATTACATCCAAACCAGAATACTTCTGTTACTTCTATTTTGGATGGATCTCGAACTTTTGTAGGATTATCTAATAGTTCATAGTGCACTCCTGCTTTAAACCTCTCTCCACTACCAGACTCGAAAGTTGCTTGATCATCATTAGAGCAACTTAGTAAAGCAATTAAGAGGGAAAAAAGAAGAAACTGGTTACGAAACATTTTATTAGTATAAACCATGCACAAAACTAGATAATGCATCTATCTCATCATCATCTAACTTATAAGCAATCGCAGCCATAATTTTTGAAGGATCTTGATTAATTCTTGCTCCTGATCTGTAATCTTTTAACGCCTTGGCAACATACTCAGGCTGTTGCCCACTGAGTAAAGGGTAAGCAGCAGGTCCATTTCCTAACCCTTTAGGGGAATGACAGGCTGAACACGCGGGGACCCCCTTTTCAAGGTTACCTGCATAATATAATTTTCTTCCTAGCTCTACTTTGTCCTCATCTACCGTACCCACCGTATTAACATTAGATTCATAAAAAGCGGCAATATCTTGAAGATCAGAATCGTCTAGGTTATCTAACAGTCCTATCATAGAAGCAATTTCTCTTTCACCTGTCTTCACTAATCTAAGCTGCTTCAAAAGATAATTTTGATTCTGCCCTGCCAAAGAAGGCCAGATACCTACAAGGCTATTGCCATCTAGTCCATGACAACCTGCACAGACTGCGACTTTATCCTTTCCAGCGTTAGGGTCTCCAGCTCCTAAGAGCATAATCGCTGAAGTTGTAATTATTAAATTTTTTAATCTCATCTAAGGATTTATCTTTAAATATGATGTGGCGCGCCGACATTATATACTAAGGAATCTGGCGATACTAAATTAAAAACCCCTATGGATAAGACATATTTTAATAACGCAAAATTCATTGGTAGTTATCCCAATACTGAAGATCTTCCAGCAGATCAAGGGTCCGAAATTGCATTTTGTGGACGGTCTAATTGTGGGAAATCCAGCATACTAAATGCACTCACCAATAATAAAAAACTGGCAAAAACTAGTAAAACACCAGGCAGGACTCAGTCAATAAATGTTTTTGAGATCAAATCAAACTCTGAATTTAAGATTATAGATTTACCTGGTTACGGATATGCAAAAGTATCAAAAAAAATGAGGGCTTCTTGGGGTCAAGAAATAGAAAAATATCTAATGACCAGACAATGTCTCAGTGCACTATGCATCATAATGGATATAAGGCATCCACTTAAAGAAGATGATGAAAATCTAATAGATTGGTGCGAAAGTAAAGATCTTCCGATGATCTTATTACTAAATAAAGCAGATAAATTATCAAAGAGTCAGATTGCCCAAACTGTATCAAAAGCCACTAAAGAGTTAAATAAATTATCAACCAAACATTTTATAATTCCAGTTTCTGCAACTAAGAAGACAGGAATAAACCTTCTTCTTGAAAAGATTGATGAGATGAATTAAAAAAGCTCCGAACATTTGGGGTTGCTCGAAGCTTTATGGAAGTCAGGATTAATTATTCCAATATCTTTAAGACATGAAAAATTTATTAAAGTTCAAATTTTTTAATTTTTTTTTTAACTTCTTTATAGGTAAAATTAGAAAAAGGAAATTGATATCAGCAAAACAAGATCACAAATCGTCAAGAAATTTAGTTCCCTCCTAACACTAGGCGCAAACAAGAGAACTAAAATAAAAACCAATGCAAGACTTGTAGAGTCCTTTAAGGAGACTCAAGAAATTATCACCGATCGAGGTGTCCTGAAGTTTAGAATTGACTCACCAGGATCAGTGCCTCAAGATCCCGGATCCAATAGAAGTGAGCCCGAAACATTTGAGTGGATTAGAACCACATTAAAAGATCAAGAAGTTTTATGGGACATAGGAGCTAATATAGGCGTTTTCAGTCTTTATGCCGCTTTAGAGAAAAAAAATAAAGTCTTATCCCTAGAACCCTCTGCAGAGTCATACGCTACTTTGAATGCCAATATAAGATTGAATGGATTAGATGAATACATACAAGCTCTTTGCTTTGCAGGAAGTAAAACAACTAATTTACTGAATCTATTCATGAAAGATACGAGTGCAGGTGCATCGCACAATAGTATCGGATCAAGTTCGAATCAATTTGGAGAGTTTGACGTCAATGGATTCCAATCTGTAATTGCAATTAAACTAGACGATCTTAATCAAATTGAAGGAGTTCCTTCCCCAAATCATATAAAACTTGATGTTGATGGCAAGGAACTTGAAATACTGGAAGGCGCTGCGAATATTTTGTCTGGAATTAATAGTATCCTAGTTGAAATGGAAGGCATCAATCTTGATGAAAACCTTGAGAAGATAGAAAATATTCTTGCTATGGCGGGACTTGAAGAAGAATTAAGTTGGAGAAATAAGGGCTCAAGAAGAAACAGACTGTACTTAAGAAAATATTCTAATGAGTGAAGAGAAAGATCCAATAATCCTTGTAGACGGCTCTTCATATTTATACCGAGCTTATCACGCACTGCCACCTCTAACGACAAGTAAAAATCAACCTACTGGTGCGATTAAAGGCGTTATAAGCATGATAAAAAGAGTGCTTATTGATCATCCTGATAGTCCATTAGCAGTGGTATTTGATGCAAAAGGAAAAACTTTTAGGCATGACATGTATTCTGAATACAAAGCAAATAGGCCTCCTATGCCGGAGGATTTAGTCCAACAAATTGAACCAATTCATCACATCATTTCGTTGATGGGCATAAAGCTTATTATGATTCCTGGTGTAGAGGCTGATGATGTTATTGGAACACTTGCCGAACAAGCAAGACAAAAAAAATTGAATACTGTGATTTCTACCGGTGACAAAGATATGACTCAACTGGTCTGTGACAATGTGAGCGTTGTAAACACAATGTCAGGTGAGTTGCTTGATGAAAATGGCGTAATGAATAAATTTGGAGTTGGACCGGAGCTCATAACTGACTACTTAGCACTTATAGGGGATAAGTCTGATAATGTTCCTGGAGTTGATAAGGTTGGACCAAAAACTGCGGTTAAATGGCTTAATGAATATAAGAATATTGAAGGTATAAAAAAGAATGCTGAATCTATAGGCGGTAAAGTTGGAGAGAATCTTAGGTCTTCTATAGAGACCCTTGATCTGGCTCACGAGTTAGTAAAAATTAAAACAGATGTTCCTTTAGAAATAACTATAGAAGATCTAGCAGTTTCAGAATCCGATGCAGAACAACTTTCTGAAGTTTATAAAGAGTTAGAATTTAATTCATGGCTACAAGAAGTCCCTGAAAAAATCGTTAAAACAGAAGTCAATTCTTCATATATTTGTATCTCAACTGAGAAATCCTTAAAAGAATTAATAAAAAAAGCTTCGAAGGCTAAAACCATTGCTCTTGATACAGAAACAACTGGGTTAGACTATATGGATACTGAGTTAGTTGGCATATCTTTAAGTTATCAAGCAGGTGAAGCTTACTATATTCCACTAAATCATGATGATGATTCAGTAGATCAACTAGCTTTGGATATTGTTCTTAAAGAGTTAAGACCTCTTCTTGAAAGTTCTTCAAATAAGATCATAGGTCAAAATATAAAGTTTGATAAGAATGTTTTAGCAAAGTATGGAGTTGATATTGCTTCGATAAAAAATGACACCATGATGATGAGCTATGTTTTGGATGCTTCAGCGACGAGACACAATCTAGATGCTTTATCTTCCTATTATCTAAATTATAAAACCTCTACTTTTGAAGATGTAGCTGGTAAAGGTGTAAAGCAAATTACCTTCGATAAGGTCCCTATTGAGGCAGCTACAAATTATGCGGCAGAGGATGCAGATATAACACTGCGACTTTACGAAGAATTAAATCCTAGATTAGAAGGCGAGGCCTCCCTGAATAAACTCAATGATGAAATAGAGATTCCCTTGATAGAAGTATTATCCGAAATGGAACAAAACGGCGCTATATTAAATTCAAAGATTCTTAACTCTCAATCTAAAGACCTAGAAGGTAGAATAAAGAAGTTAGAAGAAAAGGCTTATCAAATAGCAGGTGAGGAATTCAATCTCGGCTCCACTAAACAACTCAGAGAAATATTCTTTGAAAAATTAAAGTACAGAATCATAAAGAAAACAC
The DNA here is from genome assembly GCA_902537425.1 of uncultured SAR86 cluster bacterium. Lineage (GTDB taxonomy): Bacteria > Pseudomonadota > Gammaproteobacteria > Magnimaribacterales > Magnimaribacteraceae > Magnimaribacter. The sequence continues at coordinate 319,477 of CACBBD010000001.1, read as the reverse complement.
CCGGAGGTCAACCATCAACAGACGAAAAGGTGCTTGCTGAACTTGCCGAGGAATATGAATTGCCCAAAGTTCTCTTGGAACACAGAACATTAAGCAAACTTAAATCGACTTATACCGATAAGCTACCTAATCAGGTATCTCAATCCACCGGTAAAGTGCATACATCATTTCATCAAGCTGTAACTACAACTGGGAGATTATCTTCATCAGATCCTAATTTACAAAATATTCCAATAAGAACAGAAGATGGAAGGCGAATCAGGCAGGCCTTTGAACCTTCAAAAGGTAATAAGTTTATATCAGCTGACTATTCTCAAATAGAGCTTCGTGTGATGGCTCACATGTCGAAAGATGAAGGACTTCTAGAAGCCTTCCGAGAAGGGCAGGATGTTCATAGCAAGACCGCAAGTGAAGTATTCGATGTCGGTATCAAAGACGTAACATCAGATCTTCGCAGAAATGCTAAAGCAATTAATTTTGGTTTAATCTATGGGATATCTGCTTTTGGTCTAGGAAAACAGCTAGGTATTTCTAGAAATTTAGCCGCCGAATATATGGCGATGTACTTTGAAAAATACCCAGATGTTAAGAAATATATGGAATCAACTAAAGAATTTGCCAGTCAGAAAGGTTATGTAGAAACATTGTTTGGTAGAAGACTTTACCTAAGAGATATTAATGCAACAAATGCAATGCGACGGCAAGCTTCAGAACGGGCAGCTATAAATGCACCCGTGCAAGGAACTGCTGCAGACATAATGAAAATAGCCATGATAAATATGCATAAGGCTATAAAAACACAAAAAAGCGAGGCAAAACTTATTCTTCAAGTTCATGATGAACTAATATTAGACACTCCAAAAGATGAAATAGATAAGATCGTAAGTCTAGTAACGGAATCTATGATGGGAGCAGCAAATTTAGATGTCCCACTAGAAATAGATATTGGAATTGGAGATAACTGGGATCAGGCGCATTGATAGAACTAATTACCAAAAATCCAAGAAGAACATTCTTACTTTTTTTAATGGCGTCTGCAGGAATGATTGCAGTAGCCTTATATATGGAGCATTATCTGGGACTGCAGCCCTGCATACTTTGTTACATGCAAAGAGGTTCTGTGATTATAGTTGGAATCCTTGCCGCCTTTGGAATGATAATTAACCCAAAAAAAATCTTGACCTATAAAATTATCCTTTCTTCAATTTTTATATCCATTCTAAGTGGCGCATTACTCTCAATTAGACAGCTTTACTTGCAAAGCCTTCCAGCAGATTTGGTCCCGAGCTGCGCACCTGATATGGAGTACCTTTTTGCTACATTGCCCTTTTTAGAAATATTAATCTTAGCTTTTACAGGTGATGGAAATTGTGCTGAAATTTTATGGACTTTTATGGGTATCAGCATTCCTGGTTGGGTATTAATTTCACTCAGTTTTTTATTGATTTACTGTGTATTTATCTTTAAAAAGGTAAATGAAATTCATTCTCATAATTAAAATATAATCTATATAATACTTCGCTATTTAAAAAGGATTCTTAATGTCATCAATTCACGAAAATCTAACCGTCGAAGAACTTATTAATGCCGCTCTTGAAAGAGGTGAAGGAGAAATAGCTTCTAATGGTGCGCTGCTTGTAAAAACCGGTAAAAGAACCGGAAGAAGTCCGCTTGATAGGTTTATAGTTAAAGATGATACAACGATCAATTCTGTTGATTGGGGACAAGTCAACAAACCATTCGAAAGTGAAGCATTTATAAATATTTGGAATAAAGTCGAGGAATACATGAACCAAAGAGATACATTTGTTAGCTCTTTGCATGTTGGAGAGCATCCTGATTACTATGTACCAGTCAAAATCAGAACCGAATGGGCATGGCATAATCTTTTTGGTAAACAAATGTTCATAAGGCCTCAAGAATTTAACCCTGGAGGTAAAGACAACTGGGAGATTATGAGTGCACCTTTGTTTGAATGCGATCCAGAAACAGATGGCACTAATAGTGATGGCGTCGTTTTATTAGACTTCACAAGAAAGAAGGTCTTATTGGCGGGAATGCCTTATGCAGGAGAAATGAAGAAATCTATGTTTGCAGTTCAAAATTTCTTACTACCCGAAATGGATGTTCTTCCGATGCACTGTGCTTCTAATGTTGGATCTAACGGAGAAGTTTGCTTGTTCTTTGGTTTATCGGGTACCGGAAAAACAACACTTTCAGCAGATCCAGAAAGAAACTTAATCGGTGATGACGAACATGGATGGGGACCAGGTACAGTATTCAATTTTGAAGGAGGTTGTTACGCTAAATGCATTAACCTCACCAAAAAAAATGAACCTGTCATTTGGGATGCCATAAAAAGAGGTAGCGTAATGGAAAATGTGGTCATCGATTCGGAATCAAAAGATCCAGATTTTTCTGATTCCACCCTAACCGAAAATACTCGAGTTGTTTATCCAAGAGAACACATAGAAAAAAGAGTAGATGAAAATTCAGGTGGAGAACCTAATGCAGTTATATTCCTTACCTGTGATTTATCTGGAGTAATACCTCCCGTTTCAATCTTAAGCAAAGAGGCTGCTGCTTATCACTTTTTAAGCGGGTATACAGCTGCAATTGGATCAACAGAGGTAGGCTCTACAGAAGCGTTCAAGACCACTTTCTCAACTTGCTATGGAGCTCCCTTTTTTCCTAGAGCCGCGGGTGTTTATGCTGACCTTCTAATGAAAAGAATAGAAGAATTTGATAGTAAAGTATATTTAGTCAATACAGGATGGACGGGAGGGCCGTATGGAATAGGTAACCGTTTCGATATACCCGTAACTCGATCAATTATCTCTGCAATTCAATCAGGTGATTTAATTGGTGCTGATACTGAAACCATAGAAGGAATGAATCTAGCTGTCCCATTGTGTGTTGAGGGAGTGGATAGCACGCTTCTCAATCCCATAAAAAATTGGAAAGATCCATCATCTTATGCGGAATATGAAAATAAACTAGTAAATCAATTTAAAGAAAACTTTAAGAAGTTTGACGTATCACAATCTATAGTTGACGCTGGACCAAGGTAAGATCAAATGATCAGATTTTCTTTAGATGAGATAAAGAAATCAAAAGTATCTTCAGAACTCAATTTCATAAATAGAGGCATAGAAAGGGAGAGCCTTAGGGTTGACTCATCTGGAAAAATCTCTCAAACCCCTCATCCATCAGGATTAGGATCAGCTTTAACTAACCCTTATATAACTACTGATTTTTCAGAAGCTTTGCTGGAATTAGTGACCCCGACTTTCAATAGTGCTTCAGAATGTTTGAAATTTTTGAGTGATTTACATGTTTTTGTGAATCAAAATCTACTAGAAGAATCACTATGGCCTCTGAGCATGCCTTGTCAGATAGATTCCGAGGGTGATATACCAATAGGAAACTACGGGACATCTAATCAAGGTATGATGAAAACCATATACAGAAGAGGTTTATCTAATAGATATGGAAGTATGATGCAGGCTATAGCGGGAATTCATTATAACTTTTCATTCTCAGATAAGTTTTTGCAAATTTTTGCAGACAACAATTCCATTGATTTAAAAAAATTCAAGAATGAGGTTTATTTAGGTATTGCAAGGAACTTCCGAAGATATGGCTGGCTATATCTTCTGTTGTTTGGATCTTCTCCTATAGCGAATAAGTCTTTTGCAGAAAATAGAAGTCACAATTTGGATGATCTTAATACTGAGGATCTTTTCAAGCCTTATGCCACCTCATTAAGAATGGGAGACCTAGGCTATATAAGTCAGGCGCAGGATAGCCTTAACATTTCGTACAACTCTATAGATCAATATACCTTAGATTTAAAAAATGCTTTGAAGACTTCCTACGAAGACTATAAAAAACTAGGAGAATTTAAGGACAACCAAAGAATTCAGTTAAATGATTCTATTATCCAAATAGAAAATGAGTATTACAGTACGATTAGGCCAAAAAGGGTTTGTCCAACTGGGGAAAGGCCTATAAATGTTTTAAATAATGAAGGAATAGATTATCTTGAAATAAGATGCATAGACCTCAACCCAAAAGCCTTTGTTGGTATATCTGAAGAACAAATATATTTCTTAGATCTATTAATATTGTTTTGCTTACTTTCTGATAGCCCAGATATAACAGAATCTGAGTCAAATGAACTGTTTAAGACTCACAAAACAATCGTAAATGAAGGAAGAAGTTCTGAAGCATCTATTACAACACTTAAAGGTAAAATAAGCATCAGAGAAGAGGCTGAGAGAATACTCGATGGAATGCAAGACATCGCTGAATTCATGAGCAAGGAAGTATCTCAAGGTGATAGTAAGTGGACTGATACTCTTTCTAATCAAAAAGAAGTTATAAATAGTCTTGATAAATCTTTAAGTGGATCCTTGTTAGAAGAGATCCAAACCAATGATATGACCTTACAAGAATATGGAATGAAGATGTCACTTCTTCATAAAGAACATATGGATAGTCTTGCAACAAATGATGAGTACTTTTTCACGTCAACTTCTCAAGATTCTCTTGAAGCAGCTAAAAAAATTGAAGAGAGTAATCAAGAAAACTTCGAAGATTATTTAAAAGATTTTTTAAATAAGATTTCTTGACGTTTTTTATTTTAGCGTTAATTTAATCACCTAGATATTTAATAAGGACCATTTTATGAAAGCATTTCTATGTAAAGAGTTCGGACCAGTGGACTCACATCAAGTTGAAGAGATTGATGATCCGATTGCCGGCCCTGGACAAGTGGTTGTTGACATTAAGGCAACAGGCATAAGCTTTCCTGATGTACTTATAGTTCAAGGTTTGTACCAGTTTAAACCCCCTTTTCCCTTTAGCCCAGGAAGTGAAATTTCAGGTGTTGTATCTTCCGTTGGCGAAGGCGTAACCATGTACAAGGAAGGAGACAGAGTAATGGGTAGCATAGGATCAGGAGGTTTACGAGAAAAAGGGGTTTATCTCGAACAACAATTGATGCCTTTACCAGAAACAATGGACTTCCATACGGCGGCTGGGTTTCCGCTTAATTATGGAACAACTTACCATGCTTTCAAACAGAGAGGTGAGCTTAAAGCTGGACAGTCAGTTTTAGTTCTTGGAGCCGGTGGCGGTCTTGGTATTACTGCAATTCATATTGCAAAAGCAATGGGAGCAAAAGTTATTGCCGCAGCTTCTTCTCAAGAGAAAATTGACCTCTGCAAAAAAGAAGGTGCAGATGAAGGAATCATTTATGAAAGGGAAATGGACAGAGATCTTCAAAAGAAATTCTCTGATCAAATCAAAGAAGTAACTGGTGGCGGCGTTGATATGATTTATGATCTTGTAGGCGGGGATTATGCTGAGCCTGCATTGAGAGCGATTGCAAGACATGGAAAATATCTTGTTATAGGTTTCACAGCTGGTATTCCAAAAATGCCTTTGAATCTTACTTTGTTAAAAGAGTGTCAAATAGTTGGTGTTTTCTGGGGTCAGTTTGCGGGAGTAGAATATGCTGAGAACCAACAAAACTTTAAAGAACTATTTGACCTTCATGCGGAGGGAAAAATTAAACCCTTTGTCACTGAGACCTATACACTTAATGAATCAGCAACAGCTATAAAAACTTTAGAAGATAGAAAAGTTCTAGGAAAAGTTGTCGTGTCTATGGAATAAAGGCTTTTGTTAAAAAAAGGGCACTCTAAAAAAACATTTTTTTTTCTATTAGCTTTCTTTTGTCTTCAGCTAATAGCAGTAAGTGATAAAGATGATTTTGTTTATGACCTTTCACTTGCAACTCAAGGAATTTCTGTCTCCCAGTACAACACAGGCGTAAATTACTCAATTGGAAGAGGCATAAATAAAGACGTTGAAAAAGCAGTGTATTGGTATCAACGTGCTAATGAGCAAGGCCATTCTAAAGCTCCATTTAATATAGCAATATTTTATTTAGATGGTATCAATACCGATCCCGATCCTGAGCTTGCATTAGAGTATTTTTTAGTTGCAGAAGAAAGGGGTAATAAGCATGCAAAAAAATTTTTAGATAAGCTTAGAAAAGCTGATAATCTTGATCTAAAAGAGGCTCTTTTAAAATTTTGCTGTCCTGAGCCTTTGAGTCACTCAATGATCTCAAAAAACTAATAGAAGATTCTATATAAAAGCTTATAATCGCGCCTTTCCGAAAGCGATGTCGACTAAAAAACTCAGAAATGTAGCTATTATTGCCCACGTAGATCATGGGAAAACTACCCTGGTTGACAAATTACTTCAGCAGTCAGGAACTCTTGATAGAAAAAATATGGATTCTGAAAGAATTATGGATTCCGATGATCAAGAAAAAGAAAGGGGAATTACTATTCTTGCAAAAAATACTGCTATAGAGTGGAAGGATCACAGAATAAATATAGTAGATACTCCGGGTCATGCTGACTTTGGGGGTGAGGTTGAAAGAGTTCTTTCAATGGTTGATTCTGTTTTGCTACTTGTTGACGCAGTGGATGGGCCAATGCCTCAGACACGATTTGTGACTCAGAAAGCTTTTGACCAAGGGCTTAACCCGATTTTAGTTATAAATAAAGTAGACAGACCGGGGGCCAGACCAGACTGGGTCTTAGATCAAGTATTTGATCTATTTGATAGACTGGGTGGCAATGATGATCAGTTAGATTTTCCAGTTATTTATGCCTCAGCCCTTAATGGGATTGCTGGCTTGGATGAAGAAAAGATGTCTGAAGATATGTCTCCTTTGATGGATCTTATTATAGAGAAAGTCAATCCTCCAGAGGTAAACAACGATGGCCCTCTTCAAATGCAGATTAGTGCTCTTGATTACAGCAGCTACGTTGGTGTGATTGGAATTGGCAGAATAAAAAGAGGGAAAATAAAACCTAACGAACAGGTTGCTGTAATAGATTCCAATAATTCGGAGCGAAGAGGAAAAGTTTTACAAGTTATGGGCTATAACGGACTTGAAAGAGTTGAAGTGCCTGAAGCGCAAGCAGGCGATATTATTTGTATTACAGGAATAGATAAACTCAATATTTCTGACACTATATGTAGCCCCGAAAAAATTGAGGCTTTGCCACCTCTCAGTGTTGACGAACCTACGGTGAGTATGACCTTTCAAGTAAATAATTCTCCTTTTGCAGGAAGAGAAGGGAAATATATTTCCTCAAGAAACTTGAAAGAACGACTTGAGCAAGAGTTAATTCATAATGTTGCTTTAAGAGTAGAACAAGGCGAATCTCCAGATAAATTTAAAGTTTCTGGACGAGGTGAACTGCATCTATCAGTCTTGATAGAAAATATGCGACGCGAAGATTATGAATTAGGTGTTTCCAAGCCAGAAGTTATTCAAAAGGAAGTGAATGGTGAAATACATGAACCTTATGAGCAAATAGTAATTGATATAGAAGATCAGCACCAAGGCGCCGTAATGGAAGAAATGGGACAAAGGAAAGCTGATTTGCAAAACATGGAACCTGATGGAAAAGGAAGAATTAAGTTAGAGTTCTTAGCACCATCAAGGGGAATGATAGGTTTTAGATCAAGTTTTTTAACAATGACCAGTGGTACAGGAATTATGACTAGTGTTTTTGATCATTATGGAAAAGCAAAGGAAGGTGAATTGGCCAAAAGACAGAATGGGGTGCTGGTCTCTATGGCGGCTGGCAAAACGCTTGCTTATTCACTATTTAATTTGCAAGAGAGAGGCAGGATGTTTCTTGGTCATGGAACCGAAGTTTACATAGGTCAAATAGTAGGCCTTCATTCAAGAGATAATGACTTGCCAGTAAATCCTACTAAAGCCAAACAGCTAACCAACATCAGGGCTGCCGGTACGGATGAAAACCTTATTCTTACACCTCATATTGAACACACCTTAGAGCAAGCCTTAGAGTTTGTAGAAGATGACGAACTTGTCGAAGTAACACCAAAATCAATTAGATTAAGAAAAAAAGATATAAGATAATATCCTCAGTGAAAAAATCATTTGCCTTCTTACTGATACTGAATATTTCCATCATCATTTCCGGTGAACCTATGGATCATATGGATCATATGGATCATATGGATCATATGGATCATATGAAAAATCATAGCCCTAAGATGCATGGACCGATAGGCATAATGGGTGACCATTTACTGAACAAGGGAAAATCTATGATTTCGATTAGATATATGAAAATGTCTATGGATCAAAATTATCTTGGCACAAATAAAATATCTGATCAGCTTATCCTGGAGCTTCCGAATCCCGCTGGTATGCCTAGAAATCTAAGTGTAGTGCCGAAGGATATGGATATGGATATGGTCATGCTTGGTGGAATGTACGCTCCTTCTGATTACATTACCTTAATGGGCATGATTATGCTCGAACAGAAATCTATGGAACTGAGATCTTATAAACCGATGATGTCGAGAGATATAGTTGGAGATTTCTCAACGAAATCTTCTGGATTATCTTCTATAAGTTTGTCACTACTATTCAAAATCTTAGATAGAGATGGATCTAAACTTCATGCGCAACTAGGTTTGGAAAATAGTAGTGGTAAAAATAATTTGAAAGATAATGTGCTTACTCCAATGGGAACTATTAATGAGATGATACTTCCTTACGGGATGCAATTAGCTGATAAGTCATACACGCTATTAAGCGCACTTACTTACTCAAAAACTTACGATATATGGAAATTTGGCAGTCAAATAAGATCTAGAATTAACGTAAACAATGATCAATGGAATTTTGGCGATTCTTATGAAACTAACCTCTGGGTTCAAAGAGATCTAAATCAGATTACTGCTTGGTCATTAAGATTGAAATATCAGGATATTGAATCAATAAAAGGGAACGATAAGAATATAAACGCCCCTGTTCAAACAGCTAACCCTTTAAACTACGGCGGCAAAATTTTAACATCTGGGATAGGTTTAAATATTATGTTGCCGAAAGGCAGTTTGGGATTAGAATTATATAAACCTATCACGCAAGATTTACATGGTCCTCAAATGGGAATGAACTGGGGATTGCAGGCAGGATACCGTCTTTCTTTTTAGGTTTATATTAGTCATGGCTAAAGGTCTGATAATATAAGTAGCTTAATTATAAGGAGATCAATATGACAGTTAGTGTCTTACTAGAAGGAACCCTTAAAGAAGGTGAAAAGGATAACTTTACCGGTATTTGCACTGAAGCCTTTAAGGTAACTAGAGCCTATGATGGATGCCAGGGAATTGACCTTACCTACAATACAGAAAATCCAAACAACTGGGTCTTTACTGAAGTATGGGATAGTAAAGAACATTATGAGAAATATCTTCAATTTAGAACAGATGATGGTACTTTAGATGCTGTTGCGGCGCTTTGTGAAGCAGCACCGTCAATTAGAATATTTGACATCATCCAAACATAAAATAAATTCATGAAGGTATTGGCTCTTGGTGGAAGTGGCGGAATGGGTAGATTTGCCGTCGCAACCTGTATGGCCTTTGATAATGTTAGTGAGGTAATTGTTGCTGACATTAATGCTGATGCTGCAATAGCATTTGCAACATCTATGAACGAAAAAGTTTCAGGTATTGGTTTGGATGTAACGGATACTAATGCACTAAAGTCGGAAATGGAAAAAGTAGATGTGGTTATAAATACCGTAGGCCCCTTCTATAAATATGGACCTCCGATTTTAGAAGCTGCTATTGATAAATCCTGCCACTATCTTGATATTAATGACGACTGGGAGCCGACCTTAGAAATGCTTGCGTTACACGAAAAGGCAGAAAGTAATTCAATAACAGCGATTCTTGGAATGGGTGCAAGTCCAGGTCTTACAAATATGCTTGGAGCTGCTGCGATACAAGAATTAGATGAAACTGAGACACTTTATACGGGCTGGACTATGGATGGTGCTGCGCCAGAGGAAGAATCATCACAATCTGGACTGAATGCCGCCATGATTCATGCCGTTCAGCAAATGACTGGAAAGGTCAGAATACAAGATAAGGGTGAGGCAAAGATGGTCAAGCCATTGAAAGAGATTGAAGTCGATTTACCTGGTTTTAATAAATTTAAACCTCGTATTTTTGGACATCCAGAAGCAATTACTTTTCCTCATCACTTTGATTCGATCAAAAATAGCATTAATTTAGCTCATGGTAGTGGCTTCGGTTTACTCAAATGGATTATGAAATTTGTCGATTGGAAAATTATCTCAGTAGAAAAAGCTGCAAGTATAGTCCAGAATCTATCTTCAGATAAAAGGAAAGAACTTGAGGAGGCGGGAATGGAAAATGGGATTGATCTAAGTGGTGCAAATTCTGAAGATCCTCCTCCTCTGTATGCGGTAGCCTCAGGAAAGAAAGAAGGTCAAGAGGCAGCATGCACAGCAACATTCAAATCCTCTGGTCTGATAAGTATGGGTGAAGCTACGGGTATTCCCCTGGCTTGTGGCTTAAAGCTTTTAATAGATGGAAAAATTCAAAAAAAAGGAGTTTTTGCTCCTGAGGGAGCCATAAATCCTTATGATTTTTTTAAAGAACTAAATGGTATGAGTGATGCTCTGGATCTCGATGAAGATATCAATACAAATGGACCAGAAATGGTTAATATATTTAGAAGTTGGTAATTAAATTTTTAGAATGTAGAGTAAACAAATGGAAAAAATAAATAACTTTTTTGATGGAATCGCAGCGCCTTTAAGTGGCATTGCTGATTGGCTTTTAAGGCTAGGCCTTGGCATAGCTTTCTTTTTACATGGATATGGAAAATTACCTATTTCTGATGGTTTTATAGGTTATCTAGACTCTAAGGGAGTTCCTCTGGCAGAGGCAGCTGCTTACTTAGTTGCATGGGGAGAAATATTAGCTGGATTGGGAATAATAGTAGGTGGGATTTTGGCAAAACCAATGGTCCAACTAGGCCACTTAATAACTAGAGTATCAGGTGGAGCAATAGGAGTAATAATGATATTCGCTTTGTTGATTGCCCACTCAGATTGGGGAATATTCTTCGGAGAAAGAGGATCTGTTCTCTTTGCCAGCGAGCAATTATTTCTTTTGCTGTTGGGAACTTTCTACGCTATCAAGGGCAATAACTAAATTTTTTAAGATTGTAGCTTAAGCTGAGTATTCCTCATTTAGTTCCTGCAAAGCCTCGAAATTCATCATCTGAACAACTTCCATATTTTCGTCCAAAAGTTCATATATTGGATCGGTAGTTGTATAAGGACGTAGACTGAAATAAACAATCACATCTTCATCTCCGCCACCTTCGGTGTGAGGTTCTCCAGGAGTGCCTGCCTTAAATACTCCTGCAGGACGAACACTTTTCAAGCTTCCGTCAGGATAGTAGGTTTTTAACTCGCCTTGAACCGTAAAAGTACTGTAGTTAGAACAATGTCTATGCATTTGTATTTTTTCATTAGCAGAGAATTTAAATAAGAGATCAACTATTTTGGCGTTCTCATCTACATTCAAAAAGGACAGCGACACATGATCCAAGGGTTCTCCATCTGGTCCGGGTGCAGGTTTCCAGTCTATTTCAGACTCATTGAATTGAATTAAATTTTCCATAGTATTTTCCTAAAATATTCCTTTAAATCATTATATTATTTTTTTAAAAAAAGGGTCAAGATTCGTATCTTGACCCTTTTTAATGTAATGCCTCTAGTACAAAAAGCTAGCCTTGTAAAAGCTCTTCTAACTAAAATTTGTAGTTAAATTTAGCACCATAATTTCTACCGGCTAGAGGCACTTCATTCTTAACAAATGATGAATGATTTCTTGCAACCTCATCCTGCAAATTGCTACCAAAGATAGAAACTTTTAATTCAGCTGAACCAGGTAGATCATAGGTTTTTGTTAATCTGGCATTTAGCAATTGATAGGATTCAGTAACAGTCTCTCCCTCACCTATTTCGTCTTGCTCATCAACATCTTTCAAGCTCATTTTGAAAACCCAATCGTTTTCAACATAAGTCAAAGAATAGATATTTCTTGCGGGATTTATTCTAGGTACATTATGTCCATCAGAAAATTCAGCAGTGACATCATCTCTTCCAAAAGAGAATGTTAAATCACCGGATCCTAAGCTCACAGTTGTTCCGATCTCAAATTCATAACCTTTGAATTCTGCGTCTTCTTGAATGTAATTAGCGTGAATCAAATTAGCATGTGCTGCATGATCATCATCGCCATGGTCATCATCTCCGTGTTCGTCATGATCATCATCGCCATGGTCGTCATCTCCGTGTTCGTCATGATCATCGAGCTCGTCTTGCAGTGTTATGTAATTATCTACGTCATTTATGTAGTAACTTGCTGATGCGTAAAAATTACCATTATCAAAGTTTAATGTTATATCAAAATTATCCGATGTTTCGCTTTGAAGGTTTGGATTACCAGTTTCAAGTCTTCCAGTTGCCATATGTGGACCATTCATGAAAAGCTCAATTACTGAAGGCAATCTTTCAACGCTAGCAAAACCTACGCTTATATCCAGACTGTCACTTATATCTCTGCCGAGAGTAAGAGCGAAACTATTAGTGTCATCATCTACCTTATAGTAGTCGATATCTCCATGATCTTCATCGGTGACACTTCCAGTCCTCTCTATTTGGTCAAGTCTAAAACCTGCATCAAGATAAAATAGGTCAAAGTCTGTACTGACAAAATAACCAATAGTGAACTCTTCACTATTAGCAGGGTTCATAAAAGCTTCTTCACCAACAATTGCGGAATCTTCATCAACGAAATTTAATGCTACTTTTTGAGTAAATGAGTCTGAAGATAGATCAAAGATAGCGCCGTATTCAGTTGCATCATTTGTAAAGACAGTTGGTGCATGTTCTTCATGCTCTTCTTCTTCATGATCATCATGACCTTCTTCTTCTGCATGAGCTTCTGTTAATGAGTACTCTGTGTCTCTCCAGTTATAGCTTATAGAATTAATTAAACCTCCATTAATATTGTATAAGCCGGCTAAGTTATAGCTCGTTTGGTCAGTAGTAGAGAAAATTCTCTCTCCTTCGTGCTCATCTCCGTGCTCATCATCATCGTCTCCGTGCTCATCATCGTGATCATCGTCTCCGTGCTCGTCTCCGTGCTCGTCTCCGTGCTCGTCTCCGTGCTCGTCTCCGTGAAAAGGTATTCCATATAAGCTCTCTAAATTTTCATAACTCATTCCGAAATATCCCCATTCTCCTGTTCTTGAAACACCGAATTGCTTTGCTTCAGAAGCAAAATCAGAGTTTTCAACATAAGAAAGAGCTTCTTCTTCATGCTCATCGTGATCATCATCACCATGATCTTCTTCTTCGTGAACTACAGCCCCATCAGGTATATCAAAATTGCCTAATTCGGTATTTTTATAGCCCAGACTAAAATTAAGCCATCCGCCTAGAAGATTTTTGTAATTGAACTCTTGAATATCACCATCGTTTGCGGATTGAGTTTCCAATCCTGCATTAACTTCTTGACCATCAAAATCCTCCCTAGCAATGGTATTGTTTACAACATTGATAATTCCACCAATGGTTCCATTGGCATAAAGTAAAGAGGATGGTCCTTTGATGATTTCAATTTGTTCGATGTCATGTAAATCAACATCATTTAAGTGATCTACACCAAGTCCTGAGACATCTCTATTTACCATTCCATTTTTTAGAATTTTCACTCGAGGTCCAGACATACCTCTTATGATAGGCTGACCAACTGCGGCACCATAATCGGCAATTGAAACACCTAAGTAACTATCAACTGCTTCACCTAGTGAAGTAGTTGCGTCATCTTTTATTTCATCGCCATCGATAACGTATAGAGGATTTAATATCCTGCTTGTATTAAGTATTGAAGAAGTAACTACGACTTCGTCTACTTTCTCTGTATCAAGAAGTGTCGGTTCATCGGCATTTATTTGCGTTACTATTAAGCTCATCGCCATGAGCATATAAAAGTAAACTTTCATGTTTTCTCCTAAATTTAAATTAAAAAATATTTTTTAAATAAACTTAAGAGTTTGGTGGTGCCCTCGCACTAAAATCTGCAGAAAAAGGAGAAACATGATCTTTTTCTGAGTTGATAGAAATATTTGTAATTAAAGCATACTCTTCAATAACCTTAAGAGCATATGCTTTGAAAGATTCTGTCTCACAAACTTGGCAGTCAGAATACTCATGAACTTCATAATGATGTTCATCTTCTTCGAAGGAATGGATAATTGGATCAGCTGATATGCCGATTACAAAAAGTAATCCAAGGATAAGTGCAAGTTTTTGCTTCAAGTTCATATAAGATTTCGAAATATAAATTTAATTCAGGACAGAAGCAAGAGCTTTTATTATCTTGTCTGTGTCATGAGGAGCTCTAAAAAAACCGGTATATTTAGCATCAGGACTTATCAAGACTAAGCTTCCTGAATGGTCTACTGTGTAGTTAGGCTCAGGATTATTAACTACTGGAAAGAAAGGGGCATTTACTTGAGTTGAAAACCTATAAATCTGATCAATTTCGCCAGTAAGGCCTATAAAGTCATTATCAAAATTATCAAGATAAACTCTTAAGTTCTCAGGTTTATCCCTATCTGGATCAACCGAGACAAGAAAGATTCTTATTTTCTCCGCATTATCACCTAATGATTCTTTCACGTCAGACATTTGTTTCATAGTTAAAGGACAAATATCAGGACAATAAGTAAAACCAAAAAATAGAATATTCCATTTATTCTTAAATTGTTCAGGGAGAAAAGTTGCGCCCTCATCATCGACTAACTGAAATTCTGTGAGTTGTCTTGGTGGATCTATAAAATATGCCCCCAGCATTTTGTATTCGTCCTGAGTCAGCTCTCTTGGTGTATAAAATCTAGATAAGAATAAGGCCAATATTAATGCTATCAATCCAAGACAGCTTGCAACGGTTATAAATATTCCTCTACTCATAGGTAGATAAAGTGATCTATTAGCATCGCTGCGAATAAAGCAGCTAAATAAAATATGGAATAAGCAAAGGTAGGCATGGCAAGAGCATTAGTATCATCTCTGTATAGCCTCAAAGAATAAACTAAAAAAATTAATCCCAGTAGAAGTGCTGAAATCAAATAAATTTCACCAAACATCTGAACAGTATATGGAAGCATAGTGGCGACGATAAGAAGTACGGTATAAAGAAGTATATGTTGTTTTGTGAAAGGAACTCCTTTTTGCACAGGCAACATAGGAACCTCCGCATCAGCATAATCATCAACCCTATAAACAGCCAAAGCCCAAAAATGAGGAGGAGTCCAAACCATTATAATGAGAACAAGCAATAAAGCATTTGGCTCTATCGTATTGGAAATTGCAGTCCATCCAAGCAATGGTGGCATCGCCCCTGCAAGACCTCCTATGACGATATTTTGGCTTGTCATAAATTTAAGATATTTTGTATAAATAAACCCATAAAATATAAAGGTTAGAGTTGTTAAGATCCATGTAAGGAAGTTGGTGAAATACAAAAGCATGAATGCACCAACCAAATATAAAATGACAGAAAAGCTTATGGCTGCCTTATCTGTAATATCACCCATTACTAAAGGCCTCTCTGAGGTTCTCATCATCTTTGAGTCTATTTGCTTGTCAAAAAAATGATTTATTACAGCGGAGGATGCTGCCAAGAAGCTTATTCCTATCAATCCGAAAAAGAATACTTCTATTGGAGGTCTAAAATCGGAACCTATGAGCATCCCACTTGCACAAGACACGAACAAAAGCGCTTGTACACCTGGCTTAGTAAGCTCTAGGTATCCTCTCCAATTTGATAAAACTCCTGTCATAAATTATGTTTCTCTAAGTCGTAGGACTCCCAGATAAGTTATCAATAATAACCCACCTAGGTTATGACCTACAGCTATTAATAGTGGCAACGCAAAAATAACATTTGAGATTCCAAGCAGTACTTGCAAAGTCAAAAAGCTTATAAGTCCAACTGAAAGAAAAGCAAACCTTCTTACATATAGGTGATAACTCAAAAATAAGAGGAAAGCGGTGACTATAACTGCTCCAAATCTATGCGTAATGTGAATGGCCACCCTAGACTCATGATCTAATTGTCCTCCAAGATAATTTGGACCAATGCTTTGAAAAAAATTAAATCCTTCTTTAAAATTTGATTCAGGCAGAACCTGTCCTTGACATAAAGGGAAGTCTACGCATGAATAAGAAGCATAATTTGTGCTTGTCCAGGCTCCTAAAAATATCTGAATTGCCACTAATACGATAGAGACATTAAATAATTTCTTTGTTGTTGCCCCAAAATCCCATGTTGCTCTGTTTTGTAAACGATCCTTTGTTTTGAAGTACAGCAACCATAAAAGTCCAGTAGTTAAGAAGCCTGACATAAGATGTGTCGTTACAACTTGTGGCCATAACTTTAGGCTCACTGTCCAATAACCAAAAGTTCCTTGCATAATCACCCAAGCGATTAAAAAGAAACTTAGCTTTCTTACATCAGAAGGTAAATCTTTGTAGCGAAAAGCTAGAAATGCAATACAAAGAATCATGAAACCTAGTGCTGCTGCAAAATATCTATGGACTACCTCGGGAATGGCTTTAGCTACCTCATAGGGAGTGTCTGGAAATTTGGCATTAGCAATGTCAATCTCTTCAGGACTGACAGGGATTGTTACAAAACCATAACAACCGGGCCAGTCAGGACATCCTAATCCAGCATCAGCAAGCCTAGTCCAAGCACCAAGCGCCACGACTACGAAGCCGAGAATACCCGACCAAAGCGAAAGTGTTTTAATTCGTTCCATTTTTATCCTATTTTTGAGTTTTGAAGGACTTTCTTAATATCTTCTAATAATTCGCCACTAGGTAAGGTGGAGTCATACATGAGTATCCCATTCCCTAGAGGATCGAATAAGATATAAGGAGAGTCTTGTAATTTTTCTGATACAGATAAGGGCAATAGCTCTGGCTGAATTGTTCCAGTATTGAGTAAAGGGTATTCCTCAGCTATCTTTTCAATTGATTGGCTAGACAAATTATTAGTACCGATATTTATTAAATATCTGACCACTCTATCGCTATTCTTCGCAAGTCTTATATTAATTTGTCTTGAAGAATAGAGTGTATCCCAGCATTTTCCTAAACAGTCCCCTGAAACAAATTGTACGATTGACCATTTTCCTGGAAACTCATCTGTCAAAGGCCCAGAATCAATATCAAGCTTCAGCTCACTTAGCTGTATTGGGTCCTCGAGCAATGTCCCCTTATTGACAGTTCCTTGAGGAGAATAACCACTATAGAACAAAGCCGAACTGGCAAAGAGTACAATAATGGGGGTAAGAAAAATTAAGGATGCAACTATTCTTCCAGAATTTTGTTTACTAATGATCATATTTAATCCTTTTTATATCCATAGTAAAAATATGAACAAATTAAAACTAATGCCAATCCAAACCATTGCAGTGCATATCCAAAATGCCTGGATGGTTTTAAATCAACTGGTTTCCAAATTGGTTCAAAAGCTCCAGCTGAGGCTGCAGATAATTGAATCACAGATTCATTTATTGAATTGCCTATATCATTTTTTGTTGTTTCATAATCCACCTGCTGAACAAGCTTTGGCCAGCCATCTAGATATATTTGATCTACCAAATTTAATCCAAATCTCTTGAACGGTGAAAGAACTCCTTGAATGGTGACTTTTCCTTCAGCTTCCTCCGTTCCATTTTCGTAATCTTCTTTTGAAACCCATCCTCTATTAATAAGAAAAAGATTCTTTTCGGATGTTTCAAAGACAGTAAAAATCTCATAACCTGCTTCTTGCCTATATAGTCTGTTGTCCAATATATAAGACTCAGATTGATATTCTCCTTCAAGGTTCACCGTTCGATAAATCAGGTTTTCAGAATTTAAAGTAGCCATTTCTTTTTCACTGATAACTGGTAAAGATTTATTTTCATAATGTTTACTAACTATGTCTTTTTTTTCTAGCCCTCTCATTACTTGCCACGAACCCAAGTAGATTAAGATAGGGAAAAAAAATACTACAAACGCAGTCATTAATTTTCCTGGACTAAATTTACTCATATTTTTTTCGACATCCTAAGTGTATAATTCACGTCCTTTCAGATGATCAAATACTTTATATTATTCCTAATCGTAGCTATGTTTATTAGTCTATTCAGAGGTGCCTTCTTTCTAATAAAAGATGGAGGATCTTCCAAAAGAACCGTTCATAGCTTGGGCGTCAGAGTTTCTATTGCTGTAGTTCTATTTATAACTCTAGTTTATGGTTTTATAACTGGGCAAATTGGGCCTGGTGTTTAACGTTTTACATTACGTATACAAAAGCAACTAAGCAAACCCAAACAACGTCTACAAAGTGCCAGTACCATGATCCGGCCTCAAAACCGAAATGATCATCAGAAGAAAAGTGTCCTTTTAAACTCCTAAAAAGCATTATCGTTAAAATTATTGCACCAAGACATACATGAAAACCATGAAAGCCTGTGAGCATGAAGAATGTGGTTCCATAAATACCCGTATTAAGTGTTAAACCGTAATGGGTATAGGCCTCATAATACTCAATGCCCTGTACTACTACGAAAGCATAGCCAAGTACTAAAGTTGCACCAAGCCAAAGATTAAATTGTTTCCTATTTCCGTTCTTAAGTCCTAAATGGGCTATGTGAACTGTCAGACTTGAAGTTAACAAAAGTACTGTATTCCATAACGGTAACCACCCTAAAACACCTCCTAAGCCGCCAGAGGCATAAGCAGTAGCGAGAGACATGTCCTTTTCAGGGCCGGCAAATACTGCCTGATCAGGAGTTATCATCAAAGGCCAACTTGCTTCAAATCCAGGCCATAACATGTTCGCAAGACCCTTTTCTCCTTCGCCACCCAACCATGGAACGGCAAAGTTTCTTATGTAAGCTAAAGCAAAAAAGAAAGCAAAGAAGAACATTACCTCTGAAAAAATAAACCAAGCCATTCCATATACATATGAATCCTTGAGCATAGGATTATTTAACCCAGCTTGGTTTTCTATGATCGTCTGTTTGAACCAGAAATACATTGTTATCCATATCATTGCGAACGAAAGAAGCAGTATCATGTATGAGTTGGAATCCGTTCCGGCATCTATAACTGTCTTCGCTGCACCGATGATAAACACAAGTAGGCTTATAGCCATCGCAAAAGGTAATTTGCTAGATTCAGGTACGTAATAAGCTTGTTGTGACATAATCTCCCCTTTTTATAATTTAGCTATTTCTTTTTCCGGTTGTACTCTGTCTGTTATATCAAATAGTGTGTAGCCTAGGCTTAAAGATCCAATTTCTTCAGGCAGGGCAGGATCGATTATAAACCTTACGGGCAGTTCGATTCTTTCTCCTGCAGCTAAAACTTGTCTCTCAAAACAAAAACATTCAGTTTTATGGAAATACTCAGCGCCTCTACCCGGTGAAACACTAGGAATTACCTGCCCAACCATCTCTTTTGCGGTTGTGTTGTGGAAAACAAAAGTAGCTTCATATTGATTTCCAGTAATGACTCTCATCTGAGATTTTTCTGAATCAAAGAACCAAGGCATTGATTCGTTGTTATGTGTCATGAACTGAACTAGGAGTTCTCTCTGTTCAGTGATTGCAAGTGATTCTTGGCTCAAAGAACTCGGACCAGTTACCTTTCCATTCAATCCAGTAATCTCACAAAATACGTCATACATGGGGACGAGCAACCAACCGAAGGCAAACATACCTACGACGATACCTATTAGATTACGTAATGTTTTTGTTGCTTCCAAACTATTTTACTTGCGGTTGAACTGTAAAAGAGTGATAAGGAGGAGGTGAGCTTAACGTCCACTCCAGACCTAAATCTCCTGCACCTTCCCAAACCTCAGGCTTAGCTTGTTTGCCTGATCTGATTGTTTTAATAACAATAAATAAGAATAAAAGCTGAGTTAAGCCAAACATAAAGGCACCTACACTTATTAAAGCATTGAAGTCTGCAAACTGCAGTGCATAGTCAGGATATCGTCTAGGCATTCCAGCTAATCCAACAAAATGCATTGGGAAGAAAGTAACATTTACGGATATAAATGTTAGCCAAAAATGTAATTTTCCAAGAGTCTCATCGTACATGTTTCCTGTCCACTTAGGTAGCCAGTAGTATGCAGCAGCTATTATTCCAAATAGTGCGCCCGGCACTAGAACATAGTGAAAGTGTGCTACTACAAAGTAAGTATCATGATACTGGAAGTCTGCAGGTACTATTGCAAGCATTAATCCTGAGAATCCGCCAATTGTAAATAAAGCCACAAAAGCAATTGAGAATAACATTGGTGTTTCAAATGTAATTGAGCCTCTAAACATTGTTGCAACCCAATTGAAAACTTTCACACCGGTAGGAATAGCAATTAGCATTGTTGAGTACATGAAGAATAACTCTCCTGCTAGAGGCATACCGACTGTAAACATATGGTGAGCCCAGACAACGAAAGATAAAATGGCTATTGAAGCCATGGCATAAACCATAGAAGAGTATCCAAAAATTGGCTTTCTAGAGAAGGTCTCAATGATATGAGAAACAATACCGAAAGCTGGTAAGATCATGATATAGACTTCTGGATGGCCAAAGAACCAAAAGACATGTTGAAATAATACTGGATCACCACCGCCGGCAGCATTGAAGAAACTTGTACCAAAATTTATATCCATTAACATCATGGTTACAACACCTGCTAAAACTGGCATAACCGCTATTAGCAAATAAGCTGTTATTAACCAACTCCAAACAAAAAGAGGCATTTTCATTAAAGTCATTCCAGGCGCTCTCATATTGAAGATAGTTGTAATGATGTTTATCGAGCCTAATATCGATGACACGCCCATTATGTGAACTGAAAAAATAAAAAAGTTAACAGTAGAGGGAGCATAAGTTGTTGAAAGAGGTGCATAGAAGGTCCATCCAAAGTTTGGTCCACCTTCAGGCATAAACAAGGTTGAAATTAATATACCGAAAGCCATTGGCAACAACCAAAAACTCAAATTGTTTAATCTTGGTAAAGCCATATCAGGTGCTCCTATTTGCATAGGCAACATCCAGTTAGCAAGTCCTACAAAAGCTGGCATGATTACGCCAAAAACCATTATCAGACCATGGTTAGTGGTCATCTGATTAAAGAATTCAGGCTGAACTATCTGAAGTCCTGGTTGAAAAAGCTCAGCTCTTATTACCATTGCCATGGCACCGCCAATAAAGAGCATGATAAAGCTAAACCATAAATACAAAGTACCTATATCTTTATGATTTGTTGTAAAAAGCCATCTAGAAAGGCCTTTTGCCGGACCGTGATGTCCGTGGTCGTGTGATTCTACTACTGTACTCATAATTTATTTCCTTTATAAATCAATTCTATTTTTGTATGCGACGATATCTTGAGGAGTAACAATAACACCATCTCCTTTTTCGCCATTAGACCAAGCTTGTCTTGTGTAAGTTATTACAGAGGCTATATCTACTTCACTATAGGATTCCCCAAAGGCTGCCATTGCCGACCCTTGCACTCCTTCCATTAATATTTCAATGTGTTTATTGCTGTCAAACATAGTAATTTGGCTGCCCACTAAAGAAGGAAATACTGGCGGTATACCTTGTCCATTGGCTTGATGGCAGGCTGCACAGTTTGTGGCATAAAAACTTTCACCTCTTGCCATAAGCTCGTCTTTAGTCCAAACCTTTGAGGTAAGCATCCTTTCTTCTTCAGCTAAGGCCACTTTCTCAGCTATAAATGCATCGAATTCTTCTCTTTCAACAGCCCTAACCACGACAGGCATGAAAGCATGTTTAATACCACAGAGTTCTGTGCAGGCCCCTCTAAAAATTCCTGGTTCGGGTACATTTGTCCAAGCTGTGTTTATGAAACCAGGTATTGCGTCCTGTTTTACTGCAAAGTCAGGTACCCACCATGAATGGATGACATCATTTCCAGTAATTAAAAATCTAACTCTCGTATTTGTTGGAATAACTAAAGGTTCATCGACCTCTCTTAAGTAAAACTCTCCCTTTGGCACTTCCCCATCTATTTGTTCTTGGCTAGTAGATAAGTTACTGAAAAAACCGACCTCATCTTCTAGGTATTCATAATGCCATTTCCACTGATGACCCGTTATGAGTATGTTTATTTCACCTTCAGCATCATCGTACGCTTCAACCATTACCTGAGTAGATGGAACAGCCATCCAGACAAGAACTAAGGTTGCAGCTACAGTCCAACCTATTTCCAACCAAAAATTATCGTCAAAATCTGCGGCAACTGCTCCTTTAGATTTTCTATACTTCCATAAGGACCAGAACATTATCGAGAAAACGATTACTCCAATAACAACGCATATCCAAAATATGAGCATGTGGAGACCAAAGATGCTCTCACTAACATCAGTCACACCAATCGGCATGTTGTAATCTGAACTTTCGGAAAAAATAAGCGATGAAAATATGAGAGGCAATACAAGGATAAACCCTGTGAAAACTTTTCTAATATAAGCCATTAAATTTTATATATTTATTTTTGTAGGTGGGCGTACCGAACAGCGAGCGTATTCTAAACCAATCAGATACCTCAAACAATAGGTAAAAGTTAAACTTATTTAAAGTTTATAAACAAGAAAAATGCTATAAAAGCTCGGCTTTATTTATACTATATTTAGGCATTTTCCCTGTCCAGATTTTGAAACTCAGTGCAGCTTGATGAACTAACATCCCTATTCCGTCATAGTAATTTTCTATGCCCTTAGACTTCACTAACTTTAGAAAAGGTGTGTCATCAAAAGAATAAGAGAGATCATAAATACACATGTCTTTTGTCAGTATATCCTTAGGTAATTCAAGACTTTGATTCTGTATTCCGGCAGAAGTACTATTTATGAGAATTTCAGGCTTAAAATTTAAATTATCGGTCATTTGAAAAAGATTCATTTTATTTCTGAAAGAGGAAAAGCTCTCTAAGAGTTCCTCAGCTTTTGAAACCGTTCTATTACCAATGCTTATTCTTTGTGGATCTTCCTTAAGCAAGCTTGGAATAATCGCTTTTGCGGATCCACCAGCTCCCAAAATGACTATCTCCTTATTTTTGAGATTTATTTTCTTTTCTTGAAGGTCTCTAATAAGGCCTTTTCCGTCTGTACTATCACCGTGAATAATGCCATCTTCTTTCCAAAGGGTATTGACCGATCCAGACAAATTAGACTCATCACTTAATTCATCGGCAAGTTTAAAAGCTAATTCTTTTAACGGTAAAGTAACATTCAGTCCTACATACCCCTCTTCAAAAAGTCTATTAACAGAGGAATCGAAATGCATCGGTTCAACATTTATTGCTTCGTAAGTAATCTCTATACCTAATTCTTTTGCAAAAATTGAATGTATCTTGGGAGAAAGGGAATGATCGATCGGACTACCTATCACTGCAAACTTTTTTAATTCTGTCATAACTACCTGAGAATTATATCCGTGACGACATCTTGAATGGTAGAAGGTTTTTCAAGACCTCCTAATTTGCCATTTAGCACTTTAACTTCAGGAAAATATTCTAAAATCTCATGTGGACCGCTTAAAGTGGGTTGTCCTTCTTTATTAGCTGAAGTTGAAACAACTGGTCCAGCAAAAGCATCACATAAATTACACACAATCTCATGATTGCTAAGTCTTAAAGCAACTTTATCATTGTTACCCTTAATAAGAGGACTCAAGTTTGGTTTTGATGGGACTAACCAAGTATGGGGTCCTGGCCATTTGGTTAATAGTTTATCTTTGTAATCTTCTACATAGGAAAAATTCAGGAAATGCTCAAATTTTGAGGCAATCAAAATTAGGCCTTTTTCGTAAGAACGTGCCTTAAGTTTTAAAAGATTTTCAATTGCATCTTGATTTTCAGGGTCGCATCCCAAGCCCCACACTCCTTCGGTTGGATAAGCAATCGTTTTTCCGGACTTTAGGTGTTCAAGAACAGAGCCAAGAGAGCTCATCCTGCTAAGAAGATTCTAGCTTTTTATTTGATGCTTTTATTGCTTCTATGCCGTCTTCTCTTACCTTCAATAATGCTGCTCGCATTTCAGCAGACTCCATACCCAACATTTGTGCAGCTAAATAGGCAGAATTAATTGCTCCAGCGGAACCTATTGCTACAGTTGCCACTGGAATACCTTTTGGCATTTGTACGGTGGACAAAAGAGCATCCATGCCGCTCAAGGGGCCCCCATCACCTGGAACTCCTATAACAGGGAGAACTGTTTTAGAAGCTACAGCACCTGCTAGGTGCGCCGCCAATCCGGCCATGGCAATAAAGACTTTAGTGCCGCCTGCTTCACATTCTCTTATATGAGTTTCAAGAAGAGTTGGGGTTCTATGAGCCGAAAGAACTTGGATTGAATTTGAAATTGAAAGTGAATCCAGAGTTTCAGAACATTTATTTGCCAAGTACAAGTCTGATTCGGACCCTATTAGTATTGATACGGTTACAGTCACAGTTTTCTCCAAAACAAAAATTGTATACTAATATATTGAAATTAAATAATGGCATTATTAAAAATACTAATTTTCCCTGACCCCCGTCTACGTACAGTTGCCAAAACTGTAGAGGTAGTTGACGATTCCATTAAGAAACTTGCCCAAGACATGCTAGAAACTATGTATCAAGGATCAGGCATAGGCTTAGCAGCTACTCAGGTAAATGTTCACAAAAGAGTAATTGTTTTGGACATAAGTGAGTCTAAAGACGAGCCATTGATATTAATAAATCCCGAAATAATAAAAATTATTGATCCGAATAAAAAAATATTTTCTGAAGGATGCCTTTCCGTTCCAGGATTTTATGAAGAGCTAAAAAGGCCTAGTTCAGTAGAAATTTCATATCTCGACATTGATGGAAAGAAAAATTTACTTTTGGCAAATGACCTTTTGGCGGTAGTGATTCAACATGAAATGGATCACCTTGATGGAAAAATGATGGTTGATTTTATCTCTAACATCAAAAGAGAAATGATTAGAAAAAAGCTCTTAAAAGCTAAAGGACTGTAGCTAATGAAAATTATTTTTGCAGGAACTCCTGAATTTGCTGCCAGACATTTAGAGATAGTCTTGCAGTCTGAGCATGAAGTCTTGAGTGTTCTAACACAACCAGATAGGAAATCGGGTCGAGGGAAAAAAATAAATTTTAGTCCAGTAAAGCAAACCGCTTTAGATAATGGCATAAGTATCCATCAGCCTGAATCTCTTGGAATAGAAAAGGTATTTAGTGATTTAAAAAATATAACTCCAGATCTTATATTAGTAGTTGCATATGGACTGCTAGTACCAAAAAAAATATTAGAGTTACCCAAGTATGGCTGCGTAAATATTCATGCCTCTCTTCTGCCAAGATGGAGAGGCGCCTCACCAATGGAGCATGCAATTATGTCAGGAGACAAAAATATTGGGATAAGTTATATGGAAATGTCAGAAGGTTTGGATGAAGGTCCAGTTTATGAAATGCATGAATGTTCACTTAAAGAATACGATACACTTCATACAGTTGAAGAAAAGTTTATTCAACTAAGTGAAAAATACTTAGTTTCTTTTTTGGATAACCTCGAATCTGGCTCTATCAAGCATAAAGCTCAAGACGAAAACAAAGCAACATTTTCTCCTAAAATTGATAAGAAATTCTTACAGATCGATTGGCAAGGGGATTCTTCAATAGAAATAATTAGAAAAATAAACGCTCTAGGCTCCAAATATGGAACTCATTCTTTTTTGGGAGGAAAAAGGGTTAAGATACATAGGGCCAGGAGGATTGAATCAGAAATAAAACATGATCCAGGATATATAAGCGTGAAAGACGATAAGTTAGTTGTATTTTGTAAGGATGCTTCTTCAATATTGATTGAGCAGATACAAATGGAGGGAAAAAATAAAGTTTCGGGCAAAGATTTTATTGCTGGATACTTAGATCTGATTAAGAAAAATGGAAATTTCGAACTTACTATTCAATAATTATTCTTTATTGAAAAAATAGGATTATAATCGAACAAAAGTTGTCTAATATAAACTAGTGAAAATAGTCATTTTGGGGGCCGGAGCTGTAGGTAGCACTCTCGCTGATCTGTTGTCTCAGGAAAATGATCTCACCATTGTAGACAATGATCCTGTCAAGCTGCACAAATTAGAAGAAGAAGCAGATATAAAAACAGTCCTTGGCAGTGCATCTTTTCCAAACATTCAGGTTACAGCTGGAATTAAAGAAGCTGACATGGTTGTCGCAGTAACAGGAAGTGATGAAATCAATCTCGTGTCTTGCATGATATCTAAAGTATTGAATGATTCCGTAAAGACCATTGCAAGAGTCAGAGAAATGTCATATCTAAAAGGCAAAACTAAAGAGGCTATGGAATCAGGCCAAATTCCAGTGGATATACACATAAGCCCAGAGCAACTCATTACTGATCATATTGAAGGTCTCATTGAAGTTCCCGGCTCCTTACAGGTCATGGAATTTGGCCAAGGTGAACTAAATTTAGTAGCCGTAAAAGCCGTAGATGGAGGTCCTATGATTGGACACGAAATTGGGGATCTAAAAAAACACATGCCAAAAGTTGATTCAAGAGTAGCTGCCATTTTTCGAGATGGTCGATCAATTGTACCCACGGGACAAACAACTATTAGTGCTGGAGATGAAGTGTTTTTCATATCAAAAAAAGGTGAAGCATCAAAGGTTGTAAATGAAATGCGCAAAAAAGAGGATCCATATAAAAATGTCATAATTGCTGGTGGAGGCAAGATAGGCAGTAGACTGGCGAAAAGAATTGAAAAAAATCACAGAGTAAAGATCATTGATTCTGACCACAAGAGAGCAAAAAGATTATCGGAAAAGTTGGAACAAACTATAGTGCTAGAGGGCAATGTTTGCGACAAGCATTTACTTCATGAAGAAAATATTGAAGGGACCGACGTATTTGCAGCTGTAACGAATGACGACGAAGCAAATGTTATGTCATGTCTTCTAGCAAAAGACATGGGAGCACACAAAGTTGTAGCGCTAATAAATAATCCAGCTTATGTCGATCTTGTTCAAGATAAGGGTATAGATATTGCTATTGCGCCCTCCCAAATAACAATTGGAACTTTTATTGCAGAAATTGAGGGAAAAGATGTAGTAAAGGTACATTCATTACGCCGAGGAGCAGCTGAAGCAATCGAAGCAATAGCTAAAGAATCGCCTTCTGGAAAGGAAAGTAGTATCGGTAAAGAGTTAGGAGAAATTTACTTACCAGAAGGAGCAACAATTGGTGCTTTAATAAGAGATAGTAAAGGAAAGATAGCTCATGATCACGTACATTTAAGGGAGAACGATCATGTTATCGTATTTTTAACGGACAAATCAGTCATAAAACAAGTCAAGGAAACATTCTCTCCTTTATAGAAATGAAGTTTCCATACACAACTAGTATTTTAGGAGCGCTTTTGATGCTATTTAGCGGAGTTGCTCTTTTTTTTCCGGCGTTTCTTGCTTACTTCTTGGAAGAGAACGAATTTATCTATAACTTTGGTTTTACAGGCTTTATAACTTTAATTATTGGATGTTTTCTTTTTTTCTTGTCTTCAGAAAAGGATGGAGATCTAAGAACAAAAGATGGTTTTATTATAACTATTTATTTCTGGACTGTACTAGGGTTTTTCGGATCAATTCCATTCTTTTTAGCGGATTTAGAAGGAGTTTCATATGTAGATTCACTTTTTGAGTCGATATCAGGCTTAACAACAACAGGCGCGACAGTTTTGGTCGGTTTAGATGAAATGCCAAGATCTTTACTTTTCTACCGTCATTTACTTCAGTGGCTGGGAGGCATGGGAATTATTGTTCTAGCTGTTGCGGTTCTTCCATTATTGGGAGTTGGAGGTATGCAACTATACAAAGCTGAAACTCCTGGACCTCTTAAAGATGCGAAGCTCACTCCCAGAATTACTCAAACAGCGAAGGCTTTATGGTTTGTATATGTATTGATGACAATATCGTGTTCAGTTTTATATAAATATTTCGGCATGAGTTGGTATGACGCAATATGTCATGCCTTTTCAACCATCTCAATTGGAGGCTTTTCTACACATGATGAGAATTTTGCATATTTTGAGAGCAGCAGCCTAAGATGGACTGCGATTGTATTTATGGTTATTTCAGGAGTAAATTTTGCACTCCATTACCTAGCATGGACTAAAAAAAGGCTGTTTCACTATTTTTATGACTCTGAAGTAAAGCTCTATCTATCACTATTAATTAGCACAGCATTTATTACTTATCTTACCCTCTACTATAGCAATAATATATATGATGAAATGATAGTAGATAGTGTGTTTCAAGCAGTCTCTATTGGAACAACTTCTGGTTTTCTGACTTCAAACTATTCTAATTGGCCCTTATTTGTTCCAATCATGCTTCTCATAGCGGCCTTTATAGGAGCTTGTGCAGGTTCTACTGGTGGTGGAATAAAGGTCATAAGAGCCCTTATCCTCTTAAGGCAGGGATCAAGCGAAATAACCAAGCTTATACACCCTAATGCAGTTGTGACAATAAAGTTTGGGAAGAAATCATTAGACCCAAGGGTTTCAGAGTCTGTATGGGGATTTTTTGCGGTCTACGTGGCTACTTTCCTAATTATATTAATGTTTCTATTGTCTCAAAACATGGATTTTCTAAGCGCATTCTCAGCAGTAGGAGCTACTTTGAATAATTTAGGTCCTGGACTGGGCATTGTTGCTGAGAATTATAGGAATATATCAGATGCCTCCAAAATAGGACTTTGCATGGCAATGTTATTGGGAAGATTAGAAATATTTACAATGCTTTTGCTATTTACTCCAGCTTTTTGGAGGAATTAAGTGAATTATCACATCTCGATTTGCTGTATATACTGATCATCAAAAGCTTAGAGGCAATTCCTTATAAAGTACTATTTTATTTAGGTAAGGTTTTAGCCCTTTTATTATACTTATTTCCAAATAAGCATAAGAGAATCTCTAGGGCTAATCTTGAATTAGTCTTTTCTGACAAAGTGCCCTCACAAATTAATTCAGTATTAAAAGATAGCTTGTTTCACAGCATAATGAATTTTCTTGAAACAGGACTTGTTTGGGGCAAGAAGGATTATAAAAAAAATAAGCAGTTTATAGATGTTGAAAATTTTTCTGAAATTGAAAATTCTTTGTCATCAGGTAAAGGTGTTCTTCTCTTTACGCCCCACATCGGTAATATAGAAATTATCATTAATTTTCTTGGTCAGCATACAGATTGTACGATTCCTTATACTCCGCCAAAAAATAAAGACTTGGATAAAGTGATCACTGACTCAAGAAATAGCGCTGGTGTAAAAATGGTAGAGACAAATGTGGGTGGAATAAAAGAAATGCTACTAGCTTTAAATAATAAAAAATTGGTAGCAGTAGCGTCTGATCAAGTTCCAAAAAGAGGTGCCGGAATAAGCTCAACATTTTTTAATAATGAAGTCTATTCCATGAATCTTTTACCAAAATTACAACAAAGAACTAAATGCGCTGCGCACTTTATGTATTGTGAAAGAAAAGAAAAAGGGGAAGGATTTATTATTCATTTCCATAACAAAATTGATTTTTCATCAGATTACAAAGAAGGGGTAGATAAAATGAATAACGAGTTTGAAAAATGTATAATGAAATTACCAGGACAATATGCTTGGGAGTATAAAAAATTTAAGAGGACAAAAAAAGTTTCTATATATGATAGATAATTCAACTATAGTAAGTACTCACTAACATTATGAATAATGCCACAATGGAAGACTTAGTCTCTTTATGTAAAAGACGAGGTTTCATATATCAATCCAATGAAATTTATGGAGGTCTACAAGGCCTTTATGACTATGGCCCTTTAGGAGTTGAACTTAAAAATAATTTAAAAAAATCTTGGTGGAAATCCATGATATATGAAAGGGATGATATAGAAGGAATAGACTCGTCCATTTTAACCAACCCTCTTGTCCTTAAATATTCTGGACATGAAAACACGTTTACTGATCCTTTGGTCGATTGCAAATCTTGTGGTGAAAGATTCAGAGCAGATCAAGTACCAGATTATTGTAAGAAAGAAGATTTAACAGAGCCAAGGCAATTCAACTTAATGTTCAAAACGAATGTTGGGCCAATTGAAGATGGAAATTCCTTTGCCTACTTAAGACCTGAAACAGCTCAAAATATCTTTACGAATTTTAAAAATGTTCTAGATTCTAATCCTCACCCACTTCCTTTTGGGATAGCTCAAATGGGTAAAGCATTTAGAAATGAGATAACTCCAAGAAACTTTATATTTAGGGTACGCGAATTTGAGCAGATGGAACTCGAATTTTTTGTAAAACCAGGTGAAGATGAGGAATGGCATAAAAAATGGACCGATTTAAGGCTGCAGTGGTGGGAAGATCAGGGGGTAAGCAAGGATAGCTTGGAGATATATCATGTTCCCGATGACGAGTTGGCACACTACTCTAAAGCTACTGTGGACATTATGTATAACTTTCCGCATGGTCTAGAGGAACTAGAAGGAATAGCCAATAGGACGGATTTTGATCTAGGATCCCATACTAGAGGCCAAAAGGACCTTGATATTGATGCAACTGTTGCAGAAAATACTCAATCAAATGCAAAACTTGCTATACAAGATCTAGAAAATAAGCAATGGGTGGTTCCATACGTAATTGAGCCTTCTGCTGGGGTTGATAGAGGCTTTTTAGCTATTCTCAACGAAGCATACAAGGTTGAGAGCCTTGAAAACAATAAAGAAAGAACGGTTTTGTCTCTAAAACCACATCTTGCACCTATAAAAATTGCTGTTATTCCTCTGAAAAGAAATGAAAATTCGATAGTAATGACATCAGTAGATCTAAAAAATGACTTACAGCGAACAATTGAAGGGCGAGTTCTTCTAGAAAACACCGGTAACATCGGTAAAAACTATAGAAAACATGACGAAATTGGTACACCTGCTTGTATCACCGTCGATTTTCAAACTCTTGAAGACAATAGTGTAACTATAAGAGATAGAGATACGATGGATCAAACAAGATTGAAAATAGACGAAGTTAGAACCTTTTTAGCACAAAACTATCAGATTTAGAGATTAATGGATGACGTTTTAGTCTTAGACAGGGACGGGGTCATTAATGTTGACCTCATGACTTATGTGACTAAGCCGGAAGATTTTAAGCCTATTAAAGGCAGTTTAGAGGCTATTGCGCTTCTTAACAAACATGGCTTTAAAGTTGCGATTGCCACTAATCAGGCTTGCATTGAGAAAAAAATTATTAAAGATGCTGATTTATTCAAAATTCACGACCACATGGAAGATCTGCTCAAAGAAGTTGGAGGAAAAATTGATTACATCGCTTATTGTCCTCATGCACCTGAAACTAAATGTAAATGTAGAAAGCCTGAGACTGGTCTCTTAGAAGATATTGAGAAGTCTATAGAAGTTGATCTCAAAGGAAAATATTTTATAGGAGACAAAGATTCGGATATTTTAGCAGGTAGAAAACATGGCTGCGTTCCTATGCTCATTAAAACGGGTGGTTATGGAGAAAAAGTGTATGGAACAGATATAAGTCCTCCTGATGAGCACTGTTTTAATAACCTTCTTGAAGCTGCAGAATATATTTTAAGCTCTAAAAAGTGATTGTTGTTAGATCTACTATTTTTTACCTTGGCTATTTGAGTTCAGGAATAATAGCAAGCTTGTTGGCCTGTATAATCGGGCCTTTTTTAGGACTGGAAAATAGACTAAAGCTTTTTTCACAATGGCCAAAGTTTGCTAATTGGTTTTTACATTTATCTTGCGGGATTAAAGTAGAAATTATTGGTCAAGAGAACTTACCAACTGAACCTTGTGTCATTGTTTCTAATCATCAAGGTCAATGGGAAACCTATTCGATGCAATACCTCTTTCATCCCATGTGTACCTTACTGAAAAAAGAATTGCTGTACATTCCACTTTGGGGATGGGCTATGAAAATGTTAAATCCAATCGCAATCAATAGAAGCAAACCCAAAGAAGCTATCTTGCAAACTCTTGAGGAGGGTTCAAATAGATTGAAAAATGGAATGTATGTTTTATTGTTCCCAGAAGGAACAAGGGTCAAAGCTGGCAGGGTTGGAAAATATGCAAGGAGTAGTTTTGAATTAGCCAAAAGAAATGGCGTTATGGTGTTGCCATTATGCCATAACTCGGGTGATTGCTGGCCAGCACATAAATTCATTAAAAAGCCAGGAAAAATTAAGTTAATAATTGGGGAGCCATTTTATGTTGAAGATTCAAGACAATCAGCAAGCGATGTAAGAAAGTGGGTAGAAAAAAAACTAAATTCTTAGATCAAGCTAAACATCGAGATTAACGACGAGTTTTGCGTTTTCATCTATGAATTCTTTACGTGGCTGAACTTCATCACCCATTAATGCCCCAAAAAGTGAACTAGCAGTTGCAGCATCATCTATTGTGACTTGACCAAGAATTCTCATGTCGGGATTCATGGTGGTATCCCACAGTTGTTCTGCATTCATTTCGCCTAAACCTTTATATCTTGATTTTGTAAAAGACCTTTCAGAAATTTGTAAAACCTCTTCTAGAGCATGTTCAAAGTTATCAATGTATATCTGCTTGCCATTAATTTCAAAATAAGCATCTTTACTGAACATATCTGTCATATCTGCTCCATGACTAGAAATGTCTTTGTATGCCTTAGATTTAAAGAAACTTTTATTAAGATGCCATTCCGACTCCGTACCATGTTTTATTAAAGAGATTCTAGGTTCTAATTCATCAGAGCCCTCTCGGGATATAGCTTCAACTTTCCAAGACGATCCTTGTTCCGCTTTTTTGTTTAAGTACTTTTCAATACTTGATGTCCATTTTTTTAATGCCTTTTTATCATCTAATCCCTTAAGTTGGGCTGTATGCTTCACGCCTTCTAGCAATTCTACAGGATATATGTGGGTTAAGCCCCTAAGAATGCTTTGTATCTTTTCGTGTTGTGAAATAAATTTACCAAGCGCCTGGCCTGTGATTGATTCTCCTTTCTTATTTAATACAAGCTTTGCATCATCCAAGATTTCCGCAACTAGAAGTTCTCTTAATTCCGAATCATCCTTGACATAAGTCTCCTGTTTGCCTTTTTTGAGTTTATAGAGAGGAGGCTGCGCTATATAGATATAGCCTTTTTCAATAAGTTCAGGCATTTGACGATAAAACAAAGTTAATATCAAAGTTCTGATGTGAGACCCATCTACATCAGCATCAGTCATTATTATTATTCTATGGTATCTCAATTTCTCTTCTTGCCAGTCTTCTCCTTTTATCCCGCAACCTAAAGCGGAGATTAAAATAATAATTTCTTCTGACGATAGAACCTTATCTAATCTTGCTTTTTCTACATTGAGAATTTTCCCTTTCAGAGGAAGAATAGCTTGAAAATGTCTATCACGTCCTTGCTTTGCAGAACCTCCTGCTGATTCTCCCTCAACTAAATATATCTCGCTTTTAGCAGGATCTTTTTCTTGGCAGTCCGAAAGTTTTCCTGGAAGGCCACCGCCTTCGAACACTCCTTTACGCCTGGTAAGTTCTCTTGCTTTACGAGCAGCCTCTCTAGCTCTAGCAGCTTCTATTATTTTTGTAGCAATTAGCTTTGCCTCTGCAGGATTTTCCAAAAGATATTCTGTTAAGGCCTTGTAAGTTTCTTGCTCAACTGCTGGTCTTACCTCTGAAGAAACTAATTTATCTTTAGTTTGTGAGGAAAACTTAGGATCAGGGACTTTAACGGAAACAACAGCGACCAAACCTTCTCTGGCATCATCGCCGGAGGTAGATACCTTCTCTTTGTTCATCCCCTCCTTTTCCATAAAGTTGTTCAATGTCCTTGTTAAGGCTGTCCTGAATCCTACCAAGTGGGTCCCACCATCTCTTTGCTTAATATTATTTGTATAACATTGAATGTTTTCTTGATAACCATCATTCCACTGAAGAGATACCTCAATGGTTATACCGTCTGCTGCTTCTTTTACAAAATGGAATACAGAATTGACAGTTGTTCTTTTAGTGTTCAAAAACGATACAAATTCTGCTAATCCACCTTTGTGAAAAAATTCCTTTTTCTTAGAATTTCTTTCATCAATTAAGATAATTTTAAGGCCTGCATTGAGATATGACAGTTCCCTAAGTTTTGTTTCTAAAACATCGTACTGAAAAATAATATCTGAAAAAGTAGTAGGCGATGGAACGAATGTAACTTCAGTTCCAGTTTTATCAGTTTTGCCTGTTACCTTTAATTTTCCTTTTGGTGCACCATCTGCATATTCTTGCTCGTGTACTTTGCCACCCCTATAAATAGTTAGTTTCAATTCTTGAGACAAAGCATTTACAACAGAGACACCAACACCATGTAAACCTCCTGAGACCTTGTAGGAGTTATCATCAAACTTTCCACCAGCATGCAGCTTTGTCATGATAACCTCCGCCGCAGACATGCCTTCCTCATGCATTTCGGTTGGAATGCCTCGTCCATTATCGGACACAGAGACACAATCATCTGACAAGATTTTTACAGTTATTTCATCGCAGTGACCGGCTAGGGCCTCATCAATTGAATTATCAACAATCTCATAAACCATATGATGCAAACCCGTCCCGTCATCAGTATCTCCAATATACATGCCTGGCCGTTTTTTTACCGCCTCTAATCCCTTAAGAACAGTTATGCTAGAAGAATCATAAGACTCGGCTTCAGTTTTTTTTGTGGCTTTTTTTTGTGGCTGTTTAGGAGCTTTGGTTGATTTTGATGCAGAAGATTTTTTCTTGGTTGGCATATACGTATTTTAATACATAATTAGATATTAATCTGTGTAAAATTTGTCATTTTTTTAAACGATTTATGCATCTCTTCACCCTCAATGCCGGTTAAGATAATTTGATTCTCAGATTCAAGAATCTTCATGACTATTGATGTGAGATTGCTCAAATCTAGTTCAGATCCTAGATCATCTATCACAAGCAGAATTTCAGTATCTATTAAATCTTTCAAAAGCTTTATACTTGATAAAAAAACTAATAAAATCAATATCTTAATTTGACCTCTGGAAAGATTAGAGGAGGCCTTTTTATTGCCTACTGTAAATGTAAAGTCCATTCTGTGTGGCCCTTTTGACGTATATCCAAGAGCCATATCTCTCTCAAGGCTTTCTAATAAAGACTCTTCCAGTTTTTTTGAGCGTTCCCACCCTTTCGAAAAAGTTACACTTAATTTATCAAGGTAATCAAAAGAGCCATTAGAAATATTTTTTTCTATTGATTTTAGTGTATGTTCTTTAAACACCTTAAAAAAATTATATTGCTCGAGACTAAGTTTTAATCCCAATGTTGAAAGCTCATTACTCC
Organism: uncultured SAR86 cluster bacterium; assembly: GCA_902537425.1. Lineage (GTDB taxonomy): Bacteria > Pseudomonadota > Gammaproteobacteria > Magnimaribacterales > Magnimaribacteraceae > Magnimaribacter. Next base: position 284,008 of record CACBBD010000001.1, on the reverse strand, counting down.
ACAAGGAAATTTCTGAACTAGAAAGTTTTCTCTTTAGCGACTTATTCCTTTGTTTAAGGGCTTTTTGATAGGCATTATGCAATTTTTTTATCTCAGGTTTCACGTGGAACATAAGATCGTTAAAAAAATCCCTTCTTATTTCTGGATCTCCATCTATCATTTTAAGGTTTTTAGCGAGTACAACTTGCATAAAATATATATCTTCCTTTTTTACAGATATTTCTCCAAGCAATCTTTTGGAAAATAGCTTTTTGTTATGACTATTTTCAACAACAAGAGTGAGGTTTTGGGCATTAATACTACCTTTGGCAGAAATTTTATAAAATTCTTTATCAGAATGAATACATTCTTTGGTTTCCTTTGCTCTAAAAGAATTACCAGTTAACAGAACATTTAGTGACTCTAAAACCGTTGTTTTTCCTGAACCATTTTCTCCTAATATTAGATTTATTCCATCCGAGAAGTTGAAAGTTTTATCTTGAAAAAGCCTAAAGTTTTTTAGGTGAAGCCGCTGAAGAGTCATTACAGCCGCATTGGCATGATTACATAGACGTCATCTTCAGAATTTTGTTCTTTGATAACACAACTAGAGTCTTCGCCGTAGAATTCAAAGGAAACAGTTTCACTTTCGATAGAGTTTAGGACGTCTAACAAATATCCTATATTGAAACCAACTTCTAGATCAGAACCTTTATAAATTACTTCTACTTCTTCTTCAGCTGATTCTTGTTCTGGATTATTGGCAGTAAGTTTAAGCTTATTTTCAGATAACTGAAATCTGACACCTCTGTACTTTTCATTTGACAGAACAGAGGCTCTAGAAAGGGCAGCTTGAAGGATTTCTTTACTAATTTCTAAAGGCAAAGGCTGTCCGGTTGGAAAGACTTTATTATAGTCTGGATATTTTCCATCTATTAATTTGGTTGAAAAACTGAGGTTTTCAGACCGCACGTCAACATAAGATGCTCCTATGAGGAGCTCAACAGTCTCTTCATTCGGTAAAAGAAGTTTTGAAAGCTCTAAAACCGCTTTTCTTGGAAGTATGTTTCTTATACCTAAATCTACAGCATTAGTTGTTGCTGATGAAAAAGCCAATCTGTGCCCATCAGTGGCTACTCCGTTTATTTTATTGCCTTCTACCTCTAAAAGCATACCATTTAGATAATATCTCACATCTTGTGAGGCCATAGAAAATGATGTTTTAGATAATAATCTTTTTAGAACACCGGACTGGACTGTGATTGGGGTCTGCTCTTCATTGATTTCTATTTCAGGGAAATCATCTGAAGAAATTGTTGCAAAATCAGCGTGAAAATTACTAGAGCTAACAGTCAATTTTCCATTTGATAGAGAAAACTTAACATTTTCACCTTCTGGCAATGATCTACATAATTCTGACATTTTTCTAGCAGAAACTGTAGTTTCGCCCTCCTCTTCAATTTCAATTAAATCAGAAAAAGTTTTTATTTGAATCTCTAAATCAGTTGCGGTAACCTCCAATTTTCCATTAATAGTTTTTAGCCTTAGATTTGCTAAAATAGGTATTGTTTGGCGTCTTTCAGCGACGGCTGCAGCATTTTGAAGAGAATCAACTATTTGTGCTTTTTCTGTGATGAACTTCATGCTTACATTATATAGTTAAAACCCTTAAAAGCTTTCTATAATCCTCTTCTATGTCCAGGTTATAGGACCTAAGTTCATTTATTTTTTTACAAGCGTGTATAACTGTTGTGTGGTCTCTTCCACCAAAAGACTCGCCTATTTCTGGCAAACTATAATTAGTTAGCTCTTTGGCTAAAAACATTGCCATCTGTCTGGGTCTAGCAACGGATCTGCTTCTTCTTTTTGAGAGTATATCGCTCATTTTAATGTTGTAGTACTCAGCTGTTGTTTTTTGAATATTCTCTACACTTACTTGTCTTGCCTGTATGGCAAGAAGATCTTTTAAGGAGTCTTTTATTAGGTCAATTGTAATTGGTCTCCCTGTAAAGTTAGAGTTCGCAATTACTCGCTTTAGAGCACCCTCTAGCTCTCTTACATTCGATCTCACTTTTTGAGCTATGAAAAAAGCAGATTCTTCATTCAGCTCGTGGTTCATGGTTGTTGCTTTGCTTAAGAGTATTGCAACTCTGGTTTCTAATTCGGGTGGCTCTATAACAACTGGCAAGCCCCATCCCAATCTGGACTTTAGCCTGTCCTCTAATCCTTCTATTTCTTTAGGATACTTGTCGCAAGTTAGAATCATTTGACTTCCTTTCTCTAGTAGAGAATTGAACGTGTGAAATAATTCTTCTTGTGATTGCTCCTTTTTTGCAAAAAACTGAATATCATCAATCAATAGAGCATCTAAAGACCTATAGTGCTGCTTAAATTCATTAATTGCTCCTAATTGTAGAGATTTTACCATATCACTCACAAACTTCTCTGAATGAACATAAGCTATTTTCTTTTTAGGATCTTGTTTCAGGATCTCATTTCCCACAGCATGCATGAGATGAGTTTTTCCCAATCCCACGCCGCCGTAAATGAAAAGAGGATTATATGAATTTTTAAGACCATCACCAATTTGCCTGGAAGCAGCCAATGCAATGTGGTTCGACTTACCCTCTACAAATGTTTCAAATGTAAAATCATCGATTAGGTTGTTGTTTTTAACAACTTCTTGAGACTGAACCTGACTATTTGTTATGGTAGGCGCAACACTATTACTTTCTGGATCTCTATCAGGGCGCTTGTCGTGGTAATCAACAAAGATTTCAAAGTTAAGATTAAGGTCACTCATGCTTGTAATGGCACTTAATCTTTCTTTAATTGTTATTCCATAATTGTCTTCAACCCAATCAGATATAAACTTGTTTGGAGCTAAAACACTGTAAGAAAGCGGGTTTGAACCATTATTTTGCTCTAAAGTTAGTGGTGCAATCCATGTAGAATACTCCTCAATAGGCAAATCTCTTTCTAAAGTTTTCTTACATTCTCCCCAAAAGTGCAATTCGGTCATGATTTCGATTATATATAGATTAACAAAGTTATCCACAGTATAAACACAGATTTTTGTTGTGGATAACTTGTTGATATATTGTTTTTTTTATTTTGCTTGTCTTAGACCAACAAAAACTCTATCATTCGCAACCCAAATACTTAATAGCACTATGAAAAGAACATATCAGCCGAGTAAAATTAAGCGAGCTAGAACTCATGGTTTTCGTGCCAGAAACTCAAGGCTTGGAGGTAAAAAGGTGCTAAGTAATAGAAGAAAAAAGGGGAGGCTTTCCCTAACTGTCTAAATGAGCCCTAAGCGCTCCATATCATCTAAAGAAGGTTTTAGTGATATTTTTGATAATCCTGATCAAAAACATTCCACCAAAAACATATTAATTCTTTCAAAAGATAATTCCTTGGGTTTTTCAAGAATAGGGGTGGCCATTAGGAAGAAGGACAATAGGCTTGCTGTAGACAGAAACAATATAAAGAGAAAAATAAAAGGAAGTTTTCTTGCAAAGGTTTTAGAATTACCTCATAAAGATTTTGTTGTGTATGTAAAAAAAAATTTAAAAGGAAAAGAAGAGGAACTTAAAAAAGATTTAGAAAAGATCTGGAGAAAATTTACGCTCAATAATGATTAATAAAACGCTTGTAAGGATTATAAAATTTTACCAAAAGTTTTTGAGCCCAATGTTGGGACAAAACTGTAGGTTCCATCCAACCTGCTCTCAGTATGCGCTGGAGGCCTTGAAAGTTCATGGGACTTATCGAGGCTCTATCCTTGCCATAAGAAGAATCATTAGGTGCAATCCTTGGGGCGGTAGCGGAATAGATAATGTACCTGGAGAATCAAAGCATGGACGTAATTAAAACATCCTTGATAATAGGAATTGGCCTTACACTTTATTACCTTCTTTTGCAGTGGCCAACAGATAATTATATCTACGATGGTTCTTCTGAAGAACAAAGAGAAATAAATACTTTCACTGATAGTGAGCGTTCACTTTCTGAGCCTCTTGCTCCCCTTTCGCAACCTAATCAAGGGTTAGTTGAAGTTGCCCCTCAAGAACTTAATTATTTTGAAATACAAAATGATGATTTGTCTTTATTGGTTGAATCAAAAACGGGAAGGTTTGAAGTTTCGACCTTAAAAAACATATCTGAAGAGAAAGGTTCTGAAGAGGGGTTCAATATATTTGGAAAAACCTATGATGCCAACTCTGGAAAAGAAAATATATATTTCGCTAACAGTGGTTTTTATACCCGGGCTCAAGGATATTTAAATCCACAATTTAAAAAAATAACTGAACGGTCGGTTGAGACAGGTTCAAAAGTTTACATTCTTGAAGGCACTTCTTTGGGGCTAAATTTTTCTAGAAAAATAGAAATTGAAAATACAGGCTATTCTCTAAAAATTGAGGACACAGTGAACTCAGTTTTAGATGAAGATATTTCAATAACACCTTATGTGGTTATTGAAAGAGATGGCTCGCCAGCGGAAGAAGCTGGTTTGATGTATACCTATCTTGGTCCTGTTTTTTCATCAACAAAAGATACATATGAAAAATATGATTTTGATGACATAAGGGAGTCTTCGTATCAGAATAAGTCTCTAGGTGGTTGGGTTGCTTTGATACAACATTACTTCTTGTCTGCGTGGATTCCAGATCAAAATGAGGAGTATCTCTACCAGGGCAGATATGGAGTAAACTCTGAAAGATACTCTTTAGGTTACACCTCCAGAGATTCTGTTCTTTCCTATGGCGAGTCTGTATCTACAAAAAACACTCTTTATGTAGGCCCTAAACTGCCCAAACAACTTGTTGAAATTGAAGAAAACCTTGACCTAACAGTAGATTACGGATTTTTATGGTGGCTAGGTAAGCCTATGTATTGGTTTTTAGACCTCGGATATAGTCTTTTTAATAACTGGGGATTGGCAATTATCTTCCTTACTGTTGCCTTGAAGCTTTTGACCTGGCCTCTTTCGGCAAAAGCTTATGTTTCGATGGGCAAGATGAGAGAATTGGCGCCCAAAATGCAGCTTTTACAGGAGAAGCACGGAGACAACAGGCAGGCAATGAGTCAAGAATTAATGGAAGTGTATAAAAAAGAGGGAGTAAATCCGCTTGGAGGCTGCCTACCTATGTTGGCGCAAATGCCTTTTTTTCTAGCTTTCTATTGGGTTTTGCTCGAAACTGTTGAATTGAGGCATTCTCCGTTCTTTTTGTGGATAGACGACTTATCGGCCATGGATCCTTACTTTATTCTTCCTATTCTTAATGGGGCTGGCATGTACCTTTCTCAAAAACTTACGCCGACTCCACCCAATGCGGACCCAATGCAAGCCCAGATGATGAAGTTCTTTCCTCTTATTTTTGCTGTCATTTTTGCGTGGTTCCCGTCTGGCTTAGTTTTGTATTGGCTGGTAAATATGGTTATTCAAATATTTCAACAGTGGTGGTATTCGAGAGGCACCAAGTATGGAACTGGGTCTGTAGGTTCCGGCTGATGAGCTCTATCGGCCTTGAATAAAAACAGAACCATTATTGCTCCTGCGACTGTTATGGGAAGGGGTGGTATTTCAATAATAAGAATGTCTGGAAAGCTTTCTAAGAACATTGCTGAAACTATGTGCGGAGAACTCGCAGAGGCCCGGAGCTTTAAGCGTTGTTCTATAAAGTCGCGTAGTGGATCAAAAATAGATGATGGCATGGTTGTTTTTTTTAACTCTCCTAACTCTTACACTGGAGACGACGTTGTTGAGTTCCATTGTCATGGAAATCCCACCATAGTGAATTTAGTTATAGAAGAGGCTGTTTATCTTGGTGCGGTGGTCGCGGAGCCCGGAGAGTTTACAAAAACCGCATTTCTAAATGAGAAAATTGATCTGGTTCAGGCTGAGTCTGTGGCTGATTTAATAAATGCTCAAAGCGAAACGGCTGTTGTAGCGGCTAACTCGTCGCTTTCTGGGGAGTTTTCTAAACAAATAAACTTATTGCTTGATGGTATTCTTAAGGCAAGGGTTGTTGTTGAGGCAAATATAGACTTTCCAGAAGAGGAGATTGATGTTTCAGCTCTTGAGTCTATCAAAGAAATGCTCCAGGGCTTTCACGCCGAGATAAGTGAATTGCTTTCTCGTATAAAAGAAGGGATAAAGCTCAGAGATGGTTATTCGGTTGCTATTGTGGGACCTCCGAACGCCGGGAAATCATCTTTATTAAACCTCTTGGCTCGGGAAGACCTTGCAATTACTTCTGAAGTTCCTGGAACTACACGCGACCTTGTAAAAACGTCTGTGAATATCGGGGGCACACTCATAGAATTTGTTGATACAGCCGGTGTTAGGCACGATCCAGAGGGGCCTATTGAAGAAGAGGGCATACAGAGATCAAAAGAAGCTATCAAAAAGTCAAACTTAAGCCTCTTAGTGCAAGATGCAACAGCCATTCAGAGGTTTGATGTAGGCTTGGGTGCTTTTTTGACTGTGCTGAATAAGTCTGACTTGCTTGAAGGTGAGTTCTCCAATGAAGAAAACACTTTCTACTTGTCGTGCTCTACTGGTAAGGGGGTTGAGGAATTACTCAAAGCATTAATTACAAGATTAGAAATAGACGGGGGAGAGGAAACTGTATTTCTGTCCAGACAAAGACATGAAATTTCTTTAAGAAGTGGGGGTCTTTTTTTAGAAGAGGCCATAATTTCTTTGGGTGAAGGACAGGCGTTAGAGTTGGTTGCAGAGAGTTTGAGGTCTGCTCATTCGGCTCTTGGTGATATCTTAAGGCCTATGAGTGCGGACGACCTTCTGGGTGAAATTTTTTCGGAGTTTTGTATAGGTAAGTAACTGTTAAAACGCTGTTGAAAAATATTTTTATTTTGTGTCTATTTTTTTTTATTAACTGAATATACAAATCGATAAAGAAATTATATTTTGGTTTTATACAGCTTTTATGTCCTTGTAATTTCAATAAAATGCAGGGGTTGTGCCAGTTTTCCACAGGCGTGAAGGTCCTTAATAATAACAAAATAATATAAACTATAGAATTCAAATAAAACTAATTTAATTTTTTTAACTGTGGATAAGTACGATGTTATAGTTATTGGTGGGGGGCACGCGGGAGTTGAAGCCGCAGAAGCATGTTCAAGATTCGGTGTAAAAACCCTACTTATTACACATGATAAATCAAAGATAGGTGAGATGTCGTGTAATCCTGCAATCGGAGGCATTGGCAAAAGTCATCTGGCAAAGGAAGTTGATGCCCTGGGTGGTTTGATGGCTAAAGCTACTGACAAGGCAGGTATTCACTACCGAGTCCTTAATTCTGCAAAAGGGCAGGCCGTAAGGGCTACTAGAGTGCAAACTGATAGAGAGCTTTACAAGACTGCAATACAAAAATTTCTGTCTTCATCTCCTAACCTCAAAATTAAAGAAGGCTCAGTTGTCGATCTGGATATTAAGAACTCAGCCATTCAGTCAGTATTAACCGAAAGAGGGGAGAAAATATTTTCCAATTCAGTAATTTTAACAACAGGAACTTTTCTTGGAGGGGTAATGCATACTGGTCTGGAGCAATCTTCGGGCGGACGAACCGGAGATCCTTCTAGTGATAAACTGGCTCAAAAACTTAGAGGTCTCAATTTAAAAGTTGGCAGATTGAAAACAGGAACACCACCCAGACTTGATAAGCACTCCATAGATTGGTCTCTTCTTTCACCGCAACCAGGAGACACTCCAACACCACTTCTTTCTTATACTTCTCAAGCAAGCGAAAGACCTGCACAGCTAAATTGCTACATGACACGCACCAACCCAAAAACACACCAGGTTATATTAAATCACCTTGATAAATCACCCATGTATTCAGGTGTGATCGAGGGTGTAGGACCAAGGTATTGCCCCTCAATTGAAGATAAAGTTATGAGGTTTGCAGAAAGAGACTCTCATCAGATATTCGCTGAGCCGGAAGGACTCAATTCAGACCTAATTTATCCAAACGGCATTTCGACAAGCCTGCCTTTGAAGGCTCAAAAAGAGCTCATAAAATCTATCAGAGGCTTTGAAAACGCAAAAATAGTAAGACCAGGATATGCAATAGAGTACGATTTCTTTGACCCCACAGGATTAAAACACTCATTAGAAACAAAGGCAATTTCAGGTTTATTTTTCGCAGGACAAATTAATGGAACCACAGGATACGAAGAAGCAGCAGCTCAAGGCATAATGGCAGGAATAAACGCATCACTTTTAGTAACCAATCAAGAAGCATTCGAACTACAAAGAGACGAAGCCTATATAGGGGTTTTGATAGACGATTTGGTAAGCCTTGGCACAAAAGAGCCTTATAGAATGTTTACAAGCAGAGCTGAATATAGACTGATACTTAGAGAAGATAATGCAGACATGCGCTTAACTGAAAAGGGCAGAAAGCTAGGAATAGTATCCGATTTATTGTGGCAAAAATATCAAGACAAAAAAAACGCTACAACTAAGGAAATGCTCAGATTAAAAAAAGACAAACTTAAACCAAACTCGCCCGCAGCCAAAAAAATAAAAAAACAAACAGGTGAGGATATTTCAAAGAATATTAGCCTTTTCGAAATGTTAAAACGCCCCAAAGTTCTTCATTCACACTTGCCACAGGGGGAAATAATTCTAGCCCCGAACGCAGTAGACGAAATAGAAGCTTCTGTTAAATATGAGGGGTACATAAAAAGACAAAAAATCGACATAGAGAGACTGCAAAAAAACGAAAACACCCCAATCCCAGAACACATAGATTACGAGAAAGTGGTTGGGCTATCTAATGAAGCAAAACAAAAACTATCTGAAGCAAGACCAGGGAGCCTGGCCCGAGCCTCAAGATTGCCAGGCGTCACTCCTGCAGCAATCTCTTTACTAATGATCTACTTGAAAAAGGAAAGACGGGCTGTTGGTTAAGGACCAAACAAACCTGCTGGCAGAATATAAAGCTCACCTGGTTGCCTGGAACAAAACCCACAACCTAATCTCCAAAAAACAAGCCCAAAAAATCGATGATCATATATCAGATTCTTTGATCATTGCCCCCTTGTTAAAAAAAACCATAGTTGACCTAGGCAGCGGAGGCGGGCTTCCGGGCATCCCGCTTGCCATCACCAACCCCAATAAAGAATTTTATTTAATAGAAAGCAACACCAAGAAATCATCATTTTTATTACACACAACCTCTCGTTTGGGCTTAAAAAACACAAGCGTCATCAACCAAAGGATAGAAAAAACAAAAACAAAAACTTTTCCCGAATCATTTGACATAGTCTGCAGAGCAGTAGGCTCTACAGAGTTTATCATTAGCTTAACAGCCCCTTTGCTCCAAAAAAGAGGAGTAGAGCTCAAACTCATGAAGACCCAAGAGCAATTTGACCAGGAAAGAATACCGCCTGGATATGTTTTAAAAAAAATTGACAAATTTCCTTCAAAAGCGAAAGACAAGACGCGTATCTTGGTTACAATAGAAGCAGAACAAAACAATGGTTAATACATTAGTTATAGCAAACCAGAAAGGAGGTGTTGGCAAGACAACCACTGCAGTAAACCTGGCAGCATCTCTGAGTGCAATGAAAAGAGCCGTCCTGTTGGTAGACTTGGATCCGCAGGCAAATGCAACCACCGGATCTGGTATAAAAAAGTGTGATCAAACCAAAGGGTCAGCTGCGGCCTTAATGGGAACACAAGGGGAGGTTGTTTTTGGTACAGAGCTGGGCTATGACATTATGCCATCAGGTCCGGAGCTTATAGCTGCAGAATCTTTCTTAAGGGGAGGCGGGGACCAAGAAAGGGCCCTTTTAAACTATTTAACCGAGATCAATGAAAAGTACGACTACATAATTATCGACTGCCCACCCTCTTTAAATTTATTAACCCTAAACGGTTTGCGGGCAGCCAAAGATTTACTTGTTCCTATGCAATGTGAATACTTCGCCCTTGAAGGCTTGGCCGGACTTTTAGAGACTGTAGGACAATTAAATGATAGCACCGGCCACAACCTCCAATTGAAAGCTGTTGTAAGAACCATGTTTGACCCTCGTAATAAGCTCGGCCAACAGGTAACAGGAGAGTTACAAAAACATTTTTCCAGCGAACTGTACTCAACAGTCATTCCTAGAAATATAAAATTAGCAGAAGCCCCTAGTTTTGGTAAGTCCGTTCTATCTTATGAGCCTAACGCCAAAGGCTCTTTGGCTTATCTTGCCTTAGCTGGAGAGTTGATTGGTAAGATGGAAGAACAGTATAGCGATAACGCTCATGAACAAAGACAAATCTAGTTTAGGCACCGGACTGGACTCTCTTTTGGGAGACAGACCCAAGTCAGACGGAGTTTCGGTTACCCAGATTCCCTTAGACGATCTTGCTCCTGGGCAATATCAACCCAGAACAAAAATGCATAAGTCTACTCTTGAGGAGCTGTCTCAAAGCATAAAAGAACAAGGAATTCTTCAACCGCTGGTTGTAAGGAGGTTGGCCTCAGGAAGGTTTGAGATAGTGGTTGGTGAGAGAAGATGGAGAGCGGCTCAACTCGCCGGTATTAGTTCCGTACCAGCCATCATAAGAGATCTTAATAACGATGAAACTGCCAAAATTGCCTTAATAGAAAACCTTCAAAGAGAGGATCTTAACGCCCTTGACCAGGCCAAGGGCCTTTTGAGGCTTCAAGGAGAGTTTAATCTCTCACAAGAAGAGCTTGGGGCCGCCGTTGGAAAATCTCGTTCAACAGTAACCAACCTCTTGAGGCTTCTGTCCCTTAGTCCCGAAGTTCAATCCTTATTAGAAGAGGGAAAAATTGAAATGGGCCACGCTAGAGCACTTTTAACACTAACTGAAGACGCTCAGCTTCAATGTGCAAAGAGAGTAGTATCAGAATCACTTTCAGTAAGAGAGTGTGAAGCCATTGTTGGAGGCCTGTCTGGCAATAAAAACAAGAGTGTTAAATCAAAAACCCAGCGAGACCCCAATATAGTGTCGCTTGAAAAAGAACTATCTGAAACACTCGGTTCGCCTGTAGAAATAAAACACAGTAAGAGGGGCTGCGGCAAAATAATAGTAAGCTACAAAAATCTTGATACTCTAGAAGGTGTGTTAGATAAATTAAAATCTTAAAAAAGTAACAAATTCTTCTTTCACTAAAGCCCTTCCGTAACTATAATTGCGGCGCCTAATGAAATCCCGATGGCTAGTAAAGAACTTAACTCAACAGATTATATAGAACACCACCTTACCAACTTAACGTATGGTAAATGTCCTGATGGAACGTGGAGTTTTGCCGAAGTTCATGGAAAAAGCCAGGTTGCAGGCACTGAGGCAAGTTGCAACATCAACGAAATGGGTTTTTGGGCTTTTCAGGTAGACACTTTGTTTATGTCAGTTCTCTTGGGCATGGGAATGATATTTTTTATGAGAAGAGTCGCGAAAAACGCCAGCTCCTCCAAACCAGGCCGAATCCAAAATGCGGTGGAATACCTAGTTACTTTAGTAAGAGACCAAGTTCAAGATAATTTTACTGCCGATAAAAATCCCCTAATGGGACCTCTGGCGCTGACCATCTTTGTATGGGTTTTCTTAATGAACCTAATGGACCTGATTCCGATTGACCTCGTTCCGTGGATAGCAAACGGGTTTACCGCGCCCAATGCTGAGGGCGGAGTAATTCATTACTTCAAGGTTTTGCCTGTAGCAGATATCAACGCACCGATGGGCATGGCGCTGGGCGTCCTAATCTTGATTCATTATTACAGTATAAAAAACAAAGGGCTCGGTGGCTTCTTGGCGGAACTGACTTTCCAGCCCTATGGTAAGTGGATGGCACCGATAAACGTTATATTCGAAATACCTGGATTTTATGCGAAGCAACTAGCCCTGGGCTTAAGGTTATACGGAAACCTTTTTGCCGGAGAAATGATCTTTATATTAATAGCATTATTCTTTGGTGGTTTCTTTAGTTCAATCACAGGAGTTCTTGCAGGTGTTGCAGGGCTGGCGCTCAACTTCATTTGGGCGGTATTTCATATTTTGGTTGTTATATTACAAGCATTTTTATTTATGGTTTTAACCCTCGTATACCTACAACAGGCACACGAGCATCATTAATTTTTTTATCTAAGGAGAATAAAATGGAAGAAGCAGAAGCTATAAGAAGGGTCGCAGGAGCCCTACTAACAGGAGGGGGCGCCATCGGTGTCGGAATCGGTGTTGGTCTAATTACTGCAAAATATCTAGAAGGAATCGCAAGACAGCCTGAACTTCAACCATACCTTTTTACACAGCTGTTAATTGGTATGGGTTTAGTAGATGCGATACCCATCGTCTCACTTGCGATCGGTCTTTTATTCTTATTCACATAAAAATATGCCCGGAGTTTTGTAAATGAATTTTAATGCCACATTATTCGGACAGCTTTTAGCCTTTGTATTTTTTGTGTGGTTCACCATGCAATACGTCTGGCCTTATATTCTTGAAGCTCTTGAAGAGAGAGAAAAAGAAATATCCGATGGTTTAGAAGCTGCAAGCCGAGGAAAGCGAGAGCTTGATGAAGCTCATCAGAAAAAAGCTGAAATTTTAGAAGAGGCCAAGAAAGAGGCTGCTGATTTAGTTAATCAGGCAAATGCTCGAGCAAATCAGCTGGTGGAGGATGCAAAATCTACTGCACACGAAGAAGCTGAAAGGATAAAAGTCTCTGCTCAAAGCGACTTAGATCAAGCCGCAAAAAGAACCAAGGAAGAATTAAGGTCTGAAGTAGCGGCCCTTTCAATTGCAGGGGCTGAAAAAATACTAGGCTCAGAGATTGATAAAGATAAAAACTCACAAATTATCGATCAAATAGCTCAGGAGTTATAACTTTGAATTTCGAGACCATAGCAAGACCATACGCCCAAGCGATCTACGACCATTCTGAAGGATGGGAAAAGGACCTTGGTCAGCTTGAGCTAGCTCTAGAGACACCTGAAGTACAACAGTTGATAGATTCTCCCAAGCTTGCTTATAAGGAGAAGACTGAAATGTTCCTCTCTTTGTTTGAAGGCCAAATTGAAAGCAAAACCAGCAACTTCATTAAAGTGTTAGGTGAGTCTAAAAGAATTTCACTTCTTCCGCACATCTCCAAAGAATACAGAAAGTTGTTATCGGGAACAAAAGGCTCTAGCGAGGTTTTGATTACGTCTGCTTTTGAGTTAACAGACGAGCAATTAAAGAAAGTTACAGACTCTCTAAAAGGAAAATATGGAGATTCATTAACAGTGGAACAAGTAATAGACAAAAGTTTAATAGGTGGTTTTTCTATCAAATGCGGTGACGAAGTTACAGATTACAGCGTTAAAGGAAAGCTTGAAAAATTAAGAAATCAAATCAAATAAAAAAAATGGAAGAATTAAACCCATCAGAAATTAGTCAGGTCATCAAACAGAAAATTGATGCCCTTGATACCGCCTCCACTCCTAGCAATGAAGGCACAATCGTTTTCCTTGCAGACGGTATTGCGAGAATACACGGCCTTGGCGAAGTCATGAATGGTGAGCTTATAGAGTTTGAACATGGCGTCATGGGAATGGCGCTTAATTTAGAAGTAGACTCTGTTGGGGCTGTTATCTTAGGAGATTACAAGTTATTGGCAGAAGGCGGCTCTGCTAAGTGTACTGGAAGAATTTTAGAGGTCCCCGTTGGAGAGGCTCTTATGGGCAGGGTTGTTGACGCACTAGGCAACCCAATTGATGGTAAAGGCGAAGTGCAAACAGATCAAACCGCCCCAGTAGAGAAAGTCGCTCCCGGAGTTATTTCAAGAAAGTCTGTAGATCAACCGGTGCAACTGGGCATAAAGGCCGTTGACAGCATGGTTCCTATTGGAAGGGGTCAGCGTGAATTGATCATTGGAGACAGACAGACCGGTAAAACAGCTATTGCCATAGATGCAATAATCAATCAAAAAGACACTGGCGTTAAATGTATATATGTAGCAATAGGTCAAAAGCAATCTTCAATTGCCCAAGTTGTTAGAACTCTTGAGCAGTATGGCGCAATGGAAAACACAATTGTTGTAGTGGCTGCGGCGGCTGACCCAGCACCAATGCAATATATTGCCCCTTTTGCAGCGTGTTCCATGGGCGAGTATTTCAGAGATAGGGGGGAGGATGCTCTAATTATCTACGATGACCTTTCTAAACAAGCCGTTGCATATAGACAGATGTCTCTTCTGCTAAGAAGACCGCCCGGGAGGGAGGCTTATCCCGGTGACGTTTTCTACCTTCACTCAAGATTACTAGAAAGGGCTGCAAGGGTTAATGAAGAATATGTCGAAAACTACACAAATGGTGAGGTGAAGGGAAAAACCGGTTCGTTGACTGCTCTACCAATTATCGAAACTCAGGCTGGAGACGTTTCAGCGTTTGTTCCTACGAACGTAATTTCTATAACCGATGGACAAATTTTCCTCGAGTCGTCTTTATTTAGTTCAGGATTAAAGCCAGCCATGGACCCTGGTATTTCAGTTTCAAGGGTAGGTGGCGCTGCGCAGGTTCCAATAATTAAAAAGCTCGGTGGAGGAATTAAAACAGCTCTCGCTCAATATAGAGAGTTAGAGGCTTTTGCCCAATTTGCTTCAGATCTTGATGAGGCATCCAAAGAGCAATTAGAGCATGGTGTGAGAGTTACAGAACTGACGAAACAAGATCAGTTTTCGCCAATGTCTGTAGCTGAAATGGGCCTTATGCTTTACACGGCTAATGAAGGGTATCTAAGGCAGGTTGAGGTCGAAAAAATCAAAGACTTTGAAAAGAGCTTGATAGCCTATATGAATTCCGAGCATAAAGATCTGATGGATAAGGTGTCAGAGACCGGAGAATACGGAGACGATATCCAAAATGCCTTCAAAGAAGCCTTAGACAATTTCATGGAAACACAAACTTGGTAGGCATAAATGGCTAACAGTAAAGAAATAAAAGTACAGATCGCCAGCATAGGTAATACTCAAAAGATTACCAGCGCAATGGAGAAGGTCGCTGTTAGCAAAATGAAAAAGACTCAAGACAAGATGCTTAAAGGCCGCCCTTACAGAGATCGTATGCTGGGTGTGATTAGTCACCTTGCTAAAGGACAACCAGAGTATAAGCCTAAGTACATGGAAGAGAGGGAAGTAAAGAAGATCGCCATTATAGTTGTTAGCTCTGACAAAGGTCTCTGTGGTGGGCTCAATGCCAATCTACTTAGAGATGTAACTCGCTTTGCTTCTGAACAAGCCTCTTCTGGAAAGGAAATTTCATATTCTCTGATTGGAACTAAAGCTCAATCTTTCTTTAGGTCATTCGGAGGAAATGTAATTTCTGCCACAGAGAAGCTAGGGGATGACCCCTCTATTGAGCAGCTGGTCGGTTCTATGAAAATTTTATTAGATGCCTTTTCTGAGGGTGAAATAGACAGGGTCTATTTGGCTAGCAATAGCTTTGTAAACACAATGACCCAAGAGCCAGAAATAACTCAACTTCTACCTCTAAGCAAATTAGAGGATGAAGAAGATGAGGGCTCTAACAAAGAAGCCCCCAGGTGGGATTATATTTACGAGCCCGATGACTCAAGACTTTTGTTGGACGGCTTAATGGAGAGATATATAGAGTCTCTTCTTTATCAGTCTGTAATAGAAAATATTGCGTGCGAACAGGCCGCAAAGATGGTGGCAATGAAAAGTGCTACCGATAATGCAGGATCTCTCATAGAGGAACTGCAACTTGTTTATAACAATGCCAGGCAGGCAGCAATTACTCAGGAAATATCTGAGATAGTTGCAGGTGCCGAGGCAATTTAATACTGGAAATAAATATGAGTAATGGAACAGTAATACAAATAATTGGAGCGGTAATTGACGTCGAGTTTCCAAAGGAAAACTTACCTAAAATCTATGACGCACTAACTGTTGATGAAACTGGGCTTGTTTTAGAAGTGCAACAGCAGTTGGGTGACGGTGTTGTCAGAACAATTGCAATGGGTGCTTCAGAAGGGCTTAAAAGAGGTGTGTCAGTTACCAATACTGAAAATCCAATATCTGTTCCTGTTGGAGAGGCAACACTTGGAAGGATTATGAATGTTCTGGGCGAGCCAATAGATGAAAAGGGTCCTGTAGATGCAAAATCAGCAATGCCGATACATAGAAATCCACCTTCATATGAGGATCAGGCAGAGACAACGGAACTTTTAGAGACGGGCATTAAGGTAATTGATTTAATTTGTCCTTTCGCTAAGGGCGGAAAGGTTGGTTTATTTGGCGGCGCCGGAGTGGGGAAAACGGTAAATATTCAAGAGTTAATAAGAAATATTGCATACGAGCATAGTGGATATTCGGTTTTCGCCGGTGTGGGCGAGAGAACCCGTGAAGGAAATGATATGTACCACGAGATGATTGAAGGTGGTGTTTTGGACAAAGTAGCCCTTGTTTACGGACAGATGAATGAACCTCCTGGAAACAGATTAAGGGTTGCTCTTTCAGGACTTACAATGGCAGAAAACTTTAGAGATGAAGGGCGTGATGTTCTTTTATTTGTAGACAATATCTATCGATACACCTTGGCTGGAACAGAATGTTCAGCTTTATTGGGCAGGATGCCATCTGCAGTTGGTTATCAGCCTACACTTGCAGAAGAAATGGGTGTTCTTCAAGAAAGAATTGCATCCACTAAAACAGGATCAATCACATCTGTTCAGGCGGTATATGTTCCTGCAGACGATTTAACAGACCCTTCACCAGCTACAACGTTCGCTCACTTAGATGCGAACGTAGTTTTATCTCGTCAAATTGCTTCTTTAGGCATCTATCCTGCTGTCGACCCCTTGGATTCAAACAGCAGACAGCTTGAGCCGGCAATCGTAGGTCAAGAGCACTATGATGTTGCCAACGCTGTAAAGCAACAGCTGAATAGATATAAAGAATTAAAAGACATCATTGCCATTCTAGGAATGGATGAGTTGTCTGAAGATGACAAATTAGTCGTTGCCAGAGCTAGGAAAATAGAGAGATTCCTTTCTCAACCTTTCTTTGTGGCAGAAGTATTCACCAATGCTCCAGGTAAATACGTACCACTAAGTGAAACTATCAGAGGATTTAAAGGAATTGTTAATGGAGATTACGACGATATACCCGAGCAAGCTTTCTATATGACCGGAAATATTGATGAGGTTGTAGAAAAGGCTAAAACTGAAGCCGCTTAATCTATGTCAACTATCCAGTGCAATATAGTTAGTCCAGAAGGAGAGCTTTTTTCTGGACCGGTTGAGCTATTGAGTGCAGAAGGTGGTGCTGGAGAAATTGCTATTACTCCCAGACATGCTCCGCTTCTTACAAATCTTAAGCCCGGTCCGGTCAAGCTCGTATTGGAAGGCGGTGAGGAAGAGATATTTTTTGCTTCAGGTGGATTTCTAGAAGTCCAGCCTGGAGAGATAACTCTACTAACAGATGTTGCAGAGAGGGCTGATGATATAGACTCAGCAGCTGCTGAAAGAGCAAAAGAATTAGCAGAAAGAGAACTAGAAGATCAAAAATCAGAGATGGATTATTCCATGGCATCAGCTCAACTAGCTGAGGCAGCTGCCAGGTTAAAGGCCTTGCAGAAACTGCGTAAGAAGTAGTTAAATAAGATAAACCACTTGGGGCGAATGCGCCATTGTTCCAATGAATATAGATTTTATAATTTTAGCTGCCGGTAAAGGCACAAGGATGGGAGGAGATTCTCCCAAGGTGCTTGCAAGTTTGGCAGGCAAACCGATGATCCAGCACCTAATCGATACTGTCGATTCATTTCCTAGTTCTAAGACTTCAATTGTGGTTGGTTATAAATCTAACGAGGTTGAAAGAGATCTCGTTTCTCAAAAAAAACTTCGCTTTGTAAAACAAAAAAATCAGTTAGGAACAGCTCATGCAGTTAAGCAAGCACTACCTATTATTAAAAAGAATTCTGTAGCTGTAGTCCTTTACGGCGATGTCCCTTTAGTAAAAAAGAATACACTAAACAAGCTTATAAAATCAGCATCAAGAGGAAAACTTTCCATGTTGACCTTCATAAAAGACGACCCCACAGGTTATGGCAGAATTATTCGCAGCTCTAAGAAAAGTGTTCAAAAAATTATAGAGCACAAAGATGCGTCATCAGCGCAAAAAGAAATAAGAGAAGTTAATTCTGGCATCTTAGCGATCAAAGCCAGCCTGCTTCAACAGTTTATTTCTAAAATCAAAAACAACAACGCAGCGAAAGAATATTATCTGACTGATCTGGTTGAAATTGCCAACAATCATTCAGTAGATGTTGTGGCTACTTTATGCGACCCTTATGAAGTTGGTGGCGCTAATGACAAAAAGGAGTTGCATGAGCTTGAAAGAGCTTATCAGAAGAAATTAGCTGAAGATTTGCTTAAAAGCGGGGTGACTATTGCCGACACTTCAAGGATAGACATCAGGGGAGATATCAAGATAGGACAAAACTCTTTTGTAGATATCAATAATGTTTTTGAGGGCAACAATGTCTTGGGAAAGAATGTTCACATAGGACCTAATTGCTACATTTCTAACTGCAGTATCAAAGACAACACTATTGTTTATGCAAATACTGTATTGGAAGACAGTGTAATTGGAAAAAACTGCAAGATTGGGCCTTTTGCAAGAATAAGAGGAGGTAGCGAGCTAACAGAAGGAGCCGAACTTGGTAATTTTGTTGAGTCTAATAGAAGTAATATTGGCAAAAACTCTAAGGCCAAACACCTTACTTATTTAGGTGATGCAAGACTAGGCACTAAAGTAAATGTAGGTGCTGGGACTATAACCTGTAACTATGATGGAAAAAATAAACATAAAACCATAATTGCAGATGGGACATTTATAGGCTCTAATAGCTCACTTGTTGCGCCCTTGGTTCTTGGAGAAAACGCTTACACTGGAGCCGGATCAGTTATAACTAAGGACGTTCCAAAGGGTAAACTTGCTGTTGCAAGAGGCAAACAAGTTAATCTGAATAAGAAGAAATAAATTATGTGTGGAATAATCGGAGTAGCTTCCAGTAAACCCTCAGTAGATAAACTACTGATAGGGCTTTTGCGTCAGGAATATAGAGGATATGACTCAGCTGGCCTTGCCATTTTTGATGAAACAGAACAAATAAAGGTATTTAAAAGCACTGGTAAGGTAGCTGAACTGCAAAATTCAATTGATCAAAATCCTGTGAATGGTAATACGGGTATTGCCCACACCAGATGGGCAACCCATGGCCTGCCAACAGAGACAAATGCTCACCCGCACCATTCAAATAATAATATTTTTGTTATTCATAACGGCATTATTGAAAATCATCAAGAAATTAGAACCACACTTAAAGCTTTAGGTTATGTTTTTGAGTCAGAAACAGACACAGAAGTTATTGCTCATCTGATTCATGCAAAAATGAGCGAGAATAAAGTAACTTTAATCGATGCCTTGAAGGCGGCAGTGAAGGATCTCAGAGGGGCTTATGCAATAGGTGCAGTTTGTGAGAACGAACCTGGAATTTTGGCTTCAGCCAGAAAAGGTAGCCCTTTGGTTATCGGTATGGGGCACGGAGAAAATTTTATAGCTTCCGATCAACTTGCTTTAGCGGACTTTGCAGAGAAATTTGTATTTCTTGAAGACGGCGATCTTGCTGAAATCACATCTAAAGGAATTCGCTACTGGGATCTGGATGATACTGAAGTTGAAAGACCTGTTGTAGTTGCCAAGTCTTTAGGAGAGACGGTAGATAAAGGTGAATATAGGCACTTCATGCTAAAAGAAATTAATGAGCAGCCATCAAAAATTAAAGGCTTATTAGAAGGACAATTGACTGATTCAGGTGTTCAAGAAGAAATATTTGGGCCTAGTGCACCTGATATTTTTAAAAATGTTGAGGCCGTTCAGATAGTGGCTTGTGGAACTAGCTTCCATGCCGGAACAGTAGCTAAATACTGGCTAGAAGGTCTTGCCGGTTTGCCCTGCAGCGTAGAAGTGGCAAGTGAATTTAGATATAGAAATAAAGTAGTGGCACCCAATACCCTGTTTATAACCATTTCTCAGTCTGGTGAAACAGCAGATACACTGGCATGTTTAAGTGCCGCTAAAGATTCAGGCTACCTAGCTCGACTAGGAATATGCAATGTCCCTTCAAGTTCTCT
This sequence comes from uncultured SAR86 cluster bacterium, assembly GCA_902537425.1. Lineage (GTDB taxonomy): Bacteria > Pseudomonadota > Gammaproteobacteria > Magnimaribacterales > Magnimaribacteraceae > Magnimaribacter. Next base: position 263,844 of record CACBBD010000001.1, on the reverse strand, counting down.
AGCGAGAGAATCTGATTTAGTATTTTTAACCAAAGCAGGCCCTGAAATAGGTGTTGCTTCAACAAAAGCCTTTACCACTCAGCTCGTTGGCTTATTGATGTTAACTTTAATTCTCGGAAGGCATCATGGTCTATCCTCGGCTGCAGAAAATACCATAAATAATTCACTTAGAGCACTACCTGATTCTTTAGATTCGGTAATGTTGCTTGAAGATCAAATTATTGAAATGGCAGAAGATTTTGATCAAAAGGAACATGCTCTCTTTTTGGGTAGAGGCATTCATTACCCCGTAGCTATGGAAGGTGCACTAAAGCTTAAAGAAATTTCCTATATTCATGCAGAAGCATATCCTGCAGGAGAATTAAAACATGGACCATTGGCTCTTGTTGATTCAGAAATGCCTGTCGTCGCGGTTGCTCCTAATGATGATCTGCTTGCAAAGCTTCAATCAAACTTAGAAGAAGTTAGAGCGCGAGGAGGAAAGCTATATGTATTTGGACACTCTGCAGCTCATCAGGAAGATGAATCAATAACTAAGTTTATTGAACTGCCTGAAGTCCCAGAGTTGATTGCTCCTCTAATTTACTCGATACCATTACAGCTTCTTGCTTATCATGTTGCCATCCTTAAAGGTACTGACATTGATCAGCCGCGAAACCTCGCTAAGTCAGTGACGGTGGAGTAAGTTCAACCCAACTTTCGTTTTAACACCTCATTCTGCGGGGGTTTCAAAAATCACTAAAACTTAACCCTGGTAAAAACTACCCTTAAATTCTCACCTATTTTTTCGTGTTAGTGGAAGTCATAAGGTGTTGATATGACTTGTTGCGATCTCTTATGTGTATTCACAGGATATTTATTAGGAGTTGTGGCAGAATATTTTTATGAGTGACCCAAAAGATTTCAGAAGTCCATTTTTAGATAACAGAAAACGTATTTTTGAGAACTCTATTGGATTTGTAATTTTTGATAATTTCCCAGTAAGTGAAGGACACTCTCTAATTATTCCAAAAAGAGTTTACCCAAACTATTTTGATTCCACTGAAGAAGAGGTCAGAGGATTAAATGAATTAATTTTTCAAACTAAAGACTACTTAGATAAAAAATTTGAACCACAGGGATACAATATCGGAATCAACTGTGGACAAGAAAGTGGTCAAACAATAGACCATGTTCATATTCATCTAATTCCAAGGTACAAAAATGACGTTGAAGACCCAAGTGGCGGAGTTAGAGGAGTAATTCCTCATAAACAAAAATATTAATGGATCCGTATCTTAAAAAAACGTTAGATCTCATAAATTATGGATCTATGGATAACACTTACAAAATGTCTTGGATAAGGTCTATCGTTGAATTTTGTGAAAAAACACCCAAAAAGAAAGTTCATTTTGATCAGTTATCTAGATTAATCTTTAAGTATTATTGGAATCAGTGTATTTTTTTTAATCTCAATCAAAGTCACAACAGAAACAAAAAACCAGAGATCATACAAATTGTTGAAAATTCCATTAGAGAATACCAATCCTCAAGGGGTTTTAAAAAAGAAACATTTCTTAGGGTTGAGAGCAAAATAGATATTCCAGTTACAAAAATTAGTTCAGTTTTAAAGAAGGATGTATGTAAAAGATTTTTAAATCTTGGAGGAAAGGTAAATAAAATTTATGACTATGACCTAAGTAATAGAGAAATTGAAATATCTAATCCAGAGGTTTTAAAAACCTATTCAGAGATTTTATATAACTCAATTAACTATCGTTGGACACAAGAACTAGAAACTATGGATGGGTCACCCAGAATATCAAAAAAAATTAAAGGAGTTGATAGAGATCAATTTCCAAAACGTGGAAATCTAAATAAATTTCGTAAATTTATAGATGAAGAAAATCCTAAGAGAAAGTGTTTTTTAACCGGAAAAAAAATTTTAGGAACACCTTCTATAGATCATGTTATTCCTTGGTCCTATATGTATTCAGATGATTTATGGAATTTAGTGTATGTTTTGCCTGAAGAAAATAGTTCTAAAAGTAACAGACTACCAAACAAAAAGATGATAGAAAATTTAAAGACTAGAAATATAAATTTGCTAAAAATCACTGAGAAGAAAGGAATACATAATAAATTCACGGAAGAACTTAGACTATCAATTGAAAACAATTATGTAGAAAAGTTTTGGATTGGATTTAAAGGATAGGAGAAAAACCTCAACTAGTGTTAATTTGTGAAATAGTAGAAGGTATCTAAAGTAAAAATGAGTAATTCATGCAAGCAAACTCAAACCCTTTCAAATACTGCTAAGATAGTGGGTATGAGAAAGATCGGTTCACCTTACTCCGTTACGGTTGAATAATCTTGAGTGCAGAATTGAAACTCCCCAATCTTAGTGAAGATGAAATTCTTAGTATAGTAGAACCGATTATGGATAGTTGTTTGGAGGGTTCCAATGAGGGTGACCATAAAAAGCATACAAAGGATTTCACAGATAGAATGAAGTCCATAGTTACACCTGAAGAACTCAAAAGACAGTTATCAATTGAACCAAATATTTTTTGGACTAAAAGAGAGTTTGTGTGTTTATTTCGAAGAAGCGACTCAGTTGGAATTGTTTGGAAACAAAAAACTTCTTCAAGCAACGACGAATTGATCAATCAAGCAATTTTTAAGGAAGAAGAGGGCAAAATTCTTATCGATCATTGCATGATATGTTGATTTTTTATGAACTATAAAGATATTGAATTTTATTTGAAGTTTCACAAAGGGTTCAGAAAAAACTATACTCTTAATTCTGCACTCAAATCTAATTTGTTACCGTTGAGTAGATTTGAATCGTGATTTGTATTAAGACAGAAATCCCTAAAGAAATCTGTGAAATAGATGATGAACTAAAAGCAATCTATCACTCACAGGACACTGTTTGTATATGGGTCTTTAAATCTAGAGAAGATAGAAACAATTTTATGAACGAAACAGTTGGCATGAATAAAGAAGATAGAGAAAAATATTTTTCGGACAATTATGGATAAAAAATCAAATCACTGTTCAAATCTAATCAGTCACGGTGGAGTAAGTTTGAACAGAGAATTAAAATATAAAATATGCAGATAATTTATGTTCATGCAACGTTAGCATTACTTGCAGTTCCTCTTGGTCTTTACATCTTCCTAACTAAAAAGGGCACAAAGCAACATAAAATGCTCGGACGAATCTGGGTAACTTTTTTAATAATAGTTTCTTTGACAGCAATATTTATTCAAACAATTAACCCTGGACAATATTCATGGATTCATCTTTTGATACCCTTCACTTTGGTTTCTCTGATTTATTCAATTTGGAACATAAAGAAATATAAAAAAACAAAAATAGAAAGATACAAATACTCACATATGTATTCGATGATTGGTGTTTATGTTGGGGCACTTTTGATTGCTGGTGCATTTACTTTGATGCCAGGAAGATTTTTTCATCACATATTATTTGGATAACAATGAAATATAAAATACAGTGGCAAGACAGGTGGGGTAACTGGCAACACTATCAAACCAAAACAAATGAAGCAGATGCTTTCCGTGTAATGAAGCAGATGGTAAAACAAAAAGACATACGACACAGGATCGTGGATGAAAATAATTCTCTCATAGACCTATTAAATCCATGAGAAACCTTGCTACAGATACCCTGTTACAGTGGAGTAATTTTAAAAAGTGATTTTTATGAGAAACATTTTAGTAACTTTATTTTTATTTTCTTCTTTGTTATTTGCAAAAGACTCAAACAACAACCCTGAGAAAGTGATCGAAGATTTTTTCTATCATTTCAATGAGATGGATATAAATAAAATTAATGAGCTATGGGATTTACCAATTACTTATTTTGTTGGCGATGAAATAATAGTTGCAAAAAGTTACAGTGAAATTGTTAATTATGAAAACTTAAAAAAAGAAGGTTGGTCATATTCAAAAATCAATTCCACAGATCCATTAGTTTCACAAAAAGATTTTGCAATATATAAAACTAATTTCACTAGATTTAACAATCAAGATATTGAACTTATATCAACGGATACAAATTTAACTTTAATAAAAAGAGGAGATTATTGGAAATTAAAGATGGCTATAATTCCAATAAATATTTCAACTGGAAAATAAAGAATTAAATCACTTCTTAAAACTAATCAGTCACTGTGGATTAGTTCACCCCAAGTAATAAAGTTATTTCGATGAAATAATGATAATTTGTCATTGACTGAAGAATTAGTTTTTTACAATTTTTTCATAAAATGACGCAGTTAATTATTAGTGCTAATCTCTATCCTTAAAATTGCATCACACTAGGAGACTTGTATGAAAAATTATTTAATCAAATTAATCTTCTTAGCTTTATTTTTATCGCCCAACATCAAGGCAGCAACCGTAAGTTGTAATTTTATGTCAGGTGAGGCTTACTCTACTTCTTCTGGTGCCTGGATTGGTACTGCTGGCTATGAAGATATATGGGACATATTTGGTGATGGTTTATCACTACCAATGGAAAACTCACTTTTGGCCAATCTGGATACACAGGAAATTTTTAGAGCAGGCGAAACCGACAAAGGAACAGTTTATCTCGTTGGAGGAGATATGGGTGTAGAAGGGAGACTAAGTACGATTGATGATGGAATGTTGATTATATATTCTGGTTTCTGTTCTATTGGCTTTGGTTAACTATAAATAAAGGATAGTTGAGGAGATTAATATTAAGTAGAAAGGGTTTTGACTCAAAAGCGGGTGGTAGTGCTTCACCTATATTTAATGATGGAAGCTTTTTTTCAATACCTATCCCCCAAAATCATTGTTCACCAAAAAAATATAAAGACCTGGATTTTAATGGCATATCAGGTTCTGATTTATTGAAAGAGGTCTCGGCTAAAGTGAAGGATACGGATTATTGTCATTATGATCCGTTGCTCAACGAAAGAATAGGTATTTTTGGACAAGCCAGCTCATCTCAGACTGAATTAAAGAATAATCATGTAGGTCCTGGAGATGTGTTTTTATTTTTTGGATGGTTTAAAAATTTCTCTGCAGATGGCAGAGATTTGCATCATTTATTTGGCTGGTTGCAAATAGATAAAATCATAGAAGGGTCAAAAAAAATTAAAAGTTATCTTCGTGAGAATAATATTCAACACCCTCATGGATATGGAGACACCTCCAGGTTTTCTAATAATACAATTTACATAGCTAAGAAACGATTGGAACTTAATAAAAGAAAAATTTTTGACCGAGGCCATGGATTATTTAGATATACTCATACAGATTTAATTCTGACTGAAGAAAATAAAACCAGATCTAGATGGAAGTTACCCTCCAAATATTTTAAGGATTCAAAAGACCTTTTTTTAAATAGAATGAAGTGGGAGAATGAGGAAGAATCCACAGTTTTTTACAGAGGATTTGGCCAAGAATTCATTCTGGATATTGAAAAAAATCCAAATGTTAAGAAATGGGCAATAAATTTGATCAAAAAACATGGATGAGAGGTAATTATTAAATCTTTATATATAATAAAACTGATTCTGAAATAATAGTCATAGGAGTAAACATATATGTCAAATCGATTTCATCTCGCCATTCCAGTAGGTAGTATAGAAGAATCAAAAAGGTTTTATTGTGACTTTCTGGGTTGCAAAGCAGGAAATTACGAAGAAGGAAAATGGCAAGACATAAACTTTTGGGGTAATGAGTTAACTTTGCATGAAGCCAATGAAGCCCTTCCAAGAGAGAGACATCATGTAGACATGGGCGACGTGTGCGTGCCTCATTTCGGGGTGCACCTTGGCAGGGAAGATTTTGATAAATTAAAATCGCGCATTAACGATATAGAAAAATATGACTATTTAGATAAACCTTACTTGAGATTTGAGGGAGATTCTAGAGAACAAGAAACTTTTTTCATTGAAGATCCAAGTGGAAATGTACTTGAAATTAAAACTATGTTTGATCCTAGTACTTTATTCCCAGAAAAGTAAAAATTGAAACTTACAAAAGAGTGCGGAGAACGTTTTAAGAAACAAATAGACGACTTGAGATGCATAGATTTCAATCAGGTGATGAAGGTGTAATTGCTTACAAGTCATCTAATCCATTTGAATTCTTTCATATTTTGAATTCTAGGCCTGCTGAGGAACAACAGATTTTCGGGTCTCTTATCTTTCCTGAGCAAAAGAAAAAAAAATATCCTCTTGTTATATGTATGCATGGCAGTATGGGCTGGAGAGGACATCACCATGAGCACTCAGTAAATTTTCTCAATAATGGCTTTGCCATATTTCGAGTAAATAGTTTTGATGCTAGAGGTGTCGTATCTATTGTGGAAGACCAAATGAAAGTAACTTTAGCTACAGTTCTGGTTGATTGCTTTAATGCGCTGAAACTTTTGTCCGATCATCCTGATATAGATCCTAATCGAATTTACATAGTTGGATGGAGTCTTGGCGGAAGCACGGCCATTTATTCAGCCTGGGAGCCTTTGGCTGAAAAATTGGCACCAGCAGGTGAAAGATTCGCAGGGCATTTAGCATTTTATCCTGGTGCCTTTATGTGGCCAGAAGAAATGCGTTGGAGTAATGCACCCATCTTAACTTTGATTGGTAAAGATGATGATTACACTCCATCTATCCTTATAGAAGAATTATCTCCCGCCATTAATGAGAATGGAGGGAACAGTAAGATAATTACTTATGAAGATAGCCATCATTCCTTTGATTCTGTAGATCCATTAGTATTCGTTCCCAATGCAATAGCAGTTGGGAAAAGACATACAATTATTGGAAAAGATGGCACACACTATCATCTGGATGTAGAAGGAAAAAAAACTATGATTAATGAGCCACATGAAAGAACAAAATTATTCAAAGACAAAGCAAAGATTGGGGCTCACTTGGGTTGTAATTGGCAAGCAAGGAAATCATCAATGCAAGACTCCATTCAGTTTCTTTTAGAACATAGTCAATAAATATATAAGGGAGAATACAATGAGAAGAATAATTACTGGCCACAATGAAAATGGCAAATCTATCATTTCAATAGACGGACCTCCTGCCAGATCGATAGGTGAGGATGCAGGAGGATTATTTGAAATCTGGAATACAGATGGATCGGGATTCGAAACCAAGTCAGATAAAGATAGAGCAGACATAGATATTGTTCTTTCGCCAGTCAAAGAAGGAACAAAATTCAGATATTTTCAAATTAATCCAATTCCAGAAGGAGTTCCTCAGGACGTGATTGAGGCGGCTACTGCAGAGGCTTTTGAAAAAATGGGAGCAGCTCATCATAGGGTTGATACCTCACGAAATGCAGCAATGCACGAAACCCATACCATTGATTATATTATTCTCCTGAAGGGGAATGTCACTCTGATTTTAGATGAAGAGGAGGTGGCTCTTCAACCACATGATGTTGTTGTCCAAAGAGGCACAAATCATGCTTGGGTAAATAACGGTACTGAACCTGCATTACTAATAGCTGTTCTTATTGATAGCAACCTTGTTTAGTAAAGATTTAATAAATTTTAATTTGTATTATTAGATTTAATAATTTAAAGTGCAACGCCTTCAAGACATAATGAAAGTTACACAAGAATATTCAGATAAAACAGCAATTAGCCTATCACTAGTTTGTTTGGCTCATTGTTTGTTGGTACCTACATTATTAGTTATGTTTTCAGGTTACGTAACTCTTTCATATAACAACGAATTGATACATTACCTGCTATTATTACTTGCAATACCAGTAAGTCTTTATGCACTCGTTAGAGGAATGAGAAATCATTCAAAATTTAGCTTTTTTGTTATAGGACTGATCGGGATTATTGCTTTAGTCTTCGCCATAACTATTGGCACAGTTCTTTGGGGTGAGTTCGGAGAGAAATTATTTACTACTATCGGAGCATCGATAATAGTTTTTGCGCATTATAAAAATTATAAACTTTGCCGAAAACTTGAATGTGGTTCTTGCCACTAAGCTAAACATTAATTTAAGTAGTTTTATCTGCCAAATACCAAATAAGCCTAAAGCGGCTCAGATTTTTTTTGAATTAAAAGCTAATTGCTAGTTTTCTCTTCATTTATCCATTCATCTATTAAATCATCTAAGATAAATAAAGGGACTATGCCTTGATCTAAAACTATTGAATGAAATTTTCTAAGATCAAATTTTGCACCCAGTTCTTTCATGGCCTTATCTCTTAACTCTAAGATTTTTATCATGCCCATCTTGTAACTGGTAGCTTGTCCAGGCCAAACAATATATCTTTCAATCTCAACCCTCACCTCAGTATCAGACATACCGGTTACTTTTTTCATATACTCCATAGCTTTTTCCCTAGTCCATTTTTTGTAATGTAAGCCAGTATCTACTACCAATCTATTAGCTCTAAACATTTCACTTTGTAGAACTCCCAATTCATCATAGAGACTTTTAGTCATCCCCACTTCAACTCCTAATTGTTCTGCATAAAGAGCCCAACCTTCAGTATAAGCTGAAGTTCTGTAGCCAAGACGTCTATATAAAGTTAGTTCATCATTTTCTAAATTCAAAGCTATTTGGAAGTGATGTCCCGGCACGGCCTCGTGAAATGTTAATGTCCTCATTCCAAATTTTGGCGTTTGCTTTATGTCATATAAATTCGCGTAGAACACTCCAGGTCGCGAGCCATCCAAACTAGGTGACTGATAATAACCCCCTGCTGCCGTCTTTTCTGAATATTCGGGCACTGCCTTTACTTCTACCGGGCTTTCCGGAAAATCGGAAAAGTACGGCCTTACATCCTGCTCTGCCTCTTTAACCATCTGATTATAATCTTTAATAACTATCTCTTTTCTATCCGGCGTGTCGTCATATAAAAATTCTGGATTTTCATTAAGATCACTCATCATCTCTCCGATTGGCTTATTAACTTCATAACCAAGCTCTATGAAAATTTCTTTCATTCTATTTCCAATCCTTTCAACTTCTTGCAAACCAATTTCATGAATTTCAGCTGCCGAGTAGTCGGTTGTTGTATAAGTTCTCAGTCTGAGAGCATAGAAATCATCACCATCAGGTAAGGACCAGACACCATGATATGGATTTGCATTTTTGTAGTTCTCAACCATAAAATTGAGAATCGATTGATAGCCCGGCTTAACATTATCTTTGATAGCTCCACTTAATTCATTTATAAGTTCAGTTCTTTCTCCTGCAACTACTCCCAATTCGTCAATTTTTTTTATAAATATTTGCATTAGGGGGTTGTTTGAGTCTTCGTAGCTAATCAGCTCCTCAAGCTGAGCAATTACATGGTCCATAACAAATCTAGGAAGAAAAATTTCTTGCTCTTTTTGTGCTTCTAACCAGCTAAGATTTTCATAAAGAACTTCATCAAACATTTCAACCCTATCTATATAGTTACGTGCATCATTTAAACTCTTCATAGGATGTGTGTCAGTCATAAACTCGACTAAGTTCAAGTGATTCCCACTTATTTGATTGAATGGATACGAGTGATATTTAAAGCGCTCATATGCTTCAATATCATTTTGGGTGTCAAATATAGCTATCTTTTGAGTTATCTTTTGACTTTTGCTAAGTTTACTTTTGTCAAAACCTTGCAAAACCTTTATGCGTTTAAGGTTATGTTCATAATCCTTACTTCTTTTTTCGGAGGTTTGTACCGATAGCCTTTCATTATGTCTGAAGATGAAACCAAAATTATCAAAAACACCAAGATTAGTCATATATTCCGGCGAGTCTGTAATTTTCTCAATTAAATCTTTTGCTAAATAGTGATCTATCGAAATAGGTTTCTGCGAATATAAGTTCATGAGGTACAAACAAGAACTTATCAAAATCACAGCCAATAAAATTCCCGAACTCTGGAGTATTTTTTTCATAATTTACCAAAAAAGTTTATAGCTAAGTGCTTCTCTAAGCACTAATTTATTATTTTAATGATGATTATAAAATATTTAGATTTTATGAAGAAACCCTATAACTGTTGCTAGAATAAAATTTAGCTTTTGTTTATATAACCGGAGAAAAAAATGAAAACATTTGCAATCGTAATACTAATTTTGTCATTCAATTTAAAGTCTGCTGTCTACGAGATTAGAGATTACACAATTGAAGAAGAGTTTTTTGAAGCATACGTATATTGGGCCGAGAATTACTTCATGCCGTATGGAAAGGAAAGAATCGAAATAGTAGATTTTTGGGTAAGTAGGGGAGATGAGGCTATTGTGGAAGGCACTAATCCTATAGTATCTCCTAACGGTCAACCAAATGTAACATGGGTTGCAAAGTACAACAGCAGAGAAGACAGAGATACATTTTTTGCTAATTTAGATGTTGATCCAGAATGGGAAGAAGTTTGGTCCAAACACCCCAATCCAGATTCATATATTCACTCAAATGCGAGATTCTTTAGTTCTATAAAGTAGGTCCTGACGGAGTTTATACAGAAATAAAACTAAGTCATATAGATATCATTGATGCCAAAAAAGTTTGCACATTGATCATATTTATACTATAATGCAGGCACGTTCATCTTAATCTGCAGGTTAAGACGGAAGTAGGAAGATAGGAAAACCTCTTTCTTTGATCAAAGAAAGGCAAGCAAGTACCGAAAGGGAACGAGACCGAATATCTACCGAAGGAACGCGTTGAGAAGGGTGTATATCGAAAGATATATGTACGAAATCGATACGAAAACTGGAGGGCACGATATGACTACTATATACAGAGGTGTTGAAGCTGCTCCTTTAAACAATGCAGCAGGAAGCGAAACATCTGCTAACACTGTTTACAGAGGCGTTCAGCAAAAAATCGTAGAAAGTAAGTCAACTCAGCCAGGTAAAGGAATTTACCGCGGCGTCGAAAGAGTTGCTTAATTCTTATACAGAAAAAAAGGGAGGCAATAGCCTCCCTTTTTTTTAGTATGATTAGTCTAAATGCGACCATATTCAATAAAGATAATTAGCTGATGAAATGCATACTCTGCAATCATTCTGATACTCAATTATTTTATAGAGAGAATCAAAAAAAATATTTTAAGTGTCCCAAATGCTCTCTTATTTTCCTGGATAGCAAAAATTACTTATCAAACAAAGATGAGCGAATTAGATATGAGCAGCATCAAAACTTTGTTGATGATGAGAAATATATACAATTCCTTTCAAAGCTCTTCATTCCACTGAAAGAAAGATTATCTAATCATAAAGAGGGGTTGGATTTTGGATGCGGACCCGGGCCAGCACTGGCAAAAATGTTTAATGATTCAGGTTATATTATGGATGTATATGATCCTTATTTTTTTCCTAATGAAACTATTTTTTTAAAACCCTATGATTTTATATCTTGCACAGAAGTTTTAGAGCATGTCTTTGATCCCGCAAAAGTAATCTTTGATTTAAATAAAATACTAAAAAAAGATGGATGGTTAGGAGTCATGACTAATTTTTATGATGAAAATATAGATTTTGCCTCTTGGTATTATCGCAAAGATCCAACTCATGTAGCCTTTTACTCTAAAGAAACTCTCACGAATATTGCATCTAACATGTCTTGGACCTTAGAATTTCCAGATAAGAATATTGTTTTGTTTAAAAAATAATTATGTTTGAATCAATCATCCGTTTATATAGGAGAAATAAATGAAAAAGTTTTTATTGGTAATAAGTATGATTGCCCCACTGACAATGATTTTCCCAATGCATCATGAAGGGGTAAAAGGAGACAATCCTTTTCTTCTTATTGCAAGAATTCAGGTTAAACCTGGAAAGGTAAATGAATATTTAGAGATAGCAGATACCGTAGATAATGCGGTACAGGAAGCTGAACTTGGCATGTTGTTTCATAACTTTGATTCAGACCCTTTGAACCCATTGAAATTTACCTGGAGTGAAGTTTATGAAAATAGTGAAGCTTTATTATTTCATCTTAATGCTCCTTATATTCCAGAATATGTAGGTGCGCATGACAGATTGGCAGATAGTTTTGAAATAGAAATTTACGGTAATATTTCCAAAGAGGCCTTTGAAGCTGTAACAGCTCTCGGGTTTCCATTCAAACACTTTAAAACAACCAGAGTTGGCTATACCAGAGATAATATTCTTACCAATAAGAGAAAAGAAAATATTGGTAAAGCCCAAGAATTTTTAGATACGGCATTTTCTAACCCAGATAAAGCAAGATCACTTCTCCATGAGAATTTTTCTTTCGAGTTTATGGGAATATGCTCTTTATGTACAAAAGCAGACACAGATAGTTTTTTTAATGAGTTTATTCCTGAAGTAGGACGTCTAATACCAGAAGGAATAGCTCTTGAGGTAGTCGACACCATTGGAGATAGTGATAGTGTTGTTTTAAGGGTTTCTGGAAAAGCGCAAGGAATTAACGGAACTTATAATAATAATTATGCTATGGTTTATAAGTTTGCTGATGGAAAAATTATTAGTTTGAATGAGTACCACAGTGATCTTCTGGCAGAAACCAGGCTATATAAAAAACAAGTTATACCAACTAATTAAGGGGGAAAGATGTACAGTCACATAATGGTAGGAGCTAATGACATTGAAGAGTCTAAAAAATTCTATGACAGCACTTTTGCTGTTCTAGGCGGAGAACCAGGAGTTCTTTCCGTAAATCCAACTGGTCATAAAAGATATATGTATTTTTTGGATGGAAATGTTTTTCTCATTTCTGAACCAATTGATGATCAGATTGCAACTCATGGCAATGGAAGCACCATAGGTTTCTCTGTAAAGAGTACAGACCAGGGAGATGAATGGCATGAAGTGGGAATTAATAATGGAGGTTCTACGTGTGAGGACCCTCCAGGTATACGTGAAGGTATGGGAATGAAGATGTATCTTGCTTACTTAAGAGATCCCTCTGGAAATAAACTTTGTGGAATTCTTAATATGACATAGTTCTTCCAGGTAAGAGGAAAAAAAATAGGCCTCATGGCCTATTTTTTTGTTTGAATGAAGTATCAAAATTCGAACGCCTTAAATTTTAAGGTTCCTTCAACAAGATCTACTTTTCCTTCAGCATAAATCATTCCTCCGTCAGAGAAAGTATCAAGTGTATACATGTTCACAATTTTACCTTCTCTTTTCCATATTCCTTGGAGGGTAGCCGTAACCATGACTCCATCATTATTAATGGATCTAACTTGACCATCAAAATCTCCCTGAGTGTTATCACCAGATCTAGATCTAAAGTTATGGGTAAGGTACACCTTTCCAAAACCTTCTCCGACTATTCCTTCAGATGTAATTGTGCTATCCGTATTAGTTGCACTCCATGAAGTTATTTTGAATTCAGCATCAAATGAATCTCCTTGTACATCCAAGGCAAATAATGTACTTACATTTGTTAGTAAAAATGTCATTAGGGCCAGAAGACCGATTCTTTTTATTAATTTAATTCTCATATTTTTTTAATTATTTAGGTGATGATTCAGGTTGGTAAGAATAATAGTCGACCAATGGAATCATTAGGTGCGCATAAGGCGAGCCTTCAAACATCACATAAGGTGCACCTGTAGTGTAGTCTGTAGATTGACCTTCTAAAGACGCAGGATCTTTTGGCATCAACATCATGTGTGGACCTGATTCTATAAAGTGCATATGACCGGCATCCTTTTGACCGTCTGTACCCACAGTAAAATTATCAACTCCTAAATCACCATGAATCATCCACATCCATCCATCGCCTTCCATATCTGGAACGGTTCCCGCTTTATAGGCATTAGCCCATGCTACTGCGTTTGCATCGGAACATGCCGGAGCAGCAGAATGAGCATCTACGAATCCTCCTTCAGGCATAGGCATAAAGGCTTCACACCTCCAACCATTGGAACCCTCTCTTAAAACTGTTCCATCAGCTCCTATTACTGTAGCAAGATCACCAATAAAGTCGGGAGCTGCTGAAGTGTAAGCCCAAATTTGCCACTCAGAAGAATCATGTGAGACTTGAGGCTCACTATTTTTTTCTGAAACACTCATATCTGTTCCACATGATATGAGACTGAAAAAGGCGATTATTAAACTGATTTTTTTTATCATTTTTCCTCCAATGATTATTTTGTTATTGTCAGTATATCTTTTCATAAAAAAAAGGAGAATGTTATGAAATTTATTAAATATGGCATTGCCATAATCATGTCAGGATTTTTTTCTTTATCTGCATTAGCACATGATCCAAAAGGTGAATCATTTACTCTTTCAGGAACTATAACATCAGTTGAACTTACTGATGGCGGTGGAACTATAACTGTTTCTTCTGAAGCTGGGAGATATGGAAAAGTTTTCTTAACTTACAATGTAACTTTAAATTCGGCTTTGCCTGATCAGGGTTACTTCTCTGGAAGAGGAGTGGGATTTAACGACGGAGTAAGACAAGCCGGATCCAGACAAGGTGTTTTTAGAAGAGAAGGAGCCATTATGAAGTTTTGGTCTTTAGATGATGTAACAGATGGCAATATGAACTATTGCGAGACTGTAATGAATTTAGAAACTGAAACAGTAGAGATGACCTTCTTTCCCTTTTAGGGACCATCTAAATTTAAAAACCCGCTTAACGGCGGGTTTTTTTCAAGATGAGTATAAAATTGATTAAACTTAGAATATGTTTAAAAATCTTATCTCGATAGTCTTCACCCTTATTTTAGTATCTTGTGGGGAAATTATTCAGCCATCACTTGATACCTTCAAAGTAGAAAAAGATGTATTCGAATCTGGTAAATCTTTAATTTCCTTACCATTTGATCTTCATGATCTAGAGGAGGTTACTGTCGATCAAAATACTTTATTGATTGGAGTGCACGGAAGTAATAGTCGAGGCTATGAATGGATTTATCCTCTTCAAACATTAAATAATGATGATAATATGGTTGCCTTTTTTCGTTGGGATGACGATGCTTGTCCAGCTCCATCAGTGAACTCTTTGCTGAGTTTAATTGAGAAAAAAATCAGTGATAATCCTAATTTAAATAAAATTATTTTGCTTGGTCATAGCTACGGAGGGCTTCTCGTAGTAGCATTTGCAGAGACCTGGGAGATGGATTTCCCCTTACAAATTCACTCAATAGCAGCTCCACTTGCAGGAATGGGTATATTCACTTCCATCTGCAATTATGAGGTGCCAAATAATTTAAGAGACAACATAGAACTCCATCAATGGAGAACTATTAAAGAGTTAGATGGCGCCTTTAGCGATTTGGATTATGACCCTCAAGTGGTGAAAATTCTAAAAAGCAAGGTCACAAGACTTCCAGAAACATACAAAGGAAATAAATTAGGACATAATTGGTCTATTAGCTGGGTAGCTGATGAAATAAGTAAGGAAGACTAAAGCTCACTTAACTTTATAAAAGAGACATGAAACAAAATCATTCTAAGAAAATTAACCTTATGGGTTTAAGCAGAAAAGAGTTAGAGGATTTTTTTGTTTCCATTGAGGAAAGGCCGTTTAGGGCAACCCAAATAATTAAATGGATACATCAAAGAGGAGTTTCAGATGTCTCTCAGATGACCGATCTATCAAAAGTATTACGTCAAAAACTAGAAGAAACTTGTGAAGTAAAGGTTCCTGAAGTTTTGTATGAAAAATCATCAAAAGATGGAACCAAAAAGTGGGTCATTAAAGTAGGAGAAAAAGATTTAGTTGAAATGGTTCTCATACCTGAGAAGAATAGAGCCACTTTATGTGTTTCATCACAAGTAGGGTGTGCGGTAGATTGCAGTTTTTGTGCTACTGGTAAGCAAGGCTTTTCAAGAAATTTAGACCTAGATGAAATAATCGGACAAGTTTGGGTCGCTGCTAATTCCTTTGGCTTACCCAGAGAGCCTAACTCAAGACATATCACAAATGTGGTAATGATGGGAATGGGAGAACCATTGCTAAACTTTGAACCTGTTGTAAATGCTATGGATTTGATGACAGATGATCACGCTTATGGTCTATCTAAAAGAAAAGTTACTTTGAGCACCTCAGGTATTGTTCCTAAAATTGATGACTTAAGTAAGGTAAGTGATGTCGCTCTTACAATATCCTTGCACGCTCCTAATGATAAACTCAGAAATGAGCTAGTTCCTATAAATAAAAAATATCCCATTCAAGAGCTGCTGGATTCAGTAAAGCGTTATGTTGATTCATGCGATGATAAGAGAATAACAACAATCGAGTATATTCTCATTGATGGTATTAATGATGAAATGGCACACGCAGAAGAGTTGGCAGAATTATTGAGACAATTGCCCTGCAAAATAAATCTAATTCCTTTTAATGCCTTTGAAGGATCAGATTATCTAAAACCCTCGGGAAATAGAGTGAAAAGGTTTCAAAAATATCTCCAAGGTGAGGGTTACGTTACGACCATTAGATCAACAAGAGGTGATGACATCATGGCTGCTTGCGGACAACTAGTCGGGCAAGTTAATGATAAGACGCGCAGAAAAGAACGAGCGCTAAAAAATCAAATCAAGACTAAGGCTATCTAGTGTTAAGAAATATTGCAGTAATAGGAGCAGGAGTATCCGGCCTAACTGCAGGGTATTCATTAAAAAAAATAGGCCTAGAAGTTGAAATTTATGAAAGATCGCAATCTATAGACGCATTTGGAGCCGGTATAACACTTTCCAAGAATGCTACTCTGTTGCTGCAAGATCTAGATCTTATGGACGTTTTATCTTCTAAGGGTCACTATCCTTTGGGTACCTTCATACGGGATTATAAAAAAGCTAAGGTAATAAAGTTCCAGACACTTGATAAAAATTTTATAACTTTAGATAGAAGAGATCTTGTTTTAACGCTCTCAAATAAATTTGAAGAACTTGGTGGAAATATCATCCTCGATAGTGAGATTGAGTCAATTGATCCTGTTATGGGAGAAATCATAATATCTAATCATGAAAAAAAGACCTATGATCTAATCCTAATTTGCGATGGTATTAAGTCTTCTTTAAGAGAGCATTATTTCGATGACCAAAGACCTCAATTTACAAAATATGTAGCATGGAGAGGCATGACCTCGATAGAGAACCTTCCTAAATTCGAAGGTAATGACAAGGTCAATGTCTACTACGGCCCTGGAGGTCATTGTGTGCATTATCCTACCGGCAGAGGAGATCTTATTAACTTCATTGCTATTGAACATAATGTAATTTGGTCTGAAGAGTCTTGGAAAATAAAGGGTAATAAATCTGAATTTCTTAATTGCTTTGATGGATGGAACGAAGAATTACTTTCAATGTTTGATTCGTCTTATGAAATATATAAATGGGGTATTTTTGAAAGACCTCTTCCAAAAAAACTGTATCGAGATAAGTGCTTGCTTCTAGGAGATGCTGCTCATCCTATGGTTCCCTTTCTAGGACAAGGTGGGTGTCTTGCGATTGAAGATGCTTACTGTTTAGCGTCTTTAATAAAGGACAAAGAAGATTTGAGCAGTATAGTTCGTAAATATGATAGGTTGAGAAATAGTAGAAGTAGATGGATACAAAAAAGATCAAAACTTCAGGGGATATTTAATCATATCTCTAACCCCATACTGGCAAAGATAAGGAACTTAATTACAAAAATAATTATGAATAATAGTGTTAATAAACTGCATTCATATAATCTTATTAAAGAACTATCTGAATTAAAGAAGATTTAAATGAGAAAAGTAACATTAGGAACAACTATAGCTTACGGCATGCCGGGATTGGGTGCAGGCTATATGTATCTTTTGATGAGCTTATACGTCATGAAATTTTCTACCGACGTACTGCTCATTGCTCCAGCTGTAATGGGAGTCATTTTTAGTATATCTAGGATATGGGATGCCGTATCAGATCCCATTGCAGGGTATTTGAGCGACAGGACCACATTTAAATTTGGCAGAAGAAGGACCTGGATGTTAATAAGTTTTATCCCAATTTCGTTTGGATTTTTAGCAGTCTTTTCGCCACCTGAATCTATGCAAGGTCAGTCTCTTGATTTGTGGATGATGATAGCAATACTCAGTTTTTATTCCGCAATAACTCTTCTTAATGTACCTCATATGGCTCTAGGGGCTGAACTTTCAGAAGATTATCATGAGAGGACACGGTTATTTGGGGTAAGACATATAGGTTTTACGTTGGGATCAATTCTTGCATTAGTTTCTATGAGTTTGCTGATTAGCGAAGAAAATAATCCTGATGGAGATGTTAGACAATTGGCTGGTAGTCTCGCTTTTTATGCCATCGGTGCAATGTCGCTAATGATATTTTTTGCAGTCTCAAAACTTAAAGAAAATCCTGAATTTCAAAACCGAGTAAATAAAAATCCATTTAAGGCATTCAGAGATGTATGGATAAACCCACATGCGAAAATATTAATAATAGTTCTATTTATTGAAAATTTAGGTGGGGCAGTTATAGGCGTACTCACCCTTTATGTGACTCAATATATAGTTGAAGCTCCTGCTTGGGC
Source organism: uncultured SAR86 cluster bacterium (assembly GCA_902537425.1). Lineage (GTDB taxonomy): Bacteria > Pseudomonadota > Gammaproteobacteria > Magnimaribacterales > Magnimaribacteraceae > Magnimaribacter. Next base: position 245,362 of record CACBBD010000001.1, on the reverse strand, counting down.
GCCTTTAATTATATTTGCTTACATGCTTCCGTCAGCTTTATCTGTTCCTCTTTGGATACCATTATCAAGAAGATTTGGAAAAATAAGATTATGGGTTTTTAGTCTTGCCTTTACTGGTATCTCTTTCGGTGGAATTTTTATTATTCCTTTTTTGGACTCTATAACAGATAGGTTGATTGTTATGTTTATTGGTGCAGCTTTAGGTGGTATGGCTGCAGGCTGTGGAGGAGCAATTGGACCTTCTGTGAAAGGTGATGTAATAGATTATGACGAGTACCTAACAGGAGAGAGGAAAGAAGGTTCTTATTTTGCAGCACTTAATTTCGTATTTAAAAGCGCAACAGGGATTATGCTTCTTGTAACTGGCTTTGTTCTGCAGTTTTCTGGTTTTATCCCTAATCAACCTCAGACGATGGAAGTAAAAATTGCTCTGATTAGCCTCTATGGCCTTGTACCTTTAGTTTTTTATAGTTTAGGAGCTTTTCTTTTATATAAAAAATTTAAGTTTGGTGAAAAAGAACACGCAGCAATAAAACAACAGATTCAAGAAAGAGCTTAATGACCAGATTATTTAAATGGCTTACATTTATGATAGTTTTATTTACGACCATTGTTATTCCAGCAATCTTTTTGGAAACACCATTTTCTAGATATGGAGAAACAGCACTAGCTTGGGCAGGTGAAAATACTGTCTATACTTCGATTGTAGTTATGATTGCTCTAGCTGCTGATGTATTTCTCCCTGTTCCAAATGGATTAACAAATACTTTAGCAGGCGCTAGTTTGGGCTGGGCACTTGCTTCTGTTGTTGTATGGATAGGTCTAAATTTAGGGGCTGTTTTTGGCTACATAGTAGGGAGATTTGCAGCAAGACCATTAGCTCAAAAGATAGTTGGTATCGATGATTTAAAAAAAGCTGAAGATTCGGCTAGAGATATTGATGTTATGGGCTTAATTCTTGCTAGACCTGTTCCTGCATTTGCTGAACTCAGCACCCTTGCTGCCGGAATAACTAATATGCCCTTTATGAAATTTGTCTATGTAATGATTTTATCTAATATAGGTGTAGCTATAGTATTTTCTGGACTAGGAGCTGCAGCACTATCAAGTGGTTCATCAACTTTAGCATTTTTTGGGGCAGCTATATTGCCCGCTGTACTTTACTTTTCTTATAAGAGATACAATAAATAGGCTCGACAGGAATTCACTTCAAGAATAATTTGATATGAAAGACTCAATTTGCTTCTCAATCTCTTTGGAATGAGTTGCATGCATCATATGGTCAGCCTCTTTTAAAATGTATAGAGAAGAATTATTTATGGCTTTATTGGCATGTCTTGCATGCTCAATATCTACATTAATATCCTCGTCTCCGTGTAAGATTAGAACAGGTGAAGAGATTTTATCGTAAGGAATATTTAGATTTGTAAATTGCTTATAATCATTTTTAATACCAAGTCTTCTTATGCTAATTGGCCAAATTGACCATATAATCTTCTTAAGAAGAACAATATTTTCTTTCTTTTCCAGTAACCTTAATCTATTTTTTTCATTAGGAAGCATCATTTTTGCCAATCTGGCATTGCCAAAGGATGACATAAATAGCAATTGAATAAAAAGTTTATAATCCCAAGAATTTATTAATGCCTCATCCTTCTTAAGGAAATCTTGAGAGAAACTTACAGCTTCGAACAATATTAGTCCTAAGGTTTTTTCAGGATACTTAGCTGCAAAGTGCATTGAGGAAGGTCCGCCTCCAGAGACTCCCATAATAAAAACTTTATCAATTTTTAAGGTATCCAATAAAGCTTTGAAACTATCAGCCTGTTGTTCAGGAGTTTTACCCACAGATATATCTGTTCTTCTGTATCCAGGTCTTGAAGGTGTTAATACTCTATATTTCTGCGTAGGTTCAATATTTTGATCACAACCACCAGGCGAACCATGAATATGTAAAAGGACAGGGCCATTGCTTCCCTTGAAAATAAACTCAATATTTCCTCTAGATGTCACAAAGAAACGAGACTTCCTTAATAGTCTGGATATATAAATCTGTTTATAAATGATGTAAGGAACTAGCCCTATTGCTTCAAGAAATCTATAAGGAAAAAAATAAAATATTAGGATTATTACAACTAAGACAGAAAGCCCGAAAAGTACTCCCGTCAACATATTAAGTTTATGGTTTCAAGATTCCTATAGATTCTTTTTTAGGATCAAACTCTGAAGGAGAAACACTAGATCCATCATGCCCACCAAGAGTTCCAAAAGAACTAAAGCCTAATATGTGTTTTTGTTTTTCGGTTATCTTTCCGAGTACTTCATCTCGGATACTATATTGATGATTTTCTTGAGGTTTCACCCAGGGTTGTAAGAAAGCTGTCGAGATATTGCTTCTCATGGATCCTGATCTATTTAAACCATTACCATGCCATAGTCTTCCTTCCCAAACTATTGCTGTGCCTTTCGGTGCGGTTAGAGAAGTAGCCATTTTTTGAATCTCTTCACCATTTGCAGTGCGATAATCTATAAGTGGCCATTTATGTGATCCAGGTATGAGTCTGGTGCCACCGTTATCTGGAGAATTGTCTGAGATTAAGTACATAACATTCGCCATGAAGGGAAAGTCCATAGGATGAGGTACCAAAGGCCATTGATCTTGGTGAAGCGCCATTCTCTCATTGCCACTACCATTCATGTGCGCTCCCATTGAACAAAGACACACTTTTTCTCCGATTATATGTTGAATAAGTGGCAGTATTTTTGGATGATCTATAAGCTTTAAAAAACAATCACCTTTGTTTATCAAATTCCAAACTAATCTACTTACTTTTTCTTCATCAGATGACTCTACTCCCAATCCCTCATCACCTCTAATTTTTGAACCTACCTTATATTTTTCCTCACCTAAGAACTGTTCGTTGAGTCTTTTATCCATCTCATCAATTTCATCAAAGCTCAATACGTTGGCGATCAAAGCCATACCATATTTATCTAAGTGATTTTTGGCTTCTTCGATATCTTCAGTTAAGGGTGGATACTCTAGTGTTTCAAGATTCATTGCTTGGTCGGTTTTAGTTCTTTTATTCTTTCAGGTTCAATATCAATAAGATAGTCCATAGAGCTTTCAATTCTTCCATATGCATTCCAAACTTTGAATCCAAGTCTGGACTTTAGTTTTTCCGAACAAGAATCCCAAAGATCTCTATCGAGCCCAAGTGTTTGATTTTCTTGTTGTCTAAACTGAGGCGAGCAGAAAGTTGTCAACACTCCAAGTCTGTCAGTATTGCCAGTATTAGCTCCAGTACCATGCCAAAGTCTTCCATCAAAAACCATTAAAGAGCCTGCCTTTGCCTCAGGTTGATTTATGGGATACATACTTTGGTCCTCTTGATTGGGGTGCGCCCCGGTTAGATGAGATCCTGCAACTACCTCGGTAGCCCCGTTCGTTGGAGAGAAATCTGAGAGCATCCACATGCAATTAGCTACAACCGGTGGCGATATGCCAAGTGACACATCAGGCTCAACAAAATTTACATCAGCCTTTCTTGTTATTTCTGATGGCTTTATATAACTTTCTCCAGCCCTTACCGGTTGAGGCATCCACCATTGGTCTGTATGCAAACCCATTCTTACTCCACCGGGTTTGGCAATATTTGCTGAGTGAGTGGATAAAATAAAATCATTACCCAAAATATGACCGACAAGTTCATCTACTAGATGGTGAGTAACCATCTCTCTGAAACATTCACCCTTATTCGCTAACATCCAAAGCCTTTGGTTCACCCCTCCGTTGCACTTAGTAAATGAAGTTTTGTCTACACGCCCCTCTTTGAACTTAACCTCTTGATCTGCCCCTCCATCTCGAAAAGAAAGACCTAGTTCTTCCTCGGCTTCAGCTTGCTCAAGAAGTCGTTTTTTAGCAATTCTTATTTCATTATCATTTAGAACATCTGGTATTAAACAATAACCAAATTTATCTAAGTCTAGCTTAGCTTGATTTAAATCTTTTGTATGTTTTGGACCATCTTCTAAAATCATAGAAACATGATGGTAGCATGAAAAAATTGTTTTCTTCAATATGCAGAATGAGCGTTCCGTTATAATATTTTTGAATTTAAATTATTACATGAAAAAAAGAAGTTTTAAGCCATTTGGAAATATAAGCGCTTTAACCCTAGGTGGTGGAGGCCTTGGACAGGTCTGGGGTGAAACATCTAGAGAGGAAGCAGTTGCGACAGTAAATCTTGCCATTGAAAAGGGTATAACTCACCTCGATGTTGCACCAATGTACGGAAAAGGAGAGGCCGAGAGAGTTGTTGGTGAAGTTTTTAAAGGGAAAGATTTAGGAGATGTAAAAATTACTACAAAATGTAGATTGGGAACATTGCCAGATGATGAAGTTTATGAGCGCTTAATTTCATCTCTCAATAAGAGCCTTGATAATCTCAATATGGAAAGGGTTGATCTTTTCTTACTGCATTCACAGTTACGACAAGATGATTTCCAGCTATACACACTTAATGAATATAGAGAGACTAATACAACATCACTTTCTTGTTATTACAATGCAGTTATACCAGCCTTTGAAAGATTAAAAGATGAAGGAAAGATCGGTAGCTGGGGTATAGGCGGATTAGGTCAAACTCAAGCAATACTCGAGGTCTTAAATCATGATATTCAACCTGAAGCTATTCAGTGTGTTGTTAATCCCTTGAATTCAGCCGGTGCCATAGGATATGTTGATCAAGATTTTGATCCTCAAAAAATTCTCACTGAAAGTCAGAAAGTTGGAGTACCGATACTTGGAATTAGAGCGGTTCAAGCTGGGGCATTAACTTTAGAAATGGATAGAGAACCTCACCCATCGGGCTTTGATATAAAAGATTTTGAGGATTATGATAAGGCCCAACCTTTCAGAAAGTTAGCTTCCGAATGGAATATAAATCCATCCATTCTTGCACACCGATATGCTCTTAGCGACGAAAAAGTGTCGTCTGTAATATTAGGTGTAAAAAATAGGGAGGAGCTTTTAGAATGCATAGAAGCAGAATCACTCGGAGAACTCGACCAGGATCAAATTAGTGCAATAGATACAGTTTTATCGAGATAACGCAAATTTCTTTCGGCTAATAATCTATAATCATTAGAAGCAATCCCTTAAAGAACTAGGTTTATCTGTAGGATTCTTTCGAGTTTAGCGCCTGGAGAGGTTGTACAGTTTTAAAATCTGGGTTGAAAGACAACCAGTATTACTATTATCAGTAACAGTATCGTCGGTATTTCATTTATAACCCTAAAAAACTTTTCCGATTTTGTGTTGGAATCGGCCTCAAAACTTACCCTGAGAAAATTAAGATAAAAGTGAAAAAGAGTCATTCCCATGACAAGAAACATTTTTAGAACCAGCCAAATTTCTAAACCTTTGTAGCTCAGAAGGGCTAGGCCTGAGATCCAAACCAGAATGAGAGATGGATTCGCAATGATTTTTAATAACTTAGACTCCATCACTTTAAAGGTTTCAGAAGCGTCTGAGCCTATTTCCTTGGTGGAGTGATATACAAATAGTCTTGGAAGATAAAATAGGGCAGCCATCCAAGTAATTACGGAGATTATATGAATGGCTTTAAAGATTAAGTAAGTATTCATCTAATCCCATTTAGCAGTAGGCGGCATAGACATCAATATAGCGTCCGAATTGCCCCCAGTTTTTATGCCAAACGCAGTTCCTCTATCCCAAAGCAAATTAAACTCAACATAACGACCTCTTTTGATAAGTTGCTGCTCTTTTTCCTGTTCCGTCCATTCCTCATCCTTAAGATTTCTGATTATTGTTGTAATCGCTTTTAAGGTAGATACACCTACTTCTTTTATGAAGTTAAAATCTTTATTCCAATCCTCTGTTTTTAAATGATCTATAAATATTCCGCCTTCGCCTCTAGCTTCTGATCTGTGTGGTAGATAAAAATATTCATCACAGGCCTTTTTATATTTCTCGTAATAATCAGGATCAGCAGAATCACATGCTTCCTTCATACACTTATGAAAGAATTCAATTTCGTCTTCTTTTTTAATTGTTGGAGTTAAATCTCCTCCTCCTCCGAACCAGGAATCTCCAGTAACTATATATCTGGTATTAAAGTGAAATGCCGGTACTTTGGGCGATTGCATGTGTGCCACAAGACTGATACCACTTGCCCAGTAGTTAGGTGCTTCCTCTGTACCCTTGACTTCAGATTTAAAATCATTGTCAAATTTTCCGGATACCGTAGATATATTTACTCCAACCTTTTCAAAGACTTTACCTTTCATGAGACTCATCTCTCCGCCCCCTTCAAATTTATGGTCCCAATTTTTTCGTTCAAAACTCCCGCCATCTATATCTACAAATTCTTCACAGAACATATCTCTCAGCTCTCTAAACCAAGACGAAGTTAAGGATTTTTTTTCTTCAATATCCATTCTTTAAAAGGATGCCCTAATTCTTTGTACAAATTCTTTGACATTTTCCTGAGGCGTTGTTTTCAGAACTCCATGGCCTAGTCCACAAACCCAACCCGATCTTTCTTCTGGTGATAGCACTGACATTTTTTCTATGAAACTATCTAATTTTGGCAAAAATTGATCATGGGGAAGGGTTAAGAACTGCTCACTAAAATTACCTTGTACAAATCCATTTGAAGTTTTTTTAAAGTAATCTCTTAGATCAACATTTGAGTCTATACCCATTCCAGCTAGGTGTATTTGAGGTTCATGTTGATTCGCAATTATAGTTTCATAGTTAACCCCGTCTTTGGCATAGTAGCCAACCTTACTAGGAAATTCTTTGACTAACATATTAAAAGTCTTGCCTAGGTAAATATTTAAATCTTCTTCTGCGAGCTGGTGAGCAGTGGAATCAAAGATCATGACAACTTCGGCTCCAGCATTTAATTGCAATTCCACATTTTCTTTTAGAAGCGGAAGAATCACATTATCTAGAAGTCCTATTTGAAAATTATTCAAATGAATATTTCTTAACTCTTTACTGATATTGCATGCATAAGCTATCAAAGTCCAAGGTCCGCCAACAAAGCCTATTAATGATTTTTCATTGGGCAGTCTCTCGATAGTTCTTTCTATTGCTTCACCTTGAAATTCCATAAAGTTTATAGGATTCTGATTAATGATTAAGCTTTCAGCATTATCCTCGTTTAAGTGAAGGCCAAATTGAGGCCCTGGGTCATAAGATAAGTCCATACCGAGCGCTTCAAGGGGAAATAATATATCGCTAAATAGAATTGCAACGTCAAAATCAAATTCGTTAATAGGACCCATAGCAGTTTCAGCAGCAAGTTTTGGTTTTTTACAGAGTTCCTCGAAAGTGTGATCCTTTTTTAAGTTTTGGTAGTGAGCATGATATCTGCCTGCTTGACGCATTAGCCATATAGGAGGACAGGCCTGAGGCTTTCTCTCTATAGCATTTATGAATTTTTTATTAGGCAAGTCTCTATTGATTTAACTTTATTGCTATTTCATTGGCAGCATAGGTTAGAACGCAATCTGCCCCGGCTCTTTTAAAGCTTAATAAGGATTCAAGTATTACTTCATCGGATAACCAATCATTTTCTATCGCAGCTTTGAGCATGGCGTATTCACCACTTACCTGATAAGCAAACGTTGGAACATTAAAAGCATCTTTAACTGCCTTGATGACATCAAGATAAGGCATTCCTGGTTTAACCATCACTATATCTGCACCTTCTTCTATATCCATTTTCACTTCGTGCAATGCTTCATCGATATTTGCAACTGACATCTGATAGGTATCTTTACTGCCCACACCAAGATTTGCGGAGGATCCTACGGCGTCTCTAAATGGACCATAAAATTTCGAACTGTATTTTGCCGCATAAGAGAGAATGATTGTATTAGGAAAGTTATTAGATTCTAAAGAATCTCTGATACTGGATATCCTTCCATCCATCATATCTGAAGGAGCAACCATATCTGCTCCAGCTTTGGCAAGAGTGAGAGCTTGTTCTATGAGCAGAGAAAGACTCTTATCGTTTTCAACATATCCATTCTTATCCAGTACACCATCATGCCCATGTGAGGTGTAAGGATCTAAAGCAACATCTGCTATAACAGCCAGTCCAGAGTTTTTCTTGATTTGCTTGATGGCAGTGCATACTAAATTATCTTCATTTAATGAGTCGCTTCCTGTCTCGTCTTTTTTATTAGGATTGATGACGGGAAATATAGCAACTGCCTTTATTTTATTGTTTTGTATCTTCTCTATTTCTTCATCTAAAGCATTAAGTCCGTATCTGCTAATTCCCGGCAAAGAATCTATATTTTCTACTCCATCTAAATCTTCCTTTACAAATATAGGTTGTATTAAGTCATTTACTGACAGGCTATTCTCTGCCACTAAACTCCTTATGGACGAAGTAAACCTAGTTCGTCTTAATCTTGATTGAGGGAATTTTCTTGATACGTTCATACTAATTGAATTAAGAATTCTGCATTATACCTCAGGCGAACCCGGTATTTTATCTTATCTTTTTGTTTACAGCTTCGAGCCAGCTATCGAAGTCTAGAAAGGGTGTAACTCCTGGAACGGTCTTTTGTATAGATTTGAAAGTCTTTCCTAGTCCGCAAGCATGTTTTCTATTTTTAAGCTCAGGATATTTATTTATGGCAATTTCAAATGAACTTGTACTCATCCAATAAAAGTAATCACACTCCAAAAGTCTTTCGGATATATCACGAGCCTTCAATTCGTAAGTTGCTAAAATTTGTTTCTCCCCATCGTCATTGTCCTTATGTGTAACTTTCAGCCATGTGATGTCTTCGAACAAACTTTCTTCAGGAGAATTATTTTCACCAAGACTATCCGAGGTTCCATTAACCCAATACCCTTTTTTTGCTAGCGACTTCCAAGTATCGATACCACTTGTCCAGATGATATTCGATTCATCTATAAGGCCAGAGTCTTCGATTGCATTCGATCTACTGATATAGATACCCTTATTTTTGACATTCTTCAAGGCCTTCTTAGAATCGACAATCGATTTTCTTTCAAAGAACTTTTGCTCTTGTTTATTGCTCGGAAAATAATTAGAATTATTTATAGAACTAAAATAGTTAATGTCGTTATTCTGAAGTGACCTTTTGGATAACTCTTCTCCATCTTCAGTCTCACCTTTTACGGTCAATAATTCTGTAGTTTCAAGGATTTCATGACTGACACCTATCTTTTGATGACATCCACCACCATAAGATTTCAATAAAGTTCTTTCTTTCTCTACTGAATCAAAAATTTCCTTATTTGAGATAGTAGAAATAATTTCTTTTACCCTTTCATCTTCTTGTCTAGCTTCGATAGCCAGCGCTCCTTGGGCAGCAGCACAGGGATTTTGCGACAAGGGCAATACCATCCATTTAAGGTTTTTTTGCATATCAAGCAGAGAGTTTCTTTCATCTTCGAATTTGCCACTCTTATCTTGCATGAATCTATCAATGGCTGCTTTCGCTACTACCAAACCATCATCATCTCCTTCAATCAACTTTGTTAGTCTAGTATGAATATTGCCCCTGACATCTGTAAACTTTATCTTTGACTCAAACGGTAATGCTGATGGCAAGAAAGTGGATAGATTCTTTGCTCTCCTTGGCGAAGAGCTCAGGATTGAGAGGTTATTTTTATTGATACTGTCTTTCTTTAAAAAGATCATATCTCTCATATCTGCTCTTTCAAGCGTACCAATTATCTCTGTGCCTTCTTCAAGGTCTACTGGCAAATCTTTCCATGAATGCACAGCAATATCCGCAACATTGTTGAGAAGATCATTCCTTATATCGTTTGTAAACACTCCAATATCAGGCATCTTATTTAAGGGAGTAGTCAAATCTTCATCACCGAGAGTCTTCTTGTGCAGATGTAATATTTCAATGTTAGGAAAAGCTGTTAATATTCGTTCAGCTACAAGCATAGCTTGAATCTTTGCCAGAGGACTTTTTCTAGATAAAATTTTTAAGACTTTCAAAATAGGGTTAAATGAGAATAATTCTTAATTACTTTGGCGCAGTAGATTTCAATTACAATGCAGTCCGCGTCAACCATAATTATATTAACTTTTATTAGTAATTAATTCATGAACTATAAAAAATTCTTTTCGGACGAACTCATATCATTGAAATCTCAAGGGCTCTACCGTAAATTCAGAGCTATAAATAGAAATAAAACGAGCTTCCCAAAAGCTACTGAACGTTTCGAGGGGAATGAAAGAGAAGTTGAAGTTTGGTGCAGTAATGACTACCTGAATCTTAGTCAGCATCCAGAGGTTACCAAAACTTCCGTCCAAGTGATAAATGAACTTGGCACTGGGTCAGGTGGAACAAGAAATATATCCGGAACATCTACTTACCATGTTGACCTCGAACAACTCTTAGCAGATTTGCACAGGAAAGAAGCGGCATTACTCTTCCCTTCAGCTTACACTGCCAATCAGTCCACTCTTTGGACACTTTGTAAAAATCTAGAAGGTGTTGAAGTTTTCTCTGATGAGTTGAATCATGCCTCTTTAATTCAAGGTATAAAGAATGCAAATGTTGAATGCCATGTCTTTAGGCACAATGATACCGAGCATTTGGAAGAGCTTTTAAAGACAGCTAATGCAAACACACCAAAAATAATTGTGTTTGAATCATTGTATTCAATGGAAGGTCTCCGATCTCCTCTTCAAAAGATTATTGAACTTGCTAAAAGGTATGATGCTTTAACTTATTTAGATGAAGTTCATTCAGTTGGACTATATGGGCCAGAGGGTAGAGGTATTACCGCTGAAAAAGGGCTCGAGGAAGATATAGATATTATCAACGGCACTTTGTCTAAGTCCTTCGGTCAAATGGGCGGTTATGTTGCAGCTAATTCTGACATCATTGACTATATAAGAAGCTTTGCACCTGGATTTATTTTTACTTCTTCTATGAACCCATCTATAGCAGCCGCCTCAATTACTAGTATAAAAATTGCAATGCAATCTGAGCATCTTAGGGATAATATTAGGCATAATTCAGATAGAATAAGATCGGGCTTAAGGGATCTTGAAATTCCTTTTCTCGAAAATGACAGTCATATTATCCCAATACATTTATATGATCCTAGGTTATGTAAAGGTGCGGCTAATCTTTTGATTGAAAAACATGGAATATATATTCAACCTGTTTTCCATCCTACTGTTCCAAAAGGTGATGAAAGATTTAGAGTTACTATCACCCCCCGACATGAAGCAAGTGATATAGATCATTTTTTGAATGCTTTAGATGATGTTTGGAAATCTATGGATTTAAAAAGGGCAGAGCCTACACAAGCAGAAAAAAAGGCAGTTTCAAGAATCTACTAGCTACAGATCTCCTTTCGCTCTCACTTCACTTTGGTCTATTGTGAACTGTTCACCATATCGCGCCTCAAGTTTCTTTTGATTTTCTAAAATCACTTCCACTGGATTAAGGTCTAAAGCCATACAAGCTGTAACCCAATACCACATCACATCTCCTAATTCTCTTTTCATGTGAAAGATATTATCCTGATCGGCCGGCTTACCTTGTAGAATCATTTTTTTTACTATTTCTACAAATTCTCCTGTCTCACTTCCCAGACCAAGAGCAGCAGTAAGTAAACGAGGGGTATCGATAGGTGAATTATCTTGAATTTTATCTAAAGACTTTTTTAAGTCCTCTATTTTTAAGCTCGGATCACTGGTTACTTTGGTTACAAAATCACAATAAGTTTCAAAGAATTTTTCTGTATTTTTCATAGTTTAATGATACCTAAAGAATATGATATTCATAGTTGCTTTAAAAGATTTTAATGAACCAATTTTTTTCTGATTTAAACCGAATAACTCAAGAATGGAAAACAATTCTTAGTTAGAATATGCGTGTGGATGTATCAGAAATCTTCGAAATTTTAAATGAACCTCAAAGGAACGCAGTAACCTCCGAATCAAAGAATTTACTCGTTCTTGCAGGTGCAGGCTCAGGAAAAACTAGAGTTATTGCCCACCGAGTTGCATGGCTTATCAAAGCTGAAAATATAAATCCACATTCAATTTTAACCGTCACTTTTACCAATAAAGCTTCTAGAGAGATGCGTGGGAGAATTGAGGACATTGTTCAAGAAGAGATGGGAAATTTTTGGTGCGGAACTTTTCATGGAATCTCGCATCGATTATTAAGAACACATTGGGAAGAAGCTGGTCTTAGGAAGGAATTTGCGATTCTGGACTCAGAGGATCAATACAGGGTAATTAAGAGAGTGGTTAAGTCAATGGGATTGGATGATACCAAGTGGCCTCCACGACAGATTCAATGGTTCATAAATAAGCAAAAAGATGAATGCAGAAGATCAAAAGATGTAGAAGTGGCAGATGACTATTTCGCTGAGAAGATGACCGAAGTATATAAGGTTTATGAAGAGCTATGCGAGAGAGAAAGTTTAGTAGATTTTGGAGAATTGCTGCTTAGAGTTTATATATTGCTCAAAAGCAATGAAGAGGTCTTGAAACACTATCAAAGAAGGTTTAGCCATATATTAGTAGATGAATTTCAAGATACTAATGAAGTCCAATATCAGTTTTTGAGACTTCTAGCTGATGGTGGCGCATGCTTTATGTCTGTAGGAGATGATGACCAATCAATTTATGGTTGGAGAGGTGCAAAAAGTGAAAACATTAATAGATTTACAACTGATTACAAAAATACTGAAATAATTAGACTAGAGCAAAACTATAGATCTACCTCAGTTATTTTGAATGCTGCAAATGCAGTCATTAAGAATAATCAAGGAAGAATGGGAAAGGAACTTTGGACTGATCAGAAAGAAGGAGAACCAATTTCTATATATTCAGCTTACAACGAAGATGATGAAGCAAGGTATGTTGTCGGCAGCATACAGAATTGGGTAAACCAAGGGAGAAGTCTTGATGAAGTTGCTATCCTTTACAGGTCCAATGCACAATCGAGGGTACTTGAAGAGGCAATTTTAAGAGAATCCTTACCTTATAAGATTTATGGTGGTTTGAGATTTTATGAAAGAGCAGAAATCAAGAATGCTATGAGTTACTTAAGACTCTTATACGGTAGAGAAGATGACGCAGCATTTGAAAGGGTTATCAATATTCCGCCAAGGGGTATAGGCGCTAAGACTATAGATATAATTAGAGCTAAAGCCGCCGAAAAAAACATATCTCTTTGGAAAGCTTGTGAAGAATTAATAGATGTCGAAGGGTTAGCAGCTAGAGCATCTCAGTCAATTCAAGGGTTTATGTCTAGTTTCAATACTCTTGAGTCAGATACAAGAGATTTACCACTCAAAGATTTAGTAGATATGGCTATTGAAAGAAGTGGGCTTATCGAATACCACAAGAAAGAAGCTGGTGAAAAAGGTAGGACGAGAGTTGAAAACTTATCGGAGTTAGTTGGTGCTGCCCGAGATTTTGAACCTGATTCTTTTGATGAACTGGAGGAGAGTGCTTTAAAGATGTTCATAGATCATGCCGCCCTTGATGCAGGAGAGACTCAAGCTTCAGAGCATGAGTCAGCGATACAACTTATGACATTGCATTCTGCAAAAGGGCTAGAATTTCCTCTGGTTTTCATAACCGGATTTGAAGAAGGACTCTTTCCACATAAATTATCTATAGAAGACCCAAATCAGTTACAGGAAGAGAGGAGACTCTGCTATGTAGGTATGACTAGGTCTATGGAAAAATTATATGTGACTCATGCAGAAATGAGAAATTTATACGGCTCGGAGAATTTTAATCCTGCTTCAAGGTTTTTAAGAGAGATACCTGATGAGCTAACCGTTGAGGTTCGCACAGGTGGCAATGTCTCTAGAACTTCAAAGACTAGTTCAAGTAGAGTTTCTGGAGAAGTTCCGGATACAAACTTTAAATTAGGACAAAGGGTTGTGCATGAGGCTTTTGGAGAAGGTGTGATTCTCAATTACGAAGGCGAAGGGGCCAATGCGAGAGTAGAAGTTAATTTTGATACCAGTACAACTAAATGGCTCATGGTTGCTTACGCTAAACTGCAAAATATATAAAATAAGGCACTTAATATGAAAAGAATATTAGCTATAGGGATTTTCTTTGGTTTGGTTTCTTGCTCGAGTACAGAGGAATCCATCAATGAAGATCAAGGATGTTTTTCAAATGGAGCAAAGAATTATAAATGGACCATGGTGACCACTTGGCCTAAAAATTTTCCTGGGCTTGGCATGGGGCCAGAAAATTTTTCTAAATATGTAAATGAAATGACTTGCGGAAGGATGCAAATAAAAGTTTACGGAGCTGGAGAATTCGTACCTGCTTTAGGAGTTTTTGACGCCGTTTCACAAGGAAATGTCCAGCTTGGACATGGAGCATCTTACTATTGGACTGGAAAAGTAAAATCTTCTCAATTTTTTACCGCAGTACCCTTTGGACTCACTGCTCAAGAAATGAACGGATGGCTTCACTATGGAGGAGGTATGCAGCTTTGGGAAGAAGCTTATGAACCTTTTAATATAATACCATTGGCAGGAGGTAATTCTGGAGTGCAGATGGCTGGTTGGTTCAAAAAAGAAATTAATTCTTTGAGCGATCTAAAGGGACTTAAAATGAGGATACCAGGTTTAGCCGGTGAAGTATTCACTAGAGCAGGTGCAGAAACGGTAACCCTGCCGGGTAATGAAATATTTCTTTCTTTGCAACAAGGCGTGGTTGATGCTGCAGAGTGGGTTGGACCATATAATGACTTGACCTTCGGCTTTCATCAAGTCGCTGATTATTACTACTACCCTGGATGGCATGAACCTGGCTCAACGATGGAAATTATTATAAATAAAGAAGCCTATGAGTCTCTACCAGACGATTTAAAGGCAATAATTAAATATGCTGCTAAATCAGCTAATCAAGAGATGCTCGACGAATACACTGCAAGAAATAATAAGGCTCTTACAGAACTTGTTGAGAAGCATGATGTTGCTCTTAGAAAGTTACCAGATAATGTCCTCATAGAATTGAAGAAAATAACTGATGAAGTTATGGAAGATTTTATTAAAGATGATCCAATGGCGCAGAAGGTTTATAAATCTTATAACGAGTTCAAAGAACAAGTAATCAATTATCATAGGATTTCTGAGAAGGCATACATAGATACAAGAGAATTGGATTGAAGAATTTAGAATTTAGAGATTTAGGTTTGGAAAAGTATCAAGATACTTGGAAGCGAATGCAGGACACAGTAAATCAAAAGTCGGGAAATGAACCAGATGAGTTATGGTTTGCGGAGCATTATCCTGTTTATACTCTAGGACATGCAGCTGAAGAAAAAAATATAATTCAAACTAATAATATTCCAGTAGTGAGAACAGATAGAGGTGGTCAGGTAACTTATCACGGACCAGGACAGCTGATGATCTACTTCCTCTTAAATTTAAGAAGGTTGGGTTGGGGTCCTAAAAAATTAATTTGTGAGCTTGAAAATATAATGATTGATCTCTTAAGTAAATACGGAGTAGATGCAAAAAGAAAAATTTCTGCTCCAGGTATCTATGTTCAAGAAAAAAAAATAGCTTCAATAGGTCTAAAAATAAAAAAAGGCCATTGTTACCATGGTATAAGTCTTAATGTAGATATGGACCTAAAGCCTTTTGAAGGAATAGCTACATGTGGATTTGACTCCCTAGAAGTAACGCAACTTAAAGATCTGTCGCCCGTATCAATTAAAACAATTAAACAAGACTTGGTGAACATACTAAGAGAGTATGATTCTGAGGCTGCATGATGGAAAACTTAATACCTACTAAAACTATTAAAGAAAATGGCGTAGTTGCTGTAAAGAATGGCATAAAACCCAATTCAAATAAGTTTATTCCGATTGAAAGAAAGCCTACATGGCTGAGAGTAAAATCACAAAACTCAAGAAAGTTCAGAGAGCTAAAGAGTATTGTCACCGATAAGAAGCTTCATACTGTCTGTGAAGAGGCGATGTGCCCAAACATTCAGGAATGTTGGAGTCATGGCACAGCAACCTTTATGTTGCTAGGTTCTGTTTGTACTCGTGCCTGCAAATTTTGTTCAGTTGATACTGGTAACCCTAAGGGTAAGTTAGATGAAGACGAGCCAATGAAAGTTGCTAACTCAATTGCTAATATGGGTTTAAAATACGCCGTTTTAACTTCTGTCAACAGAGACGATTTGAGCGATGGAGGTGCAGGACATTTTTCTGATACCATTCGAGCCATTAAAGAAAAAGCTCCAAAAGTAATTATCGAAGCATTAGTTCCTGATTTCCTTGGAGATACGAAATCTTTAGAAATACTTTTAGACTCAAATTTAGAAGTATTTGCTCAAAACCTTGAAACAGTAAGAAGATTGACTGAACGTGTAAGAGATCCGAGAGCTGGATATGATCAAACCTTAAAAGTTTTGAATCATGCAAAGCAGAACTCTCCAAAAATTATTACAAAAACAAGTTTAATGTTTGGACTTGGTGAGACTGAAGAAGAGATCTTGGTAGCTTTTGAAGATATCAAAAGAGTAGGAGTAGATGTGCTCACTCTCGGTCAATATATGCGACCTACTATAAATCACTTACCAGTTGAAAAGTGGTATACACCGGATGAATTTGAATATTTTAAAAAACTTGCAATAGAAATTGGCTTTTTAGAAGTTGCTTCTGGACCAATGGTACGTTCATCCTATAGGGCCGATAGAATAGCCCATCTCATTTGAAAACTAATTTCCGTAAACTGCTTGTGGTAGTGCAGTCACCAACTCTGGAAAAATAGCTAGAGCTATCAAAACTCCCAGCTGAATAAGAATAAAAGGGATAACCCCTTTATATATAGCCTTCGTTGCAAGGGTATCTGGTGCTACACCTCTTAAATAAAATAAAGCAAAACCGAATGGAGGAGTCAAAAAAGATGTTTGAAGATTTATGGCAATCATTATACCCAACCAAATGGGATCGACTCCCAACATTAATAATGCCGGTCCAACAATAGGAACCACGACTAGTGTAATTTGAATAAAATCTAATATGAAACCTAGTAAGAAAATTATCACCATAACTACCAAGACGGCTCCAAACGCTCCTCCAGGTAATTCTGTAAAGATACCGGTTATGAGGTCATCTCCTCCAAATCCTCTAAACACCAATGAGAAAATTGACGACCCTAAAAGTATCATAAAAACCATCGCAGTAATTTCTGTTGTTGTTTCAACAGCTTCAGTGAGGTTTGCCCTAGTTAGACTACTTTTGCTCACAGCTAGTAAAATAGCTCCGAGAGCTCCAACACCAGCCGCTTCTGTTGGGGTAGCAATACCCAAAAGAATAGATCCTAATACAGAAGTTATTAGGATAAATGGAGGAAGTAAAGATGTCAGTAATATTTTCCACTTTCCAGAGACTATAGTTACTACTTGAGACGGAGCCATTTTAGGCGAAAGATAAGCTCTAATGATTACATAAAATGCGTAGCAAAAAACCAAAATTAGGCCGGGAATAATTGCCCCCATAAATAGATCACCCACTGAAACAGTTCTTGCGGAGAAATTACCAATACTCAGCTGAGATTGTTGATAAGCAGCAGAAAGAACATCTCCTAATATCACCAATGCTATTGAAGGCGGAATAATTTGACCTAAAGTCCCAGTCGCGCAGATAGTTCCTGCAGAAAGACTAGGGTCATAGTTTCTAGACAACATGATAGGCA
Organism: uncultured SAR86 cluster bacterium; assembly: GCA_902537425.1. Classification (GTDB taxonomy): domain Bacteria; phylum Pseudomonadota; class Gammaproteobacteria; order Magnimaribacterales; family Magnimaribacteraceae; genus Magnimaribacter. The sequence goes on along the minus strand of CACBBD010000001.1, from coordinate 227,610 downwards.
AAGAAATCAATCCCATTGCTATGACTGTGGCACCAACTATTCCTGTGCTTGCTGCAATTAAGGCTCCAACGAATATGACAGATATAGCTAGGCTACCCCTAAAACCACCAATAACCTCCGCCATATTACTTAGTAAGTCTTGAGCTAGATTTGATTTTTCTAGCAGAACACCCATGAAAACAAATAAAGGAACAGCGACAAGAGTCATATTTGTCATATCTCCATAAAGCCTATTTGGAATTGCTCCTAAGAAAGCGCTTTCAAAGGTTCCTGTGATTACACCTAATCCAGCAAAAATAAGTGCAGTTCCTGCTAATGAAAAGGCTACAGGAAAGCCTGCTAGTAAGACTAAGCAAATTACACCAAACATTAACAGTGGTATGAATTCAACCATGGTGCTTAATAACTAGATATGATTTTAAGATTTCGGAAAGACTTTGAAGCGAGAGTAGAACAGCAACTGCTATTAGCAAAGATTTTTGTATGTAAACAAAGGGTAGACCGTCTGGCTCGGGTGAAACCTCCATAATTCTCCATGAAAATTCCACGTAACCCCATGAATAAAAAAGTATTGTCCAACATACCGGTTGGAGAAAAATGACATTACCAAGTAAATCTACAAGAGCTTTTTTAGACTCATTAAAATTTCTATAAAAGATGTCTACCCTGACATGAGCTCCTCTTTTTAGGGCAAATGCAGCACCCAGAAGGAATAAACTACCATGAAGATACAGAACTACATCTTGCAAGAAAACAGAACCCATATCCATGCCATATCTCATAATAACCACGAGACAAGTTATAAGAACCATTATTGCAACGAACCATGAGCAAATCTTTCCAGTTAATTCTGAGAATCTATCTAAGTATCTACTAACGCCTTCCAAGGTAAATCTATTTTTGTTAACGAGAAATTCAATTATAATTGAGGGGAGGTATTTATGAACTTACAATTTACACAAGAAGAATTAAACTTTCAAAAGGAAGTAAGAGACTGGATAACGGAAAATTATCCTGAAGATATGAAAGATAGACTCATGAACTCTCCTAATGGCCATGTTACTAAAGAAGAACATGTTAAATGGCAACAAGCGCTTTATTCTAAAGGTTGGGCTGGTGTAAATTGGCCTAAAGAATATGGTGGTGCTTCTTTTACTGCCTCACAAAAATATTTGTTTAGTAAAGAGATGGCGGCAGCAAGAGCCCCTGGCTTTACTGCTTTTGGCATTTCAATGGTTGCCCCCGTTATCATGGCTTTTGGTACTGATGAACAGAAGGCAAAATATCTTCCCGATATTCTTTCTTCAAAAGTGTGGTGGTGTCAGGGTTATTCTGAACCAGGATCTGGTTCGGATCTTGCTTCACTTAAAACAAAAGCTGAAGATAAAGGGGATCACTACCTTGTGAATGGAGCCAAAACTTGGACAACAATGGCGCAACATGCCGATATGATTTTTTGTCTTGTTAGAACAAGTCAGGAAGATATTAGGCAGAAAGGGATTTCTTTTTTACTCATTGATATGCATTCTGAAGGAATCGAAGTCCAACCTATTAATACTTTAGACAATACCCCAATAGGGCATCACGAAGTCAATACTGTATTTTTTGAAGATGTCAAAGTACCCAAAGAAAACTTAATTGGTGAGGAGGGCAAGGGCTGGACTTACGCAAAGTATTTATTGGAGTTTGAGAGAGGTAATGGCTATTCCTCAGAGCTTTACCAACAGCTTCAACAGCTGAAGGTAAAAGCGGAGTTAGAAGATGTCAATGGTAACAAGTTGTCAGATGAACAAAGTTTCATGGAAGAAATTGCTAAATTAGAAGTCCAAATTAATGCAATGGAAGCAACTGAGTTAAGGATTTTAGGAAGTTTATCAGCAGGTCAGAATGTTGGTCCTGAGTCATCTCTCTTAAAGACTAGAGGGACTGAGATAGGCCAGGCCATAACAGAACTGGCAGTAGAACTGGTTGGTTACTACGGATTGCCATTTCATAATCCTGGTCCTGAGATCGGAAATAATGAACCCGCCATAGGCAGCAGATTTGCAAATACTGCAGCACCTAGATATTTTAATTATAGAAAGGCTAGTATTTATGCTGGTTCTAATGAAATACAAAGAAATATAATGGCAAAACTAGTTTTAGGTTTAAGTTAATGCTGATATTAGTATCTCCTGCAAAGACGCTAGATTACGAGTCTGATATAAATATTGATGACTTCTCAGTAGCCTCACATCTTTCTGATAGTGAGATTCTCATAAAAGAATTACAGAAAAAGAGTCCGGATGATCTCTCTTCCTTAATGGGGTTAAGCGAAAAATTATCTGTTCTTAATTTTGAAAGAAATATGAATTGGACTAAGCCTATCAAACCAAATGGTACTGCTAGGCAATCTATCTTCGCTTTCAAAGGAGATGTTTATCAAGGCTTAGATGCGCTTTCTCTTTCCAAGTCAGAAATTAATTACGCTCAAAAAAATCTATGCATACTATCAGGACTCTATGGCTTACTTAAGCCATTGGATCTTATGTATCCTTACAGATTAGAAATGGGGACTAAATTTAAAACTGAACGGGGTGATAATCTATATGATTTTTGGGGATCGAAGATTAGCACCTCTATCAATCGGATTTCTAAAGATAATAAATCAAAAGCAATTGTAAATTTAGCATCTGTAGAATATTTTTCAGTTCTCAAAAATAAAGAAATAGATTTACCAGTCATCAATCCAATTTTTAAGGATTTTAAAAATGGCGAATATAAAATTATAAGTTTCTTCGCCAAGAAGGCTAGGGGAACGATGGCTAGATTTATTATTCAAAATAAGATAAAAAAAGCTGATGAGCTTCAAGAATTCAATCTTGATGGCTATCGCTTTAGTAAAAAGGATTCTAAAGAATATTCGCCCGTCTTCTTAAGAAAAGTTTAAACGCCTACTTCTCCGTCTAAGTATTTTCTTCTTGGAAGCATATCCTCGAATTCTGGCTCAGTATTCTCTGCCTTAGCTTTAAATGCTACGGACATTTCGTCGCTAATTCCAACTGCAGTATTCCACAATGCTATATGATTTAATGACTCTTCCACAGTGTGATCTCTTCCATAATTTAGTGATTCTTTTGTTCCCGCGATAGCAAGAGGGCCTTTTGACGCAATTTCAGCAGCTACTTCCATAACCCTTTCCATCATTTCTTCTTTAGTTTCAAATACCTCATTTACAAGACCATGTTTCATTGCCTCTTCTGGAAGGAATCTTCTACCTGTATAAGCCAATTCTCTGACCACTCCTTCAGGTATTAGTCTGGGAATTCTTTGTAAGGTACCTACATCCGCAGCCATACCGATATTTATTTCTTGAATACAGAAGAAGGCATCGGATGTGCAGTATCTCATATCTGTAGCTGTAGCTAGGTCTACACCACCACCTACACAAGCGCCTTGTACAGCTGCAATTACAGGCATTCTGGCCTTTTCCAAGCAAGTAATTGTGTGTTGTAGATCTAGTGTCACTCGATATCCGGATTCTTTTCTCATACCCATATGAGCATTGGGTTGTTTATCTGATGGAGAGAAGTTAGCCAAGTCCATTCCTGCACAAAAATGTTTACCTTCTCCTGACAATACTATAACTCTAGCAGATGCATCATCAGAGATACTCTCAACTAAATGAGGAAGCTCGGACCAAAAAGCTTTATTCATGGTATTGAATTCGTCTGGTCTAGACATTTTGATATGAGCTATTTTGTTTGTAATTTCTAAATCAAAGCAAGTGTATTCCATTTTTATCTCCGTATTTCTAGACAGTTTCTGCTAAATCAATGATTTCATCAACTTTTACTTTTAGTTGATCAACATGATCAAACGCTTTGTTATGAGGCATCACAACCTTTCTTTCCCTGCTAAGTAGGTCTAAACCTTTTTTTAGCTCTTGGGCACTCTCTATCAACTTAGTTTTATTTTCCATATTAATTTTTTATATGTCCTTCGGATGATATATTGTAGAAGAAAAGAGAGATTCAAGAAATGGAAGTTTCAAAATTAACAGAAATATCAAATTTAGTTTTTGAGGCTGTAGAACTGGCTTCGGATATTGTTATGGAGATATACAATTCTGGTGTTCTTAAAGTAGAGAATAAACATGACGGATCCCCTGTAACGATAGCCGATAAGAAATGTCACGAAATCCTCTTCAATTCCCTTAAATCTATTGATGCCAATATACCTATATTGTCTGAAGAGGGTGACACAAAAGAAAATAGAGAAGATTTGTTTTGGTTGATTGATCCCTTAGACGGGACGAAAGAATTCATAAATAGAAACGGAGAATTCACAATAAATGTTGCACTTATTGAACACGGTAAGCCAATCCTCGGTGTAGTATCGGCACCAGCAGTTCATGAAACTTTTTTAGGTTTCGCGGGACGAGCTTTTAAGATATTAGACAAAGAGAAGATTGAAATAACTTCTCAAAAACAGAGTGAAGAGTTCTGTCTTGTGACGGTCAGCAAAAGCCATAAGAGTGAAAAAGATCAGGCATTTATCAATCTCTGTAAAAAAGAATTTAGTGAGGTTAAAGAACTACCAACTGGAAGTTCTTTAAAGTTGTGTCGTGTTGCAGAAGGCAAAGCAAATATTTACAGCAGGTTAGGTCCAACCTATCAGTGGGATATCGCGGCTGGACAAGCAGTAGTTGAAGCGTCTGGAGGCCTTATATCCAGTTTAAATGGCCAAGCTTTGACTTATGATTTTATTTCAGAGAAAAAAAATCCTTTATTTTATTGCTCGGGTGATCCGTCATATCCGTGGCAAGACATTTTTGCAAAGTTAATCTAAATTAAGAATAATCTTTCCAATATTTTTGTCTGATTCCATTATTGAATGAGCTTTTTCGCAATCTTCGAAGGACAGGACCTCATAGATAATAGGTTTAAGAGCGCCTGTATCAAATAGTGGCATAACTTTGCTAGAGAGATCTTCCATAACTTTAGTCTTTGTTTCCAAGTTTCTGGCCCTAATGGTTGATCCTATTACCTTATGCCTTTTTATCATCAAATGCCCAAGATTTATATTTGCTTTGGCACCGCCCATTAAACCAATAATAATTAATTTGCCCTCTAATCCAAGGACACTTAAGTTTTTTTCAAAATATTCTGCACCTACTGGATCTAAGATGATATCTACTCCATTTGGAGACCATTCTTTAATCTTTGAAAATATATCTTTTGATCTAACTTCTCCTGCTGAAGCTCCCAAGTTAAGACAGAAATCGATTTTTTCTTGGGTTCCTGCGCTTACAAAACTATCGCAACCAAAAGCCTGGGCTAATTGTATCCCGGCTGTTCCAATACCACTTGCTCCTGCGTGAAAGACAATTTTATCTCCTTTTTTCATATGAGCCTCTATGAAGAGATTCAACCAACATGTGGCGTAAACTTCTGGAATTGATGCACCTTCAGCCCAACTTAGTTTTGGTGGCTTGAGAATTGCGTGGTTTTCAGGGCAAGTTACATATTCTGCATACCCCCCACCTGCCAAAAGTGCAATAACTTCATCTCCAGGTTTCTTGGAGCTTACATTTTTGCCAATACTCTCAATTATTCCGCTACATTCCAGTCCTAAAATTTCACTTTCACCAGGAGGAGGGGGGTATAAGCCGTTCTTTTGTGCAATATCAGCACGGTTCAAACCAGCTGCTTTGACCTTGATAAGTACCTCATTATCTTTTAATACTGGTAATTCAATGTCTTTAATTTCTAGTTTCTTCTCAATAATTTCTATAGCTTTCATAACTTTATAAATACCATTCTCTAGTCCTCTCAATTTAATTTAAAAATCAAAATTTGCACCTTTAATCACTTAAACTGTAAAATTCGCTTAGATTATGCCTAAAAAAGCGCTTAAGAGTGAAAATTCTGCGGGTACAGCCCTTCAGGAAATGGAGGCTCTAGCACCTGGTGGTGACCTTCAAGCTTATATAAATTCAGTGCATAGCATTGGTGTTTTAACCTCTGAAGAAGAAAAAAAACTGGCAGAAGATTTATATTATAGAAATGACCTTGATGCCGCTAGAAAGCTAGTTTTAGCGCATTTAAGGTTTGTTATATACGTTGCGAAGACTTATTCAGGATATGGCCTACCTGAATCAGACCTTATTCAAGAAGGGAATGTAGGTCTCATGAAGGCAATAAGGAAATTTAATCCTGAAATGGGGGTAAGATTGGTATCTTTTGCAGTACATTGGATTAAAGCTGAAATCCATGAATATGTTCTGAAGAACTGGAAAATAGTCAAAATCGCCACTACTAAACCACAGAGAAAGTTATTCTTTAATTTGAGAAGTAAAAAGAAGGGCCTTGGATGGTTAACAGAAGAAGAAGTAGAGTCCATGGCTAAAGATTTAGGGGTAAAACCTTCAGAGGTAAGAGAGATGGAAAAAAGATTAAGTGGTAATGACTTGCCCTTTGATCCTCTTGCAGATTCAGATGATGATGAAGCTTCTTATTCCCCGTCTCAATACTTGGAAGATGAAGATGCCAACCCTGCAGACATATTTGCAAAAGAAAGCTTGGATGAAACGAATACTAGTCAATTATACGAAGCAATAAACAAGCTTGATGATAGGAGCAGAGATATACTTCAAGACCGATGGTTAGCAGATGAAAAACTCACGCTTCATGAGTTAGCTGAAAAATATGGTATTTCTGCTGAACGTGTTCGCCAAATAGAAAAAAATGCAATGAAAAAAGTGAAGCAGTCTTTTTCTGCAGGAGAATAACTTGTCTTTTCAAAATAGACTCAAGAGTTTTGTCTTGAGGAGAGGGAGGATAACCTCTAATCAGTCAAGGGCACTCTCAGAGCATTGGGATAGGTACATTCTAGATAATGAAGAAAAACTTAATAATATCTGGAGCCAAGACCCTTCAGTTTTAGATATAGGTTTTGGGTCAGGAGAGACTACTGCATATTTAGCTAAGACAAAGCCTGAAATGTTAATTTTAGGAGCTGAGGTTTATCTGTCTGGAATAGGATCTCTTTTAATTAAGGCAAATGAAGAGTCACTAAATAATATTAAAATATTAAACTCAGATATTGTTCCTTTTTTGGAAAATAAAGTATCAGACAACTGCTTTGATATAATCTTAATGTTTTATCCTGATCCGTGGCCAAAGAGAAAGCACCATAAAAGAAGATTATTACAAAAAGACTTTATTGATCTAATAAATAAAAAACTCAAATTAAATGGCACCTTCTACTTTAAAACAGACTGGATTCATTACTTCGATGAAACGAAGAAGCTTTTAATTAATAATCCAAATTGGAGAGTTTTACAAAAAGAGAATCTCGAGGAATATTTAGTGAACCTCCCTAGGACATCCTTTGAAAATAAGGCCCTTCAGGCAAAAAGAAAATTAAATGAGCTTATTCTACAAAAGACTTGTTAAATAACTCTGAGATTTTGTTGAGTAGCGTTTTAAAAGCCTCAGATCTGTGAGATATACTATTTTTCTCATCTTTCTCAAGTTCTGCTAGATGCTTTCCGTTTTCTGTAATAAAAATTGGATCATATCCAAAGCCATTTGTCCCTTTGAATTCTCTGGCAATTGAACCTTCAAGGGTTCCATTACTTTGAATTATCTTTCCTTCAAAATATCCAACCAGACAACATCGAAATCTTGCACTTCTTTTGTCTTCCTGAAGCCCATCTAAATTTTCCATTAATTTTAAGCAATTATCATTATCTAAACCCGTTTTAGAATATCTCGCAGAGAATATTCCAGGGCTGCCATTTAATGCATCAACTTCTAGTCCAGAATCATCACCTATTGCAGGTATGCCTAGTTTTTTTGAAATGAACTCAGCTTTTATAAGAGCATTTTCATAGAAGGTGTTTCCTGTTTCCGGTGGTAGATCTTTTATGATTTCAGGGATTTTAATGAATTCATAAGGTGTGCCCTTTGCCAATTCCTCGAACTCTTTAAGTTTGCCATTATTTTTCGTAGCAATTGCTATTTTCATTTAGAGATCTTATACATGGCAGTTGTGGCAAATAAATTTGGTACTACTTTAGCCAATACACTTTCTTTCCCAAATTTATTAAAGAAGCATTTTTCTCTTATATTAATTCCACATTCACTACAAAGATTCTCAAAATCCTTAATGGTACATAAATGAATATTATCGGTATCATGCCAGGTATTTGGCAATGTTCCTGTCACAGGCATCTTGCCTGATAGTAAGAGATTAATTCTTGTAGTCCAATAACCAAAATTAGGAATTGTAACAATGCTCTCATTTCCAATTCTTGTTACCTCTTGAAGAGCTTTCTTGGGTTCCCTTAAGACTTGAATAGTTTGGCTCATAATCACTACATCAAAACTATTATCACTAAAGTTCCCTAAACCTTCATCAATATTTTGATGAATAACATTTAGACCAGACTGGATGCATTTATTTATATCATCTTGATTTATTTCTACTCCTAGTACTCTAGACCCCCATTCTTTGGATAAAATACTTATTATCTCACCATCTCCACAACCTAGATCTAGAACTTCAGACTCTTTATCTATCCAATTTTTAATAACTTCAATAGTATTCATTTAATTTTCAAGAAAAGCCGATAAACCCTTTACATAATCTTCATTTGCAAACAAAAATGAGTCGTGACCATGAGGACTATCAATTTCAAGGTAACTCACATTTTTTTTGGCTTCGATAAGGGCATTTACAATTTCCTTTGATCTTTCAGGAGCAAACCTCCAATCAGTTGAGAAAGATACAACTAATAACTGTGCCTCAATGGACTCAAAGGCACTTACCAATTTGCCTTCAAAATTACTTGCTGGATCGAAGTAGTCAAGAATCTTTGTCATCAGAAGATAAGTATTAGCATCAAAACTTTCTGAAAAAACATCACCTTGATACCTTAAATAACTTTCTATTTCGAACTCCGCATCATAACCAAAATTTAATTTTTCCTTTTTCAGTTCTCTTCCAAATTTGCTCCTCATTGCTTCCTCAGAGAGATACGTAATGTGCCCTACCATTCTCGCTAATTTGAGACCTTGTTTTGGGTACTTACTTTTATCTAGATATCTACCTCCTTCAAAATCTGGATCATTTAATATGGCTTGTCTTGCAACTTCATTGAAAGCTATATTTTGTGCACTTAACTTCGGTGCTGCAGCAATAATTCCTGCTTTTTTTATTCTTTTAGGATAAAGATAGGACCATTCAAGAGCTTGCATTCCACCTAGACTGCCTCCCATGACAGCATGCCATTTTTCTATGCCCAATAAATCAGAAAGTTTGGCTTGTGAGTTTACCCAATCTCTTACTGTGATAATTGGAAAGTCAGGTCCATAATAATCTCCAGTATCGTGGTTAATTGAATTTGGTCCGAGTGAACCGTGACAACCACCTATATTATTTGGGCAAACTACAAAAAATTTGTTCGTATCCACAGCTTTTCCTGGGCCAATAAGAGAATCCCACCAGCCTGGTTTTTCTTCATTTTCATATTTTCCAGCAGCATGATGATTACCACTCAATGCATGACAGATAAGTATCGCATTCGTCGCATCTGCATTAAGAACACCATAAGTTTCATAAACCAGTTCTATATCATTGAAACTTTGGCCGCACTCAAGCTCAAATTTACCCTTTAGAGTAACTTTTTGTGCCTTTACTTTTCCTATCGAATCACTCATAAAAAAACCTGTTTGCCTCAGCACAACAGGTTTAATTTAATGCATTAGCTGTATTTCAATTAAACGCCCGCAAGCTGTGTCAAATCGGCGAAAGTACTATTATATTGAAACTATCTTTAGAAACCAACTGACAACCAAACTGGCAATCCAGATTCAATAGCAAACTGAACAAATATTGATTGCAAGAAGTTCAATAAGATGAAAGCGAATATAGGTGAAAAGTCTAGCCCTCCCATAGGGGGCAAGAATATTCTAAATGGACTAAAAAACTTATCCGACATTTGTCTAATTAAAACTATGGCTGGATGAAAATTATTCCCAGCTACAAAACTTAAAATTATTCCTCCCAATAAAATCCACCAAACCATTTTAAGCATCAATAAAATAACTGAGTAGGTAGACCACATTAAAATCTTTACAGGATCATAATCAACCGATCCTGCCATGACAGCTAGATAAAAGGCTCCTGCTTGAATAAAAACAGCTACTAGAAATGAGGCGAAGTCTATGTTCTTGAAGGGCTTTATAGCTGATCTAAGAAATTGACTTGGCAAGTCTACTGCCCTAATTATTCCTTGGACTAAAGGATTATAGTAATCCACTTTAAGAAGACGAAACATAAAGTTAAAAACTACACCAAGAGTAAAAACATCCATTAAAGCTTTGAAAAGGAAAAAGGTTGCTTCCGACATTAATCTTCTCCTAATTCAATTGATTTCTTTTCAGCAGCTATCATAGATTTGCTTAAAATTTCCTTTAACCCCTCTGTCTCAAATTCTTCTATTGCTGTTTGGGTCACTCCTCCAGGTGATGTAACTTTCTTTCTTAAAACATTAGGAGATTCATCTGAATTAAGAACCAGATTTGCAGCACCCGAAATCATCGATGCAAGTAAATCTTTCTTTTCTTGTTCGGGAAGATGTAAGTTTTTCGAGGAGTCCAGCAAAGATTCAATTAGGTAAAATATATATGCTGGGCCTGATCCAATTAGGGCTGTAAAAATATCTATATCTTTTTCATTGATATGAGTAATTTTTCCTACACATTCAAATAAAAGTTTGGCATTTTCAATATCATTTGATTGTGCATTACTGTTAGCACAAATTGCAGTCACACCTTCCATAATACTAGCAGGAGTATTTGGCATAGCCCTTATCACTCTCATGGGAGACCCTAATTGAGACTCTATCTTCTCAATCTTTACTCCAGCAGCAATAGAGATTATCAGAATATCTTTATCTGTAGCTACATCTTTTATTTCATCAATTACAGCTTGGACAATATTTGGCTTCACAGCGAGAATGACAATATCGGAATTATCCACTATCTCGAGATTATTATTTGTAGTTTTTATCCCGAAGTCTTTAGAAAGCTTTTCTAAATGTTCCTGCTCTGGTGAAGAGGCAATGATCTTAGAGGCACTTTGATCACTATTGATTAAGCCAGATATAAGTGCAGTTGCCATATTACCAGCACCTATAAACCCTATAGTTTCTTTAATATTATTCATTTTCTTGGACCAAATATACCTGTACCCACCCTTATCATTGTAGCTCCTTCCTGAATAGCTGCAGCATAATCTGATGACATGCCCATTGATAGGGTATCAAAGTTATTTCCTTTTTCATTTAATGCTAAACATATATTTTTCAACATTCCGAAAATCTCTTTCTGCGCTTCTAAAGCTTCTCTTGGTCTGGGTATTATCATCAATCCTCTTATTTTCAGATTTTCTAAGGATTTAGTTTGTTCAATAAAACTATCAATTTCTTTTAGATCTAGACCAGACTTATTTTCCTCATTATCTATGTTGATTTGGAGGCACACATTCAGAAAACCTCTTGATTTGGGTCTAGCGTTATTAAGTTTCATAGCCACTTTTACACTGTCGACGGTATGCACCCAGTCAAAAATTTCAGCTATTCTTTTTGCTTTTCTTGACTGAATAGATCCTATGTAATGCCAGACTAACTCTTTTGGCAAATTTTCAATTTTCTCTTCAGCCTCTTGAAGATAATTTTCACCAAAATGTGTTAAACCACTTTCATAAGCTTCTCTTATACTATCGATCGTCTGTGCTTTACTTGCACCTATCAAGATTATTTCATCGGTCTTTCTGCCAGAAAGCTTACAATTTTCTTCAATATCCTGGTTAATCTTGCGTAAGTTGCTGGAGATCACTTTCTACATTTCATGAGGAGCATTTATACCCAGAACGGTGAGCCCATTATAAATAACTTGCTTTACTCCACTCAGCAAAAACAATCTAGAGTTCATAAGCTTCTGATCTTCAACTATAAATTTTTCAGTATTGTAGTAACTATGAAAAATACTTGCCAAGTCTTTTAAGTAATAGCAAATTAAATGAGGCTCGCTTGCTAGAGCTGCTCTTTCAATTAAAGGAGGATACTGTTTAAGAATTTTCTGTATTTCTATCTCTTTGTTGGAATCCAATAATCCAAGTTCTGATGTAGTCAATTCTTCTTCTTGAACTTTGGACTTACGTAAAACACTGCATATGCGCGCATGTGCGTATTGTATATAGTACAGAGGATTATCTTTAGACTGCTCTTTCGCGAGGTCTAAATCAAAGTCTAAATGTTGATCAGCTTTTCTATTAATATAAAAAAATCTTGCTGCTTCTGATGTAACCTCTTCTATGAGTTCTTTAAGTGTAATAAATTCACCGCTTCTAGTAGACATGGTCACTTTTTTCCCTGCCCTAATTAAATTAGCAAATTGAATAAAGACCACTTCAAGCTTTTCTACATTCTTTTCACTTGCTTCCATGGCCGCCTTCACTCTTGGAAGATAGCCATGATGATCTGAACCCCAAATATTGATTATCCTATCGTATCCGCGATCATATTTGTCTAAGTGGTAGGCAACATCAGAGGCAAAATAAGTAAATTCACCATTACCTCTTTTTAAAACTCTGTCCTTATCATCTCCAAGTTCTGAAGATTTAAACCAAATAGCACCTTCTTTTTCGTATACAAAACCTTTAGATGAAAGCTCATCAATAGATTGATCAACCTTGCTAAGATCATGCGATTCACTTTCATAAAGTGAAGATTCTGAAAACCATTTATTGTGATCGACGCCAAATTCTAATAGATCTTCCTTTATTAACTCTAATATTTCTCTGAGAGCAAAATCTCTAACATAAGAAAATTCATCATTTAGCTTAGATTTGATGCTATCAATAACCTCGTCAGTATGTTTTTCAGCTTCTTCGTTCTCATATTCTAGAAGGCTTTTTATTTCATCATCATCATCAAACAGCTCATCAGATCTTAACTTCTTTAAATGTTGTGCAATGACAATAAGATAATCGCCCTGATAACCGTTATTTAACATTTTTATGTTCTTGTCGAATATCTGTGCATATCTAATCCATAAGCTCACGGAAAGAATATTCATTTGTCTCCCAAAATCATTTACATAATATTCTTCATCTACTTGAAATCCTGCTTCCTTCAAAAGTCTCGACAATACAGATCCAAAAACTGCACCTCTTCCGTGCCCAACATGTAAAGGACCTGTTGGATTGCTTGAGACATATTCGATAAGAACCTTTTTATTATTGGATTCAAATTTTCCAAACTTATCTTTTTGAATTGAGATATCTCTCAAAATTGCGCCATGCGACTCTTTAGATAAGAAAAAGTTGATAAAACCAGGGCCTGCAACATCAACTTTTACTATTTCCTTGTCAGTTATAAATTTGCCTTTAATTTCTTCAGCAATCTCTTTAGGATTTCTTTTTAGGGGTTTGGCTAGCACTAAAGCTACATTGCTAGCGAGATCACCATATTGATTCTCTTTATTGTCTTGGATGCTTATTTCAAATTCATCATGAATAGATTCTGAACTCCCATACAAATCTATAATTATGCTACGCAAGCTCTCCTTAATTTTTTCTTTCATGGGGCAGTTTATTTTCGACCTTGATACTCTCCATTTCTCGTATCAATTGTGACGAGTTCACCTTCTGATACAAATAGAGGTACTTTTATTATTGCTCCAGTTGAAAGCGTTGCAGGCTTTGTGCCTCCTGTGGCAGTATCCCCTTTCACCCCAGGATCTGTTTGTGTGATCTTTAGATCAACGAAAGTAGGAGCGACTACAGATATTGGTTTTTCATTCCAAAGAAGTACTTTACAAATATCCTCTTCAGTAACCCATTTCTCAAGATCAGAAACTATATCTAGAGCTACTGGAATTTGTTCATAAGTATCGGGATGCATAAAAAACCACGCACTACTATCGCTGTATAGGAATTGCATGTCTAATTCCTCAATATCTGCTGCTTCAAGAGATTCACCAACTTTACAAGTTTTTTCTCCAACCCTTCCTGTAAGGTAGTTTCTAAACTTAATTTTACTAAAAGCCTGCCCTTTACCAGGTTTATTGAATTCTTCTTCAATAATCACGCAAGGGTCGTTATCGATTATTATTTTTAAACCGACTTTGAAGTCACTAGTAGAATACGATACCAAGATTTCTTCCTATATATTTTTCAATGAAACTAGTTTGTTTCCAAATTTTACAAGCTTATTTTCTTTCAAGGAATCTAAATCTATTTTATATGAGTCCTTAAAAATTAGTATTACTGTTGATCCCATTCGGAAATAAGCCAATTCATCTCCTTTTTTAACATTAGTATGTTTGGGCGGACCTATTTTCCACTCTTCGACTAATTCTTTTCTAGAACACTCTTTGTTATTAATCCAAAAGGGCACAATACTCCCTACAATAGATGCACCCACTGATACTAGAGCATATTCAAGACTGTTTGAAACAATGTGTAAAACAGATCTCTCATTTTTTATATAAAGACGTGGAATGGATTCTTGGGCTCTTTTATTGACACTATATAGTGAAGATCCTAGATGATTAGAATGAACTATCTCCCCATCCCACGGACAATGTATTCTGTGGTAGTCCGTTGGAGCTAAATAAATAGTTATGAAATAGCCCCCTTTATATTTGTTTTGATAATCTATTCCAATAAGTTCATGTAGTTCATAGTTATGTTTCTTTGCTTGCAAAAGTTTCCCGCCTTCAATAAAACCATGACTTACAATTTCACCGTCTACAGGAGAGATGAAGCTGTTTTGTGATAATTCAATTATTCTTGACTCTTTTGCTAATTTCCTAGTAAAAAAATCATTATAAGAACTGTAACTATTTATATCCTTATTCATTGCCTCCTCAAGGTTTGGTTTATAGAAGGCTACAAAAGTTCTTATTAACAAATTCTTGATGATTTTTATCTTGCAGTTAGCTAATGCTCCAGCCATGAATGTTAGAAAAATATGAGGGATCATCTTTTGCATCATGTAATTTTTTTGAAAGAAAATAATTTAGGCATCTTATTTATATAAGAAGAATAATCAGGATATTTCTTTAATAAATTCCCTTCAATCTTAGGTATTAAAATCTTATAAATGATAAAGATTGCAATTAATAGTCCTATAAATGACCATTCTGTACCAACACCTCCAAAAGCAAGAATTTGAAGTCCTGTAAGAAAGAAAATAATGCCAGTAATATTTGGATGTAGAGCATAGGTTTTTGACCCTTCGATAAAGAAGCCGGCTCTTTTAGTTCTTTCTTTTATCTGCTTATTACCTATGTATTCTATGAAGAACCCTATTAAACATAAAATTACCCCGATATTGTCAAAAAAGCTTAGTAGCGAAAACCCTGACAAATAATTTAAAGAAAAAACAGAGCTGAAGCATATTATTTGGAACGAAGAGAGTCGAATGATGTTGATTAACAGTACAAAATACTTTTTATCAGAAATTTGGCGTCTAACCAATGCAAGAAAGTCCTCTAACAAAAGGGATTTAATTGATTTATAAGAAGAAAAGGACTTCAAGCACCATAATATTAGAAAAATATTTGCTGCGAGTTGTCTGTTTGAAATTTCAGAAATTTGAAATACGGCTTGGACAAACATGCCAAATAAAGAACTAGCAAGCACTGGTAGAAAAAAAAACTTAATTAAAATTCTAGGACTTTTTTTCTTAATAGATATTGAGACTAATCCAATTAATACAATTGAATTTAAAAATAATAAAACCAACAAAAACTCAAAATTTGACATCTTCTAGATTTTCATGATTTACAGTTATTTCTCGTTGCATTGAACCTTATTTCTCTCTATAGTTTAACCGTTCGTAGCGGGGAATGCTGAATTTGTGTGGTGCAAAATCTGTTGATATATATTTGCCTTACATATTATTCATCTACTTTGCGAACAGATAAGAAATAGGAATTTAGATATTAGGAGATAGCTATGTCGCGTCTTTGTAAAATAGTTTTCATACTGGCCGGAATATCAGTAGCAAACTTAGGATTTACCGATCAAATACAACCTCTGTTAGATGTAGGAGCTGCTAGACAAGTTGCAGAGAAAACATCTCAATCGAAAATTGATGAAATGGATGAACAAACTTCAGTGATTGTAAGTGAATTCAAAACTGTAAGTAAACAAATAGAGGGTTTAAGAGTTTATAACGCTCAAATGAGACAACAAATACAACGTCAAGAAGAACGCTTAAAAGAAATTGATAGAACTCTAAAAGAAGCACAAGTAATGCAAAGACAGATACCTCCTTTTACACGAAGAATGTTGGCTGGTGTGGAGACTTCTATAGAGTTAGATCTTCCTTTTCATCTTGCAGAAAGGAAAGAAAGAATAGCCTTTGCCAAGGCTGCCTTAGATAATCCGACCGTTTCTCCTGCTGAAGGATTGAGGCAAGTTCTAGAGGCATTTAATGTCGAGGCAGAATACGGTAGAAAGATAGATGCATACAAAGACAGCATCGTCATTGATGGAGAATTAATAGAAGGTAATGTATTGAGAGTTGGAAGACTTGCTATGGTCTTTCAAACTGCTGACGAAACCCAGACCCATGCATGGAATAATTCCACAAGAGCATGGGAAGAACTAGATAACAGTTATAGGAATCCAACAAGACGTGGTCTTAGGATTGCCAATAAATTAGCAACGGTCGATTTAATGGAATTACCTTTGCCAGCAGCAACGGAGGCAAACTAAAATGAAGAACATTAAGCTTTTTATATTTCTTGTAAGCTTCGGCTTAATATCTTCATATACTTTTTCCGAAGAAGGTGAAGAAGAGGCTGCACAGCCTTCAAACCCTCAAGAATTACTTGAAATAGTAAAACAAGGTCAGTTTGCTGATACTCAGGAACAAAGGGAAAGAGAGGCTGCGTTTAGAAATGAAAAAAATAAACAAGCTAAACTGCTTTCAGACGCAAAAGATGAAAGAGCAAGATTAGAGAGGGAAGCTGCCAGACTCGAACAACAATTCGAAGCGAACGAAGCATTATTAGTTGTGGCAGAGGAGCAATTAAGGGAAAGGCTTGGTTCATTAAATGAGATATTTGGTCACCTAGCTGGTAATACTACTGAAGCTAGAAACATCATGGAACAGTCAATTACAGCTGCTCAATTTGGTAAAGAAAGAGAAGAATTCTTGACTGCTCTTGGCTCTAAAATGAATGAAGGAATTAAATTAGCTTCAATTCAGGAACTTGAAACATTGTGGTACGAACTTCAAAGAGAAATTAATGCATCTGGTGAGGTTGTCAAATTCAATACCGAAGTTATTACCACTGATGGTAATGTGGAAAATAGAGATGTAGTAAGAGTTGGTAACTTTAATGTAGTTTCCGATGGACAGTATTTGACTTATTCTCCTTCAAGGGGTGCTTATTCAGAACTTCCTTCACAACCTGCAGGAAGATATACTTCTCAAACCTCAGATATCCTGGATGGGGATTCATTTCCTGTTCAGTTTGCTGTAGATCCTACGGGACCTCAAGGAGGTTCTCTACTTGCCAGTTTGATATCTATGCCAAGCACATGGGGCAAGATGCAAGAAGGTGGGCCAGTTGGATATATGTTGATGATAATAGGTTTACTTGCAACACTACTATTTATATGGCGATTCTATGAGCTATGGAATATTAGGGGTGGCGTGATAGCTCAAGCTGGAAATTCGATGCTGAGTAATGACAATGCACTAGGAAGAATTCTAAAAATTGCCGAAGATGATAAAGAGGCCGATACTGAGACTTTAGAGTTAAAAATGGCTGAGCAAATACTTAAAGAAAGGCCAACAGTAGAGGGCTTAAACTGGGTTCTCAAGATTGTCTCAGTTGTAGCGCCTTTGATGGGTCTGTTTGGAACAATCATAGGTATGATTGAAACCTTTACAATGATAACCTTATTCGGTACTGGAGATCCAAAGACAATGGCGAGCGGTATCTCTACTGCTCTTGTAACAACATGGCTTGGCTTGATGGTTGCTATTCCGACTACCTTTATGTACGCGACAGTAAATAATATTTCTAGGGGAATTTTAGGTACTATTGAAGAGTCAAGTACAGGAATGGCTGCTAAACGTTCAGAGGGGACTAATTAAATTATAAAGAAATAAAAGGATGCAATTTTTTTATAACTTTTCAGATGCTCTTTTCGCTTTTATGCAAAGAGGAGGAGATGTTCTCTATTTAATAGGACTATTAGCCTTCGTTATGTGGTTCCTCATTTTTGAAAGAATGTGGTTCTATTTCTATACTCATAAGAACTATGTTGGAGTCTCAATGACAGAATGGGATTCACGACAAGATAAAAGCTCTTGGAATTCTAAAGCAATAAGAGACATGTTAATTTCAGAGAATGAAATTAGAATTGATAAAAATCTAGGACTTATAAAAATGTGTGTTGGTATAGCACCTTTGTTTGGTTTATTCGGAACTATTACTGGAATGATTGAAGTTTTCCATTTACTTGCAGTAACCGGAGGTGGCGATGCCAAGGCCATGGCAGGAGGAGTTTCAAGGTCAACAATACCAGCCATGGCAGGTTTGGCGGTTGCCTTAACCGGGACATTAGCAAATCAATTTTTAGTCAATAGGGCCCAAAAAGAAAAAGATCTACTGGTTGATCAGTTGGTCGTAGAATAGGAATTTAATTATGAGAAGATCACCAATTAGTAGTGCTGTAGCTGAGGAAGAAGATATAAATTTAACGCCTATGTTAGACGTAGTTTTCATTCTTCTGATTTTCTTTATCGTAACAGCTAATTTTATTAAGGAACCGGGTTTAGAAGTTAACAGGCCAGATGCTGAAACTTCTAATATCCAAGAAAATGCTGCCATTCTCATAGCCATCGGCGCTACAAATGATATCTGGATAGATGGTAGAAGGGTAGATGTACGACAAGTTAAAGCAAATATTACTAAGCTATTGGCTGATAACCCCCAAGGATCTGTTGTTATTCAGGCCGACGAAAAGGCTCAGGCTGATGCAATTATACAAGTTATGGACCAGTCCAGAGAAGCTGGAGTATATGCTATTTCATTAGCATCTGAACCGAAATTTTAGATTCTATGGGATTTTTTGCTGAACAAAATCTTAAAATGTTAGGGGCCACTTTAAGTGGGTCTTTGTTCCTCACAGTTGCCATTTTTTATGCTATGCAATGGTTAATAGACGTTGGTGACGTAGAGTTAAATGACAAGTCAATAAAAATAGCTGATGTCACTATGCCTGAAAGAGAGCTTGAACTTATGATGGATATGGAGCGTCCTCAAGAAGAGGAGCCTCCGCCTGAAACAATGCCACCTGAATTTGATATGACCCCTCCAGCTGACCTAGATACATCTGCAGCTAGACCAAACTTAGGCTTCAAAGGAAAGAAGGCAGGAGTATTTGCTGATGGTTCATATGTACCTATTTTCCAAGTTCCACCCGTATATCCTAGAAGAGCTCTAGAAAGAGGAATAGAAGGATGTGTGATGCTCAAATTCACTGTCACGAAAGTTGGTTCTACAAAAGAACCCGAAGTTGAATGGTCTGTGCCTCCAGGAATTTTTGATAGGGCAGCAATGAGGTCTGCGTTAAAGTATAAATACAAACCTCAGATAAGAGATGGTGAAGCCATAGAAGTGCCGAATGTCCGAACAATTATTGTATTTAAGATTGAAGATCCAAGTAAGCCGGCGGATTACGTTCCTGAAGGCTGTGCATAAATAGTTATGAAAAGATTAAAATTAAATTACCCCTTAAAAATATTTCTAATTGCAACAGTTATAAGTTTATTGCCAGTTGCTTTAGGAGTATCACCTCTAGACTACAAAGGTGCCTCTCTTGAGGCTGCTGATGATGACACTAAGAAGAAAAAGAAAAGAAGACGTACAAAACTTCCTAGCAAAAAGATGCAAAGAATTTTGCAAGGCATAGTTCCTTTAATTGAAAATGAACAATGGGATGAAGCTCTGCTTGCACTCGAGCCTGTTGCTGTCGTAGATTCCAAATTTACCAGCACAGACAGGTCGAAGATGTACTATTACAGAGGATACATCTATTTTTCAAAAGAAGATTATAGCCTTGCCGAAAGAGCTTATAAGAATTTGATTGCAGAAGAAGACTCTAGCGATCAAGAGAGACAGGGAGCCATATATTCTTTATCACAACTCAGATATATTGCAGAAGATTACAAGGGCTCGATCAGTTATTTGCTAGAGTGGCTTGATAATGAAGAAGAGCCAAGTTCTGATGGGTATGGACTTCTGGCTCAAGCATACTATCAAGTAGAAAACTTTCAAAAATCTGTTGAAGCCATAGATACTGCAATAGAAATTCAAGAATCTAGAGATATACCTATAAAAGTGGCAGTTCTTGATGATGAAGGCAATGAAACAGGAGAGATGATTGAGACAGGTGAAACAAGAAAAGGAGTAGCTAAAGAAAATCATTATTTGCTTAAAATGGCGCTCTACTCCGAATTAAAGAAAGACCTTGAAGTCTTACCAATTTATGAGATTCTTGTTCAATACTATCCAAAAAAGAGATACTGGACTAATTTATCTGGATTATACGGACAAAGAGATAGACAAATGGATCAAATGGGTGCCCTTGAAGCTGCTTATGATGACAATCTTTTAGATAAACAAAGAGAGTTTACAGCATTGTCGCAACTTCTTTTTATGTTTGAAAACCCACGTAAAGCTGCCAAAGTCATAGAGGATGGTTTAAATCGCGGAATAGTCAAAAAAGAAGAGAAGACATTAAAGGCTGCTGCTCAATACTGGCACGCAGCCAAAGAACTCGAAAGAGCAAAGCCTTATTATTTACAGGCGGCAACAAAATCTAAGGAGGGCGAGCTGTTCATCTTTCTAGGGCAAGTTCATTTTAGTTTAGATGAATTTGATAAAGCTGAAAAAGCGATTGAGGATGGCTTAGCAAAAGGCAAGCTGAAAGATGAAGCTGCAGCTTATATGCTCTTAGGACAGATAAATTTCGAAAACCAAAAATGGGAATCTGCAATTGAATCTTTTAGAAAATGTATTGATGTAGCTGAAAGACAATTTGATGATAAAAAAGAAAAGCAAAAAGAGAAGAAGAAAAGAGTTCAAGATCAAGCTAGGAAGTGGGTGACATATACTGAAGGTGAAGAAGAAAGAGTTGAAGCTCTTAAGTTGAAAAGAAAAGCTTTAGGAGTCTAATCTCTCTGGTATTCCACAAAACTAAAATTAAGTCCGTTTTCAGAACTTTGCTTTCTTGAAATTTCTTTCCATTGATTTATATCCCACTCAGGAAAAAATGCATCTGGTGAAATCACTTCAATATCTATTTCTGTTATTAGAAGTTTTGTAGCTAAGGGCAGGAATTCTTTGTAAATATATTCTCCACCAATGATATTAATCTTCTCAGAGTAACTTTTTGCCTGCTCTAAGGCATCCTTACTAGAGTTAACTTCAATTACTCCTTCTCTACCCTTAAATGTTCTGGTCATAACGATATTCTTTCTTTTAGGCAAGGGTCTGCCAATTGAATCGAATGTTGCACGGCCCATTATGATCGCTGAATCTTCTGTATTTTCTCTAAAGAACTTTAGATCTTCTTTTACTTCCCAAGGGATTTTTCCATCTTTGCCTATTGCTAGATTTTTATCTACGGCTGCAATTAATATGATTTCCATTAAACGGCAATGGGAGCACTAATAAAGGGATGGGAGTTATAGTCTACAAGTTTGAAATCTTCAAAGGTATAATCGAATAGAACATCTTTTTTATTTATCTCGATTTTGGGTAGCTTATGTGGCTCTCTAGATAGTTGTTCATCAACCTGATCGAGATGATTCAGATAAATATGTGTATCACCTAAAGAGTGAACAAATTCTCCTACCTCTAGATCTGTGACCGAAGCTATCATGCAAGTAAGAAGGGCGTAAGACGCAATATTATATGGAACACCTAGAAATACATCGGCACTTCTTTGGTATAACTGACAAGATAGCTTTCCATTAGCCACGTAAAACTGAAAGAGCGTATGACAAGGCGGCAAGCCTGACCTAATCATGGTTGGAATTTCCTTTGGATTCCAGGCCGAGACAATATGACGTCTAGAGTTAGGGCTATTCTTTAGATCCTCTATTACCTGAGATAATTGATCTACTCCTTCAAAATCTCTCCACTGCTTACCATATACTGGTCCAAGGTCTCCATACTCTTTTGCAAAGGAATTGTCTTTTTTTACTAGATCAACAAATTCTTGTAATTTTTCCTTCCATTCCTTTGAATGCATGGCCAGCCCTTCGATTTGATTTGTTTTCTCCAACCAACTTTGAAATGGCCATTCATTCCAGATATTTACATTATTTTTTACTAAATATTCAATATTTGTCTCACCTTTTATGAACCATAAAAGTTCATGCAAGATGGCATTGAAATTTACTTTTTTGGTGGTTACTAGTGGAAACCCATCATTCAAATCAAATCTCATTTGATGCCCGAATATGCTAATTGTTCCTGTTCCGGTTCTATCCTCTTTTTTGGTTCCTTTAGATTTTATTTCTGTAAGTAGATTTAAATATTGTTCCATTAATTCATGTAATTTTTCTGTACGAATAATAAATTAGAAGGACACCAATTACTATCATTGGGAGGCATAGAAGTTGCCCTCTAGTATAAATTTCAAAAATAAATCCTATATGGTGATCCGGTGTTCTAAAGAATTCAGAGAAGAATCTAATGACTCCGTATCCTAATAGGAAGTGTCCAGAAATATTCATTTTAGGTTTTGAATTCCTTGAGATAAGAAGCATATAAATAAAAAGCACTATACCTTCTCCAAAAGCTTGGTATAACTGAGATGGATGCCTTGTTACTCCTAATGGATCCGAAGGAAATATAACTCCCCAACTCATATCAGTTGGCCTGCCTAGAAGCTCTGAATTCATAAAGTTTCCCAATCTTACAAATCCTAGGCCTGGAGGCACAAATGGAGCTACCCTATCCATCAACCAAAAGAATTGAACATCCCAGCTTTTTGATAGCCAGAAGCAAGCAATTAAAACTCCCAGAAGACCTCCATGAAAGGATAATCCTCCTTGCCAAATAAAGAGAATAGATAGAGGATTTGATATAAATTGCTCTATCGAGTAGAAGAAAACATAACCCGCTCTTCCTCCTAATATCGCACCTAGAAGGCTATAAAACATTAGGTCGCTGATTTGATCAACATTTAAGTCCTTTTGGTATCTTTTGATTAAGAAGTAGATAGTTGAAAAGGCAGCTAACCATGTCAGACCATACCATCTAATTGCTAATGGCCCTATTTGTATTGCTACAGGATCTAATTCAGGAATTAACATTATGGCTGCCTGATTTCGTCCACCATATCAAAAATTTCTTTTGGCGGAGGTTTGGTAAAGATTGAAACACTTAATGCGAGTGCAAAGTTTATGATCATTCCTATACAACCAATTCCCTCAGGCGAGATACCTAAGAGCCAAAAGTCCGAATTATTGATATCTGGATTAATAAATTTGAAATAAATAATATAAGAAGCAGTAAATAGAAGTCCTCCTAGCATGCCGCTGATTGCACCTTCCTTATTTAGTCTTTTGTAGAATATACCCAGAAAAAGTGCTGGAAAGAATGTTGCTGCAGCTAGCCCAAAGGCAAATGCCACAACCTGTGCTACAAATGCCGGAGGATAGATGCCAAAAATGCCAGCTATGCCTATTGCAATAGCAGCTGCAATTCTTGCATATTTGAGTTCTTGTTTTTCAGTAATTTTAGGCATGTAGGTTTTCTTTAAAAGATCATGCGAAACCGATGAAGATATAACTAGTAGGAGCCCTGCTGCAGTTGAAAGAGCTGCTGCGAGACCTCCAGCAGCCACTAAAGCTATAACCCAGCTCGGAAGTTTAGCTATTTCAGGATTTGCTAAAACGATTATATCTCTGTCTATATAAATCTCATTTTCATTAGATAAATTGGGTTCATTTTCTAGAAGTCTCTGTCCATTAGGCCCTCTAAGTTCTTGATATGAAGGTTTTACATTTTCCAGAGCATCACCGGATGAATACTGAATTTTTCCATCTTCATTTTTATCTATCCATGCAATTAAACCTATTTCTTCCCAGTTCTTAAACCAGGAGGGCGAAGTGCTATAAGGTTGATCTTGAATCGAATCGATTAGATTCATTCTTGCAAAAGCAGAAACAGCGGGAGCTGTTGTGTATAACAGTGCTATAAAAATTAACGCGTAACCAGCTGATTGTCTTGCTGCACCAACACTAGGAACTGTAAAGAACCTCACTATGACATGCGGCAATCCCGCTGTACCAAACATTAGGGCTGCTGTAATACAAAAAATATCAATATTACTTTTAGCATTTTCAGTATAAGCAATGAAACCCAGATCCTTTGAAACCTGGTCTAGCTTATCGAGAAGGTATACTTGACTATCAACTAGAGTGCTTCCAAAGCCAATTTGTGGAATAACTTCGCCGGTCATCAAGATTGAAATAAATATAGCAGGCACTAAGTAGGCAAAAATAAGTACGCAGTATTGAGCTACTTGAGTATATGTAATGCCTTTCATACCTCCTAAAACCGCATAAAAGAAAACTATGGCCATTCCGACTATGACACCTGTATTAATATCAACCTCTAAAAATCTAGAAAAAACTATTCCTACTCCTCTCATCTGCCCGGCGATGTAGGTAAAAGAGATGAATATTAAACATACAACAGCTAATTTTCTGGCTGTCTTGGAGTAATAACGTTCACCTATAAAATCCGGCACAGTAAATTTCCCAAACTTTCTTAAGTACGGCGCAAGAAGGAGCGCTAATAAAACATAACCTCCAGTCCAGCCCATTAGATACACGGATCCATCTTTGCCGAGGAATGCAATCAAACCAGCCATAGAAAGGAAGGAAGCCGCAGACATCCAATCTGCTGCAGTAGCCATTCCATTTGCCACTGGATGGACATCCTTACCTGCTACATAAAAATCATTTGTTGATCTTGCTCTAGACCATAGAGCAATTCCTATATAAAGGGCAAAGGTGATACCCACAAAAATATATGTTAGAAGCTGGGTTGTCATATTTCTTCTTCTTCAGAAAGTTTTTTATCAAGCCTCTTCATCAACCAAACATAAAGAAATATGATTATTACAAATATATAAATGCTACCTTGTTGAGCAAACCAAAACCCTAGTTTAAATCCGCCCAATCTTATTTGATCCAGAGTATCGGAGAAAATTATTCCAAATCCAAAGGAAGCAATAAACCAGATTACTAGAAGTGAAAAAACAATTTTTAAATTTGCTTTCCAATACTGATGAGTTTTATCTTTCATTTAACGCATTAATAGGTTCAATGCCATTAGCATAACTAAAAAGGCAAACCCAATCCTAAGTTTCTTTTGTTTCATTCTATGAGCTATTTTTACACCATATTTTGCAGTTAGTGAGCTAACTAATCCAACGATTATAGTGGCAGGTAAATATACGTAACCAATGCTATTTTCAGGGAGATTCATATTTTCATACCCTATGATCATGTAAGATAAGGATCCAGCTAAAGCAATAGGTATGCCGCAAGCCGCAGAAGTGCCTATGGCCTTCATCATCAGCAAACCTCTATGATAGAAATATGGTACTGAAAATATACCACCTCCGATTCCAAATACTCCTGATAGCCATCCTATTCCTCCCCCTGCTAATACTGGGCCAATTAAGTTAGTTCTTGGATTCTGAGGCGGTGGAGGGAACTCAAAAATTAATTGTATGGATGCAACCACAAGAAATAAGGCGACCAATCCTTGAAGTGTATCACTGTCTAAGGCGCCAGCTGTAATTCCCCCAAGTGCTGATCCAATCACTATACTTGGTGCTACTAATTTTATGAGGCCCCAATCTACGGCCCCTCTAAAGTTGTGTGAGAAAGTAGAAGATAACGAGCTAAAGACTATTACTCCAAGCGAACTGCCAAGAACCATATGTGATAGAATTTGATCAGGGAATTGCAGATAAGAGAATATATAGAAAAAAGTTGGAATTATAATTATCCCTCCACCAATACCGAATAAACCAGCTAAGATGCCAGAGAATGTTCCTAGTAAAAAGTATAATAGAATTTCCAAAATTCTATTTTAACATTAAGTGTAATCACACACTCTAATTTATGTGCTTAATAGCCTTATCAGTTGAAAAAAGTAAAGATTGGAGTGGTAAAGATTCATATTTTTACAAGATAATCGCAAACCGTGATGAGTATCATGAGAGACCAACTAGTGGAATGAAATGGTGGTCAAATAATATTGTACTTGCAGGAAGAGATGAAGAAGCTGGAGGAACATGGCTTGGTGTTAGTAAAAAAGGCAAGTTTGGTGCAATTACTAATCTTAAAGAGGAAACTGATATCAAGTACTCAAATTCACGTGGTTCACTTGTAACGGAATTTCTAGAGTCTCAATTGTCTGCTAAGTCTTACCTTGAAGCACTAGAACCTAGCAAAAATAATTACGCCGGCTTTAATTTAATTGTTGGAGATAAAAGTGGATTATTTTATTTGTGCAATCGACTGGAAGGTATATTTTTTATTTCTGAAGGAATCCATGCCCTAGGAAATTTAACTTTAAACTCCTCAACAGAAAAAATAGAGTCAATTAAGAACGATTTTAACCAAATTCTTCATGAGGGTTTTGCAGTTGATAAAGGCTTTCATATTATGAGAAAAGAGTATGGAAATCTTCATGAGAAAACAAAAAAAGAACTGCAAGTCAGGGACGGAGA
Source organism: uncultured SAR86 cluster bacterium (assembly GCA_902537425.1). GTDB lineage: Bacteria > Pseudomonadota > Gammaproteobacteria > Magnimaribacterales > Magnimaribacteraceae > Magnimaribacter. The sequence goes on along the minus strand of CACBBD010000001.1, from coordinate 200,757 downwards.
AGAAATTCCTTTTAGATTTATAAGATCACCTATATATGGAACACGATGCACTACAGTATTTATATCTGAACCATCTGGCTTAATCAATATTTCAGAACTTACTTATCAGAAAGAGGGTATAGAAGGAGCTCGTGCCGATTTCTCATTTAATGTAAAAGGCTAATAAACTCTCATTTGATCTTTATAGAAGGGAAGGAAATCTGTAAGCACTTGTCTGTAAGCATTTTTCTTAAATTCCACACCCGCCGATATCGGATGCCAGTAACTCGCCCATATCCATTCCGTGAATTCAATTTGGTTATGGACAGTTAGGTCAATATCATTATCTTGCCCTAGAAATTGAGCTAAAAACCATTTCTGAGATTGACCTTTAAATTTTCTATTTTTAAAAGAAAAATATCTAGGTATTTTTTCTTTAGGTACATCGTACTTTATCCACTTTTCATTTTCTTTGATTATTTTAATCTTATCTTTTCCAAGTCCGACTTCCTCATAAGCCTCTCTGTAGATAGCATTTTCTGGAGTCTCTCCATGATCTATTCCTCCTTGAGGAAATTGCCATCCATCTCCACTCTTTCTTTTACACCATAGCAATTTGCCCTCTTTATTAAAAATGATAATGCCAGCATTAGGCCTGTATAATGTCGCTTCCATATTTCAGTCTTGTTCTGTCTATATAATAATGAAAAAAAAGAATTTAGCCTTATTTGATTTAGATGACACTCTTTTTGATGGAGATACAGAAGGTGAGTGGGTAAAATATATGGATAAGGCTGGACTGATCAAAGATCCTGAATTTTTCAATAAAATGGAGAGTTTTGAAAAAAGTTATAGGCAAGGTGACTTAAATGTAGATGAGTATTCCGAATTCTTACTCAGCCCATTAGTAGGAAAAAGTCTCAAAGAATTAGAGGATAAAATCGATATATTTACTTCCGATGTTATAGAAAGGCTCGCTGATGAATTAACTAAAGAATTATTATTAAAACATAGGGACGATACAAAAATTCTCACATCTGGCTCTTTAACCTTTCTTGTGAAAGTTATCGGCCAAAAAATGGGTATTGAAACTTGTTTTGGTACGGATCCTGAGTATAAAGATAGTGTTTTTACAGGTAAGGTTGAAGGAACTCCTAACTTTTCCGAGGAGAAAGTTAAAAGAATTAAGATTTGGATGAAATCTAACCATTTTGAAAGGATATTCGCTTATTCAGATTCAATTCACGATTTACCTTTACTTGAATTTTCTGACATACCTTCGGCTATAAGCCCTGATAAGAAATTACGTAAAATTGCAGAAGAAAGAAATTGGTTGGTTGAAGACAGAAGAGATACTACTCGTAGTCTTCCATAGAAGGACAACTACATATCAAATTTCTATCTCCATAAACATTATCAACTCTTCCTACAGGTGGCCAGTATTTATTTTCATGTAAACTCTTCGCAGGTAACGCAGCTTCAGCTCTTGTATAGGGATGATCCCATTCATGTTGTAAAAGAGTTTTTGCACAGTGAGGGGAGTTCTTTAATAGATTATCTTGATTAGAAACTTTACCTTCCTCGATGTCTTTTATCTCATTTCTGATTGAAATCATTGCGTCACAGAATCTATCTATCTCACTCAGAGATTCACTTTCTGTTGGTTCAATCATTAAGGTGCCCGCTACAGGCCAGGACATCGTTGGTGCATGGAATCCATAATCGATTAATCTTTTAGCAATGTCCTCTACTTCAACTTCTGCTGTTTCCTTTAATGGACGAACATCAATAATACATTCATGAGCTACTAAATCATTAGAACCTTTATATAAGATCTTATAATAATCTTTTAGCCTATTAGCTATGTAATTTGTATTTAAAATGGCCAGTTGAGTTGCTTGTGTCAATCCTTCAGAGCCCATCATCTTCATATACATCCAACTTATTGGCAGTATACTTGCACTTCCCCAGTCAGTGCCAGAGACAGGTCCTACAGCTGGGTCACTTTTATCATGATGTGAAGGGACAAAATCACTAAGCTTTTCGACAACACCAATTGGTCCGATACCTGGGCCTCCGCCTCCATGCGGAATGCAAAAGGTTTTATGAAGATTTAGGTGCGAAACATCTCCGCCAAAGGATCCCGGATAGCAAATTCCAACCATTGCATTAAAGTTTGCTCCATCAATGTAGACAAAGGCACCTTTTGAATGAATTACATCACAAACCTCACTGACATTTGTTTCAAAAACGCCATGTGTTGAAGGATACGTTATCATTAGAGAGGAAAGATTTTCCTCATGAATCTCTGCTTTTTGTTTTAAATCATCAATATCGATATTTCCATCTTCATCGCACTCAACTGGTACGACTTCAAGGCCTACCATTTGAGCTGACGCAGGGTTAGTACCATGAGCAGACTTAGGTATTAAGCAAATATTTCTATGAGATTCATTATTTTTTTTATGAAATGCATCTATCGCTAAAAGACCAGCATATTCTCCCTGTGATCCGGCATTAGGTTGTAAAGAAATCTTAGAATATCCAGTAAGGTCAACAAGCATCTTTTCCATATCCTCAATTAGCTCTTTATACCCTTGGAGCTGATCTTTAGGAGCGAAAGGATGAATTTTCGAAAACTCAGGCCAACTCACCGGAATCATTTCTGAAGTGGCATTTAGTTTCATTGTGCAAGATCCAAGAGGGATCATAGCTCGATCGAGTGCTATATCTTTGTCACTTAATTTTCTAATGTATCTTAAGAGCTCTGTTTCTGTCCTGTGTCTTTTAAAAACCTCATGATCTAGGAAGGAAGAAGTTCTTTTCAGCTTTTTTGGAATTGAAGATTCAAAATTCAAATTAGAATCTATTTTTTGATTTGTGAATATTTCCAAGATATTTTCTATATCCTTCATGGAAGTGGTCTCGTCTAATGAGATACCTATATGTTCTTCATCTATTCTTCTAAGATTTATATTCTTGCTCAGAGAGCGTTTATGTATCTCTTTTGTTTGTTGGCCGGATCTAATTATTAAGGTATCGAAGAAGTTATCTTCAAGACAATCTATACCATTAACTTCGAAATTCTTTTTTAACAAAGAAGTGAGGTAATTAACCTTATTTGCTATCTCAATCAATCCCTCTTTGCCATGATAGATCGAATAAAAACTCGCCATAATGGCCAACAATGCCTGAGCAGTGCAAATATTACTTGTAGCCTTTTCTCGTCTTATATGTTGTTCTCTTGTTTGGAGAGCTAATCTATAGGCAACATCTCCATTAGAATCTACTGATGCTCCAACTATTCTGCCTGGCATAGATCTTTTCAATTTGTCACTAACTGCCATAAATGCTGCATGAGGTCCTCCGCACCCTAAAGGTACGCCAAATCTTTGAGAGGACCCGATGACAATATCTGCCCCCATTTCACCAGGGGGTTTAAGAATTGTTAATGCCAAAAGATCAGAACCTATAACGGCTAAAGCTGATTGGTCATGGCATGATTTAATATGTTGGCTAATATCAGTAATTTTTCCATTTGAACCTGGATACTGAAGAAATGCACCAAAGATCTCATGACTTGAAAGTTCAAGAGGATTTCCAAATATAAGCTTTATACCCAAAGGCTCTGCTCGAGTTTTAAGAACGTTTATTGTATTTTGAAAACTATTCTCATCCACAAAAAAAGAATCAGATTTTGATTTAGATGAGCGCTTAGCTAATGTCATCGCTTCTGCGGCTGCAGTTGCTTCATCAAGCAAAGAAGCATTAGATAATTCCATAGCGGTAAGATCACAAACCATTGTTTGAAAGTTAATTAAAGCTTCTAATCTTCCTTGAGATATTTCTGGTTGATAGGGTGTATAAGAGGTATACCACCCAGGATTTTCAAAAACATTTCTAAGGATTACAGATGGTGTGAAATTATTATAATGACCTTGACCTATAAAACTTTTGAACACCTTATTCTTAGAAGCTATTGCTTTCAATTCTTCCAAAACTTCTTCTTCAGTCCTTTCGTCACCAATTTGAATGGCATTTCTTTTGAGGATTGATCCAGGCACTACTGAATCAATAAAAGAGCTCATAGAGTCGTATCCAACCTCTTGAAGCATATAATTGATATCGGCCTCACTCGAACCTAGATGGCGTTTTGAAAAGAGATTTATTTTATTTAAATTTTCCAATAATTTTAGTCTTCGCAAGTATCGTTATATTCTTCTGCTGTTAGCAAGTCAGTAAATTGTAGATCATCATCAATTTTAATTTTGAAAAACCAACCATCTTCTAATGGAGAGCTATTGATTATTTCCGGTTCATCAAGTAGCTTTTCATTGATCTCGATAACTTCACCAGTAAGAGGTGAATAAACATCAGAGGCTGCTTTAACAGACTCCACTATTGCAGACTCTCCCTCTGCTTCTAACATATCACCAACTTCTGGCAACTCTACAAATACAATATCTCCGAGAAGATCTTGTGCGTGATCACTGATCCCTACAGTAAGAATTCCTTCTTCGTCTATTCTGCCCCATTCATGACTTGATAAATATCTCACTTCGTTATCTGAACTCATACTTTTTCCTTAAAAATAACTTTTCCCTCTTTGATAAATTTCGGTGAACCTATTATAGCTTTTACTCTTTTACCTCTAATTTCAGCAAAACAAGAAGTGCTATCACTTTTTGGTAATCTTGCTAATGCTATAGGCATCTTTAGGCTTGGTGAGTAAGTTCCGCTAGTGACAACTCCGCGTGCATGATTCTCTTTCTCAAGGTGTATTTTCTGTCCTTGCCTTAGTATCACCTTTTCGTCTGTAATTATACCAACAAGTTCTTTAAGATCATTTGATTCTTTCTGTTTTATTAAACTTTCTTTACCAAAAAAATCTCTTTGCTCATCTTGCCAACAAACTGTCCAGCCCATATTACACTCGAAAGGCGAGATGGTCTCATCCATCTCAAAACCATACAAATTCATTCCAGCTTCAAGTCTAAGTGTATCTCTAGCTGCAAGGCCGATTGGTTTGGCTCCTTCACTGATTGCTATATTCCAAAGATCTATGGCTTTTTCATTAGGCAGTATCACTTCAAAACCTAATTCCCCGGTGTAACCGGTTTTTGCTGCAAAGACATCATCTTGAAAAATTCCTTGCTGTCTCTTTTTCTCTTTTAGAAAATCTATTGGTGCAGGAAAGTTCTTAAGGACATTTGGAGATTGAGGACCTTGAATAGCGACCATTGACAGATCGTCTCTTTCAAGCATATTTACTTCATATTCTTTAGCTCTCGCAGATATCCATTTTAAGTCCTCACCTCTGGTTGCACAGTTAACAACCAGTCTAAATCCTTTATCCATGCGATAGGCTATTAGGTCATCTATTACAAAGCCTTTATCGTTCAACATAGCAGAATAAAGACCAGAATAGTTCTCTTGAAGTTTTCTTACGTCATTTGCAATCAGTTTTCTGATAAAAAGTTCGGATTCGCTGCCTTCAAAATCAAGAATTGTCATGTGAGATACATCAAAAATACCACAACCTTGTCTCACTGCATGGTGCTCTTCGATTTGAGAGCCATAATTAATTGGCATATCCCAGCCATGGAAGTCTACCATTTTAGCCTTGGCTTCCAGGTGGTTTTGATATAGAGAAGTTTTCTTATTCAAGGGTCTTTGCTGAATGTAGATTGTACTATTTCCTCTAAAATATGTCTCACGGAATATGATCTTTATCCCCCATTTATGTGGATAAGTTTGTTAACGGATTCTTGATTATCAATTATTATCAGCTTTAGAAGTGATTGTATGAAATTTGATCATACGTCTTTTATATATCTATCGACTAAAGCCAATGTTAAAATCTCATTTTTTTTATCCAACTCAAATAAATGGACTATCTTTCAAAGTTTGAAGAGCTCAAATCTAAAGAACTTTCACTAGATCTTACTCGGGGCAAACCATCATCAGATCAGCTTGATTTATCAAATGGATTGATGAGTTTCTCCGAAAATGACTTTTTATATGATGGTGTCGATATAAGAAATTATGGCGAAATTAAAGGCTTAGATTCTTGTCGTGAGTTAGGAGCAGAGATTTTAGGATGTTCCAAAGAATATGTATGGGCTGGAGGCAATAGCAGCCTATCTTTAATGTCTCAATTTATGTCTTTTCTATTTGTAGAGGGCATTGGAGAGGGCCCTTGGAATAGCAAGAAAAGAGTATCAGTATTATGTCCCGTCCCTGGTTATGATAGACATTTTAATCTCTGCGAAAAATTCGGTATTAATATGATCCCAGTTTCTTTGACAGGCACTGGACCTGATTTAGAGGAAGTTAAAAGATTAATTGACTCAGATGAGTCTATTAGAGGGATGTGGTGTGTACCAAAATACTCAAATCCAACTGGAGAAATTTACAGTCATCAGACAATAGATGGTTTACTGGAAATCTTTAGCAAAACAAAAAATAAAACATTGATATTCTGGGATAATGCCTACGCTGTTCATGATCTGTACGATGACTCATCTTTTGATGACATATTTGCAATGGCAAAAACCAAAGGCTGCGAAGATGTGGTTGTCCAGTTTGGTTCTAGTTCTAAGATTACTTTTGCTGGTTCTGGAATAGCATTCATTGCTATGTCGCTTAATAATCAGAATAAGTTTCTACCATTCTATTCTTCATTAATGATAGGTCCTGATAAATTAAATCAAGCGAGGCATGTAAGATTCTTCAATCAGGTTGATTTAAAAGATCATATGAAGAGACATGCTGCCATAATCAAGCCTAAGTTTGATCTTGTTATCAATAAATTAGAGTCACAAAAATTTGGGAAATGGACAAGACCTAAAGGAGGATATTTTTTACTTTTCGAAGCTGACAAAGGCTTAGCAAAAAAAATAATTAACTTGGCTTCAGAGCTCGGGTTGAAACTAACTCCAGCTGGAGCTACTCATCCTTATGGCTTAGACGAAGAAGACAAATTTATCAGAATAGCTCCCACCGCTTGTTCTTTGGATGAGCTAGATACTGCTATGGATGTTTTCTTATGTTGTATAGGTTTGGCCTATGAACAGGCCCAGTAAAAGTCTAGTTTTTGCTATTTTCCAGTATCTCGTAAGACTTTCCATCAAATCCTCCAAAGAAAATTGGAACATCAGGATGTTCTACTGGAATACGACTGTCATCAACTAATAGATTCTGCTGAGAAACATATGCAGAATAAAATACTTGATCATTCTCAGCGAATACGTGATAGAAAGGCTGATCTTTTTTAGGCCTTATGGCAAGTGGAATTGATTGATACCATTCTTCAGTATTGTTGAATTCAGGGTCGACATCATAAATCACTCCTCTAAAGTCGAGGTATTTATGTTTAACAACTTGTCCAAGCGCGTATTCGGTCTCGATAGTTTTTTTCATCAAATTAAATCGTTTAAGTTTGTATTTAGATCGGAAATTACATTGGGTTTTATTTTAACTTTATTTGCTACAAGCTTTCTACTAATTAAGAACTCTTTTGGGTTATTAATTGCGTCAACAGCTATTAATTCCTCATCTTTAGTATAAAAAAGCATGAATTTGGCATCATTAACGTTACCTCTCATGGTAACCGCGTCATGATCGCCAGAAAGTCCAACAATCTGAAGTTTGTGATCATATTGATCTGACCAAAACCACGGCACTTGATTATATTCCATCGGATTATTCATCACAGAGAAGGCTATAGTTTTTGCCTGTTCCATAGCATTATGAACTGACTCTAATCTAAGATTCTTATTGAGAATTTTATTAGGATGATTTGTGCAATCTCCACAAGCATAAATATTTTTAAAGTTAGTTTGACCAAATTCATCTACGATTATTCCATTGTCACAATAGATACCAGCTTCTTCTGCAAGCTCTATATTAGGAACAACGCCAGCACCAATAATTACAGAATCTGTCTTCATTTCAGTACCATCAGAGCAAACTACCTCCAACGAATCAGATACTTTATTAATAGTTTCTAAGCTCGTATTGAAATGGAAATTAACCCCGTAGCTTTTATGCAGATTTAAATAATATTCTGATATCTGAGGATCAACTGTTCGATTCATCACTCGATCAGCCATTTCAATAATAGTGACTTTTTTATTCTTTTTTGCCGCGATTGCTGCCGCCTCAAGTCCAATATAACCGGCACCTATGATTACTAAATTTTCACTAGTTTCTAAATCTTTTTTTATTGCCTCGGCATCATCTAGATCTCTCAAATAGAATATTGATTTAAGCTCACTGCCCGGAAAATCTAGATATCTAACTCTACTGCCAGTAGCAAAAACTAATTTATCAAATTCAAGCTCTGAATTATCTGAGAGGTAAACTTTTTGATTGGCGATTTCCAATTTTTCAGCAGATAAACCAAGATAGAGTTGAACTTTATTTTCTGTAAAAAATTCAAGTTTCTTAAAATATAGTCTGTCTTTGTTGACACTATCTTCTAGAAACCCTTTCGACAAAGGCGGTCTTTGATATGGAAGGTGTTCCTCTTCTCCAACTAAAGTGATGGAGCCAGAGTAACCTTCTTTCTTTAAAGTCGAGATGCATTGGATAGCTGATTGTCCCGCTCCAATGATAAGTAAGTTTTCCATGCTAAAAAAGTTCTCGATTATTTGTTTGAAACTATCTAAAGTCTACATCTAATTTAGAAATAAGGGAGAAAAAAATGATAGGAGTAGTTGCTACTTTAAAAATTAAAGAGGGTTCTGGAGCAGATTTCGAAGCCGTAGCTTCTCAATTGGTTGAGAAAGTGAATGCAAATGAAGATGGTGTGGTCTATTACGATTTATATAAAGAAGACGACACAACTTATGTTTTTCTTGAAAGATATAAAGATCAAGAAGCACAGGATGCTCACGGGAAAACTGATTATTTCAGAGAGCTTGGTGCACAAATGGGTGCATTCATGACAGGGGCGCCAGAAATAAAAATGCTTCAATCAGTCTAGTTATATGATGTGAGGTCTCGAGAGATATTCTCTTGACCTCATTTCTTCAAGCCGACTAATAGTTCGTTTGAAAGGTTCAGACAACCTTTCTCCTGCATACAATTCACTTAACCCCGTCTCCATAGAAAGAATTAGGTTTACATTTCTCTCGTAACATTCGTCTACTAAAGCGATAAACCTTCGTGCTGAATCATCATTAGATGATTGAAAGATCGGAACATCAGATACAAAGAGAGTATGAAATTCACTGCAAATTTCAATGTAATCCTTAGCACTTCTTGGACCTTCGCAAATCTCGCTGAAAGATAACCAAACGGAACCTTGTGAAAGCTTTATTGTCTTAATCTTTCTTCCAAGAACTTCAATATTTTCTCCTTCAAGATAGTCATCATTTGTAAGTTCTGAAAAATTTGATTCAAGTTCACTTGTCCCTTCCTCTTTTTTCCCAATGACAAATATTTCTAGTTGTTCTAGAGTTCTAAGACGATAATCTTGTGCAGAATCTAATTCGTAAATCTCACAATTTTTCTTGATTGATTCAATTGCAGGCAGGAATCTACTTCTGTGAAGACCATCTTTATAAAGATTATCGGGATGAGTATTAGAAGTAGTAACTAAAGTTACTTTTTTTTCAAATAGCTCATTAATGAATCTACCAAGAAGCATAGCATCACCAATATCCTCAACATAAAACTCATCAAAACATAATACTTCAGTATCTTTAGATATATTGTCAGCAGCAATTTTAAGCGGGTCTTTCTTTCCTGAAAGCTCATCTAGATCTTCATGAAGTAATTTCATAAATCTATGGAAATGAATTCTTTTCTTCTTTTTTAAATCTAAGGTTTCAAAGAAGATGTCCATCATTTGAGTCTTGCCTCTTCCGACTTCTCCTCTGATGTATAACCCCTTTATACTTTTACGTTTAAACCAAGACTTAGAGCGCTTTATTAGTGCCCCATTTAATTTATCTAACTTATCTAGGAGAGACTTTTGCTCTTTATCAAAGCTTAGTTGCCCATCTGCAATCAACTTGGAATAAAGATCGGTGGGCTTCAATGTGAGAAATAAACTATTTATTGGGTTTTTTCAGAAGCAATGAGGGCGTCCTTTCCAAATAGTCGATATATTCAGGATCAGAGCCCCATTTTTTCATTCCTCTATTTTCGAGCATTGGAATGCCGCTTATTCTTGTTAAGAGAACATAGACAAAAACTGGAGAGATTAGGGTGACTAACTGCCACCCGCTCAATACTGGAAGGGCTATCAAAGTTAGTCCAGCCCATAAGGTTATTTCTCCAAAATAGTTGGGATGTCTAGACCAGGCCCAAAGACCAGAAGTAATATATTCTTTTTCTTTATTTTGTTGTTTCTTGAAATCCCTTTTTTGCTTATCAGCAATAACCTCAATCGAAAAGCCTAGAATCCATAAGGCTAATCCCAGATAAGCCATCACTCCAAGAGGAATATTTACATTAGATGTAATTGCAGCTAATCCTGCTGCCATTGTTAGAAAGACCCATAGACCTCCCAAAGTCCAAGTCATGATGTGCCAATGGAATTGAGTTTTCATGATTGTGAATCTTCCATCTTTCCCATCTTGTTTAACTCTTGAGAAAAGAAATGTCCCAAGTCTTACAGCCCAAATCACTATCAAAACACCAATGAGTAAGTCCCTAGGGTCCATAGATGGATTGAGATAAAAACCCAAACCTATAGCACAAAGATAAGAAATTGAACCTGTTAGATCAAAATAATGTTCTGTTTGATAAATATAGGAGGGTATGAATATTATCCAGTGCAGCAAATAGCTAACACTTGCACATAGAGCAAATAGTGCTACTCCGTTGTAGAGCTCTGACCCTTGACTGCCCGCTAGAGCAATTAGGACTCCTAAGGCTATACTTATAAATGTTGCTGGTATGGTTACAGTTCTTTTCATGTGTATCTCTATTAGTTATTAGGTCATTAGAAGGAACAATAACCTTCTTTTCAAGTCTTTAATTTAAGGTTTCTTTGAAATCTTTTCTACAAGTGTGAGTCCTATCCCTACACAAGGGCCAATACCAAAAACAAATAGAACCGTCCCAATGCCTACAACTCCGCCTAGGAACCATCCCGAAATTACAGCTGACAATTCTAAAATAGTTCTTATTAGCGGTATTGAAGTACCAGTCTGCTTTTGTAGTCCTATCATCAAGCCATCTCTCGGTCCGGGTCCAAGATTACTTATCAGGTAGATTCCACTTCCCAAACCTACAACAAAAATCCCCATGCATGCTTGTAATAGCTTTAAGTAAGTATCATTTGGTTGGGGCAGATAAGGCAAGGTTAAGTCTATAGTAGAGGCAATAATAATTGCATTAAGAATCGTTCCAATTCCAGGAACTTGCTTAAGAGGTATCCAGAAGATAAGGATTGCAATACTTATTAGGAAAGTTGTTGTACCCACAGAAAGATCAGTCTTTATCGAAATACCTTGTGCCAAAACAGTCCAAGGACTTACGCCAGATCCGCTTCCTATGATAATTGCCTCACCTAAACCAAAGAAAAATAGTCCAGTAATCAACATAATGACTGTATAAGATCTCGGCTTAGTATTGAGTGGAAAGTCAGAACTCCAACTCACAGACGGCACTTCTTTGATGGTGAAAATTCTTCTCAGAAATCTCATGTAACCTCTAAATTGTGTTTTGAAATCAGCTGAATCTAGTTTAATCTCTCCAGGAGATTAACACAGGAAATTTGCAATGATCACATTAATTATTCTCTCTTTATTACTAACCTTAATTCAACTTTTAACTCCAGCAGTGCTGAATAGCAAAAACTTAGATTTTCTCATCTCAAATAGAGAAGGGTCTGTTGAAGAGGCCCCAGTTGTTGGTCGAACCAGAAGAGCAGGGTCTAATATCTTAGAGAGTCTACCTGCATTTTTAGCACTAGCCATTCTGTCAATAGTTTTGGAAATTGATAATTATAATCTAGCGATGTTTTGGTTAGGCTTAAGGGTGCTTTATTACTTCACTTATATGTTTGGTATTTTGTATCTTAGAACACTCATTTGGGGAGTCTCTATTGTTTGTCTGGTAATGATGGCTATATCGTTGATTTAAAAAGAGGTGCCGTATTTCCTATCAGATCACGAGAAACTTCAATATAAGAATGATGGTTATATCCTTAGAGAAAATCAGTTTTCTTCAACTGAAATAGATATTTTCAGGGATTTCTTTGAGACAACTGTTTCAAAAGCTCACTCAATAGCCGGAGAAGGCAAAGAGTATTTCTTAGATGCAAAGAGATTTGTTGATATTGATTACTTGACTCTTCAATTTGAACCAGAGCCTCATCAAGAGTTCTTAAAAGTTATCGAACCAGCTCATTCTCTCAATTCAGATCTTGAAAAGATTATTGCAGATAGAAAATTAACTGATCCAATAAGATCTATCTTGTCTCTAGATGAAGTTAGTTTATGGACGGATAAGCTGAACCTTAAGAGACCAAAAATTGGGTCAGGGTTTGGCTGGCATCAAGATTCACCATACTGGATTCATGATAGTGAAGATGTCGATACTTTGCCTAATGTTTATATCTGTTTAGATGATGCTGACGAATCAAATGGATGTTTCAGTGTTATTAAAGGTAGTCATAAGAAAGGTTGTTTACCTGGAACATTTGATAATACTCAATTAGGTGGGTTTTTTACGGACCAAGATACATTCAATATCGATAATGCAGTTGATTTAATAGCCTCTGCAGGATCTTTAATCTTTTTTAATCAACATATAGTTCACGGCTCGAAGCCTAATCAATCTAATCAAGAGAGGAGGGCATATATCGTGACCTATCAACCAAAAAATAGAGCCATGCTCAAATCTGGAAAGGTTAAGAATATTTAGGGCCATGCTTTCTCCAGGCTCCTCTTTTTAGTGAGACAAAAATCATGATGCCGAAAATCATCATTGCTATCGAAGAGGATAAGAAAATCGACTCTATACCAAATCCTAAGATATAAATTGAAATACTTCCCCCTAAGCCTGCTATCAAAAATCTTGCAATCGTCGCCACTGTCGGCCAAAACATTGCATTAGCACCTTGAGAAGCAAAATATAGAGAAAGACCTATCCCTTGAAAGACATAAAAAGGGCCGACAATTTGAATATATTTTTTTGTAATTTCGTAGGCTTTTGGGTCATCAGTAAAATAATGGATCCACAAGTCAGGAAATAAGGCTAAAGAAAAGCCTATAAGCACTGAAACTAAACCCGCCGTTGATCCACCATAAATACCAACTCTCTCTGCCCTCACTATGTTACTAGCGCCTATATTCGCACCCACAATAGATGTCATGGCCGTGCCAATCCCAAAAATAAGGGGAATCATAAGAAATTCTACCCTCGAACCAATGCCATATCCTGCAAGAGCTTCTGTTCCGAAGGTTCCAACTAAACCGGTCAACACTAATATTGTGCCTACAGTTAGAAGTGGAGAGGCCGATGCTGGAATAGCTACCTCAAAGATATTAGAGAATAGGGGTTTGCTCAAAATTAATTTTTCTCGTTTCAGCATCGCCGGAACTGAGGTAGATAAGAGCTTCATAATTATTATCGATACCATAATCATACTGCTGATTAAGGCTGCGACAGCGGCACCAGCGACTCCTAGTTTAGGAAATCCATACCACCCCAAAATAAATCCTCCAGAGAGAAGTACTTGTAAAAGAGAAGCAATGATCATGAGTGTTGCAGGAAAGCGCATATTTCCCATCCCTCTTAAGACGGCACTTAAACTTCCTGATAACCATATAAGTATTCCTCCGAAGAAGAGAACTGAGCAATACAAATAGGATTCTTCAAGAATTTCTCCTCTACCTCCCAGCAAATAAAGAAGACCTTTCCCAAATAATAAAAATAAAATTAAAAAGGTAAATGCTCCAGAAATCGATATAACTATTGAATGCCAAATTAATTTTTCTGCGCGATCTATATCATTAGCCCCCATACTTCGAGCTATAGCTGAGCTGATAGCTCCTCCGAGTGCGCCACCGGACATAGTTTGTGTAAGCATCAATAATGGAAAAGCAAGCGCTACTGCAGCAAGTGACTTTGTTCCCAACTTACTAATAAACCAGACTTCAGTTAGTACAACTATTGATTGGATAAAAAAAGCTATGGTATTTGGAGCTGACATTCTTATCAGCAATGGCACGATAGGTTTTGTTAGAAACTCTTGAGTTCTGTTATCCACTAATCCTTAAGCTTATTTTCTTGAAGATTCTTTTACTAGCTTTTCAGGTGTGGCTAAAGTTGCATATTTATCTTTTGAATCACCAAATAACTTTTCAGGAGATACTGACTCCAATCTACCTTCTTTGTCATTTGGATCGGTAAAGAATCCAAGAACATACCCCCCCTTTGAGTAGCCAATCAAAGAACGAAGTTCAGGAGTAAATTTTTTAGCCACTTCTGGAGGATATGAGAGATATTGATTCTCTTGTTGCCTCAACCAGCTAGGTGCATAGTGCAAGAAAATTCCTAATCTAGTTTCCTCAGTTGTGTTAGTTCCACCTCCATGTAATACCGATCCAGTATAAATAAATACAGACCCTGCTTTCATTTCTGCATAAGCAATTTCTTCAATCTGTGGTTGTCTATTTTTATCCCATTTATGTGATCCAGGAACTACCTGTGTTGCTCCATTTTCTTTGGTGAAATCATTAATTGCCCAGACGGTACTGAATTGTGTTTCAATTTTTCTTGGAATATACCCTCCCCAAACTCCCCGATCTCTGTGAAGAATTTGACTTGATTCTCCCGGTCCAATTTGGATAGCAGAAGAGAAATGCAGTTGATAATTTTCGCAGTGAGGTCCCAAAAATCCGTCTGCTAGTTCATTAATTAATGGATCCAGCGCTAAATTTTGACATTTTTCTGATCTGGCCAATAGAGCACCAACTCTTTTAGTCTCGAAACCAGTGAATTCATCTTGGCCATTGTTAGTAACATTCAGGAAGGGTCGAAGATCTTTTTTAATTTGAGCTAAGTCTGCTGATTCAAGAAAGTCATCAATAATAACACCCGCATCCTCATCTAAAATATTTAATATTTCTTCTACCGGAGTGACGGTTGTTACGTGCTTTATATTCCCCACACATAGAGTTTAAACCAAAACGAACTTATATGTAATTCAGGATAAAAATAGAAATTATTTGTAAAACTCTATTATTTCATTATTCATGAATTCTATATCTTCAGCTGAAAAGCCTGCTCCAGCTATGTGACCCCAAAGCGAAGGAATTACTTTAAGTTTAACCCCAGGAATCATACTAGCTTCTCTGGTTAATGCATCAATATGAAAGTACATATCCGTTTCGCTCGGCATATATAAGACATCGGCTTTTATAGATCCTAATGCTTCTGAATAATTGCCATTAAATCCAGGTGTATTACCAATATTATTATTTTGCCAGGTTCTAGCTAGGGCTATTAGATTATTGGCATCCCAGGTTAATACAAATTCTTCAAACCAATCTATAACTTCATCGGTATCTTTCAAGCCCATTTCTTTATAGAGGCCTTGTCGATACCATTCTTGAGACCAGCCCCAACTGGCCCAGTGCGCTCCTCCTGCTCTGAGTCCTACTTCAGGTGGGGACATATACTGACCATTCTCAAAAGAGGCATCTGCTTTTATTGCAGATATAAAACCTTCCAGTCTTACTATGCCGTGCGGATACTCTACTGCTGAGCCTGCTATACCCACTATTTTTTCAACAAAATCTGGATAACTTACTGCCCACTGAAAGGCCTGTTGAGCTCCCATAGAGAATCCTACAACACCTTTTATCTTTTTAACTTTAAAGAGTTCAGTAACTAATTTATATCCTGCCTTCACATTGTCTCTTATTGAAATTAAAGGGAAATTCGGCCCATCAAATGGAGGCAGGGTATTGCTTGGTGAGCTAGACAAACCATTTTGAAACATATCTGTAGCAACTATGAAATATTTTTCAGGATCCAGAGCTTTCCCAGGTTCAATTAAAAAATCAAATCCATGATGATCACCAAGGTATGCAGAAGGAACAACTATTAAATTATCCTTTTCCTTATTTAATTTTCCATGAGTTACATAAGATAACTTAGCATTTGGTAATGTGATTCCACTCTCTAGGTCAAAATCTCCTAGATTGAATATCTTGTGATTACCCTCAGCATAAAAGAGTGGGCTACACAAAATTAAAGTTATCAGAATTGGGAATTTTAGAATTTTTATCATTTTTGATTATTAGGTTTTGGAAAATCTGTCTGTTGTTTCTATTAGTAGGTGTGTTATTTCCTTTTCGAATGCAGAATGACCTGAAAAAGGAGCTATTTTTAGTTCAGATTCTGGCCATCTCGAATGTAGCTCATAAGCAGTCGTAGGAGGGCATACTACATCGTATCTTCCTTGAATTATTACAGCAGGGATGTCTCTGATTTTATCAATATTATCGAGAAGTTGATTTTCATTTTCCAAGAAACCATTATTCACAAAGTAATGGTTTTCAATAAGAGCAAAAGCTAATGCAAATTTGCTGTCCACAGAATCTTTTACAGCTTCGGGATTATGATTAATAAAACTAGTAGATGCCTCCCATTTAGACCAGGCTTTTGCAGCTGATAATTTTTTTTCTTCATCATCTCCATTAAAGATTTCCCTATAGGCATCAACCAAATCGCCTCTCTTTTCTTTTGGAATTTCGTTCAAAAATCCCTGCCATGCTTCCGGATATAATTCGCTTGCTCCATATTGATAGAACCATTGGATTTCTTTATGTCTCAACATAAAGATACCCCTTAAAACAAGCTCTGTTACGTTTTGAGGATGACTCTGTGCATAAGCCAATGCGAGAGTACTACCCCAAGAACCACCAAAAACAAGCCATTTATCTATGCTTAATTTTTTTCTTATTGACTCAATGTCTTCAACTAGGTGCCAAGTAGTATTATTTTCAAGACAAGTGTGGGGTTTGCTTTTTCCACATCCTCTCTGATCGAAAAGAACTATGCGATATTTCTTAGGATTAAAAAATCTTCTAGAAAAGCTTCCAGCACCACCACCAGGCCCACCATGAAGGAATACTGCAGGTTTACCTTTGGGATTCCCACATTGTTCATAATAAATTTCATGAATTCCTTGCTTTATATAGCCAGAATCATAAGGTTCGATTGGTGGATATAATTTATTTTCTTTATTAAAGAACTTCATCTACTTTTTTATAAAAATTTACAATATCCTCGATCAAAATAGGTATAACTTCTTTGGGTAAATTATGACCCATATCTTTGTAAACTTTAAATTTTGAATTCTTAATCAGTTCTGCGGTAAGCCTTCCATAGCTTACGGGTACTAGTGCATCATCTTCTCCATGAAGCACCAGCGTTGGTACAGTGATATCTCTTACAATATCAGATCTATCTCCAGCTTTAAAAATTGCAGTCAATTGCCTTGGCATTGCTCTCGGATAAAAGCCATATTCTCGCGCTCCTTCTGTATCAACATTTTCCATATTTCTGAGATTTTCTTGATTTCCTTGCGAAATCTCAGAGGTCTTCGGAATTCTTGGAGACGACATAAGTGATACTAAGCTGGTCGTCTTATCTGGAAATTTAGAGGCTATTATTTGAGCTATCATGCCCCCCATAGAAGCTCCAATTATATGAGCCTCTTCAATATCCAAGTGGTCTAGTAGTGCAACACCATCATATGCCATATCTTCAAGTGTATATGGCGCATTGAAACCAATACCCAAGGAATAAAGAAAGTACTTCCAATAAAGATTAGGTCTTCCTAGCCTATCTAACTTCTCACTATCCCCTGTATCTCTATTGTCGAAGAGGATAACCCTGTACCCAGAATCGACAAGCCCATTGACAATGGTTTCTCCCCAAACTTTATGTGATGCCAGTAGGCCCATTACCATTAATACAGGTGGATCTTCCTCCATACCAATACTTTTGTAGGCAAGCGAGATTCCATTGATCTCTGCAATTGTCGTTTCTTGATCTAATGTGTAGTTTGAATAAACATTCAGAGAAGCGAACGAAATGAGGTATAAGACTAGGAATTTTTTCATTTGGATATTGAAATAACTAATCAATATTTTTTTCATTTAATTTTTTTCTAAGAAGATATAAAGCTCCAGAAATTGCAAAACACATCAAAGAAGATAAGAGATTTACTATTAGCAGTTCTCCTTGGAAATTCGTCAATGAGACGCTTATTAAATAAACACCTATCAGTAAAAAGAAGGTACAAAAAAAGAAAAGTAAAAAAGATATAGTTTTAATAAACATTTATTCACTAATTATAGGAGAGTTTGGAGTTCTAGTTCTAGGTCTTTCATAACAATTAAGCAGAAAGCCACACCATAGAGATTACAAATATCACTACGCATAATAAAAATATCAATGGAGCTTTCATACTTCTAAATAATATAACCTCTAAACGCTACAAGACCTATTGGTAGAACCATGCCAAACACATAGCCCCAGAAGATAATCACTCTAGCATCTAAACCATTTAAATCTTTAGGTCTTTCCCATTCAGCAAGAAAAAGGAACTTTGTGAAAAATAGGGGGATTAGGGTTATAACAAAAACAATTAAAGCGGGATAATACATATCAAATTTCAGTACGTGGTTAGGTGTTTCATTTATCTGCTATATCCAGCAATTAGTGGATAGAATTCAAAAGGCAGTCCAAAATCCATAAGCATTTTTTTAACATCAGCATCTACATTTCCGTATACTTTTATGCTTTCGATAGCAAAGTGTTCATTAAAAGATTTAAAATCGTTTTCAAAGATCCCACCTTCAGAAACATTTTCTAGATGTCTCACTATTGCTTGTGAATCTTTCCATCTTAGTATTTCTACGACTTTGTCGTCTGCTTTAAAAAACTTCCATCCGAGAGTGTCTGGCTCATTTTTATCGACTATGCTCTGATAGTATTCAGCAAACTTAGCAATTTCTTGCTCATTTTTAAGCGGGCTAAATTCTTGATAAAAAATTATTTCATTTTCGTAAACTTCAGCCCAAGTGTAAGCTGTGAGTACTAGACTTCCAATTAATATTAGTTTCCTCATACTTTGATTATAATCTATATATGTTCGAAAAATTTAAAGCGAAGCTCGCTAAATCAAGACTTCTTGAAGAAAAACTTTATCAGGAAGTGTTAAGAGAATTAAATGAAAACATTATCAGAGATGGTTTGTGGGCAAAAGCATTGGCAGATAGTGATGGCTCTGAAGAAAAAGCAAAATCGAAATATATAAAGCTCAGAGTTCAATCTATGAAAGATGAGACTGAAATAATTTTAGCTGCAGAAAGAGAAGAGTTAGAAAAGCAAAGTGCAGAGGAAGAAAGACAATTCAATGAATTCCTAAATGAAAAGGAAGAAAGAAGTCGTAAAGCTGTTTTTTTTCTTAAAGAAAAAGGTTTTAAAGTAAAAATAAGGTCTGGAAAATGGGACATTAGAGATGTGTATGGCGTTAGAACAGTTTTTTCTTCAATAGATGAGTTAGAAAAATTTGTAGATAGTAAAAAAGGAATCTCTGATAGAGAATTAGCTGTTCAAAGAGAAAGAGACTTTATTAAAGAAGAAGTAGCAAAATCTAAAGCAAGAGATGAAAGAGCTTCCAACAATAAAGAGGATAAACTAAAAAATTAAAAGACCTCTAAATCTTGTATCTGGAAATACTTTCTCTTTAATTGATTCTTTTCCCGGTGTTGGTGTCCTTTAATCCCATTGGAAACAGTAGTGTCTTTGTTTAGTACTAGTTCTCTTGGGTCAGGTAAATTAGACATGATTCTTACTCTACTACTTTACAAACCTTTTTGGCTAAAAATGTTTGAGCAGTTCATATACTACCCCGGTATGTGGCATGGCTCATGCGTGCCCGTCAAAGAGGAGATGAAACTAACCCGAACAGATTTATCGAATGCGAAAGCTTTTGATATGTTTATGATTACGTAGTGATTACTTTTCTAATTTGGCTAATACACTAGAAAGCTGAAACATGCTTGGGAAGTGGTGCCCAGAGGTGGAATCGAACCACCGACACAAGGATTTTCAGTCCTTTGCTCTACCGACTGAGCTATCTGGGCATTTGAGATTTGCGATTGTATACAATTAATTGGCTCTAAAGAAGTAAGTTTTACTCAACTGGTTTGAAACCCGTTGGTTTTGCGTAATCTTCTCCAGATAGAAAAAGATCCATTTGCTCATTTAACCATTTTCGAGAGTCTCTATCTGCGAGGTTTATTTGACCTTCATTAATGAGCATTTTTTGATGTTCCAACCATTCCTCCCAAGCTTTTTTTGACACATTATCAAATATATCTTCACCTTTTTGTCCTGGATAGGGAGGTTTATCCAAGCCTTCTAACTCTTCACCGTATTTTCTACAAAAAACTTTGCGCATCCTTAATATGATCTTTTAAAATTTTGGTTACAGGCATTGGCAGGCCAATCTCTGATAATTGTTTGTTATTAAACCATACTTTATTGTTATCTAGGTTTTGAAAATCTTCATTTAATCTTACTAAACTAGTATTTATATCTAATTTATAGTGAGTGAAGGTGTGTTTGAGCTTTAAATCTTGTTCTATAAATTCATACCCTTTCGGGAGTGTTTTAATAAACTCTTCTCTTGATTCTATTTCTTCAAAACTTAAAAAGGTCCATAAACCTTTCCATACACCCTTTGAGGTTCTATTTTCCAAGAGAATTTCACCTTCTTTATTTTGCAAAAGAAGCCAAAAGAGCTGTTTGCTTGGTTTGTTTTTTGTAGGATATTTCAGAGGCAGTAAATCTTGAATACCTGCTTTGAATGAGAGGCAAGTTTTATTTAATGGACAATTTTCACAGTCAGGACCCTTTCTTTTACAAATCAAGGAGCCCACATCCATAATTGCCTGTGTATAAATATCGCATTCTTTAAGAGGCAAATTCTCAGTGGCAATTTCCCAAAGATTCTTAACTGTCTGAGTAGAATCAATAGGTTCCTCCACTTTAAAATACCTGACTAATAGTCGCTTTGCATTTCCATCTAGAATAGGAGCTTTTAGTTTGAAGCCTAATGAAAGAATGGCCCCAGCAGTCGATTTTCCTATTCCAGGCAATGATTCTAATTTTTCTGAACATTGAGGCATTATGGAATTGAAATTATCTTGAAGAATCTTTGCAGTCTTGAGTAAATTCCTTCCCCTTGAGTAATAACCCAACCCGGACCAGTAACTTAAAACTTCATTTTCATTGGATTCGGCAAGTGAATTAATATCAGGGAACCTATCTATAAATCTTTGGTAATAAGGTGTTACCGTTTGTACTTGAGTCTGCTGAAGCATGACTTCAGATATCCAAACTTTATAAGGATTAGTTTGAATCTGCCAAGGCAAATCTTTACGACCAGATTTCTTGTGCCATTTGATCAGTTTTTTACTTAGTTCAGACATAAAAAAATTACCTTAATTGTACTAGTAATGAAGAACTTGAACATATTAGATATAATGCGCGCCCTTATTGGAATTTATTATGAGAAAGGTAGTTGTAAATAGAGATACTTCGGAGACCCAGATAGCTATTAAGCTAAATCTAGACGGTACAGGTAAAACAGAGTTTGACACCGGATTACCTTTTCTTGAGCATATGCTTGATCAGATTGGCAGACATGGAATGATTGATCTTAGTATTAAAGCTAAGGGCGATTTACATATTGATGATCACCACACCATCGAAGATATAGGTATTTCATTAGGAGAAGCTTTTAATAAAGCAATAGGAGATAAGAAGGGCATAAGAAGATATGGTCAGTCTTATATCCCACTAGATGAAGCTCTTTCAAGAGTGGTATTAGATTTTTCTGGAAGACCTGGATTATTCATGAAAGTCGATTTTGTCAAAGAAGAGGTTGGCGGTATTGATGTCAACATGTTTGAACACTTCTTTCAATCACTCAGTAATCACGCATTTATGACTCTTCACATTGAGAACTTCTATGGTGAAAACACTCATCACCAAATTGAAACCATTTTTAAAGCTTTTGGAAGAGCATTAAGGATGGCTCTGGAAATAGATTCAAAACAGGCCGATATTATCCCTTCAACAAAAGGAGCTTTGTAGGACTTTAATAGATGACACAAATTGCTGTTATCGATTATGGCATGGGTAATCTGCACTCAGTGAGCAAAGCCCTAGAGGCTGTCTCGCAGAAAGAAAGTATAGTCATAACTTCTGATCAGGAAGTAATAAAAACTTCTGATAAATTAGTTTTTCCAGGAGTGGGTGCCATTAAGGATTGCATGGAGGCCTTTTCTAACGATTTAAAAGAGACAGTGCTTGAAGAGGTTAAAAAGAAACCTACTCTCGCTATCTGTGTAGGTATGCAAATGCTTTTAGAATCAAGTGAAGAAAATGGTGGAGTTGAAGGATTGGGCTTGTTGAATGGAAAAGTATGTAAGATTCAGTCTAATAAAGATATCAAAGTTCCTCATATGGGATGGAATCAGGTTAATTATCTAAAAGAGCACTTTCTACTGAAGAATATTAAGGATTCCAGTTATTTTTATTTTGTTCACAGTTATTGCTGTCCTTCATCTAAAGATGCTCTTACCGAAACAATTCATGGTGAAAAGTTTGTATCTTCCTTTGCGAAAGATAATATTTTTGCTGTCCAGTTTCATCCTGAAAAGAGCCAAAGCGCAGGATTACAGTTATATAAAAACTTCTTGGATTGGAGTGTTTAGATGATAGTAATTCCAGCAATAGACTTAAAAAATGGGAAATGCGTTAGGCTGCGAGAAGGGAAAATGGATGAAGAAACTATATTCTCTGAAGATCCAATCTCAACAGCTGGCTCTTGGTTTTCTCAGGGAGCAGAAATTCTACATATAGTTGATTTAGATGGTGCTGTTGAAGGTAAACCTATGAATCAAGAAATCATATTTTCTATCATTTCAGAGTTTCCGGAAGAAAGAATACAAATAGGAGGAGGTATTAGAAGTTTTGAGTCGGCATCGGAATATTTAAAAGCTGGGATCGAGAGGGTTATTATGGGCACTTCTGCTGTTGAAGAGCCCGATATGTTAAAAGACTTTTGCGTTAAGTATCCAAATCGCTTGGTTCTAGGCATTGACGCCCTTGATGGTGTTGTAAAAACTCAGGGTTGGCTAAAGGGTTCTGGAATCTCTCCTGCCGAGTTAGTCAAAAAATTTGAGGATGATCCTATCGCAGCTATTATCTTCACTGATATATCAAAGGATGGAATGATGATAGGACCCAATATCGAGGCTACATCGGACTTAGCTAACCGAACAAAAATTCCTGTAATTGCTTCTGGAGGTGTTTCCTCTCTAGATCATATTATCCAACTTGAAGATAGAAAGAATATCTCAGGTGTAATATGTGGAAGAGCACTATATGAGAAAGCTTTTACTTATGCTGATGTTCTCGAGGTACTAGGGAAGTAACTATGTCAGTTGCAAAGCGCATTATCCCTTGTCTTGATGTAGATAAGGGTAGAGTAGTGAAGGGAGTAAATTTCTTAAATATCCGTGATGCTGGTGATCCAGTTGAGATTGCAAAACGATATGATACCGAAGGAGCTGATGAAATCACCATGTTAGATATTACTGCCAGTCACGAGACTAGAGACACGACTTATAAGACTGTAGAAAGTATAGCGAGCCAGGTTTTTATCCCTCTTACCGTTGGAGGTGGAGTAAGGAAGATAGAAGATATTAAGAAACTTTTAAGATCTGGTGCAGATAAGGTAAGCATAAATACTTCAGCAGTAGAGAATCCTGGTTTCGTTCAGGAAGCGGCTGATAAATTCGGATCACAATGTATTGTTGTTGCTGTTGATGCTAAAGCCAAGACAGATAAAGATAATACATGGGAAGTTGTTACTTACGGAGGCAGGAATAGAACTGGTATAGATGTTTTAGAGTGGACCGAACAAGTTACTGAATATGGAGCAGGTGAAATTCTACTTACCAGTATGGACAGAGATGGAACAAAAGAAGGTTTCGATAATAACTTGGTTTCTAAAGTCTCTTCAGGAATATCTATTCCTGTTATAGCTTCTGGTGGAGTGGGAAATCTTGATCATTTAATAGATGGAGTAAAAATTGGAGGAGCTGAAGCAGTTTTAGCAGCAAGTATCTTTCATTTTTCAGAGTTCTCCATTAAAGAAGCCAAAGAGGCTATGAAGGCTTCCGGTATTACTGTTAGGTTTTAATCAACCCTAACAAAGTCTCCATTCGAATATTCATAAATTAAAGGATCGCCAGTAGCTATTTCTAATTTCACAATCTCCTCTGAACTAATATTCTCTAAATGCATCACCAAAGCCCTTAAAGAATTTCCATGAGCTGCAACTAAGATATTTAAACTTTTCTTAACCTTTGGCATGATTTCGCGTTCAAAGTAAGGAAGCACTCTCTCGGCAGTATTTTTTAGACTCTCTCCGCCTGGCGGAGGGACATCGAAAGATCGTCTCCAAATATGGACTTGCTCTTCTCCCCACTTCTCTCTCGCTTCATCTTTATTTAGTCCTGATAGGTCTCCATAATTTCTTTCATTAAGAGATTGATTTTGAATTATTTCTATATCTTTTTGGTTTATCTGTTCTAGGATCAAGCGACCGGTTTCTTGAGCTCTAAATAGATCTGAAGTGAACATAAGATCGAAATTTAGATTTCTAGTTTCCAATAGCTCTCCAGCTCTTATTGCCTCCTGAATTCCTAAATCAGTTAATTTAGGATCTTTCCAACCTGTAAATAGATTTTCTGCATTCCATTCACTTTGACCGTGTCTGACCAGAACAAGTTTTGAATTCATATTTTTATTAAAAGTTTTTTATATTTTAACTTAGTAATCTATATAATCCTGTCCCTACATGAATAAATTCCTAGTATTTATCAGTGACAATTTTTTGGCTGTCTTAGTCCTATTAACACTCATATTCGCTTTGATTGTTTATGAAAGAAGAAAAGGTGGTAATAAAGTAGATAATTCAGAGATGACAAGGCTGATCAATAAGGAAAATCCTTTTATTTATGATCTAAGGAGCTCTGCTGAGTTTGGAGCAGGTACTGTAGCTGGCGCTATGAACATTCAACCTAGCAACCTTATAAAAGAGGATGCACTCTTTAAGGCCGGTGAAGAAGATTGTATCATTCTAATTTGTAAAAATGGTACAGTTTCTTCCAAAGCATCAGGAGAGTTAAAAAAGCAGGGCTATATAAATGTAAATGTTCTTTCTGGTGGGATGATGAACTGGACACAGAGTGGCATGCCACTAGTAAAAGCTAAATAATTAGCTATCTAAGCCAAGCTCTTTAATTTTTCTAGTTAAAGTATTCCTTCCCCAACCGAGCAATTCCGCAGCTTCTTTTTTTCTTCCCATAGTTTTATTGAGCGCGACTTTAATGATGGTTCTTTCAAAGTCTGGTATAGCTTCTTCAAGTAAATTGTTATTACCTTTTGCTAAATAATTCTCTGACCAAGACTGTAAGACCTTAGTCCAGTCGTTTGTATTTTCTATATTTTCTACCTTGAGATCATCGGGTAAATCTTCCAATTTTACTTCTCTAGTAGGAGACATGACTGTGAGCCATCTACAAGTATTTTCTAGTTGTCTGACATTACCTGGCCAAGAAAGAGTCATAAAATAGTCTTCTACCTCTGCAGAAAGATATTTTTTCTCTTCAGCAAGTTCATCAGAAGATTTCTGAAAGAAATGTTTTACTAAAGTTGGAATATCTTCTTTTCTTTCATTTAATTTCGGTAAGGATAGTTTAATTACATTAAGTCTATGGAAAAGATCCTCTCTAAAATTTCCAGCTTTAACTAAATCTTCGATATTTTGGTGCGTTGCCGTAATGATCCTGACATCAACTTTTATCGGCTCCCTGCCACCAACCCTATAAAATTCTCCGTTAGAAAGTACTCTCAAAAGTCTAGTTTGAGTTTCAAGTTGCATATCTCCAATTTCGTCTAGAAATAAGGTACCTCCATCTGCCTGTTCAAATCTTCCGATCCTTCTTTCATCTGCACCGGTAAAAGCACCTTTCTCATGCCCAAAGAGTTCTGCTTCTAGGAGTTCCTTTGGAATATCTGCCATATTTAGGGCAATGAAGGTTTTATCTTTTCTAGGACTATGCTGATAAAGGGCTCTGGCAACAAGCTCTTTTCCGGTACCAGATTCGCCATTTAGCAAAACAGTAGAATTTGAATTAGATAACTTACCAATAGCTCTGAAGACTTCTTGCATTGCAGGCGCTTCTCCGATTACCTCAGCCTGAGTTTCTGTTGGTTCCTCTTTATTAATCTCATCAGCTGATGTAGCCCTTTTAACCATTGATAAAGCTTCCTCAATATCAAAAGGTTTAGGTAAATATTCCCACGCACCATGTTCATAAGATTCAACAGCGCTATCTAGATCTGAATGAGCAGTCATGATGATAACTGGGATGTCTGGTCGAAGTTCTTTTACTTTATCGAGTAGGTCTATTCCACTAGGTCCAGGCATTTTAATGTCGGTAAGTATGAGATGCGGATTTTCTGTTTCAAGTTTCTTAATCACCTTATTGGCTGAATCAAAAGTTTGCACATCCATTCCTCCATCAGAAAGACCTTTTTCAAGAACCCATCTGATTGATTCATCGTCATCGACTACCCAAACATTTTTATCCATTGCTAGTTTTTAAGTCTATATCCTTTTGAATATTTACTGGAATATTAATAAAAAATTCTGTTCTGTTAGGCTCACTTGTAAAGTGTATATTGCCCTTATGTTGAGAAATGATCCCTTGTGTAATAGAAAGTCCCAGTCCTGTCCCTTTGTCTTTGCCTGTTATCATTGGAAAGAATATAGAGTCTTTAATTTCCTCATGAATACCTGGTCCATTATCGATTATCGATATCTTGCAAACCATTGCATTTTTTTGGCCGTCAATCATTTCTCCGTGAGAAATCCTTGTTACAATTTTTATTTCAGGATTGGATGTGTTTGAGTCAATGAGTGCATCCCGTGCATTCTTTGTAAGATTGAGTATGCTATTTTCGATCAAATAACTATCAATAAATAGATCTGGAATGCTGGGATCAAAATCTTTAACTATCTTGATATCTTTATATCCAGACTCATTATCCACAAGGTTAAGAACATTTTCTATAGGATAGTGAATATTTTGAAACTGAAAATCTGGTTTTTTATTCGGTCCCAAAATATTATCCACAAGAGAAGTCAGTCTATCCGTCTGCTTTATTATTATGTCCGTGTATTCTTGCAAATTTTGATTATCCAGTTTGTTACTGAGAAGCTGAGCAGAACCTCTAATGCCACTTAAAGGATTTTTTATTTCATGTGCTAGGCCTCTAACAAAATCTTGAGATATCTGTTGATTTGTTTTCATTCTGTACCTTTCGATTAATTCAGAAGAACTTTCTTTATCTATTATTTCAAGCATTAGGCCTTTTTCATTATTGTTTTCTACTGAGTGGACTATATAAGTACAAAAAACCTTTTTTCCTTTCTTCAGATTAAGAACAGTATCTGTTTTGGTAAAATTTCTATTGAGTTCTAAAGCACCAACAAAATCATTAATGCTTTCAGGTTCTTCATAAAAAATTTGGTCAATGGTGTTGCCTATCGAGTTCTTTTCTGTTGTATCCAGTATTGATAGGGCAGAGGAGTTGATAAAAATTATCTCGAGACTATTGTCAAGAATGACAATGCCAGTGCTGAGCTCTGAGAGAAAAGATATATTCACTCTAAAAGTATATCCGGAGAGCTGGTCTCCGGATATTAAATTTAAGAACTTAAGAAGTTAATGTGCCGACTATATGAGCTACAATTTTGTAAGGATCTGCGTTAGAGGCAGGCCTTCTGTCTTCTAAGT
Source organism: uncultured SAR86 cluster bacterium (assembly GCA_902537425.1). Classification (GTDB taxonomy): domain Bacteria; phylum Pseudomonadota; class Gammaproteobacteria; order Magnimaribacterales; family Magnimaribacteraceae; genus Magnimaribacter. The sequence continues at coordinate 172,846 of CACBBD010000001.1, read as the reverse complement.
ATCCATTCCAATCGTGTTCTACAGTGTAAATAGGAATCCTGATGCTAGCTCCTCTATCACTAACTCCGTAAGAGAACTGATCTATGCTTTGTGTTTCGTGAAGTCCTGTTAGACGCATATCATTGTCAGATCCGTACAGAGCTATACCTTCTTTGTGTACTTCACCTAACTTATCACACATAGAACTAAATAGATCTTCGCTACCTGAAGTTCTCATCTCTTCATTAGAAAAGTTAGTATGCATTCCTGATCCATTCCAATCACCTGTTTTTGGCTTAGGATGGATGTTTACTGATACACCGAACTCCTCAGCAACTTTAAAGAGTATATATCTGCTCATCCACAGATCATCAGCAGCTTTAATTCCTTTTCCAAAGCATTGATATTCCCATTGGCCTAAAGCAACTTCGGCATTTGTTCCGGTTAGCTCAATACCAGCATCTAGGCAAGCATCTAAATGTGCATCGCTTATTTCTCTTCCTTTGACATTGGACGCTCCAACTGCACAGTAGTATTCTCCTTGTGGCCTAGTAGGAGTTCCATCTTCCCAACCAAGTATTGTTCCATCAGGGTTGGTTAAGAAATATTCTTGTTCAAATCCAAACCACCATTCATCCGTCACAACAGAAGCTGCTGCTGCTCTAAAGTTTGAAGGATGAGTTTCATGCTCGCCAGTTTCAACTTCACACAAAACCAAGGAACCCTCATTTGTAGGATTCTCGTATTGTTGAACTGGTAAAAGTATACAGTCGGAACTTCCTCCCTCTGCTTGTAAAGTGGAGGAACCATCAAAAGACCACGCAGGTGGCTCTCCATCTGTTACTTTAACTTTACTTCTCAAGTTAGCTTCAGGCTCATAACCGTCGAGCCATATATATTCATATTTTGTCATTAATTTCTCCATTCTTAATTAAAAGCCGACGAATAGTAGCACGTCAAAAAGCATAAAAGAACAATTTTTGTGCAAAATGTAGATTAAATTCTATTGAAAAGTTCTTAAAATGTGCAGAAGCACCTTTATAGTGCGTCCTTTAGAATGCTTAATCCGTGTGTTTTTGTATGGGTTAAGAACTCTTCCAAGAAAAAATTCCATTGGAATTTTTCATCTTTACTTAGCATATTCTTATTAGGATATTTATTTCTTAACCAGAACTGCCTCTTTCCATTGAATTTTCTAACTTCAGCCATCTTTGCATCGTGGTAGATATATATTTCAATTTCCGTATTTTCTAATAAAGATAGAGACTTCGATTTATAGATCTCTATTACTGATGTATGACTAGATAACTTTCTACAGGAAATTTTTATTTCTTTGTTCAATATACCTTCAGGCATCAAATAGACAATACTTTTCTCATGATCTGCTATAGGGAAGAAGTGAACAAGTTTTAAATAATTCCTCTCATATAGACGAAGAAGTTGATTTAAACCTCTCTTGCTATGTTTAATTTTAGTAATCTTATTCTTTATCATAAGTAGACCACAATATTAACGCAGCTAGACTTCTGAAGGGAGACCAAGGTTCAGAGATTTTTTGCATTGTCAAATAGTCAGGTCTATCTTTTAGTCCCTTCATTCTTTGGGCAGCAACAATTAGTCCTAAATCAGAATAAGGCCAAGCATCAAGTCTTTTTAAGCATGCCATCAAGTAACATTGGGCAGTCCATTCTCCAATTCCTCTAATTTCTATCAGCTCCTTAATTACCTGTGAATCGTCTTTTTTTTTGAGAGCTTTTAGATCTAATTCATTATCAATAATTTTTTTAGCTAAACCGGAACAATAATCTATCTTTTGCTTGCTTAAACCTGTCTCTTTAAATTTCTCGGGATTTACAGATAGAAACTGTTCTGGTGTAAAGGGTCTTACTAAAGTTTTTATTCTTCCAAAGATAGCTTGTGCGGAAGCGACTGAGAGTTGCTGTTCGACAATCAAACTTACCAATCCTTCAAAACCATCTTTCTTGCTGAAGGGGTTTATCTTATAATTTTTTTCTTCAAGCACTTTCTTAAAACCCGGCTCTTTTTTTGCCAGGAAATCAAAACCTTCTTTTAAGGTTTCTTCATTGAGCAATTTAAATTTTGTCATATAAGTTTATAGTTACTTCTTTTTTGAAGGGCAATAGAGCTCTTCGATCTTGGTTATATTCTAAAATATGCTCTCTTTCTCTTTCTAAAAAATCATCAATGGCTTCTTTAAATCTTAAATCCCTTATCCAATGAAGTGAGAAAGTCTCAATAGGGCAGAAGCCTCTTTTAATCTTGTGTTCACCTTGAACACCTGGATCGAAAGACTTAAGTTTTTCTTCAATGCAGAACTCAATACCTTGGTAATAGCACGTTTCAAAATGAAGAGAATCGTATTCTTGTAGACACCCCCAGTAACGGCCATAAAGCTTTTCATCGTCAAAAAAGTTTAAAGCACCCGCCACATATTCACCTGAATTATTTTTGGCAAGCACCAACATAATAGCCTCGGGGATGGAAGCTACAATTTTATTGAAAAATTCAAAATTTAAATATCCGCGCATGCCTCTTTTTAAGTAGGTGACTTGATAGAACTGATAAAAAGTCTCGAGAATTTCTGCAGTGATTGCACTGCCACGTATTCTCTCTAACGTAATGCCTTGATCATTAATCTTCTTTCTTTCTTTCTTGATATTTTTCCTTTGCCGTGAAGTCATATCTTGTAGAAAATTTTCAAAACTAAGGTAGTTATTATTAAACCAATGAAAAGAGTAACTTGTTCTTAAGCTAAAATCTTCTTGCGAGAAATCTTTAATTTCATCTTTATCGGCCAAAAGAATATGCACACTTGAGAAATCACTCTCTTCAGAGATTTGCTTAAGAGCTCTGGATATCTCTTCGATAACTTCGCTACTTCTTGTTTCATCAGCAATGAGTATTCTGGGACCACTTGCAGGGGTAAAAGGTATCGAACTTACAAGCTTTGGATAGTAGTTGAGTCCATTTCTGTAATAGGCATCGGCCCATGACCAATCAAAGATGAATTCACCTTGCGAATCTGTTTTTATATATAGAGGCATAATGGCTATAATTTTTTTAATTTCTGAAGCAATCAAATGCAACGGAGTCCATCCTTGCTCTGGAGACACACAATTTGTTACTTCTAAAGCTTTTAAGAATTCATATTTCAAGAAAGGATACTTGCTACTTAAAACAGCGTCCCAGTCTTCTTTGTTAATTTTTTCTATTGAATCTATGAAATCTATCTTCATAGTGAAACACCCAAAATTGAACCTAGAAAGATAGAAAGCCCCAGCCAATTATTATTTTTGAAAGCTTTAAGGCACTGACTACTTATTTGATCTTTAATAAGATAGGTTTGGTAAATAGCTAGTAGGAAACTGAATAGTGCGAAAGGGTAAAAACTAATATGTAAATTAAGAAGAACCGCTGCATAAACTAATATCAAAATAGAAGTGAGATGAAATAAAAAGAAGAGAGGAACTACGATACTTCCAAAAGCAATTGCTGAAGAATTTATCCCTAAATTTAAATCATCTTTCTTATCGCATAGTGCATAAGCAGTGTCATAAGCAATAATCCAGAAAAAACACGAAAAAAATAATAAGAGGCTAATGTTGTTTATGTTATTTGTTTCAGCTGTAGATACCATAATTATTCCCCAAGAAAAAGCGAGTCCTAGAAAGATCTGAGGGACAGATAAAAATCTTTTACTTAAGGGATAGATAGTTGCTAGGGCTAGACCAACAATAGCCATATAAGTAGTTAATAGATTCATGAACAATAGTAGAGAAGCAGAAAGTAATATCAGCAAAGTAAAAAGACCTAAGGCTTCACCGGGTTTAATTTCACCGGTAATCATTGGTCTATTTTTTGTCCTTTCTACTTTGCCATCAAAATCTCTATCAAAATAATCATTTATTACGCAGCCTGCTGATCTCATTAAAAAAGTCCCAAGCATAAATAAAAATATTAAGAGTAAGTTTGGATTACCATTAGTGAGAATAAAAAAAGCACTAAGGGTAGGCCATAATAGAAGAGCAGTACCAATTGGTTTATCTGCTCTCATTAATTTAATAAAGCTTAAAATTTTCCTTGTTTTGTACATCGGCAAACAATACTTGTCGAGAAGATTGATACTTTAGTCTAAGTTGCTAATAAAGTTGAGTTAGAATATCTTTTTTTGAAAAAGGAGTAAGCTTTGAAAAAGTGGGAATGCATTGTTTGTGGTCTGATTTATGATGAAGAGGAAGGCTGGCCGGATGATGGCATTGAGCCTGGAACAAAATGGGAAGATGTCCCCGAAGATTGGATTTGTCCTGATTGCGGAGTAGGCAAAGAAGATTTTGAGATGGTTGAAATAGATTAGTTAATGACTCTAACTTCTAGAATTATTCTTTCCATGCTTTTAGCCATGGCCGGTGGAATCTTGCTTAAATTTGTTAACGATGCAGGTTTATTAGGGAGTTTAGGCCAATTATTTTTAATAGATTTTTTCACTGAAGGTTTATTGGATGTTGTAGGACAAATCTTTATAGCCTCTTTAAGATTAGTAATTGTTCCTCTTGTATTTTTCTCTCTTGTTTGCGGCGTCGTTTCAATTTCTTCCACTTCGAGAATAGGCACTATAAGTATAAAAACTTTATCTCTATATTTATTAACAACTGCAATAGCTATAACGATAGCACTTTCCTTCGCTCTTTTATTTCAACCTGGCATTGGAATTGATCTGGCTTTACCAACAACTTTCGCTTCAACTGAGGCACCATCAATAAAGGAGGTTTTAATCAATATTTTTCCGACAAATCCAATTGCTGCCATGGCAGAAGGAAATATGCTTCAAATTATTGTTTTCTCGCTTTTATTTGGAATTGCTTTAAAGAGTCTTGGATCTGCAGGAGAACCATTGAAGAATGCTTTTGAGTTAATAAATGATGTCATCTTGAGTTTGGTAAGGATGCTCATAGAACTTGCTCCTTATGGAATCTTTGCTTTACTTTTCTCACTATTTGCTGTTCAAGGATTCGGTATGATTGGGGATTTGGCAAAGTACTTCTTTTTACTTGTTTTTGTTTTAATCTTCCATGCATTCATTACTTACGGCAGTCTATTGACTCTTTTAGCACGATTAAATCCTATTAAGTTTTTCATGAAAATAAGATCGCTTGCTGTTTTTGCTTTCAGTACCTCTTCGAGCAGCGCAACAATGCCTATAACTTTGGATACAGTAAAAAACAAAATAGGAGTGAACTCATCAATTGGATCTTTTACGGTGCCACTTGGAGCAACTATCAATATGGATGGAACAGCTATCATGCAAGGTATAGCCACAGTCTTTATTTCTCAAGCTTACAATATTGAACTATCTATGATCGATTATTTGATGGTTATTCTTACTGCAACTCTAGCATCTATAGGCACTGCCGGCGTTCCCGGAGTTGGTTTAATTATGCTTGCAATGGTTCTTGAACAGGTTGGTTTACCAGTTGAAGGGATTGCTTTAATAATCGGAGTTGATAGGTTGTTGGATATGACGAGAACTGCTGTCAATGTTACAGGAGACGCAATGGTTTCAAGTGTAGTTGCAGTGTCTGAGGATGAATTTGATTTCGAAACTTTTCATTCTGAAAAATAATATTTTAATTAAACCTCTATACCGTTAGACTACGCGCTAGGAGAAGAAATTCCAATATTTTTGAGGAGAAATAATGTTAGAAAGTTATCTTGCTGTACCACCAATGCTCGGTGTTTTGGGCTTATTAGTTGCTTTGGGTATATATCTAGTTGTAACTAGGTTTCCTGAAGGAGATGAGGGTGTAAAGAAAATCGGTGACCAAATACATCTTGGTGCAATGACATTCATGAAGACCGAATATACCTACTTAAGCATTTTTGCATTAATTGTCATAGTTTTAGTATGGTTTTCCTTGGGTGAAGGTACAGCAATAGCTGTTCTCGCAGGTGCCTTATCTTCCTCTATAGCTGGTTGGATAGGTATGTACTCTGCTACTAAAGCAAATGTAAGAACAGCAACTGCTGCTTCTGACTCCGGTGCTGAAGCAGCTTTATCCGTAGCTTTTTATGGCGGTTCAATCATGGGTCTTTGTGTGGCTTCACTCGGTTTGATTGGTCTAGGTACGCTCTTCTATATACTAAGTGGTGATGCACATTCAATTGAAGGATTTGCGATGGGTGCATCTATAGTGGCTCTATTTTCAAGGGTTGGTGGAGGGATCTATACCAAAAGTGCTGATGTCGGCGCAGATTTAGTGGGCAAAGTAGAGGCTGGAATTCCAGAAGATGATCCAAGAAATCCTGGAGTAATAGCTGATAATGTTGGAGATAATGTAGGTGATATAGCCGGGATGGGCTCAGATATTTTTGAATCTTATTGCGGTTCAATGGTGGCTTGTATAGCAATAGCGTCAACTTATCTCATAACTTCTGAATTTTCTCAAGAAGACAAAGATGGAATGATGTTCTTACCTTTGGCATTGGCTTCAATAGGTTTGATAGCGTCTATTCTAGGAATTGTAATTGTTAGACTGTTTTCTAAGTCTTCACCTGCAAATGCAATGAGATGGGGCACCATGGGTGCGCCACTTATTTTTATCATAGCAGCTTATTTTTTAACTAATGCTCTAGTTGGAATGAATGGTTTTGATGTTTGGTTGGCTGTTGTTTGTGGTTCAGTAGGTGGAATAGCTATTGGGTTAATTACGGAATACTATACTGGCTCTAGCCCAGTAATAAAGATCGCTGAATCTGGCCAAACTGGCTCTGCGACCGTAATGATCACAGGACTTTCAGTAGGTATGCAATCTGTAGTACTGCCTATAGCTTGCATTATTCTCATTATTTATATTTCAACTGAATTAACTGGCCTTTATGGTGTTGGTATTGCAGCGGTCGGTATGTTGTCGACTGTAGGTATAACCATGGCTATAGATGCTTATGGACCTGTTGCAGACAATGCTGGAGGGATAGCAGAAATGGCAGGTATGCCTTCTGAGACTAGAGTAATTACAGATGAATTAGATGAGCAAGGTAATACTACCGCTGCCATTGGTAAAGGTTTCGCTATCGGAGCTGCTGCTTTAGCAGCATTAGCAATCATCTCGGCTTTTGTTGAAACAGTTTCTGCTAATAGGGCCGAGCCACTTCAACTTGTTTTATCTAATCCTACAGTACTAATAGGTATATTTATTGGAGGAGCAATACCATTCTTAATAGCTTCAATTACTATGACAGCTGTTGGAGATGCCGCCTTTGAGATGATTAATGAAATAAGAAGACAATTCAAAGAAATCCCAGGACTTTTAGAAGGTAATGCAGAGCCTGACACTGCGAAATGTGTAGATATTGCAACAGCAGCAGCACTTAAGAAAATGCTCCTACCCGGAGTTATTGCTGTTTCGGCACCACCTTTAGTTGGACTAGGAATTGGAGCTGAGGCTTTGGGTGGAATGCTTGCGGGAGGACTTCTAGTTTGCGTGCTTATGGCATTATTCATGGCAAATGCTGGAGGTGCTTGGGACAATGCTAAGAAGTACATTGAAAAAGGAAACCTTGGCGGAAAAGGAACTGATACTCATTCAGCAGCTGTTGTTGGTGACACTGTTGGAGACCCTTTCAAGGACACATCAGGACCTTCAATGAATATTCTAATTAATGTAATGGCAATTGTAAGTTTAGTAATTGCTCCTTTGCTTTAAATAAGAAGACTTTTTTTCATAGTTTTATGAGGTATGCCTGTATCAGAATGATATGGACATACCTCTTTGTAACCAAGACTTGAATAGAATCTTATTGCCTCCTCTCTCGCATTCAAAACCATAATTCCCGCTCCTTTAGAAGTTGCATATTTTTCCAATCTATCAACAATCTCTGAACCTATACCCCTTCTTTTAAACTCACTATCTACGGCCATGTATCTTATTTGAGCTTCATTCTCAGAATTGAAATGCACTCTTCCTGAAGCGATTACATTTTCTTTTTCATCTATCCCCATCAAATGAAAACTTTTATCTTCTATCGAATCTGCCAAAGACTCTTTTGACATACCTAAAGGTTTTCTAAGTACTTCCCATCTAAATAGGAGATAGCTTTCCCATTCTTCATTACTTTCAGGCGATTTTATGGAGTAATTAGGCATATTAAGGCTTTAGATTCTACAATAGCTCTTATGGGAAAGCAGGATAATATTTATGAAAAAGGTAACTTAAGTGGTTTGCCCTTTACCTTCAATGAAGAGGTAACAGAAGTTTTCGAAGATATGATAAAAAGATCTGTTCCTGGCTATAGAACTAGTTTAAAAATTATTACGCATTATGCTAAAAACTTTTATAAGGATGATACAAATTGTTATGACATTGGTTGCTCACTAGGGGCTTCTAGCTTTTCAATCCTTCAAGGCGCAAACAAAGCTAAAATAATTGCGATTGATAAATCAGAGGCCATGATAGATGAGTGTGAGCGTAAATTTAAAAAATATAAAAATCCTAGCTCGTTAACTTTCTTGAATGAAGATATTATGGAAAGTGATTTAAAGAATGCTTCTTTAATAGTTGTAAACTATCTCATTCAGTTTTTGGAATTGGAAGAAAGAGATATTCTATTCAAAAAAATATTTAAAGCCTTAATCCCGCAGGGGATTCTAATTTTGTCAGAGAAAGTTCATTATGAAAATAAATTTGAGAATCAAAGAATTATCAATACACATCATCTATTTAAATCAGCAAATGGTTACTCAGATTTAGAAATTTCTGGAAAACGAGATTCTCTGGAAGGGATCCTAAAGACGGAATGTGAAGGAGAACATATTTCACGAGCAAGAAAAGTTGGTTTTATAAGGGCTGAGAAAGTTTTATCTAATTTAAATTTCAGGACCTTTGTATTTTCAAAGTGAACATGTTTATTTCTAAAGAAGTAGAGACATTGTATTACCAATATAGAAATAATCCATTTGGTAAAAAGAAAGACAGAAGAATTGAAAGTTGGTTAGAAATATTAGGTAGATTGCCTACTATTCTAAATGCAGAAGTAGAATTAATTAATGGGATTAATATAGATTTTGATATTCAAGACAATGACGAAATAGAAAGCTTACTTTTGCAATTAATCCCGTGGCGGAAGGGCCCTTTTAGAATAAATGATATATTTATTGATAGTGAATGGGACTCTGCAAAAAAATGGAAAAGATTTCAAAAACTTAATATTGACTTAGATGGTAAGTCCATTCTAGATGTAGGATCTGGTAATGGATACTATGCTTTTCGAATGTTGGGCATGGGCGCAGATAAAGTTCTTTGTTTAGAACCTAACCTGGTTCACGTTTCACAATTCTCTGCCATTAATCATTTCGTTGACTCCGAAAATATCAGGATGATCCCTGAGCGCATAGAAGAGTCAGGATTAAAAAATTCTAAATTCGATGTAATATTTAGTATGGGCCTCTTGTATCACCAAAGAAATCCTACCGAGCACCTGAATAACTTAAAAGATTTATTAGAAGAAAATGGAAAGTTAGTTCTTGAAACAATTATCTCACCAAAAGAATGCGGCATAGCTCTAGAACCTTCCAATGGAAAATATGCATCAATGCCAAATGTTCATTTTGTCCATACTGATAATGGGTGTAAGTCGATTTTTAGAGATCTTAGTCTACAAGTTTACGCTGAGAGCGATCTAGCAGTAACAAATGACAGAGAGCAAAGAAGCACCAATTGGATGCCATTTAAATCATTTGAATCTGCTTTAAATTTGAAAAACAAATCTGTCACCATAGAGGGATACCCTGCACCTAAAAGAAAATTTTATGTATTAGGAAAAGCTTCTTAAGAATCAGAATAATCGACTCTATTGCCTATCCATCTATCAACAAGCGTCTTAGCGAACCCCTGTTCATTCCTGCTTAGTTCAATAGCTTCTTCCTGAGCAACCAACAATAGATTTGAGTCTCTAATCGGGTTTGCAATCTTCAGATCCATTAGACCAGACTGCCTAATACCATAAATATCTCCAGCTCCTCTTAATTCCAAATCTTTCTCTGCTATTTTGAAACCATCATTGGTCTCTTCCATAGTCTTTATTCTTTCTTCAGCAAGACCAGAAAGAGGTTCTTTATAAAGAAGCAGACAATGAGAATCAGTATTAGCTTTTCTTCCCACCCGACCTCTTAATTGATGTAATTGAGATAATCCTAATCGCTCCGGATTTTCTATAATCATAAGCGTAGCCTCTGGTACGTCTACACCTACTTCAATAACTGTAGTACAAACTAAAAGTTGTATATCTCCATTCCTAAAATTTTCTATGACTGAATCTTTTTGATCTTTCTTAAGCCTGCCATGCACAAGCCCAACCTTAACTTTTGGTAACGAATTTGAAATCTCCTTGTATAGTTCTTCTGCTGATTGAGCTTCTAGCTCGTCAGAATCTTCTATTAAAGTGCAAACCCAATAAGCTCTTTTCCCGGTTGAACAAACTTCTTCTACTCTTTTGATGACCTTTTCTCTAAGTTTGTCAGGTCTGGATGATGTTTGAACTGGATTTCTACCCGGTGGTAGCTCATCGATTATGGATGTTTCTAGAGAGCCGTAAACCGTCATTGCCAGAGTTCTTGGAATTGGGGTGGCAGTCATAATTAATTGATGTGGACTCTGATTCGTCTCTCCTCCCTTTTCTAACATTGAAAATCTCTGATGAACTCCAAACCTGTGCTGCTCATCTATGATTGTTAAGCCAAGGTTTTTAAATTTAATTCCTTGTTGGAATATCGCATGAGTTCCAATAAGAATGTCTATATTACCTTCAGCCAGTTCTCTAATTAATAGCGCTTTATCTTTAGCTTTTGTAGATCCTGTTAGCAAACTAACTTTTATTCCTAGAGACTCGAACCAATCTGAAAAAGAGGTAAAGTGTTGTTCAGCTAATATCTCAGTAGGGCATAACATTGCGGTTTGCCAATCATTAGATTTAGCATGAAGAGAAGCTAGTGCTCCCACGATGGTCTTACCTGATCCTACATCACCTTGTAATAATCTTCTCATTGGAACCATGGCCAACATATCATCCCTAATCTCATCCCAAACTTTTCTTTGCGAATTTGTTAAATTGAAAGGCAGAGAGTCAAAAAAATCTTTTTCATAGCTTGAATTTTTTACCATTGATGGTCCTTTTCTTCCTTCAAGTTCATTCTTTAAAATACCTGCACATAGCATATGTGCAACTAGTTCCTCTTTTATCAGTTTTTGTTGAGCTGGATGCTTACCTTCAATTAATTCGTAAAGATTGGTTTCTACAGGTGGCTTATGAAGAAACTTTAAAGTTTCTAAAAGATTACCAAATTCAGAATAATCCTTATTTTCCGATTCTTCCTTCAGTAGATTGTTTTCATCACAGTAAATCAGTGCGTCTTCAATTATCTTTTTGAGTTTATTTTGTTGCATCCCCGAAGTTGTCGGATATATCGGTGTAAGATTCTTTTCCACTTCTATTGAATCTTCCTTACCGAACACTTGATATTGAGGATGAATCATTTGTTTACCATTTGGGCCTGGAGTAATATTTCCATAACATCTAATCATCTTTCCCTTTTCTAAGGCCTTGTGTTGAGCCATTGCAAAATTGAACATTCTCATAGTAAGTTTTCCAGTGCCGTCATAAATCTCCGAAAAGAGCATTCTTCTCCCTCTAAATACTACTGTAGATTTCATAATCTCACCTTCTATCAAAACTGGTGTTTGATAATTTGCTGAACTTATAGGAGTTATAAAACTCCTATCTTCATAACGAAAGGGAAGATGAAACGCGGCATCTGGAATATTAAATATTCCTAAATTATTAAGCGAGGTTGTACTTTTTGGACCTACTCCCTTCAGTTCCTGTATTGAATGAAGATCTTTAGATTCTTCAGTCATTTATTTATATGGTCTTGGCTAGAATGGCTTCTATCTCAATAGAAGAGTCCAAAGGTAGTCTTGCTACCTGAAGTGCGGCTCTTGCAGGATAAGGCTCTGTAAATAATTCTTTCATAATTTCATTAACCAAACTGAAGAGTGACAGATCGTGAAGAGAGACATTGAGTTTAACAATATGATCCATATTGAGATTAGCTTCAGTACACAGAGCATCGATGTTTTTGAAAACTTGTCGAATCTGATTTTCATCTCCTTCAACTAATTGCATGGTCTCAGGATCTAAGGGTATTTGCCCTGATAGAAATATCAAATGATCAGTTTCTATTCCTTGAGAATATGGACCAATTGCTGCTGGTGCTTTTTTTGAGCTAATTTTTTTTTTCATATTAGTGTAATGCTGCTGCTTGCCTCATCTCCCAATCATGTATTCTGCTCACAGAAACGACATTGTTTACTATTCTTATTTTTCTTAATATCTTGGAGAGATGTGTTCTATCTGACACTTCAAGGTCGAGAATAAATTCATGTAACTCAGTGTTTGTATCCATTGTTTGAATAGAAGCTATGTTAGTCTCGAGGCCAGTAATTACAGCAGCTAAATTTGCAAGAAGGCCTGGCTCATCTCTAGCAATTACCTTTATTTGAACTAGGAAGGACCTTCCGGAGGGTTTACCCCAATTTACAGGGAAGCACTGTTGAGGATCTTCTCTGACAGATAGGATGTTTTTACATCTTTCTTGGTGTATGACGAGACCTCTTTCAGCAGTGAAATGACCAATAACAGAATCTCCAGGGATAGGTTTACAACAGATCGCATAATTTACAATCAGCCCCTCCGATCCGGTAATCTCAAGAGGCACAACTTCCTTGTGCTCAATGTCATCATCTTTTAAAAACCCTGTTATTTGTTGAGCCACAATATTACCTACTCTTTGACCTAATCCTATTTCCTCTAGTAGTTTATTGAGACTTCTTACTCCAATATTTTTTAATACTTTACGAAGGTCATTCTTTTCTATTTCTCTTAACTTTATTCCCATATTAGTCAATGATTGATCAAGTAGCTTCTTTCCAAATTTTCTTGCTTCGGAGGTCTTTAAGTTACTTAGATAGTGACGAATACCATTTCTTGCTCTTGGGGTTACTGCAAAATTCAACCAAGCTGGTGAAGTTTGAGGAACCTTCTCGGTAAGGATTTCAATTGTTTGACCACTTTCCAGAGGTACACTAAGAGGGGCGAGTCTTTTATTTATTCTGCATGCTCTACAATGATGGCCAATGTCTGTATGGACTGCGTATGCGAAATCTATAGCAGTCGAGCCGCTAGACATTTCAATAATTTTACCTTGTGGAGTAAACACATATATTTCATCAGGAAAAATATCAGTTTTTATTGAATCAATGAACTCTTCGGTAGAATCATAATTTTCTCTCATCTCTAGAAGACCAGCTACCCATCTCCTTGCCCTTATCTGAGGATTAAAATCTGACTTATCACCTGATTTATATAGCCAGTGAGAAGCTATCCCATTTTCTGCCATGTCGTTCATTTCTTGTGTTTTTATTTGAACTTCCACGGGAAATCCTTTCAATCCGACTACTCCCGTATGAAGGGACTGATATCCATTCGATTTGGGAATAGCTATGTAGTCTTTAAAACGACCTTCCACAGGTTTGTATAAATTATGAATATGGCCAATAGTGCGATAACAGTTTTCTGGAGTATCTACAATAATTTTTATGGCATATACATCCATAATCTCTTCAAAGGATCTGTGCCTTTTTTTCATTTTCCTATAAATACTATAGGTGTGCTTTTCTCTCCCTTCAACTAAAGCAGGGATACCTTGATCTAGAAGTCTCTTACTGAGTTCTTTTTGTATTTTATTTAGTATTCTTTTTTGACCACCTCTATTCTTTTTAACGGCGGAGGTGAGCCTTTCATAACGCTTTGGATAAATAACCTTGAATGCCAAGTCTTCAAGTTCACGGTATAAATTATTCATGCCAATCCTATGGGCAATTGGGGCATAAATTTCTAGTGTTTCTTTTGCTATCTTTATTTGCTTCTCTCTGTTGAGATACATCAAAGTTCTCATATTGTGAAGCCTGTCTGCAAGTTTTACGACGATTACCCTAATGTCTTTAGACATAGCTAAAACCATTTTTTGGAGATTTTCTGCTTCAGCCTCAGTCCGATTAGATATTGAAAGCTTATCTAGTTTGCTGACTCCATCTACAAGGTTGGCAACATCCCTATTAAATTTTTTTTCTATAATGGCTTTTGGAATACCTGTATCTTCAATGACATCATGAAGCATAGCAGCTGATAGACTGTCTTCGTCCATCCTGAAAGAGCTCAAGATTGAGGCAACAGCTATTGGATGTGTAACGTATGGGTCTCCGCTGGATCTAAACTGACCGGAATGAGCTTCACAAGCAAAGTTATACGCTTTATTAACTTGTCTAACCTTTTTTGGATCTAAATAGTCTGACAGTTTCTTTGATAGGGCTCCAATTGATTCCATAATAATATTGATACAGAGATCAAGTATCCCTGTTTTTAGAGCTTAATGCGAATATTTTTAGGTTTTTTAAGATTGAGGTAGATCTTCAGCTGAGAGCTCATCAGAGAACTCTTGTTCTAAATCAGCAATATCAACTTTTAACTCATTAATATTATCAGTTGTAACGGTTCCAGCTTCAATCTCTCTTAATGCCATTACTGTAGGTTTATCGTCTTCCCACTCAAGAGTGGGGCGCCTTCCACCAGTAGCCAGCTGTCTGGCTCTTTTAGCAGCAAGTATAATTAACTCGTATCTTGTACTGACTTTTTCTAAAGCTTCTTCTACTGTAATTCTAGCCATATTCTTAATGTTTAATTGCGGAAGCGCATTCTAATGCAAACTTAAGCTTCAATCCAGTAATAGATCAAGGGAATTTTTGATAATTTCACTTCTTTCATTAGTTATCCCCTCTGATGTGAACATAAATTGTTTCAAATCTTCTAAAGCTGCATCAAAATCATTATTTACTATTACCTGATCAAAATCTTTCCCGATATTGACTTCGTTTCTAGCCTCTTTAAGTCTTTTAGCTATCTCTGTTTTTGAATCTTGATCTCTAGATTGGAGTCTTTTGGTCAAATCCTCATAAGAAGGAGGAATGATGAATACGGTCTTTGCTTCAGGAAAAGCTTTTTTGACTTGTAACGCACCTTGAATATCAAGTTCAAGCAGCACATTTTCTTTTTTTGAAAGCACTGAAAGTACCCAGTCTTTAGGAGTGCCATAAAAATTACCAAATACTTTTGCATATTCGAGAAAATCATTATTTTTTACTTTTTCCATGAAACTCGTTTGCGATATGAAAAAATAAGAAACACCATCCTTTTCTTTCGGTCTTGCCTTCCTAGTTGTATAAGAAATTCCCCGATACGTATTAGAGGCAACTGGATCTTCAAGAACAGCCTGTATAAGAGAAGTTTTGCCGGTTCCAGACGGTGCCGATATAACAAATAATTTGCCCATGATTAAAAAAAGTTTATTGTAGGTGAAATACATTTAAAATATTTAAGTTTTTAGTATTATGTTAAAAAATGAAACTCTTTTCTTTGAACTGGCTTTAAAGTCAGATGCGCTCCTGTTAGGTGATTTCATTTTAAAATCTGGAAAAAAAAGTCCATATTTCTTTAATGTTGGATCTTTTTTCAATCAAGGCTATTTAGCAGACTTGTCAAATCTATTTACTGAAGAAATCATTTCTAACAAATTAGAGTTCGACGTAGTTTTTGGTCCTGCATATAAAGGTATACCTCTGGCTGCAGCCATATCAGCGTCTTTAAGTACTAAGATTTCTAAATCAATTCCCTTTGCTTTCAACAGAAAAGAAGCGAAAGATCACGGAGAAGGCGGCAGTATAGTAGGGGAGTTAAAGGATAAGAAAGTTTTAGTGGTTGATGATGTGCTAACCGCAGGTACTGCTCTTAAAGAGTCACTAGAAATAATTTCTCAAGAAGGCGGTAGTGCAATAGGTTGTTTAGTTGCATTAGATAGAGAAGAAATCCTAGATGATTTATTGGCAAGAGATAAAATATTTCAAGATTTTAATATCTCTGTGACTTCTATAGCTAAAATTTCACAACTTATAGAATTTTTAGAGGACTGTGAACGTCAAGATGAAGCAGAAATTATAAAAAACTATCTTTTAGGAACTTAAATGTTTACAGGAATTGTTCAAGAAATCGGTATTATTTCTAACAAAGAAGAAACTGAATCAGGCGTAAGGCTTGAAGTTAAAGTTTCGGAAACTTTTCTTAATAAACTGGAGAAGGGAGCTAGCATTTCTGTCAATGGTGTTTGTTTAACAGTAATCGAATTTGAAAAAGATATCGTTTCTTTTGATGTAATACCTGAAACTTTAAGGGTTACAAACATAGAATTTCTATCTGTTGACTCAAAAGTTAATCTTGAAAGGTCTCTAAAGTTTGGCGATGAAGTGGGAGGTCATATTTTATCTGGGCATATCTCATGTAGAGCGCCATCAAAGCTAATTAGTTCGGATGATGAAATTGAGCTCAGAGTACAGTGTCCAAAGGAGTGGATAAATTACATTTTTCATAAGGGTTATATTGCTTTAAATGGCGCTAGCCTAACTGTTGCGAATAAAACAGAAGACACTTTCTCGGTTTATTTAATTCCAGAGACATTAAATGCAACCAATCTTTCTGATATTAAAGATGGTGATTCATTAAATATTGAGGTAGATCAGACGACTTATGCTGCTATAAAAGCTGCTGAGGCAAGATTGGAAGAAAACTAGCCTTGAAGATTCTCTTTAACTAGTTTGCTGACAATTCCCATATCAGCATTTCCTTGAATTTTGGTTTTTAAAAAACCCATCACTTTTCCTATGTCTTTAAGTTCTTTGGCATCAGTTTCATTAATCGCCTCTATGACTAGTTTATTGATGTCTTCCTCGCTCATTTGCTCTGGGAGAAAGTCTTGCAATATGACGATTTCCGACTCTTCTTTTTCCGCAAGATCATTTCTTTGAGCATTTAAAAATTGAGACATTGATTCCTTTCTTTGCTTTATCATTCTTTGAAGAATCTTAATTGAATCTTCATAAGATAATTCAATTTTGTTATCTATTTCCTCTTTTTTTAACTCAGACAGGGCCATCCTTAACGTAGATGTTCTCTCTTTGTTTCTTTCTCTCATTGAAGATTTGACTGCCTCTTCTATGAGATGTCTTATTGAATCTGCCATAAGGCTATTGATTAAAATCTAGGAGGTCTTCCTAATCTATTTTTTCTTTGATTTTTTTGTTCTCTTTTAACAGCGGCAGCTTTCTTCCTCTTTAAAACAGAAGTCGGCTTTTCATAGAATTCTCTTTTCCTAACTTCTGGGATGATACCTGCTTTTTCACAAGCTCTCTTGAACTTCCTGAGCCCTACGTCAAAAGATTCATTTGGTCTTATTTTTATTGATGGCATAAATAATCTCTCAAGAGGCCGCAATTCTATAGAACCATTTTTAATTTGGAAAGTGTTTCTTTTTTTTTATTTTCAACGAAAATGACTATCTTTAAGCTAATGAAAATACTTGGAATAGAAACCTCTTGCGATGAAACTGGTGTCGCCATATTCGATATGGATACGAATATTATCATTTCTGAGCAACTATACAGTCAGGCTTCTAAGCATGCCGAATATGGTGGTGTTGTTCCCGAATTGGCTTCAAGAGATCACCTTAAGAAATTAATCCCTCTTATTGATCTTGCTATTGAAAAATCTGGCCAAGATCTTAAGGCTATAGATGCAATTGCTTACACCGCTGGACCTGGCTTGAGAGGACCTCTATTGATAGGAACTTCTACAGCTAAAGCGATTTCAATGTCTTTAAAGATACCCTGTATCGCTATACATCATATGGAGGCGCATCTATTAATTAATTTATTAGAAAATCCCGCTCCATCTTTTCCTTTCTTAACACTCTTAATTTCTGGTGGTCATTGTTTGTTGATCAATGCTAAGGCTCTGGGAGATTATGAGATTTTAGGGCAAACTTTAGATGATGCAGTTGGAGAAGCTTTCGATAAGGTGGCTAAGATTCTAAACCTAGGATATCCAGGTGGACCCTTGATAGAGTCTCTAGCAAAAGAAGGAAATCCTGAATCATTTAATTTCCCCAGACCAATGACAAATAAGAAAAACTTTGATTTTAGTTTCAGCGGCTTAAAAACGGCGGTTTATTATGAATTTAAAAAAATAAAACAAATAGATGATTACAAAAAAGCAGATTTGGCAGCTTCTTTTCAAGCTGCCGTTGCAGATACACTCCTAATAAAAACAAAGGAAGCAATGGAGGCAACTAACCTTGAGGAATTAGTAATAGGCGGAGGCGTTGCATCTAATAAATATATTCGCAGTAAGTTAATAGAAGGTTTGGAAGATAAAAAAATCTTTTTTCCGCCCATTAATAGATGTACAGATAATGGAGCTATGATTGCTTATGCTGGCAGCTTTTACATTAAAAACGCAAAAGAGAATCTTGATCTGGATATTAAGCCCAGATGGCCTCTATCAGAGATAGCAAATGGATAAAGTCTTCATTAAAGGTTTGGAAGTCGAAGGAATCATTGGTATTTTTCAGTGGGAACGCGAGGTAAAACAAGTTATATCCGTAGATATAGAAATGGAATTTGATAATAAGTTAGCTGCTAAGTCAGATTCTATAGAAGATGCACTGAATTATAAAAAAGTGGGGAAGAGAGTCACGGCTTTCGTACAAAAGTCAAAATTTAAACTTGTTGAGTCACTTGCCGAGAATATAGCAAAGATAATTCTTAAAGAATTTCCTGTTGGAAAGGTCAAAGTAACTTTAAGTAAACCTGGAGCTCTTAGAGGATCAGAGTCTGTAGGGATAATTATTGAACGACCTTGACTGAAAAAGTATTCATAAGCATAGGTTCAAACCTAGATCCTGAGAAGAATATTGATAAGGTTAAGATTCATCTCGACAGCCATTTTGAAGTAGCCTATTCAAGCATCTATAAAACTCCTGCAGAAGGCTTTTCTGGACAAGATTTTTTGAACTTGGTTTGTACATTTGAGACAAATTTTGATCCTCTTGGATTAAGATCGTTTTTAAAAGAAATTGAAAAGAAAATGGGTAGAACGCCCAGTCAAAAGGGTATGTCGAGTAGAGTGATTGATTTAGATCTAATTCTTTACGGAAATTTGATAGAAAAAACAGACCAACTGGATATACCAAGCAAAGACATTGAGAAATACAACTTCGTGCTTGAACCTTTGTGTGAATTAGCGGGCGATGCTATTCATCCAGAACTAAAGATTTCTTATAGAGAAATAAAAGATCAAATCATTTGATTATTTATTTTTCCCCTAGTTTATTTGCTCTTTGAACTACTGATTCTTCGTCCGCTTTAAGGTTTTTGGCTGCCAAGAAAAGAAAAATGCTTGGGATGATAAGTATGATTAGTATAAGAGCCATAGACGTTTGCATTGCATCACCTGCTGTATAACCCTGAGTTTCAAACATATCACTAATTCTTCCCAGAGTATAAGGTCCTAGGGCAAGGCCTACCATACTTAAAGTGAGAATAAAAAAAGCTCCAGCCATGGCCCGCATTCTTGGTAATACTAAATTTGTAACGGTCGTTGCAGCACAACCTACATAGACAGAGCTACCAATGTGATATATGAAATTGAATATTAAAGAAATATTCTTAGATTCAGCATAAATCATGCCAAAACAGCCTACAAGAGTAATTAACACACCGCCTACAAAAATTACATATAGTCTTCCTCCTACATATCTCTCTCGAAGCTTATCTCCAAAATAACCTCCTCCTATGACACCAATAAAAGAGCCAATTGCTGTGATAAGGCCAATTAGTGTTCCTATTTCTAATGCAGACATTCCATGATTATTTATGTAAAAAGAAGGAGTGAAAGCGGAGTAGGCGTATCCCACAAAAGGTATACAAGGGAATGCCATGAAAGAATATAAGGCCGCCTTACTTTTAAACATCAATTTAAAAGCTACGACATCTCTTTTACTTAAGCTTTGTATCCATGTAGAGACTAAGTAGGCTCCAATTCCCCATGCGGTCCATTGAAGAAAGTCATCAGTAAGCTCGTATAAAACATAGCATGAACCAAAGATAACAAAAGCAAGAAGTGCATTTATGGCTATTGACTTTAAAGATTCTTTTTCACCAATAAGAGAAATAGGTGTTAACCCAATAAATTCTTTGAATGTATCTTTAAAAGGTTCTTTACTTGTCTCAGTGGCAATTCCTTCACTCATTCCTCTTACTGGCTCTTTTATAAAGAAAAAAGTAATTATCGATAATAAAATACCAGGAAGTCCCACTCCCATAAAAGCTGCTTGCCATCCTTTTAATCCAAAAGGGGCTAAATTGTGATCAGGGTATGCAGAATTCCATGTATCAAGAATTGCTCCTCCAAGGAACAGACCAATCCCTGCTCCAATATACAATCCGCTGGAATAGATTGATAAAACCGTGGCTCTAACTTTTGGAGAGAAATAATCTGAAAGTAATGAGTATGCCGAAGGAGATGCACTTGACTCACCGATGCCTACGCCGAATCTGTAGATTGATAAACTTAGAAAAGATTTTGCTGTTCCTGAAAGGAATGTCATGAAGCTCCAAAAAGCTAAACCAATACTGATTAAATTTTTTCTGTTCCAAGAATCAGCCAATTTTCCCATCGGGATACCTACAACTGAGTAAAAAACACCAAATGCTGTTCCGAATAGAAAACCTATATCACTGTTAGAGATCCCTAGGTCAGCTTTTATATCCTCAGCTAATATCGAGAGAATTTGTCTATCAATGAAATTAAAAATATAAACCAACACTAGAAGACTCAATGCAATTTTTGCGTGATAACCTCCTACCTCAGAACTTTTATCTTCTGACAAAGTCTTTCCTTATTTATTAAATTTGATTCTTAAGTTTCTATGATTGCAGTAGCATTGCCAGTAATTACAGCAACATCATTCTGATTAGTTGTTTCAATCATGAGATCAACTACTTTAGTTCCTTCTTCTTCACGGATTTCAATAATTGTGGCTTTTCCAGTAAGTGTATCACCGGGCCAAACTTGATTTGTGAATCTAACTCCATATTTCTTTAACGCGCCATCTCCAACATAGTTTGTGAGCATTGTCCCAGTAAGCCCCATGGATAACATGCCATGTGCAAAAACACTGGGATATCCTGCTACCTGCGTGGTAAATATTTCATCGGTATGCAGAGGGTTATAATCTCCTGAAGCTCCTGCATATTGAACTATTTGGGTTCTTTTTAAGTCCTCTACCAATATAGCAGTATGAGTATCGCCGACTTTTATTTCCTTTTCTTTTAGCATCTGTCTCTCCTAACTATCTACGGCTCTTTCAGTTTGAACTCCAACACCTGTTGCAGTTATAACCAATTCACCATTTTGATTTCTGTATTCAGTGACACTTTCACTAAATTTTAATTTTCCAGCTCTTTTGCTTTCTTTTTCCCATGTATTTCCTGGTTTGGTAGTAGCAGTTAAAACATCTCCAGCCTTCACAGGCAGATGATATTCAAAGTGTTGCTCAGCATGAAGACCCATAGCAGCACCACCTCCGCCATCACCCGAATCTTTTGAGGGCTTAGCCCCAGATGCTTCTTTACCTGAACCAAACCAACCTTCACCGCCTATCTTAGGCCTAAGAAAGTAGTCAGGATCAAACTGCGCACTAGATTGCGCAAATGTGGGTGGAGCAATTATTCCCCCTAATTCTGTCTCTTTAGCGTAATCCTCATCATGATAAATTGGGTTTGCATCTCCTACCGATCTTGCAAACATCATGATATGACTAGCCTCTACTAAAAATTTCTCAATCGCCATATTCTTCTCCTATAAAAAATTCTTTTTTACTAAATCCCATGCTTTATCAGACAAGTTCCTTACTCCGCTAGCTCTTTCGGCAGCATTTTCGTGAGCGGCTGTACCATCTCTTACTCTACCTAATATGCCTTGTAAAATACCAGCTAATTTAAACAAATTATAGGCAGAATATAGATCCCATTCTTCAGTTAAATCTACATTGATTTTTTCTGAATACATTTTTACGTATTCATCAATCACAGGAATACCCTGATTTCTACAATAATCTTTATCAGCTAATTTTGGGTTCATTATGTATTGAAGGCAGTGATAATTGAAGTCAGCACAAGGATCGCCCAAAGTTGAAAGCTCCCAATCCAGTATAGCAATTACATTTGGTTCATTTTTCCCTATCATGACATTCGTTAAACTATAGTCCCCATGAACAATTCCAGTTCTTTTTTCTGAGGGCAAATTCTTGGGTAACCAATCGATTAGATAATTCATCGAATCAATATTTTCAGTTTCAGAATCAACATATTGTTTTGACCATCTAGAAACTTGGCGACCAACATAATTTCCGGGTTTTCCAAAATCCTCCAAACCAATCTCACTTGGATTTACTAAATGGAGTTTAGCCATAGAATCATTCATAGATTTGTAAACGCCTAAAGCCTCATCCTTATCACTATCTTCCATTGCTGCATCCCATAAAACTCTTCCATCTTTAAATTCCATTAAGTAGAACGCAGTACCAATCACATCATCATCTTCACAAAGAGCGTAGCTTTTTGGCACAGGAACATCAGTTTTATTAAGACCAGTAATTACTTTATATTCTCTATCCACCGCATGAGCAGATTTTAATAACTTACCAGGAGGCTTACGTCTTAGAACATAGGATTGGTTCGGCGTTATTACTTTGTAAGTTGGATTAGATTGACCACCTTTAAATTCTTCTAATTGAATATTTCCTTCAAAACCTTCTATATTTTCATACATGAAATCTTGAAGTTTAGAGACATCAAATTGATGCCTCTCCAGAACTTCCATAGTTCCGGTATTTTCGTCAGTCTCGTGCAATTCATTCCCCATGACTCAATAATAAGATAGATGTAAAAATGATAAAAGAAAAAATTTATCTAGTTTATGGATCGACCACCATCAACTTTTATCACCTGACCCGTTATATATTCTGCCTCAGATAAAAAGACTGCCAAAGATGAAATATCCTCTGGACAGCCAATCCTCCCTAAGGGGACTTTTGTTAATCTTTGCTTTTGTTGATCTTCACTTAAGTCTTCATCTTCAGGCCATAGTATCGCTCCGGGAGAGATTGCATTTACCCTTATATCTGGGGCTAACTCCTTTGCTAAAGACTTAGTAATACCTTCCAAAGCAGATTTGGCACCTGAGTAAAGACTGAAATTTTTTATACCGCATGGAGCTAATGTGTCAGAAATATTTATAATGCATCCCTTACCTTTTTTTAAGAAGGGCAGAAGGGCTTGGGTCAAGAATAATGGAGCTGTTGCGTTAGTGGCCATTAAGTTATTCCACTCATCCATTGATGCATCTTCTATTGGTGTTGGGTAGAAACTAGATGCATTATTTATTAAAACGGATAGCTCGTCAGTTATTTCAGACAAGCCTTGAGTCAGTTTTTTAATTGAAGATTCATCATCAAAATCTGCCTGTAAAGTGAAACAAGAGTCTTTTCTAATTTCGTTTAAATTTTTCTTTATATCATTCGCTTCTGATTTAGAGGAGTTGTAGTGAAATATGATATTGAAACCTTCGTTGTGGAAATGTTGACAAGTAGTCTTCCCAATTCTCTTTGCACCACCAGTAAGGAAGATAAATTTTTGTTTCATAATTTTTCTAGATAATTATTTATAGCAGTTAATCTATCTGCATTTAATTTTTTTGCAATTAACTTACCTTCTCTTAATGTTTTATCAACTCCGATATCACTGAGTAGGTTATAAATTTCTATCCATTTTTCGGACTTTAATGATGGCTCAATTATATATGAGGAAGCTTTTGAAGCTTTATAGAATCTCTCGGGCTTTCTTAACAAGTCACATTTTTTTACTAGATCCATCAAAGACTCAGGGGATATCTTTTTACTAGAAAATATATTTATCTGATTACAGATTTCAGATATCTCGCTGAACTCTTTGGGAGCATTAAAAGAGTTATTTATATTCTCTATATTCTCATTTTCTGAAATCGAAACGGACCACTTTATAGCATGATCTTGATTGTCTGATGATGTCTTTTCTAGAGCATTAAGATTGAGATCCATAGGTTGGCAAATTTTTTCTAGGGCACCTACCTTTAAAAGAATAGAAAAATATTCCTCAGGATTTCTAGTAGAGAGAGCTTTATATGTCTCCGTCCAGACTCTCTCTTTGCTTAGAGTCTCTATTTCTCCTGAAGAGCTAATTTTTTTCATTTGTTCTAATGTATTATTTTCTATTTTAAAATCTAAGAATTTGAGCTTAGAAGCAAATCTTGCAACTCTTAGGACTCTCAAAGGATCCTCATCAAAAGAAGCAGAGACACTTTTTAGTAATTTATTCTTAATATCCTCCATCCCGCCGTATGGATCAATTAAATTACCATCTTTATCCTCTGCTATCGCGTTGATTGTCAGGTCTCGTCTCAGCAAATCTTCTTCTAACGTTACAGAAGTATCAAATTTAAATTCAAAACCTTTGTGTCCTAGAGCCGTCTTTCGTTCTTGCCTTGCAAGTGCATATTCTTCCTTTGTTTCAGGATGTAAGAAAACAGGAAAATCTTTACCAATTTTTTTATATCCTTTATCAATTAGCTCACTTTCAGAGGCACCTACAACAACCCAGTCTCTTTCGTGAAACTCTATGTTCAATAGGGCATCTCTTACTGCACCACCAACTAAATAAATATTCATATATCTAATTTAGCTTATCACAGCTAAAGGTTGCTTTATCTTCAAGTCTTATCGCAGTTAACTTGTTGCCCCATGCACAACCTGTATCTAGGGCCGTAATGTTATCTTTCCCAGTAACACCATTTAATGCTGCCCAATGCCCAAATAGTATATGTGTGTTTTCTTCTAGAATTTTCAGCTTATATTCAAACCAAGGTTTTAAATTATTTGGAGCTGTTTCAACCTTCCCTTTGTAATCCAACTCAAGAGACCCGTCAGGGTTATAAAATCTCATCCTCGTTAAAAAATTAATATTTAATCTTGATACTTCTTCATCTTTTTTACATTTATCTGGATGATCAGGTCTATTTCCAAATATTTTTTTAAGAAAATTACGGTAGTCATTACTTACAAGGTTTGAACTAAGCTTATTTGAATGATCAATGAGATCTTTTTTTGTCCAATGAGGTGGAATGCCGGCATGTGTCATAACAAATTCTTTTTCACCTTCTTTTGTATCAATTGTCTTAATGAAATGAAAGGGAAGCGATCTTAACCAATCAATTAAGAAATCATCTTTTGAGCTATGTAAAATATCGTGGAATGTATCATTTTTGCTTATATCTCTGATTGAGTTTTGAACTGCAATTAAGTGGAGATCATGATTTCCTAAGACAATATGGCAATTTTCCCTTATTGAATATAGAAAATGTAAACAGTTCAGAGATTCAGAACCTCTGTTTACCAGATCACCACAAAACCATAATTTATCTTCATCTTTATCAAATGAGATTTTTTTTAACAGGTCTTGCAACTCGCTATAACAACCTTGCAAATCTCCGATAGCATAATTTGACATTACATGAGTGCTCCAGAAATTTTTACATAATCTTCAACTGATATATTTTCTGGTCTACATTTTCTATCTATACCTAAGTCATCTAATTTTTCAGAAGATATAATTTTTTCAAGAGATTTCCCAACCATCTTTCTTTTATGCATAAAAGCAATTCGTGTTACTTCTTGCAATCTTATTGCAATTGGATCATCTATACTTCTTCCCGCTATAGGATTAAATTTTATAAAGACACTCTCCACTTTCGGTTTTGGTGAAAAGCTTTCAGGCGAGATTAAAAAACAATACTCTGGCTTTGTTAGATATTGAGTAATAACTGTGATTCTCCCAAAGTCTTTATTATCATTTTTAGCAATAAGCCTCTCTCCAAATTCCTTTTGTAACATAAAGTGCATATCGCAAAACTTAGCTAAATATTTAAAACTCCAAAACATAATAGGCGTAGATAGGTTGTATGGTAAGTTTCCAATGACTCTGACTTTATTTGTAAAAATTTCTCTAGGATCAAAATCTAATATGCTTTTATTATGAACATACAAATTTTTTTCATCTTCTAATTCCCTTAGTTTGTAAGATAATCCCTTATCTATTTCAACTGCATGAGTAGTATCTACTCTACTCGCAAGTTGTTCAGTAATTGCTCCTTTGCCTGGTCCTATTTCTAAAAAAATATCTTTGGAATCCGGATTGATAAACTGAAGTATTTGGTTTATGACAGCTGGATCAATTAAAAAATTCTGCCCTAAACTTTTTTTATCTTTTGGCATTCTCAGATCTTTTGCTCATTGAACATGCCATTTCTGTTGCTGCAAGAAGACTTGATTCATCAGCCCGACCAGTTCCAGTCTGATCATATGCAGTACCATGATCCACAGAAGTGCGTATGAATGGAAGTCCTAAAGTGATATTAACAGTCTCACCGAAACCCATAGTTTTAATTACTGGAAGTCCTTGATCATGGAACATTGCAAGAAAAGCATCTGCCTTTTGAGTTTTATCTAAATCAACGAAGGCAGTATCTGCAGAAACTGGGCCTATTATTTCTAGACCTTGTTCTCTTAATTTGTCCAAAGTAGGGCCGATAATATCTTTTTCTTCCCTACCCAAATAACCTCCATCTCCGGCATGAGGATTCAAACCGAGCACTTTGATAATTGGATTTTCCAATTTCCAGTGATTTTTCAGAGACTGATTAATTATAGATATCGTGTTGATAAGAAGATCTTCATTTATACGAGAGGGAACTTCACTGAGAGGTAGATGAGTTGTAGCTAATGCTATCTTGATTTTCTCATTAGCTAACATCATTACAACGTCCTTGGTATTACCAAGACTTGCAAGTTCTTCAGTGTGGCCAGTAAATGATACGCCTCCTTCATTCATTAATTCTTTATTTATTGGACACGTTACTACCGCATTGAATTCCTTTGATATGGTTTTTTTAACTGACTCTTCGAAAATAGACATTATGTATTTAGCATTGCTTGGTTCAGGACTACCTGATTTTACTTCCGAGCTTATAGGTCTATCTACTACCCATAAAGATTCATCAGTTAGAGAGTTTGAATCTTCACCAGTGTATTCCTTTATATTAACCTTAATCTTGATTTCGTCAGCTCTTTCTTTCAAGAGATCTATATTTCCAAAAATTACTGGTTTGTAGGCTAGTGATTTCTTTTGACCAAAAGCTTTAATGCAGATATCGGGACCTATACCAGCTGGATCTCCAGAAGAGACAGCAATTTTTGTCATGAGTTTAGTTTTATATCTACATAAGCCTCTGCTCTTAGCTCTATCAGAGTACTTTGTAGCTCTTGATCAAATTTTCTTTTAAAAATTATTTGATAAGCCCTATTTTTTTGTTCTTCTTGACTTACGTCCTCATTTCTTCGATCCATGACCTCAATGATATGCCATCCAAAAGAAGACTTAACAGGTTCGGATAGCTGACCTATTTCAGTTGCATTCAAAGTCATTTCAAATGCAGGATCATAGTCTCCAGGATTACTCCAACCCAACTCACCCCCATCCATTTTTGACCCAGGATCTTCAGAGAATTGTCGGGCAAGTTGTTTAAAATCTTCTCCTTCTTTTAATCTCTTGTAGATATCATTGATAAGAATTTCAGCTTGATTCTCTGTTCTTATTTCAGAGGGCTGGACAAGAATATGCCTTGCTAGAGTTTGATCTAGGAATTTAACAGTATTTCCTCTTTTTTCAGTTAATTTAAGTATGTGGAACCCAGCTCCACTCCTTACTGGTTGCGCTACTTCTCCAACTGTTAGTTCTGTTACTACTTCAGCAAAAAGACTTGGTAATTCTGCCGAAGTTCTCCAGCCAAGGAAACCACCCTCCAGAGCCTTTTGTCCTGCAGAGTAAGATGCGGCAAGCTTTTCAAAATTTTCTCCACTCTCAAGTCTTTCTAATAATGAAACTGCTTCGTTTTCAATTGCTTGTATTTCTATTTCCGATAAACCACTTTTAACAGGTAAGAGGATATGTTGAACATTGTATTGCTCGGCTAGCTGAGTTCTGCCTTCTTCAGAATTGATAAAATTTTCAAGTTCCTGTTCAGAAATATCTATTTTTGCACCAACCTTACCTCTTTGCACTCTTTGGATTATTAGTTCTTTCTTTATAGTATCCCTGAAAGATTTATAAGAAGTTCCTTCCTCCTCTAGCTTAAGTCTAAATTCTTCCAAACTGAGATTATTTTGTGATGAAACCCTAGAAAGAGTTTGATTTAGCTCTGAATCACTAATTTTTATGCCGGCCCTGTCCGCTAGCTGAAGCTGTATTTCTTCAATGATTAATCTATCTAAAACTTGCTCTTCCAATAGGTTTAAAGGAGGCAGTTCGGCTTTATCATTTTTTAATCTTATAAGTATCTCTTCAACTCTAGTATTTAGTTGAGATTCCATTATTACCCCTGAATCTACAACAGCTACGACTCTATCGATCAACTCAATTTTCGTATAAGTATTTGTAGATACCAGAAAACCTAGCAGGGTAATGGCTATCTTTTTCTTAATTGAAGCTATGATTAAAAGTATTTTTGTTAGATCCATATTTACTATTGTCTTCTTTTTTCCAGTTGTTGCAATTACTGAAATCTTCTAGAACTCAAAACTTCTGAAATTCTCTTTCCAAATCTACCCAGTTCAGTTAGCTCAAAAAATAAATAAATATTATCCCTTTCCCTTTCGGTAAAAGGACTATTTTCAATTAGATTAATTTCTTCTTTATTCATTTCGAAAAAAGGATAGTAATTTTGATCGAGCCATTTTCTTTTCATTAAGCCTAATTTTAAACAACAATTGGCATACTCTATGCCATAGGATAGATCTCTTGAATAATTTTTTTCATAATCTCTGGAGACTTTTCCAAAGATTAAAAATTTACTTGAAAGTTCCCACTGAGAAATTAGTTCAATTTGATTTATAGGCAGTTCATCATCAGACCAACCACTTATTAAATTAAGATATTTTGGGTCTCTCTTATATATCGATCTTAATTGTATATTTTTTCTTTCTTCTCTTTCATAAACGATTCCTAAACTTCCTCTGTATATTTTTTTTAAGTCAGAATCAAACTCTAATGAACTATTTATTTTCAGATGACCTGATAGGTTGGCTTTGAACTCAGCAACAATAGAAGATTTTTTTGAAATGTTATTATTCAGACTATTTTCTTTATTTCGAAAGAATGCTCTTCCTAACGAGAAATATCTTTCATTACCATTACTGGCATTATAGAAATTATGTTCAAAACCAAAAATTAATCTATTCTGCTCTAAAAAAAAGTCTGAGCCAGAGTACCAGTTCCTTTTAAATAAAGTTTCAAAGTTTAAATTTTGAAGTTTTGAATCTATCCCTTTCTCGTTATTATTTTCTCCATCAATGTAAACATACTTAAATATTGGAGTTAGACTGTGGAATTCATTTTTCGATTTCTTTTCCATATAAACTCTATAACTAAGTTCGGCCCAGTTGTATGAATTATCAATGGGATCCAGTTTAGTTTGGTACTCTGTTTTTCTTCTTCCGACATTGAATGAAGTTAGCGAAGATCTATTTCCTTTTTCAAATGACAATGAGGGTTCGATGTATATTCTCTTTATGTCTGTCTCCTTATTGAATGGATTAAATTTTTCATCAAATGAGAATTTTGCATAATCAGTTACTAACCTTGTCGACATCCCAAAGACATTTCCTTGATACTCAACATTCAAGTGAGGTTGAGTTTTATATTCGTTTATGGAAAACGGATTTAAATTATGGAATTGCTTCAATCTACCTATTATTTTCAAATTTTTTGTATTGAGGCCTACGTTCAGATTTCTCTTTAAGAAATCCTTTTGTTGAGTTCCTAAGATATCATCATTTAAGTCTTCAAAGTACAGATTATCACTTACGTATTCAGTACTAATGCCGACGTATAGGTTAGAGCCTAAATTTGTTTGACTGTTTACTTTTGTTGCCCATCTTTTTTTATTTTTTCCAGTTTGATCTAGGAATTTTCTATCGTCAAAAAAATATGAGAATGCTATAAGGCTCTCAGAGTCTTGAGTGAGAAACCTTCCTTCGGAACTGATCCCAGATCCTCTTTTTTCTATATATCGTGGTGAGATTGTTAGATCATAGTTTGGAGCTAAACTAAAAAAGTAAGGCACTGAAAGATCTAGCCCGTCTTTTCCTTGTTTAATAGATGGTGCTAAAAACCCAGAGAATTTTTCTTTTCCTATTGCTGTCCTCGCATAAGGCAAATAAAAGATTGGCGTCTCATTAACTTCAATCGTCACGTCTTTAATAACAGCATTCTTTCTATCTTCAAGAATAGTTATTTTCTTAGAATTTAAATTCCAAGATAGATCTTCCTTTTTACAACTTGTAATTGAAATATTTAATAATTCTATATCGCCACTAAACTTGAGATTTATAAACTGAGCTTCGCCAAATCCTCTTTCCATAAAGTTAAAACTAGAGCTTGAGATGAAGAACTCATTATCAACAAAATCAGCTTCCATGTTTTGAGCTTCAACAGTAAGGTTTTTAGACAATGCCTTGATATTTCCTTCAAGCTGTATGGTTTGGTTTTCACGGTCATAAATGGCTTTATCTGACCATAATTGAACAATATCAGTTTTAATAACAACGTTTCCCGTTAAACTAAGAATTTCCTGATCTAAGGATTCTATAACTTCGGCATCGATAGAATTTATCTTAAGAGTTTTGTCTTCATTTCCCTTCAAGAAGTTTGAAAAAATAATCATAGAAGAAACGATTATTAATAAAATAAAGGAGTACTTTTTAGACATAGTACAAATTAGAGTATTTTTGGCAGTGATTGTTCCATAAACTTATTCAGATCATAAAGGAAGACCTCTTCAGATTACTATAATATTATGACAGAGATGAAAGATGACTTGTTAAATTGGGTCTTAATGCAAGGATCAAGTTTAGGATTTAAAGAAATTCAAAGCATGCAGCCTCTTAGAGAGCAAGCAAGTCTGAGGCATTATTTCAGATTTCAGACCGATACAGGAACAAAAATAGGTGTGATATCTGAGCCTAATTCCAAACAAAATGAATTATTTGAAGGTCATTCAAATTTTCTGAGAAAAAATGGCATTAGAGTACCCATAGTAGAAGCTTTTGATCATCTTAAAGGTTTTATGATTTTAGAGGATTTCGGTGACAAAGTCGTTCAACTGGAAATAAATGAAGAAAATAAAGAATCCCTTTTTAAAAAATCATTACAAAAAATCCATCAACTTCAAGAAATTAAACCACCTGATGATCTCCTTAAGCTTACGCCGAAGATATTGAAACAGCAAATGTCTCTTTTTGAAGATTGGTTTTTAACGAGTTTTCTAGAATTAGACTATTCTACTCATGATAAAAAAATGTTAAATGATAGTTGGGACCTGATAGTAAAAGAGTGTTCACAACAATCCCATGTAGTATGTCATTTTGATTTCGAATTCCGAAATCTTATGCTTTTAGAAAAAAATGAAATTGGAATATTGGATTTCCAAGATTTATGCTTTGGACCTTATGCTATAGATCTTGTGTCTATTTTAAAAGATATAGAAAACCCCTTGAGTAATGAAGATTTACTTAATTATCTTCAATTCTATATGGAAGGTATCAAGGGCAACAAATTAGAAGAGTTAAAACTCTCAGATCTTGAAAAAGATGTAGATTTTGCTGGCTTCCAACGTCAGTTTAGGATTTTAGGAACACTATCTAGGTTACACCTAAGAGATAAAAAATCTTTTAGACTAAAGGATTTAAAACAGACTCTAAAATATCTTCAAACTGATTTAGAAAAATATCCTGCTTCTAAAGAATTAGCAACTTTCTTAACAGAAAAGGTTGAACCAAAACTTATTAAAATTTTAAGAAATATTCCATGAAAGCATTTTTACTTGCAGCCGGGAAAGGCAAAAGACTTCTTCCATTTACAGAGGATAATCCTAAGCCATTGGTAAAAGTTGGCGGAGTTTCCTTGATTGAAAGGATTATTAAGAACTTAAAAAATACCAATATTGAAGAAATTGTTATTAATCTTCACCATCGAGGTGAAAAGATAGTGAACTTACTTGGAGATGGCTCAGATTATGGGCTCAAGATTTCCTATTCCCTGGAAAAAGAGCTATTGGGGACGGGGGGCGGAATACAAAATGCTATACATCACTTCGAGGAACCTTTTTTTGTTCTTAGTTCAGATATATGGACCGATTTTAATTTTAATAATTTAGAGCTTAAGGATGATTTCTTGGCGCATATGATTCTTATTCCTAATCCTGAGAGCAATCCAACAGGAGATGTTTCGCTTATTGATGGTTACGTTAGGTCTGACCTAGAAGAAAATAAATATACTTTTTCCGGAATAATGATTATTTCACCAGATTTGTTTAGTTTATCCGAGAAGGGACCTCTGGAACTTTGGAATGATATTCTAAAACCAGCTTCTTCAAATAATCTTGTCTCTGGTGAGATATTTAAGGGAAGATACGAGAATCTCAATACCCTAGAAGATGTTGAAAGATTAGACAGTTTACTGAGCGAAGATTAGACTTGCACCCTCATGACAACTAAAGACTACATAATTGCACCTTCTATCTTATCAGCAGACTTTGCTCGCCTGGGTGAAGAATCTAAGAGCGTCTTAGATTCTGGTGCTGACTGGATTCATTTTGATGTTATGGACAATCATTACGTGCCCAATCTAACTATAGGGCCTATGGTTTGTAAGGCACTGCGGGATTATGGAATTAAAGCGCCTATAGATACTCATTTGATGGTCAAACCAGTGGATAGTTTAATTGAGAGTTTTGCAAAAGCAGGATCAACTTATATCACTTTTCACCCCGAAGCTACTGATCATATAGATAGGTCAATTGAACTTATCAAAAGCCATGATTGTAAAGCTGGTTTAGTCCTAAATCCTGCAACTCCAGTTAGTTTAATTGAGGAATCAATCGATAAATTAGACATGATTCTGCTAATGTCCGTTAATCCTGGTTTTGGAGGACAAAAATTTATTGATTCTGTACTTGCGAAAGTCACAAAAGTAAGAGATACGATCGATAAGAAAAATTTAGATATAAGACTTGAGGTTGATGGTGGAATTAACTTAGAAAATATTGCTACTGTAGCTGAAGCAGGTGCCGATACTTTTGTTGCTGGATCAGCTATTTTTAATCAAGAAGATTATTCTAAGATAATTAAACAAATGAGATCCTCTCTAGAAGCTCTCTAAAATAGTGGATATACAAAAAAAAATTCCTATTTCTCGCGAAATCCTAGCCGATATGGAGACCCCTCTCAGTGTCTATAGGAAATTGGCTAACTGTTCTTATAGTTATTTGTTTGAGTCAGTTGAAGGCGGGGATAAGTGGGCTAGATACTCCCTTATCGGCTTAAAAGCCAGAAGATTAATAAAGGTTATAAAAAATGAAGTTGTAATTCTTCAAGATGGAAAGCAAATTGAGACCATAACAACTGATGATCCTTTAGATTATTTAGACCAGCTTCAGAAAAGCTTCGCTCTTGAAGAGGATGCAAATTTACCAAAGTTTAATGGCGGTCTTGTCGGTTATTTTTCATATGATTGTGTCAGATACATTGAAAAGAAATTGATCGAATCTGTTCCTATAGATTCTTTAGGGACACCGGATGCCTTATTCATGGTCTCTGAAGAAGTTGCTGTATTCGATAATCTAAAGAATAAACTTCATTTAATTATATTAATTGATAGTGAAGAGGATCGAGATATTGCAGAGAGACGATTAGATGAGTTAGAAGAAAAACTTAAAGAGCCTCTTAAATTTCAAGATTTCAAGAAACCTGAAAAAACTATAAATGAATCTGATTTCATATCTGGATTTGGCGAAGATGAATTTAAGAATTCAGTAGAGAAAGCAAAAAAATACATCGAAGAAGGAGACATTATGCAAGTTGTTTGTTCGCAGCGTATGTCGCTTCCTTTTACGGCCGATCCGGTAGCTTTGTATAGATCTATTAGGCAATTAAATCCATCGCCTTATATGTATTACTTAAACTTACATGATTTTCATATAGTGGGATCCTCTCCAGAAATCTTAGCAAGACTTGAAGATAATAAGGTTACGGTAAGACCAATAGCTGGTACTAGAAGAAGAGGTAAAGATGATGCAGATGATGTAGCTATGGAAGAAGATATGATTAATGACCCTAAAGAAATTGCGGAGCATCTGATGTTAATTGATTTAGGAAGGAACGATGTAGGACGAGTTGCCAAACCTGGTACTGTAAATGTTACTGAACAATTTGGGATAGAAAGATATAGTCACGTTATGCATATGGTTTCTAATGTTGAAGCTGAATTGGAAGATGGCTTGTCTGCCATTGATTTATTTAAGGCTACTTTTCCTGCAGGAACCGTCTCAGGTGCTCCTAAAATAAGAGCTATGGAGATCATTGATGAATTTGAGCCTGTGAAAAGAGGTATTTATGGTGGAGCAATAGGATACCTTTCTTGGCAGGGTAATATGGATATGGCAATTGCAATCAGGACAGCAGTTATTAAAGACGAAGTACTTTATATTCAGGCAGGAGGAGGCTGGGTTGCAGACTCAGTTCCGGATCTAGAATGGAAAGAATCACTAAATAAAGGTCGAGCTATTTTCAAAGCTGCAGAAATGGTGCAGGAAAAACTAGAAGGTTGAGATATGTTACTAATGATCGATAACTATGATTCTTTTACATACAACCTTGTTCAATACTTTTACGAAATGTCACAAGAAGTAGAGGTATATAGGAATGATGAGATAAGCGTCCAGGAAATTAAAAAGAAATCTCCAAATTACATTGTTATATCTCCTGGCCCTTGCACACCAAAAGAAGCTGGAATATCCGTTGATGTGATTAAAGAATTTTCAGGTAAAGTACCTATTTTAGGTGTTTGCCTAGGCCATCAATCTATTGGTTCTGCACATGGTGCAAATATAATAAAAGCTAATGAGATTATGCACGGAAAACTTTCGAAAATTAGCCATAATGGAGAAGGTATATTCTCTTCATTAGAAAAAGAATTTCTCGCCACAAGATACCATTCCCTTGTTATTGAAGAGTCATCACTTTCAAAAGAATTTGATATCACGGCTAGATCTGAAGATGGGACAATAATGGCTATTCAACATAATTCAGAACCAGTCACCGGAATACAGTTTCATCCGGAATCCATCGCGACTGAACACGGTAAATCTCTTCTAAAAAACTTTTTGGATATTTACTAGATATGAATATACAAGAAGGTATAAGCAAAGTAGTCTCAAATCAAGATCTTCGAAAACAGGAAATGTCTTCCGTTATGTTTGAGATATTAGAAGGTAAGGTTACTGATGCTCAAATTGGTGCTTTTTTAATAGCTTTATCGATGAAAGGAG
Organism: uncultured SAR86 cluster bacterium; assembly: GCA_902537425.1. Classification (GTDB taxonomy): domain Bacteria; phylum Pseudomonadota; class Gammaproteobacteria; order Magnimaribacterales; family Magnimaribacteraceae; genus Magnimaribacter. The sequence continues at coordinate 137,320 of CACBBD010000001.1, read as the reverse complement.
AAACGGTTGAAGAGGTAATTGGCGCAGTTGAAGTAATGAGAGAACTTTCTGAAAAAGTCAAAACTGATTTAACTCACCTTGTAGATACTTGTGGTACAGGAGGATCAGGAATTGGTATTTTTAATGTATCAACAGCTTCTGCATTTGTTGCAAGTCAATGTGGAGCAAAAGTCGCAAAACATGGCAACAGGTCAGCAACGAGGAGCAGCGGTAGCGCAGATCTTCTTGAACAAGCAGGTGTTCCACTTACACTTAAACCCTCTGAAGTGGCAGATTGTATAAAAAATATCGGTTTAGGATTCATGTTTGCTCCAGCCCATCATAGTGCCATGAAGCATGTTGTTGGTCCTAGAAAAGAAATCGCTCAAAAGAGTATTTTCAATGTCCTTGGACCGTTGACTAATCCCGCATCTGCTAAAAGACAAGTTATGGGTGTTTATGACAAGAAGTGGATGAAGCCGATTACTAATGTATTAAAAGAATTGGGAAGTGAACATACGATGATTGTTCACTCTAAAGACGGCTTGGATGAGATTAGTATCGCCTCTCCAACGTTAGTTATAGAGATGAAAGATGGAGACATCTCTGAGTATACGATTAACCCCGAAGATTTTAATTTCACAACTTCTTCGCTTAATGGATTACAAGTGAATTCTCCAGAAGAAAGTCTTAATCTTGTTAAATTAGGGTTAGTTGATAAACATAAAGAAGCTTCTTCTATGATCTCGATGGCAGCTGGTGCTGCACTATATGTTTCTGAAGTATCAAGCTCATTAGAGGCGGGTATTAGATTAGCTAATGAATGTGTAAAAGATGGCGGTGGGATTGAAAAACTTAATCAATTAGTCGAATACTCATCTAAATTCTAATGGCAAGCTACCTTGACGAAATTATAAAAGATAAGCACTCAGTAGTAACTGAGGAAGAGAGAATAGAAAGCTTAGAAGATATCAAATCTAAGATTTTAGACTTACCTCCAAGACGAGGATTTATTCAATCTATCCAGCAAAGAAATAATGAAGGCCTTGTATCTGTAATTGCAGAAATAAAAAAGGCTTCTCCTAGCAAAGGTGTGATTAGAGAGAACTTCTCGCCTGAAACTATCGCTAAACAATACGAAGAAAATAATGCTACTTGTTTGAGCGTATTGACTGACAAAAAATTCTTTCACGGCTCTTTAGAATATCTCAAGAAGATAAGGTCTAAAGTAGAGATTCCTCTTTTAAGAAAAGATTTTATTATTAATGAGTATCAGATTTATCAGAGCAAATTATATGGTGCAGATTGTATTTTATTAATCGTATCTGCTTTATCAGATAGTCAACTTAAGGAGTTTAAGACTATTGCTGAAAGCCTGGATCTAGATGTTTTGGTGGAGATTCATAACCAAGACGAACTTGAACGTATTCAACCAATAGATTTTCCATTTATTGGTATTAATAATCGGAATTTGAGTACCTTTGAAGTGGACCTTAAAACAACCGAAGAATTATCTCTAAACTTAAAAGACAAACTAGTTGTCTCTGAAAGCGGAATAAAGACAAGAGAAGATATAGATCAGATACTCAATTACGATGTTTTAAACTTTTTGGTCGGGGAGTCTTTTATGCGAGCAGAAAATCCAGGAACTGAACTAAGAAAGCTTTTTTTCTCCCAAGATAGAATTGGAAATACATAACAAAGTAAAGCCAAGATAATATCAGGGCTTTAAACTTTGTTTATGTATCTTAGAAGAAAAGATTAATTCTTCTAGTGAGAGAGCTAGTCTCTAGGTTTGGCTTCGTTCACTCTTAAATCTCTACCACCAAAATCATTTCCATCAAGCGCTTCAATAGCTGCTTGACCAGCTTCTTTTGATTCCATCTCTACAAATCCGAAACCTTTCGATCTACCTGAGTGACCTTCTGTGATTATCCTGACTGCGTTGACGTTTCCGTATTGAGCAAAATGAGCCTCTAATTCTTCCTCAGATGTGCTCCAGGGAATGTTTCCAACGTATATATTCATATTATCCTTTTCAAAAAAACATAGCATAATTGCTACGCGCGCAACTATACCTGTGTTGATTTAATTAGCAATGGGTAATTTAAAAAAAATTTTTTACTAAACATAATAACTAGTTTTAGTCATTATTTTAGCAATGCCAGCCATTAGTTTTTTAACATTCTCAGGCAATTCAAGAGCACCTGATTGTAGAGCTTCTTCGCTATGATGTGCCTCGTCAATAGCCATTTGTTCTAGAATAGAAGCAGTTCTCGCGTCGTTAGCAGGAATTTTATCCATATGACTTTTCAGGTGCTTAACAACTTGCTCTTCTGTTTCGTGGACAAAACCCAAACTCCATTTATCTCCAGCCATGCCAGCAATTGCCCCCATAGTGAAAGATAGTCCATACCAGATTGGATTAAATATACTTGGTTTCTCATCAAGCTCTTCAAGTCTTTTATTGCACCACGCCAAATGATCGAGTTCTTCTTCAGCCGCTTCATCCATTTTTTCTCTTGTTCCATCAAGTCTAGCCGTTAGTGCCTGGCCTCTATATAAGCCTTGAGCGGAAACTTCACCAGCATGATTTATTCTCATCAGGCTTGCAGAAATACTTCTATCAAGTTCATTCAAAGAGTCTTCATCAATGTTTTGTGCAGGATACTGTCTCGATTCTTTCTGGTAGTTTTGTGAAGAAAACTTTAAACCCTTATCTATCTCAGTGATAAATTTATCTATTAAGCTCACTCTTCTTCTCTATCTATTGCTCTGTAACCTATATCTTTTCTGTAAAAAGCATCTTCATACGAAATTTCAGTTATTGCATTATAAACTTTTTTTTGAGCAGATTGAATCGAAGAGCCAAGTGCAGTGACGCACATTACCCTTCCTCCATTTGAAGTTAAGTGATCTGCTTGGAATCTAGTACCGGCATGGAAAACCTTAAGATCATTTTTTTCTGAAGGGATGTTTATAATCTTTTTATTTATTTCATAGTTAGATGGATATCCTTTTGCAGCAATAACTACCCCTAGAGATTTTTTTTCATCCCACTCAAGTGTTTGATTACTAAGGTCACTTTCACATGCTTTAAAACAAAGGTCAGCTAGATCCGATTTGAGTCTCATCATTATGGGTTGAGTCTCAGGATCACCAAAACGGCAATTAAATTCGAGTACTTTTAGGTTCTTATCTTGATCTATCATCATCCCGGCATATAAAAAACCAACATACTTATATCCCTCTTCTCGCAAACCTTTTAGGGTAGGATGAATTACATCTTCCATGATTTTCTTATGGACAATGCTGTCAACTACTGGCGCTGGAGAATACGCTCCCATACCACCGGTATTTGGTCCTCTGTCTTTTTCATCTCTTGCTTTGTGATCTTGTGAAGTTGGAAACGGGATAGCGTTAATCCCATCAGTCATTACGATAAAACTCGCTTCTTCTCCAATCAGGAACTCCTCTATTACAATTTTTCTTCCGGCTTCTCCAAAAATTTTTGATTCTAGGGCAAGATCTATTGCCTCTTTGGCCTCATGAATATTATTTGCGATTGTTACACCTTTTCCGGCAGCTAGTCCATCAGCTTTGATTACAATGGGGCATCCCTTTTCTCTTACATAGTCTATCGCTTTAATGGGGTCGGTGAACGCGGAATATTCTGCCGTAGGGATATTATATTTTTTAAGAAAATCCTTCATGAACTCCTTTGACCCTTCAAGTTGTGCGGCTCCTTTAGATGGCCCAAAACACCTTAATCCTGATTCTTCAAATTTGTCAGTTATGCCATTGACCAAAGGATTTTCAGGTCCAATGATAGTTAGGTCGATTTGTTCATTGATGGCAAACTCTACCAATTCCTCAATATCATCAGATGGTATATCGACATTGATAATAGATTTTTCTAACTCTGTTCCTCCATTTCCAGGAGCAACAAAAATTTCTTCTACTAAAGGGCTTTTAGATATTTTCCACGATAGGGCGTGCTCTCTTCCTCCTGACCCAACTATCAATACCTTCATTTATCAATGTCTAAAGTGTCTCACCCGAGTGAATAGCATGGCCATGCCCGCTTCATTAGCAGCATCAATTACTTCTTGATCGCGCATCGAACCTCCCGGTTGGATGACAGAAGTGATCCCTATCTTAGCTGCGGCATCAATTCCATCTCTGAAAGGAAAGAAAGCATCAGACGCCATAGAGCACCCTTGAGTTTTAAAGCCTCTTTCTTCTGCCTTAGAGGCTGCTATCTGTGCACTATCAATCCTACTCATTTGTCCAGCACCTATACCAATTGTTTGATTATCTTTTGTATACACAATGGCATTTGACTTAACAAACTTGCATACTTTCCAGGCGAAAAGACAGTTGTTTATTTCATCTTTACTTGGTTTACGCTCAGATACTACTTCTAGATCCTTACTTGTGATAACCGCTAAGTCATTATCTTGGATTAATAATCCACCATTAACACTTAATATTTTTGGTTCTTTTGCAGGTTCACCCAATTCCTTTGTATCTAAAAGTCTGACATTTTCTTTTTTAGATAGGATTTTACGTGCTTGAAGATCTACTCCTGGAGCAATTATTACCTCCACGAACTGATTTTCAATAATTTTATCCGTTGTAGACTGATCGAGAGAGCGATTAAAAGCTATTATTCCACCAAATGCAGATGTTTCATCTGAAGCAAAAGCTTTTTCATACGCTTCTTTAATATTTGACCCAAGCGCCACTCCACAAGGATTGGCATGTTTTACTATGACGCAAGCTGGTTCAGAAAAAACTTTCACACACTCGTATGCAGCATCTGTATCCGCAATATTATTATAGGAAAGTTCTTTGCCTTGTATCTGTTCCGCAGATGAGACGTTATTTCCCTCGGATTGACTTGTATTGAAATAGAAGGCTGCCGTTTGGTGCGGATTCTCACCATATCTTAGTTCTTGTTTAAGCTGATATCTGCCAAACAAATACTCAGGTTTTTTTATTTGTTTACGGTTGAGGTAATCCGAGATTGCCGAATCATAATTTGCTGTATGGCTAAATGCTTTAGCCGCTAAATTCCTTCTAGTATCTAAAGTAAGTGAGCCGTCGTTAGCTTTAATCTCTTGAAGTATCTTTTCATAATCGTTTGGCTCCACTACCACACCCACATATAAATTATTTTTTGCAGCTGACCTAACCATACTAGGTCCACCGATATCAATATTTTCTATTGCAGTCTCTAGCGTAGTATTTTCTTTTGCGATGGTTTCAATAAATGGATAAAGATTAACAATTACTAGGTCTATTGCTTTTATTTCATTTTCTAACATGACCTGCTGATCGATATCTCTTCTGGCAAGTATTCCTCCGTGCACTTTTGGATGAAGGGTCTTAACCCTCCCATCCATCATTTCAGGAAATCCGGTATATTTTGAAATATCTATTGCGTTGATTCCCGCGTCTAATAGGGTTTTTAGAGTACCTCCTGTAGAAATGATTTCTATCCCAAAATCATCAGATAAAGATGAACAAAAATCAACAATGCCATCTTTATCAGACACACTTACTAAAGCTCTTTTAATCTTTGGGTTGGCAGTTTGAGCCATCTATAATTTAGAGTAGATTGTGTTCCTTTAGTTTAGTTCTAAGGGTACCTCTATTTATGCCTAATATCTTACTGGCCTTTGATTGATTATCACCACACTGCTTCATTACGATCTCTAGCAGAGGAAGTTCAACTTCTTTTAAAACCATATTGTAAATATCAGTAGGACTTTCGCCGTCTAACTGCTCGAAATACTTGTGCATACTTTTGGATACTTGATGACTTAATTGCTTGCCTTCACCATTGAATTTCTTTTTCTTATTCTTTGTCACTTTACTAAATTTTCGTCATCTTTATTTACTGAAGGGACTAAGAATAATACCCAACATATTTTTTCTTTCAAGGAGTTTAGTGAAATATTGAACTGTTTTTTTACGATGCCCTAAAAAATGATTTGATGATTTAATATACACTTCAATGAGTAATAGTGAATATACAAGAACATTTCTAGATCTTCCCTATATTGAAGGGGAAGTTATATCACTATATAAAAAAGATTTTCATCATGAACTTAATGTTCTAAGAAAAAGAGCTGGGGATAGGTTTAAAGTTTTTGATGGGAAGGGGAACTCGGCTTTAGCTGAGATTTTAAATATTGATAAGAAAATTCTTAAGATTTTAATCATAGAAAATTATCCACTATCTAATAGATATGGAATTCAAATTAATTTAGGTCAGTCTCTGATAAAGAATGATCCTTTTAACTTAACAATCCAAAAGGCTACAGAATTAGGTGTTGGAAACTTTTCACCCTTGTTGACTGAAAGAGTCACAGTAAATAGAACAAATGTTAATTTAGAAAAAAGAATAGAAAAATGGAATCAAATAGCAAAAGGAGCATGCGCACAATGTGGCGAGAATTGGATTCCCGAAATAACTGAGCCTCTCAAGATTGAGGATTGGTCTAAGGTAATCAATTCCGATATCAAAATAGTTCTCTATCCAGAGGCAGAAATAATGTTGTCAGAAATTGAAATCAAAGATTCTATTTCAATCGCTATTGGACCTGAGGGCGATTTCACTGAGGAGGAGATTAGGGGTTTGAAAGAAGATGGCTTTATACCTGTTACTATAGGACCGCGTATTTTAAGAGCAGAAACTGCAGCGATATCAGTTATAAGTGCTTTAAGATATGGTGCAAAGGAGTTTTAATTCAGGAGTCAGACTAAAGATGAAGCTAGGTGTTGTTATGGATCCCATCGAGACTATCAATTTTAAAAAAGATAGCACTTTAGCGATGATGATCGAAGCTCAAAGAAAAGGTCATGAAATCATTTATATCACTCATGATTCTCTATTCATTAAATCGGGTATTCCCTATGCAATTTCTAATAAAATGGAGGTTAGAAATGATCCATCGGACTGGTTCACCAAAGATGAGGAAAAAATAATTGAACTCAGTGAACTCGATACAATTTTAATGAGGCAAGATCCCCCCTTTAATTCCGGATATATTTACAACACTTACGTTTTAGAAATGGCTGCGAGACAAGGAGTAAATATCTTTAATAATCCTAGAAGCTTGAGAGACTGTAATGAAAAGGTTTATGCCACCGAATTTCCTCAATGTTGTACTAAGCACCTTGTAACTAGCCGCAAAGATTTCCTAACCGATTTTGTACTGGAAAATAAAGATACTGTCATTAAGCCACTAGATGGAATGGGTGGAGCTTCTATCTTTAGAGTGAAGGCTAATGATCCAAATTTAAATGTCATTTTAGAAACAATCACTGATCATTTCACTGAAAAGGTCATGATCCAAGAATTCATACCTGAAATAACCGAAGGAGATAAACGTATTCTGATTGTGGATGGGAAACCTATGAGTGCTTCCATTGCCAGAGTGCCTGCGGAAGGTGAGCTTCGCGGTAACTTAGCTGCAGGTGCTTCTGCGGTTGCAAAGTCTCTTTCAGATAGAGACTTGTGGATATGTGAAGAAGTGGGCCCATCATTAGTAGAAAAAGGACTTTTATTAGTAGGTCTTGATATTATTGGAGATTATCTAACGGAGATAAATGTAACAAGTCCGACTTGCTTTAAGGAATATAAAGAGCTTTGCGATATCGACGTAGCTGAAATTTTTATTGAATCGGTCGAAGAATTTTCTTAATGAGCAAGGATTCTCCTAGAGTGATAATGGCTTTTGATTTTGGTACTAAGAATATTGGTATTGCTATAGGACAAGAAATCACTAAAACAGCTTCTACTTTTTACTCTATTCGTGCAAATGATGGCTTACCTGACTGGGTAGAATTAGATATGATCGTCAAAGAATGGAACCCCAACTTATTTATTGTAGGCGATCCATTAAATATGGATGGAACTAGGAGTAAGATTCAAGATTCATCAGATAAATTTTCTACTGCTCTGAATAAAAGATATGATATAGGTATAGAAAAAACCGATGAGAGATTATCCAGCAGAGAGGCTAAAGAGAGGTTAGAAAATATCCAGATGGGAATAAAAGATTCAAGAAATAAACATAGTATTTCTGCACAAATTATTTTGGAAGATTGGTTTAGGAGTAAGTATTAATGTCAGGTTCTATACCTAAAGATTTCATTACAGAAATCGTAGATATGACTGACATTGTTTCTTTAGTGGAATCTTATTTACCTCTGAAAAAGAAAGGTAAAGACCATTTTGGTCAATGCCCTTTTTGTGATGATGGAAAAAATCCATCCTTTAGTGTCAGTGACCAGAAACAATTTTATTATTGTTTTAAATGTAGAGCTACAGGGAATGTGATTGGTTTCTTACAGTCCCATCAAGGATATGATTTTATCGAATCCGTAGAGGCGCTGGCAGCAAGAGCTGGTATAGAAGTACCCTATGAAAATAATCAGTCTTTTACAAGTGAAAAAGATCCCCTACACACTGCATTAAGAATGGCAATGGAGATATTTGAAAAAAACTTATCAAAGTCCAAGGATGCGGAGCATGCTCGAAATTACATACTTAACAATAGAAAGATTTCTAGTGAAGTCTGTAGAAAATTCTCTCTAGGCTATGCTACTAATTCTTGGGATGCACTTTCTAAAGAGATGCTAAACAAAGGCATAAAAGAAGAAGTGTTAATTAAAGCAGGTTTAGCAAAAAAGAATAAAGACGATAAGTTATTTGATTTCTTTAGAGATAGGTTAATGTTTCCAATAAAAGATCGTAAAGGGAGAGTGGTTGGTTTTGGTGGCAGAGTTATGAATCCTGATGATCAACCGAAATATTTAAATACGGGAGAAACGCCAGTTTTTCAGAAAAATCGTGAACTTTATGGATTTTATGAGGCCTTAGAATTTAGAAAGGATTTGAAAGAAATTTTTGTAGTTGAAGGTTATATGGACTCTATAGCTATGTATGAACATGGCATGACAAACTCAGTCGCTACACTGGGAATCGCAACGAACAGATTCCACATTCAAAAGCTACTGCAAGTAGTAAACGAAATAATCTTTTGCTTTGACGGTGATGATGCTGGAAGAGGAGCTGCATGGGGTGCTCTAAAAAATGTTTTACCAGCTGTGACCGATGGTAAGACGATAAAATTTCTCTTTCTACCTGAAGGAGAGGATCCCGCTAGTTTGTTAGAGAAAAATTCTGTGGAGGAATTGAAAGCAAAATCTAAAAATGCAACATTATTATCTGAATATTTCATAGATAGATTAACTATGGCTTCTGAAGTTACTTCATTAGAACAGAAAGCTTCACTGGCGTCTAAAGCTATGGAATTACTTTCTGGTATGCAAGAAAGTTCGATTAAGAAATTATTGGAAGGTGAGGTTTCTAAGGTTACAGGTTTAGAAATTAAAGATATCAAAACTCATAGCAAAAAAATAAGTTATCCTAGGCGTGAAATCAAAAATCCTACATCCGATCTTGGAGAAAATAAAATAAGTTATGACTCTACCTTATTAGGATCTAAAATTTTATCTATAGTTCTAACCTATCCGTACTTGGCTAATGAGGTCAATGATCATGAAAAATTTAGTGATTTTCATGAACCTGAAGTTCAGCTAATGTTAACAATAGTATCATTTTTTAAAGAAAATCCTGGTGCAGGTATTTCTGATCTCTTAAGCACACTAGATAAGGAATCAGCTTCTTTCATAGGTGCTTTGATTTCAGTACACGAAGCCGTAGACGAGCAAAATGCCTTTGATTACTTGAATGACTGTTTATCTAAATTGAAGAAATCTGATTCTGTAACAAGAATAATCGAGCTAAAAGAAATATTTGAAAAAGGAAAATTAACCGAGGATGAAACTTTTGAGCTCCAACAACATTTATTGACTAATCTTCATCGACTAGAGGAACCTGAGAAGAATTTATTAAGAGAACTTAGTCAAAAAGGCTAATTAATTAAAAGTTAGGCATTTTGTGCAAAAAACTAATATAATTGCCCACCCTTAAAATTTGTTATGGCAAGAAAAGCAAAAAATCCACCTGTTGAGTCAAAAGAAAAAGAAATAGAGGCTATAGAAGCGTCAGACGAAGCTCTATTTGGAGAAGAAGACCTAGAAAACTCAGGGCTTAGAGAACTTGTAGATAAAGGAAAAGATCAAGGTTTTCTGACCTACGAGGACATAAATTCCATGCTACCCGAAGATATATCTGATCCTGATCAGGTTGAAGAAACTATTCAGATGCTTATGGACATTGGTATTGAAGTTCTTGAATCAAATAATTCTGCCAATGATGACAATTCTGAGGCCGCACCAGAAACTATTGCAGATACCAGAACCACATTGACTACTGTTGAATCTGAGGTAGGAAGGACAACTGATCCAGTTCGTCTCTACATGAGAGAAATGGGGACGGTAGATCTCCTTACAAGGGAAGGTGAAATAGCAATAGCAAAAAGAATTGAAGAAGGCGCAAGAGAACTATTGCAGGCTTGTTGTTTTTACCCAGGTATTGTCGATAGAATTTTAGATGAATATCAAGAGGTTGTATCAGGCGATAGGAGGTTATCGGAAGTAATAGTTGGATTCATGGATATAGAAGAAGGTATTCCGCCGCCTGCGTTAGCTCAAAAGAAAGAGAAAGAAGAGAAAGGTGAGTCTGATGAAGAAGAAGCCTCTGGGCCAGATCCGGTTGAAGTTAAGAAACGCTTTAGTTCACTAAAAAGGCAATTCAATAAATCGAATAAAGCTTGCGCAAGAACAAGAACAAGTAAAGCAGCTATTCAAGAACAAGAAAAATTGGGTGAAATCTTTCAATTTCTTAAATTAGCTCCCACTCAATTCGAGATAATTGCTGATCCCGCAAGAGACGCCCTTGAGATTATTAGAGAAGTTGAAAAATATCTTTTTACTATTTATGTTAAGAGGGGAAAGATGCCAAGAAAAGAGTTCATACAAGAATATGCTGGAAATGAAGCTGATGCGTCTTGGTCAGAAAAGATAGCTAAATCCAAAAAACCTTGGGCAAAAGAAGTAAAACAAAACTTGCCCGAGATAGTTAGGTTGCAAAATAAGCTTTCTAAACTCGAAAAAATTATTCAATTACCTATCAGTGAAATTAAAGATATAAATAGAAGGATGTCTATAGGTGAAGCGAAAATACGAAGAGCAAAGAAAGATATGGTAGAAGCGAATCTCAGATTAGTTATTTCTATAGCCAAAAAATATACTAATCGAGGACTTCAGTTTTTAGACCTTATTCAAGAAGGGAACATTGGCCTGATGAAAGCAGTAGATAAATTTGAGTACAGACGGGGCTATAAATTTTCTACTTACGCCACTTGGTGGATCCGTCAGGCAATCACTCGTTCAATTGCTGACCAGGCAAGAACTATCCGTATACCAGTCCATATGATAGAAACTATTAATAAGCTTAATCGTGTATCTCGCCAAATGGTTCAAGAAATGGGAAGAGAACCTACTCCTGAAGAATTAGGCGAGCGTATGGATCTACCCGAAGATAAGGTTAGAAGGGTATTAAAAATAGCTAAAGAGCCTATTTCAACTGAGACTCCAATCGGAGATGAAGAAGATACAACTTTAGGTGACTTCATTGAAGACACTTCAATCGATGCGCCCGATGTTGCTGCCATAGAAGAAAACCTTGAAGGTGCTACTGATGACATATTAGGCAGCCTTACAGCCAGAGAAGCCAAGGTTTTGAGGATGAGATTTGGTATTGGGATGAATACTGATCATACTCTGGAAGAAGTTGGTAAGCAGTTTGATGTGACTCGAGAGAGAATTAGACAAATAGAAGCTAAAGCTTTAAGAAAATTAAGACACCCAACTAGATCCTCTCACTTGAAAGGTTTCCTAGACGAATAAGGGCCTGTAGCTCAGTTGGTTAGAGCAGTGGACTCATAATCCATTGGTCGGAGGTTCGAGTCCTCCCGGGCCCACCACATAAGAGAATCTATCAGAAATATCCCAGTAATTACTTAAAATATTTTGATTTAATATTCGTTCAAATTAAGATTTAGCCTTTTCAAAAAGGTAATGTGAAACAAAAAACTCATTCCCTTTATTCATTCCGAAAAAAACTTCGCAAGTAAGAAAAAATACTCTCCATCTATTGAACCAAATTATAGGTTCATCGTAATGATCTCTGAAAATATCCATTATTTCTTTTTTATTTCTGTAAAGATTTTCAAGCCACCCCCTTGAAGTTCTAGAGTAATGATTACCATTAACATCCCACTGATTTATCAAGGTTAGATTTTCATTAAAGTAACTAAAAATATCTCTACTTGGCATTATTCCCCCCAAAAAGAAATATTTAGTCATCCAGTCAAGATCATTTTTAACTTCATAAAAATAAGCTACTTCTTTATTACAAAAAATATGGATAAATAACTTTCCATCCTCCAAAAGAAGATTACTCAAAGAGGCTAGTATTGATTGATAATTCCTGAGATGTTCAAACATTTCAATAGAAAGAATACGATCAAATTTCTTATTTAAAGTAAGTTCATTTACATCCATCTTAAGAGCATTTATATTCTTTAGATTTCTTGTTTCTGCCTGATTATTAATAAAATTAATTTGATCTATTGAATTACTTAGCGAAGTTATTTTTGACTCAGGAAATTTTGCTGCAACGTATAATGAAAAACTACCCCATCCACAACCAAGATCTAAGATTTCTTGACCATTTTTTATACCGGCTCGATCAATATACAAATCCAACATTTTTACTTCAGCTTCATCTAAACTTACTCTGTCATTAAATAATGAGCATGAATATTTCAATCTCTTGCCAAGAACTTTTTTAAAAAATTCCGGAGGTACCTCATAGTGTTGTTCGTTTGCATCAACTGTTTTTTCCGCAACGTCTCCATCTGATAGTAATTTGATTACTTTTTCCTTATTCTTGCCGATACCTGGTTCCGCAAGCCTTCTCTTAGATAAATAAAGAGCGGCTTTTTTTATTAAAAAATCTGGAACAAATCCTTTTTCTGTTAAATGTAATATTATTTTTGTCATTTATTTTCCAATAAATATTGTGAAACAGAGATTCTTTCATTTAAGAACCCGCCTCTACAATAAGCAAGATACATATCCCAAGTATTCTTAAATTTTTTATCGAAGTTTAAAGTTTCGATTTGCTGCCAGTATTTTTGAAAATTGTAGAACCATGTCTCTAATGTTTTTGCATAAGATTGGGAAAAATCTATTTGGATTTCTGATTTGAGTTCATTTTTTTCGGCAAGATTATGAATTATTTGATTACTGGCAAGCATACCTCCAGGAAAAATATATGTCTGAATAAAATCAGGATTATTTTTATAGTATTCAAATAAATGATCTCCAATAGTTATAGTTTGGATAGCTGCTTTACCATCTTTTTTTAATAATGATTTAATTTTGGAGAAAAATGTATCCCAATATTGCGATCCAACAGCCTCGAACATCTCAATCGATACAATAGCATCATATTTTCCCGAAACTTTTCTATAATCTATAAGCTCTATCTCAGGGTTTTCTTTAATTTTTTGAAGCCTAGTTTTTGCAAACTCAAGTTGGCTTGGTGATATTGTTATTCCCTTAACATCAAAACCCTTTTTGGTTGCATATTCTAGGAATCCTCCCCAGCCACATCCAATTTCGAGTATTTTCGATCCCTCTTTTAAGTCCAGTAAATCCAAGATTGATTGATATTTATTATTTTGAGCTTCACAAAGGCTTTTTGTATCTTGATAAAATATTCCTGAAGAATAAGTCATAGTGTTATCCAGCCAAAGACTAAAAAAGTCATTACCTAGATCATAGTGTGCTTCAATATTTTTCCTACTTCCTTTGATAGTATTTTTATTAAGGAAGTGATTAATTCTTGCGAAGATATTAAAAAAAAGTATTCCATTTGAGATTTTTGAAAGCGCATTTAAATTTTTAGGAAGATAATCCATCAATTCCATTAATTTATCTGTTTGCCAATAATTTTTCATATATCCTTCAGTCAGTCCTAAAGCACCCCGTCTTAGAATAAGCCATACACCAAGCCATGAGTTAAAACGAATTTCTAGAGAGTCTAGATTATCTCCTAATTGAATTTTTTTCTCATTTGGAAGAACTAAAGAAAGATTTTCTTTTTCTAATTTTCCGATATTTTTATTTAAAAAATTTTGAATAACTTTAGTCAGCATATCCGTTACTTCCATGTGGAAAAACTTTGAATCTTTTCAACCAAAGAATGAATGCTTGAATATGAATTCTTAGAAGCACAAGTAGAGAACTTGAAATCAATCCTATATAAAACCTAAATTTTCTTAGGCCTTTAGCTTGAATAATTGATCCCCTAATATTTGTGACTATTTCTGCTTTTTTTTCTTTATTAAATTGATTTATTTTTATTTCAAAAGGATCACTAGATAGATTAAATTTATAAAATCCAGATTTTTCTGCAAATGGCGAAACGTACATATTTTTCTTCACTTCCAACCAGATATTTTGAGAAATTGTATCTCCTTTGTTCTCAATGACATACATTTGTTTTTCATGGAAAGTATTTTCAACCTCTGCAGTAAAAAATTTACAACCTTCATCAGTTTCTAAAAACCAAAAACATACGGGATTGAAAGATTTAATAAAACCGATGTTAGGAGTTCTCAATAAGTTAACACGACATGTATCAGAATCAATATTATTTTCTTTGATAAATAATTTCATTTTCTCAATAACTTTTTCTGACATATCAGAGTATTTTCTTTCGAAACTCAAAATTTTTGAGTGCGCATATAGAAAACTCTCTAAATTGAAATCATATACCTCTTCAATGAAAATTGATTTATATCTATATCTAAACTTGTGCATCTTAGACCCCACTCTTTTGTGAAATACAGTGCCATCAAAGAATTTCAATCTTGTATTATTCATTAATATTTTTTAATATTTCAGCCGTTGATCTTATTCCGTCTTCATGGAATCCATACCCCAGATGTGCACCAACAAAATATGTATTATTTTCCCCTTGGATAGATTTAAGGTATTTTTGTCCTTCAATAGTATTTTCACTATACAAAGGATGTTCATAACAAATTTTTTTAAAAACTCGTTCTTCATCTATTTCAGGGCAATTACCTAAAGTCACGAAAATTTCTTTTTCTGTATCCAATTTTTGTAAATTATTCATCCAATAAGTAACATAATCATAATTCATATTTTTAAAAGAATTCCAAGAGGACCAAAGAGATTCTTCTTTTGGCATAAGATTTTTGTCATCATGAAGCAACACATTATTGTTGGTATATTCAAACATAGATAAGATTTCAGCCTCCTTGGGAGAAATATCAGTAAGTATTTCTTCAATTTGATTGGCATGACAGGCAAAAATTAATAAATCATATTGGCTTGTTACGCCTTTATTTTGAAGTGATACCTTTCTTCCTTCTCTCTTTATAAGCAGTTCAGCATCAGTAACAACACTATTTATTTCAGAGATGTTAATTATTTTTTCTACGTAGTTATCGCTTCCCCCTAGGACTGTGAACCATTGTGGCCTTTTAACTAAATTTAAAAGACCATGGTTTTTAAAAAAACTTGAAAGTGATTTCATAGGAAATCTTTTTATTGATTCCTGGGATGACGACCATATCGATGAGGACATAGGGAGTAGGTAGTTTGCGATGAAGAAATCTGAAAAATTATTTTTTCTTAGCCAATTTTCAACAGATAAATTTGTCTCGACATTAGATGCAAGATTATTGAATCTAATCATTTCAACAAAAAGTCTTATCTTTTTAAAACTTTTTAAAAATCTTAATTTTAGGAAATCATTTGAGCACCACTTAAGATTCTCTGTCTCTACTCCAAAAGACATTGAGGTCGGATGAAGATCTACCCCTAGATCCAAAAACAACTTTGTAAGAAGTGGATAATTCCTGTCATTCATCACGATGAAGCCCGAATCAACTTTTATTCTCTTTTCAAGCTCTAAAGTGTGCGTATGTGTATGCCCACCTAGCCTCAAATCTTTTTCAAATAAGTCTACTTCATGCTTATTGGATAAATAGTAAGCAGCCGAGAGGCCCGATATTCCAGATCCGATAATTGCAATTTTCATAGCATTACCTCTTTTTGATAACAGGAATTGATCATGGATGACTTTGGGATTAAAAATATTCTTTTCATAGATAGCCTTGCTTTCAGGATATGGGACAAGCTATTGCTTCCAGAATATTTTCCTTCTTGAAGATTTTCAGATTAAAAACTTTTAATTCTATAATCCTCTACCCTGCTCATTAATTTTAACACTGCGGCTATAGAAATCGGCAATAATAAAAAAATTATAGATAGCCCTATGAAAAATACTCCCATTTGGAAAATACCAGCATTTTTAGGTTGAGATGCATCAGATCCAAAATATTTTACAGAGTAAAGATAAGGATATTCCTGAAATCTTTTTTGCATGGTAACTATCCATGTTCGTAGATTATTTAGCCTCTCATCGATTAATAATGCATCGAGCGCTGGAACAGGAATGCTGGAATGACATTGAACTACCCCAAACAAAATAAAGTCTCTAGTTCCAGGTTTTTCGCCATCTATAAAAGGACATTTAGAAGCATGAAGTGTATTTTCCCAATATAAAAACTGATTACCAAAGTCATCAGGTTCCTTTTGTTTTAATGTCCATTTTCCAATATTTATTAACATAAACATATAGAAGGCAACAAAGCTTAAAAAAAAGTTATTTACCGAATTATTAAGTAAAGATCCAGAAATCTGTCCTCCGCGAGCAAAGTTTAGAAAGAACCTAAATGGATTATCAGTTCGATGTAGCACTCCTTGCCAGGCACTATTTGCAGCTTTTAGTTCATCGGCAAGTATAGGTTTATAACCTAATTTAGTGAGTATTTCAGTTGACTCAATTTCCCAAGGTTCTTCATTTAGTGAAACTGCAGGCATATAGACGCCCCATTTTTTGAAGACATCATAAGGTGGTCTTACAGAAAGATCGTAATCTAGTTCTTTATCATATAGAGCTAGTAAGACTGCCTGTACCCAAGG
The DNA here is from genome assembly GCA_902537425.1 of uncultured SAR86 cluster bacterium. Taxonomy (GTDB): domain Bacteria; phylum Pseudomonadota; class Gammaproteobacteria; order Magnimaribacterales; family Magnimaribacteraceae; genus Magnimaribacter. The sequence goes on along the minus strand of CACBBD010000001.1, from coordinate 120,268 downwards.
AGAGTGAATAAAACCATATACTTTTGCATTCATCTTTAGTTTTTATAATGATTCAATAGCCTGCTTAATAGAAAGGAACTTTGTCCATACAAAAAATATCCTTGAATTACGATTTTATTTTCTTATTTCTGCATAAACTTTAGTTGACCCATCTTTGAAATGCACAAGTACATCATAAGGTGTAAAGCGATCCTCAACTTCCATGCCCGGAGAGCCCAAAGGCATTCCAGGAACTGATAAGCCTATTGCATCTGGATTATCTTCTGAAAGAAATTGAGAGACATATTTACTTGGAATATGGCCTTCAAAAAAATGTCCTTGCGAGGAAACTCCTGTATGACACGACCTATACTCAGGTTCTATTTTTAGTTCCTCCTTTGTTTTTACAAGGTTTTGGTGATCTTTTGTATTTATTGTAAATCCATTTTCTTCCATATGCTTAACCCACATTTTGCAACAACCACAGGTTGGAGTTTTATGAACTAGTAGTTCAAAATTGGAATCACTATTTTGTATTCTATTGCTAGTAGCTCCTACTGAGGAGGTTAATAGAAACAGTAGAAAACCAAAATATATTTTTTTCATATGTTAATTTTATACTTTCTATACTTCTTTGAAAATGAACGTCTATTTCAGGAAGGTTATATCCTACTTCATAGGCCAAAAAGGGGGTCAATTGACAAAATCAATCTATCTTTTTCATCATGAGGTGATCGGTGCACGACGCCATTGAAATTATTATTCCAAGCACCGCCTTTAAGTAAAGACCAATGACCTGTAGCCAGTTGTTTAATATCTGCATTTTCCTTAATGGGTATGTCTTTATTTTCTCTATCAAGAAAGATTTCCCAATCGACGTCTTGATTTGAGATCCATTGTGTTCCCTCTCCGCATAAAGTAATGAGCATTCTGCATTTAATATTATCTACATGAAAGAGCGGGCACATAGGTGATCTTAGGGTGGCGATTCTAACTCCAATTTTTTTACAATCTACAAGACTTCCTAGCATTTCACCACTTTCCAAAATCAAATCAATTAACATTGACCTAAAAGATGTTTCTACTGACTCGGGGAAGATTTCTTGAATCGTCCTGAAGTCATTTAAATCTTGATGCCATTGAAGTTTTAAGACCTCTCTGGATTTAATAAAATTTGTAGATAAATCTTTAATGGTGTCAAATTTTTGCCTTTTAACACTGACTAATTCGACGTCGTCAAGATGTATATCTTTAAAGCAGGCTAATTGATCTCCTATAACTGAATTCATCATAATTAAGAGTTAAGTAACTTTATTGCCATGCTGGGAACGGATCATTTAATGTTTTCCAGTATGCTTTACCTTTTAGAACTTCATCTTCGCTCAAAAGACACTCATCAAGTCTTTCTATCATCTTTTCTTGATCTAACCCTTGACCGATAAAGACCAATTCTTGACGCATATCACCGAAAGGTTCCACCCACATCTTTCTAATTGCATCTAAGTATTCTTCATCTAAAGGCCAATCTTTCTTCGGTACAGATTTCCAGAACATCCCTGCAAATCCGTAATGAGCAATGCCACCAGCTTGACTCCATTGTCCTGCAAACTCCGGACGAGTGGCTAACCAAAAATAGCCTTTTGAGCGGATAAGCTTACCGAACTGTTTAGTACCATGAAGAAATTTGAAAAATTTGTCAGGATGAAAGGGTCTTCTTGCTTCATATGTGAAACTACCAATTCCATATTCCTCAGTTTCCGGTACGTGTTCACCACGCATTTCTTTTAACCAACCTGGAGCTTGTTGAGCACGCTCAAAGTCGAAAAGACCTGTATCTAAGACCTCATCTATATCAACCTTTCCGTGGGCAATAGGTACTATTTTGGCTTCAGTATTAAGTGTTTTTAAAATGGCTTCTAAACGTTCTATTTCTTGCGGACTAACTAGATCGGTTTTACTCAACAAAATAATATCAGCAAATTCAACCTGATCAACGAGAAGGTCTGCGACACTCCGCTCATCGTCTTCACCTAAAGATTCACCAGTATCTTGTAGATACTTTGCTTCATCATAATCCTTCAAGAAGTTTACGGAATCAACTACTGTCACCATTGTGTCCAAATTAGCTACGTCGGACAAAGAAACACCATTTTCATCTTCAAAAGTGAATGTCTCTGCTACAGGTAGGGGTTCAGATATTCCAGTGGATTCGATGACTAGATAATCAAATCTACCTTCTTGCGCAAGTTTATTAACCTCTTCAAGGAGATCTTCTCTAAGCGTACAGCAGATACAACCATTACTCATTTCAATCAGTTTCTCTTCACTGCGGTTTAAAGAAACTTCGTTTTGAACGATAGCAGCATCTATATTAATTTCACTCATATCATTTACTATCACTGCCACTCTTTTATTTTCTCTGTTATTTAAGATATGACTTAGTACGGTAGTTTTGCCTGCGCCCAAAAAACCCGAAAGCACAGTAACTGGAAGTTTATTACTCAGAAGATTTTCCATTTTTGCCCTTAAAAAATAGTTATATCTAGATAACATAGCATAGTTGTCAACCCCCCCCTTTGAAAATTGATAAAAAAGGAATTTTTGACTTAATGACCACATGAAAAGTCTTTTGTAAGATTGATTTATACTATCAATGCTTTCATAATTGGATTGTCACAGATAAATTTCATTTGTGACTCACCAAACCTCAATAATGCTTTATTTTATTACGATAATTATCATTGCAATAAGCTTATGGATTGGTAATTCAGCTGTCTCATTATTTTTAGGTATATCTCTAGCACTCTTTTATAAATTACCTAAAGATTTTCTTACTCAAAAGTATGGATCCAAAATTTTACAGACCGGGATAGTTTTTTTAGGAGGTAGTTTGAGTTTAGATTCATTTTACGAAACAAATTCAGTTTATTTCTTTTGGATCTCGCTCTGTGTGGTTTTGGCATTCGGTGCAGTCATATTACTAGGTAAAATACTGGGCGTATCACAGAAGCTTTCCTTTCTTTTAGCTTCTGGAACAGCAGTTTGTGGAGGTACAGCAATCGCTTCAGTTGCACCTTCAATCAAAGCCAAACCAGAAGACTTAACGATGTCTATAACAATAGTTTTTTTATTAAATGCTGTCGCAGTCTTATTATTCCCCTTTTTAAATAACTTCATTCAACTAAATGAAATTCAGTTTGGTGCATGGGTTGCACTTGCGATACATGATACTGCATCTGTTGTTGGGGCTGCTTCTAGCATTGGTGAATTATCAGTTGAAGTTGCAGCAACACTTAAAGTAGCAAGGACTATATGGATAGTTCCCTTGGTAATTTTTGCAGCTTGGCTTTATAGAAGTAAAAATGAAGGACTAGGTTTGCCTCTTTTTGTTATATTCTTCTTGATTGCTGCTTTACTAAATTCTTTCCTCCAGCCTGATGAGATTATTTCGGGCTATCTCAAGGAAATTAATCGAATTTGTCTTTTGATAGGTCTTTTTTGTATTGGAACTCAGATAAATAGGGAAAGCTTGAGTAAGCTTCAATTTAAGCCAATAGCCTTAGCATGTTTAGTTTGGTCAATAATTATTCCAACTTCTTTGTTATTAGTGCGAGGCCTTTAATCAAAACTTTTTCTTTTGTTTTTCACAGTTTCCTTTTGCAAGAATTTCTATTTTTGGATCTTTGCCTTTTTTACCATCTACTCTTTTAAGCCAAATATCTCCTTTAATTCTTGCTTTTCCAGTAAACCAATTTATCTCATTATTTATTTGATAAATATCAACTTTATATTCAGGATAATTTGGATGCATTGCACCATTCTCAATAAAATGAGTTACCGTAATGCCTGTTTCTTTCTTCTCCTTTACCCAATCACTTTGCGTAACCCAGACTGGAGCTGGTTCGACCACATAGTCTAGTTTTAGGAGATCATCTGAATTTTCATCTAGGGCCCAATATTGGGTAACATCAATTTTATTTTTATCCCATGCATCTTTATTTAGAGTTTGCTTTGCTCTATTTAAAACAAATATCGATTGAGTTGTAGTTACTGCTACATTTTTTGCAATCTCTACAGCTTCATTAAAATAATTCCTTCTGAAGTCATCATAAGTAATGGAATAATTACCCTCCAATTCACATAAAACTCTCTTGGGCTCCTCTGAATATAAGGGGTCAGCAATAAAAATTATTGCTAGCAAGGTAAATAATTTATTCATTTTTAGGTAAATTTTACCTACAAAAAAAGTAACTAGAAAGTAACTTTATTGCTCTAGAAAATTGTACAGAAAAATATTATATTAACTGGGTGTCTGCTGATTGTTTGATATTGAATAGAGATGGAAGGCCTCTGAGTTTTTTTCCGCTTTCAGTAGTCGACTGGCACTCTGCTATAAAACTCACTTTAAATCGAAAAGTCTTTGTGGTTAAAGATCACAGCGATTGGGTCGTCAGGTCTCCCAGCATGGCCTTCAATGTCCCAAGCATAATTATGCTTTCAGATTATCATCATCTCAAAAAAGAGGTAAAGTTTTCAAGATCCAATGTTTTTTTTAGGGATAACTATGTATGCCAGTACTGTGAGAAAAAATTTTCGAGAAATGATCTTACTCTAGATCATGTAATTCCAATTTCAAAAGGAGGTGATACTTCTTGGGAGAATGTCACTACTTCTTGCAAAGTTTGTAATAACAAAAAAGGGAATTCTGATTTGAAGCCATTGACGACGCCTAAAAAGCCAACTTTAAAGCATATGACGAGGTCTTATTTGGATTCTTCTTATAACTTCAAAGATGAGGAATGGACTAAATATATTGATATCGATTAAAGTTTATTTCCAAACTAGCTTCTTAGAAGCAGTCATTTCTTTTATAAAAATTGCCTCTTCCGAAGAGTAAGGGCTACCATCAGCTCTTAAAATATCATGAAACCATAATTCAGGCTCAGGTATATCATCACCTTCATTTAAAAAATCACCTTCTTCCTTTTTCTTTTTTAGGTCTAAGATTGTAGACCAGCCAAAATGAGTTTGGCTTTTTCCAGCTACAAGCCCCCAGTTAAAACATCCAATATTATTTTTTTTAAAAATAGGTAAGCTTAATTCAAAAGTTGAACCAAATTCTCTAGCCATATACTCACTACAGATTAAAGGTCTATTGAGGTTTTTCAGTCTATCGATTGTCTCTTGAAGTTTTTCGCCCTCATAAGTATGAAAGGTAATAACATCAGAATTTTTTTGATTCAATTCAATAATCTCTTCACCTACGGAGCCATCTAAACAGGCTGTTAGAGGCTGGGAAGGTCTTACCTCCAGTGCCCATTCCCAAACCAATTTTAATAAGGCCAAAGATTTGTCACCTATCCCAAATTGACCGGGTTCATTGTAAATATCCCAAAGAAGAATTCTCTGATCATTGCCAAAGTGCCCTAGTACTTCTTGAACAAAACTCTTAAGTCTAGGTATTTCTGGATGACTATCATTATCATGAATTTCACTTACAAGAGCCATACCCGGGCTCTGTTTCCAACCTGAATTATGAACACCTTTAACTGGTTTGGGTTGTGCACCAAGTTTTGGATAGGGTCTGTGACAGTCATCAAATAAAACTAACATTGGCCTTATCTTATTTCGGGCACAAATATCTAGAAATTGATCTAAGATAGTTTTAAAGGTTTCTGGATCACTCCAAAGTAAGTCATGCAGATAAACCCTAACTGAGTTAAAGCCTAAATCATTTGCCCAAGATAATTCCCTTTTATTTATTTCAATATCAAATGTTTCTGGTTGAAACATTTCCAGCTGATTTATTGCATTACTGGGTAGATAGTTGCATCCAACTATCCAATCTTGGTTTTTATACCATGTAAAAGCTTCCGACTCTGTCCATTTAGTCATAATTTAGTCAGTTTTTAGACATTTAGTCATGCCTTGTATAAAAATACCTTGTCTTGCTATTTCACATTGCTCTTTAAGACGAAAAGGAGTGGGATAGGTTAACCATTCACAACTTTTACAGGGTTTTATAAAGAGACTAAACTCATTTGCAAATGAAGTTGATGGATAAACGAATAAAGTGATAAACACGGTTAGTATAAAAGCCTTTTTCATAATTTTTTTATTCTATAATTCATACTGACTGAGCATGGCCATTATAAGCACAAAAGAGTTAGATATGTATTTTGAAAGGAGTGCACCACGCCCTAATGGACCATTATTGTTTATAGGAGGAACAGGTGGAGACTTACGTAATAAGCCCAATCAGCTTCATTCACCTCTTTCAGAACATTTTGAAATTATTAGTTATGATCAAAGAGGCTTAGGTCAGACATCTAGCCCATCTGGAGCTTATTCAATGCAACAATATGCTGATGATGCTGCTCATCTTCTTGATGTCCTTGAAATAAATACTATTCCAGTTATGGGTGTTTCTTTTGGCGGTATGGTTGCTCAAGAATTTATAAAAAGGCATTCATCTAGAGTTAGTAAACTAGTCTTGGCTTGTACTTCCTCAGGTGGAGAGGGTGGCTCTTCATATCCTTTACACATATTAGAAGAGTTGAATGAAGAGGAGAAATTAGAGAAAAGTATCAAAATAAATGACTTAAGGATTACTGATGAATGGATAGAGCAAAATAAGGATTTATGGCGATCTATAAAAGAACAGGCAAAAAATAGGAACGCATTTAAACCAAAGCCAAGAAACCTCCTTAAGCAACTCTTGGCAAGAAAGGACCATAATACTTACTTTGATTTAGATCATATAAATATTCCCACTTTTTTACTCGGAGGTAAATATGACGGTATAGCTCCTATGTTAAACATGGAGAAGATGCATCAAAAAATTCGTAACAGTAAGTTAGAGTTCTATGAAGGGGGTCATTTATTTCTAATGCAGGATACCAATGCCTTCCAGGACATAATTAAGTGGCTGACTCATTAAAGCTAATTATCTTACTTGCTGTAGATTCCCAAGAAGACCAAATATCGGAGTCTATATTAGATAAGTCTGGAGGAATGTTATATCGTCTTATTGATTTCCTTACGATTTCACCATCTTCATTTGTATCGACATCAATAATGTTCAGAGCGGCATGATCTTGATCAAATTTTGATGCTAGACTTATATCGATGTCATTTAACCAACACATGATTGCAGCATTAACTGCACCATGCAAAACAATGGCTATTTGACTCCACTCTTCTTTGATAATCTTTTCCAATTGATTAATTACTCTATTATAGAATTCATCAGCCTCTTCAATTCCCCCAATTGCATCTTTTGATTTGGAATTTTCAAATAAATATCCAAATTTTCTTACGTCATTATCTTTAAAAGATTTAGGGTCCCATTGGTATTCTTTCAGCTCTGGATAAGCTTCTATAGATATGTTCCTTCTTTTGGCCATATGAGCACCTGTCTGGATAGTCCTCGGCAGGCCCGAGCTAATTATCCTCTCAAAATCAATATTCTTAGTATTCTCATCTATTAGTTTTGCTTGTAGAAGCCCTAATTCTGTTAAATCAACCTGATTAGGGTCTTTGACGACCTTACCAGATGGCATGTAATTTACTTCGCCATGCCTAAAGAGATAGATACGTTTTCTATGATGGCCATCTAGTGACATATTTGGTTGCATTATTTTGTTTCCAATAAGTTAATAAATTCTTCAAATGTTTCAAGGCAATTGGAATAGTGCAGTGTTTCCATTGATCTTTTAAATAAATTATAAAAGTTTTCTTTTGCTTTTTTTTGTTTTGGATCTTTATATCCATCTAATGCACCCGCTGCAAAACCTTGATACTGATTCCACATATTTATAAAGATCAACTTCATATCAAAAAACATATCATCAAATGGATAATCTTTCTCTACTTCAGGCCTCAATCTGCAAAGCTCTTCATAGTAAATTCTTGTAACTTCTTCTAATTTAAATACCATTCCACTTTCTAGAGACCAAGAATTTAACCAAATTTGACAAAATTCATTACTGCAAGGTCCAGCGACCCACATTTGCCAATCAATCAAAGCCATGTTCCCTTTAGATTTTGATTTGAACACATTGTTTCCTCTTGCATCACCATGAGTAATCGTCCTGGGTCTTGATTCCAGCCTTTTTAGCATAGCGTCTTGTATTTTTTTCCCATTTTCAGATGTGAATATTTCAGCTATTTTTTCTATGGTTACTTTTACTTCATCGCCAGCAAGGAGCTCAAAAGGTTCACCATATATTTCTTTCCACTTTATTTTCACTTCATTCCAAGTGGTAGTTCCATTATCCCAATATTCATCATTAAGATTTTGCCAATGTGGTCTGAAAACACCAAGACCTGGCTGATCTGAGATAGGCTCGTTCCAAGATGCTGCGTGGAATGAAGCAAGATCCAACATATATGTTTTTAGATCTTCAAGGCCCATAGGATTCTCAAATTGTTCATATGCTTCCCAATCCTCACCTGACAAATCCTCTAAAACAATACAAAAATCTTTGCAATCTTTATCATCTTTATCAGTAAAAATTCCGTAGCATTCAGGAACTCTTATAGCCTTCTTTATCCTACTGATTAACTTTGAGTAAAAATATACTTCTTTAGCATATATCTGTGTTGACAGGCTCATATCTACGACTTCTGGAATGTCTTTGGTGCACTTTATAAAACAGCTTGAAATAAGACCAGTTTCATCTTGCTTTTCTAAATATTTAATTTCTTCTACTTTAAACGCATCAGCTAATACGCCGCCATCAATCATACTGGTATCGAGTTTGAATGAGGTAACTTCTTTCCCAAAACAGGCCGAAAGAAATTCTATTGTTACTTCTTCAGGTGATAGTGGAAAGTTTCTTCCTATTGCTGACATTTTTCCCTCCTTGGATTTAAACTAAAATCTATAACTTTGATTGAGCGATAAACTTCTCAAAAGACTCTAAACATCCAGAATAATGCACTGTCTCCATATTTCTTTTCATCATCTCACGCCAATTATCTTTAGATTTTTTAAGTTCTGGATCTTTGTATCCTTCAATAGAACCTAAGGTAAAACCAATATATTGAATCCACATATTAATAAATATGAGTTTCGTATCATCTAGAAGCTGCTCAAAAGGATAAGAATTTTTTATTTCGGAATTACTCCCGGTTAAAGAGTCATAGTAGATTTGAGTAAGTTCATTTAACTTATGAATCATACCACTTTCTAGGGAGTACGAATTAAACCACAACTGGCTAAATTCATTACTCGCCGGACCAGCTGCCCACATTTGCCAATCAATTATCCCTATAGTCCTGCCATCGCTAGATTTAAAGATATTATTTCCTCTTGCATCTCCGTGGGTAATAGTCCTTGGTCTTTTCTGTAATTCTTTAATTAGATTTTCTTGAATTTTTTTTCCATTATCTGAGGTATAGATTGCATTAATCTTGAGAATTGTCTCTTTAACTTCAGAATCCACTAAAGATAATAAATCTTCTCCATACACTTCCTCCCACTTAGGAATAACTTCATCCCATGCTGTACCTTCTTCATCCCAAAAACTATCATTAAGTGATTGCCAGTGGGCCCTATAGTGACCTAAACCAGGCTGATCAGAAACTGGTTCATTCCAACAAGCTGCATGGAATGATCCAAGATCTCTCATTAGCATAGCGGTATCTTCAAAATCCATAGGGTTATCAAACTGATCAAAAGGCATCCAGTTATCTTGATCAAAATCCTCTAGAACTAAACAGAACTCTTTACATTCTTCATCATCTTCATCTTTGAAGATTCCATAACACTCTGGGACTCTAATTACATCTCTTACTTTTTCGATTAGAGTTGAATAGAAATATACTTCTTTTGCATATACTTGGGTTGCGAGGCAGAGTTCGACAACTTCTGGTATTTCTTTTGTACATTTGACAAAGCAGCTTGTAGGGAGATCATTAACCTTATCATATCTAATATTAAAGACTCTAAAAGCATCAGCTAAAACACCTCCAGCTGTCATACTTGTGTCCAGTTCAAAAGATATTACAGATTCACCAAAACACTTTGATAAGAAATCATTAGTCACCTCTTTTGGGTAAAGTGGAAAGTCCCTTGTTTTTGTATTCATCATAATTCCAATTTAGATTTTTTTTATTGAGCCTACCATATTACGATAGGTATTTAGTAGATAATTTTCCCTACTGTTATTATGTGCTCAATCTAGTAAAATAATGCTGCGCCCACTTGTTCAAAGTGGATATCATCATATTACATAGGAATCTTAGATTAGAGGATAACTCAGCCCTTTTCTATGGTTCGTTAAACCAAAATTATAAAATTATTTATGTTTATGATAGTTACTATTGGTCTATTGATGGGAGATCTCCGAGGCAATTTTCATTTTTAATTGATTGCCTTAAAGAGGTTCAATTAAAATTGAAGAAACTCAATTCATCTATTGAGATTTTTGAAGGTTCTTACCAAGATCTCGCCGCGTTCATCGAAAAAAATTATCCACAGTCTAAAATTCATCTAAATCACTCAACTGATACATCGTATTACAGAAATCAAATTAGTAAATTCAAAAATACATTCAAGGGGTCATCAAAACTGCATATATATGAAGATTTTGGAATACAAATCGACAAATTTAACAGAGACAGGTGGTCTTTTGATTGGAATAGGCAAATGAGAAAATGTCGATATGATCAGCCAAAACCAAATCTAAGTAGTAAGCCTACAGATCTCATGAATTTTGATGACTTTTTAGACCTATCTAAAAGTATTATCCAAAAAGGATTCCAGAAAGGTGGTACTAAAGAGGCAAATGCACTACTTAATTCTTTCTTTGAGAGCAGATCTGAAGGGTATTCAAAGAAAATGTCTAGCCCTCATGATGCTGAAGAATCATGCTCAAGACTTTCTCCTCATATTGCATTTGGCTCAATATCTATCAGAGAAATATATCAAAGGCTTGAAGCTAATTATCCTCAATCACATTTTAAGAGAGATCTCTATTCGTTCAGGAAAAGACTATATTGGCATTGTCATTTCATACAAAAATTAGAAACAGAACCCGAGTTGGAATTTAATTCCATGCACAGAATGTGTGACAACCTCAGAGAATCCGAGAATAAAGAATTTATTGATAGATGGATTAATGGTGAAACAGGATTTCCTTTTATGGATGCTTGTATGCTTTATCTCAGAGAAAAGGGTTGGATCAATTTTAGAATGAGAGCGATGATCATGTCATTTGCATCTTATAATTTATGGCAACCATGGCAATCCACATCTCCTTTGCTTGGAGAACTGTTTGTCGACTATGAACCAGGTATACACATTCCCCAAGTACAGATGCAAAGTGGAGTTACTGGAATAAATCTACCTAGAATTTATTCAGTCAATAAACAGAGCTTAGATCAAGATCCCGAAGCAAAGTGGATAAAACAAATAATCCCAAGTCTCAATGATATTGATCCAAAAAAAATACATTCCGCAGATTTACAGACAGCTTACATTTCTCCAGTCGTAGACTTAAAACAATCAGCAAAATATGCAAGAGATACTATTTGGTCAATAAGAAAAGGAGATGAGTTTAAAAAGATTGCTAGATCTGTTTATTATAAACATGGCAGTAGAAAAAGAAGTTAAAAATGAACATTAGAACTAGGCAAATATTAGGATATCTGGGGGTTATTCCCTTTATTTTTTTATCCTTTTATCCGCTCTTTTTAGATTTTCCTGAGGGTTATGTCTTCAATCTACTTTTATCATTTTACGGAGGTGTAATACTATCTTTCCTAGGAGGTATGACTTGGGGATGGGAAGGAGAGGATGAAAATAATCTTTCATTAATAGTGGGTATTTTGGTTTCACTAGCCGGTTTTTTGATAATTGCACTCTCCAATATGTTTCTTTATTACAGTCTATACCTAAGTCTCCTTACATTTATTTTATTCTATCTATTTGAATTGAGAGTCTCAGAGAAGATGAGGCACATGAAATATAGAAACCTAAGAGCAAATTTGACCATATTGGTAACTATTTCTTATATCGTTTGTTTGGCAACTTACACTTGGTAGAAAAAACTTTTATTGCCTCCTTAGCTCAGTTGGTAGAGCAGGTGACTCTTAATCACTTGGTCGTAGGTTCGAGTCCTACAGGGGGCACCATGGTTATATTCAGTGTCGGCTTAACCTAAAGGTCTTGATTTATCATTCACTGGCAGTTTAAATCCAAAATATAAATTTTGTAATGTAAAGGAGTACATAATGAAAAATTTAATTTCTAAAATAATAAGTGTAATATTTTTATCAAGCTTATCGTTTTTTAGTTTCAGTTCCGAAAAGGATGTCCTGGATACGATATATAAATGGTCTGCCTTAGAGGGTGACCTTGATGCTCAGGCAGAACTAATAAGGGATGATCGGGTTATGATAACCTCCAAAAGATGGCCTAATCAGGCAGAGAATTTAATGATTCAAAAGGAGAGAAGGGCTGCGAGCCTTTCACGAGATCCTGACTTAAAGTTAATTTCTACTATATCTTCTCCAGAAGTGAGAATTTATGGCGAGGTAGCTATTGCAGATTTTGTGAGGCGAACAGATTTTATTCCGAGTATGGGCGAGATGAGTCCACCAACATTCACGTACATTACTCTCGTATTAGTTGAGGAAGATGGAAATTGGGGAATAGCGCATACACATAACTCTCCAATGTAATAGCCTTTTGAGGGTTTAACTGCATTGAAAAGACTAAAAACATTTAAGCTTGCCCTAGACTGGACTCCAAATATTAACCATATCGGTTTTTTTGTTGCTCAAAAAAAAGAGTTTTATCAAGAGAAGGGAATAGATTTAAGGATAATTTCACCTGAAGCTGATAATTACGAACATTCACCTGCGAAAAAAGTGGAATTGGGCTTGGCTGATATTGCCCTGTGTCCAACAGAGTCAATAATAAGTTTTAGAACAAAAGATTCACCTTTTAGTTTAATGGCAATAGCTACTCTTTTCCAAAGAGATGTTAGCGCTATTGCTGTTCGAGAAGATTCAAATGTTAATAGACCAATGGACCTGGATTCAAAGTCTTATGCATCTTATGGAGCTAGATACGAAGATCTAATTGTAAAAGAATTAATTAAAAAAGATGGAGGAGTAGGTGATTTAGACATACATTATCCCGATAGACTAGGGGTATGGAATGCTTTGATTAATCAAAATTTAGATGCAACTTGGATATTTCTCAATTGGGAAGGTATACAGAGACCTAATTTTAAGTTTTTTAAATTAGAAGATTACGGAATTCCTTATTCATATTCACCATTGATAGTTGTACCTCACTTATTGATCGGGAGAAGTAAGGATGAACTAAGAAGATTTCTCTCGGCAACAAAAAAAGGTTTGTTGTATTCTTTCAAACATACTGAGGAGTCAACTAACATCCTGAGACCTAATGTCCCTCTTGAGGAAAGAAATATTGATTTGGTTAATTCTTTGGAGTTTTCAAAAGATTACTTCGGTGATGATGAAACTTTCGGAAAAATCGATCCTAAAGTCTTTGACGATTTCTTTAAATGGATTAAATCTAAAGAGATAGAAAGCTTTGATCTCAAAAGTAGTCAATTCTACATAGATTTAGAATTTTAATAATTTATTCAATAAATAATTCATAACTCATTTCAATAATAGCAACTCTGATATTTAGAGTTAGGGATATCAATTAGATATTAATTTTTTCTTTCTCTATTTTACTGGAGATAAAATCTTCTAGTTTTTCCAATTCATCGCATGAATCTGGACATAAAGTCTTTAGTTTATTCAAATTTTCATTAGCCAACTCAAGTTTATCTAGTACAACAAAAAGCTCTCCTTGATATTCTAGGGCTGCTTTGTTCTCGGGATCTAAATCTAAAGCTTTTTCATAGTATTTTTCGGCATTTGCATAACTGCCGAGTTTTCTTGACGAGAAGGCTAGGAGTGTCCATCCGTCAGCATCATCTTTCTTTTTTCTAGTATAGATTCGGAGTACCTTTTGAGCTTTACCATATTGGTTTTTGTCTAGATGTTCTATCGCTTTTGAATAAAGATCTGATGGCTTTTTTTTGTCGTATTTTGCTGCTTTTATTGGCATAGCCACTAGCGAAGAGAGTGTCAAAATAATCAGACCAACTTTTAAGAATTTTTTCATATAATATTTAAGAATATAAATTCAGGCAGGCAAGCAGCGATGAACATAATTTTAAAGCATTCAGGTTTTTTTGAAAGTTTTAAAGTATCTCTTTGTCACATAAAAAATTTTGTTGGAGCGTGTTTATTTTGAAGATAAGTGAACAAATAGAAAAAACCTATAAAGACTTTGAGGTATTTTTTAAAGAGGAGTTAAACCTTGATTTAAAGAAATTAGATATGTCTGAGGTACGCGATAAATTTAAGGAACTTGTTCTCAAAGATGATCCGATCTTTATAGAGGAAAATCAAGCTGAGGATTCTTTTCTGTATATTTATCACTACAGAGAATTACAAGAGATAAAAAGAGTGTCAAACTATTTGTTGGAGTTAAACCAACGAAATTTATATGCAAAATTCATGATGGAGTTTTTTAATGATTCATCACCTTCAGGACTAGAAGAACTCAAGGTTCATCAGATAAATAATGAATCAGACAAGGTTTGGTTTTCCAGAGATGAATCTTCCAAAGACCTCATTAATTCTTGGAGATCGGAAAGGTTTAGTTCTTATTTATAAGTTATTCTTCCGACTGTTTTAATTTCTCTAGACTTATTTTGTCTTTGAGGCTCATTAGATAGGCTGAACCTGCAAGAATAAAAATTGCACCTGCCTCCCACATGACCATAATCGCATCCATTTCTTTCGTTTGCATTATAATCAAACGACACAGAGCAGTGATTGCAACAATGATTGGAAGAGTAACAGGTATCCTATTAGTGCTATAGAAAGCCCCAACCATGGCGAGGATTTCTGCATAAATAAAAAGCATGAATAGATCACCTAGTAAGATTTCTCTTTGTAAGATCATCTCATAGAGATACATGGCCGAAGCTATACATGTTGATATTCCAATTAGTGCTAGAAGTAATTTTTCACTTGCTATGGTGGTCCAACTCAAACCTTTATTCATGCCGGTGTTAAGAAATTTATTAAATCTTTCTTTCATAATTAAACTATAAATACCCAAATGAGATTTGTCAGTAAAACTGATATTGTCAGTAACACACTAATTCGATGAAGAGTAGCAAAAAGTTTATCATTTCCATCATCTCTAGCCCTATTTGTTGCTCCTATCATGGAATTGCAGATTAAACCTGCTAAGAAGGTAAAAACTCCAACGCAATATGCGATTATTAAATTAGAACCCTCTAAAAAGGCTAATAAGGTTAATAAAATCCCAGCTAGAGTTATTGACTTAAAAAGTTTTGGAAACAGAGATCTTAATATTACTGGTCTGCTTTCTTCGGGTAAGTCTCGAAAAACTGTAGGTGCAACAAAGGCGGACTGAAATATAATCAAACCACAAACTAAACCTGAAATTAAGATTTGAGCAAATAACATTACTTTTAATTTTTATATATTTTAATAAGGAACATTATAAATTTTTGAGATATTTTTTGATAAATCTTCTTTGTCGAAGAAAGTAGGTTTGTATTCTTCTTGAATATACAAATCCATTTGATCAGCAAAATGAATAGAGCTCTCGTCTTGAGTAGCACTACCATATTGGTGAATGCTTTTAGATTTTTGTTGACCATCCTTATCCCAACTTACATGAATGTAAAGTCCATCTCCTCCCGCAGCATTTAAATCTCCTGCTTCATCATTCCTTCCATAAATAGCCCTTAGAACATCGGGACCGCCTTGCACTGACTCTTTTTTACTTCCCCTAACAATAAAATTTCTTTCTGACCAAGGCGGGTCAACTCTTCCGTAAGTTTCCATTAATTCTTTCACGCATTCTCTAAAGGATATTTCAGGATCTTGAGGAATTCTTTGCCCCTGTTCAGAAATCCATTCACTCGACAGTACACATACCCCGAGTGCCGCAGAAGTATTCTTAAAATCTGTTGCCAAGTCCCACTTTTTTAAAATATCTCGCGCATAATTTAGTTCATCAGACTCGAAATCTTTGTTGAATAATTCAGATACGTACTTGTAAGATCTAGATTGCCTTGAGTATTTATTATCAAACTTTATGTCATCAAAATCCTTTTCGTTTAGCTTGTTGTTTTGGCTAAAAAGTTCAATTGATCTGTATGCTCTATTAGTCATCCTAGTTTGTAGGCCCAAAGTAGGAGAATAATTCTTTGATAACAAGTTGTCTTTCTCACCCGTTACTTTGAATGGATCTTGATTTGTGCTCGCAATCCATCCTGAGGATGGGTTTTGTAGTTGTGGAATTGATTCAAAATTTACATATTTATCCCAAACAAGATCAGACCTTGAACCATCGATGACATTTTTCCAATCTATTCCCTCTTTCCTAAGCGGTGAGGAAGAATTATGAAGGAAATATATATTATCTTCTCTATCGGCATAAACACCGTTGAAAGATATTATAGATCTCATTTTCATAGCTTCTAGCCAATCTTCAAGAGAATTTGATTTATTCATCGCGTACCATTGATTGACTTGTTTGATATCACTCATTCCCGAAAACCTAAGGGCATAGCTTTTATCAGCTACTTCCAATACAGGGCCATGAACTGAATACTTTGCCTCTCTCTTAACCGTCCATTTGAGAGGTCCAAATAGTTTGATTGGAAGTCTTACCATCTCAATTTTGAAATCTACCCATTCTCCATCAAGTAGGTATTGATTTTCATTTTCTGGATTAACTTCGAGCAAGTAACTATCAGAAAGATCGGGTTTATTGACTGTAAATCCCCAAGCTATATTTTCATTAAACCCTACAAATACAAAAGGTGAGCCAGGAAAAAGGCCACCCATCATATTCCATCCTTCATCACTTCTCACATGCGCTTCATACCAAGCTAAAGGTCCGTCGAGTGGTTGATGCGAATTAATAATAATTCTTGTAGATTGATCATACGTCTTACGAGAGTTGACAGCTAAAACATTAGAACCGGTTACAAATTCTTGATTCCGATACAAGCTTGTATATTCCTCTTTTAGATCGGATTCTCTCTGAAGTTTCTCTATAGAACTTACAACACCAGAAAAGAAAAGATTCTGTATTGAGAACCCTGCCACAATATCTTTTTCTGTAACTGGAAAAAAGTGGTTATAGCCATTACTTGGATTTTTTATCATCCAATAATTTATACCTGCTGCATAAGCTTCAATAACTTTACGAACATCTGCATTTAAATCATTTGTATAGTTTTCATCAATTTGTTCTCTTATCTTAAGAACCTTAATTAGATAATCTTGTATGGCACCATCAATTCCATCTTTTAGACCCATTTCTGCTCTATACAGATACATATTTTCTGCAATATTTTTAAAGTCATCCTCTGCATGTGCATAAGCTAATCCAAAGGCAGCATCTGCATCAGTCTTACCGTAGACGTGAGGTACCCCCCAAACATCTCTTGTAATTTGTGCTTTATATGAGCTAGATTTTTCAAGGTAGATGCTAATCTGCGAATCATCCATAGACTTACATGAGATAAGCATCACTAAAATGATTAAAGTTAAAGAAATTCTTATCATAATTATCTGCAAATGCATAACAATCTTACAGAATAAGGTCTTATATGAATAAAATATTTTTTTGTTTTTTCCCCACTTAAGTTATATTTTAGATTCATGATTATAAGGAGATAAAATTATGAATATCATAAGAACATTATTGACCATAATTTCTTTATCATTTATTGCAAGCAATTCATTTGCTTCAAATGAAGATACCGCTAGATCTTGGATAAATGCTGCCTATACTGGAAAAGAGGAGATGATCGCCTCAGTCAGAGATAATATGGCAGAAGATGGTTTGAATTATCCAGGTAGGTTTGTTGGATTTGGATTCAATTGGAATCCAGACTTAGATGAAGGAAAAATGATTGTCCAAAGAGTAATCTCAGGTAGTCCTGCAGAAGGAATTTTAGAGCCAGGCGATGAATTTATTTCTGTAGAAGGTATTGAGGTGAATCAAAAAAATATTGATGATGAGAAATTACCTTTTTCTGGGCTCCCAGGAAAGATAGTAAACGCAGTGATATTACGTAATGGTGAGGAAATGAACATTGCTGTGACGCGAGGGATTGTTAATTCATCCAATACGAAGTCACAAGTTCTAGAAAATTTATCCGGTGCAGATGCAGAAAACTGGACCACCATTGAACATCGTATAAACGAAGTTGCTTCTAATACGAGTGATAATACTGTTTATGTTTGGCACTGGCATAAATCCCTTAATAGGACTTTTGATTTAGAGTTTGAACAAAATGTTGTGACAAGACTTGCTTTTAATGATGAAGGAAAGGTTATAGCTATAGGAGATCTTTCAGAGGAAAGACTTGCGCAAAGTCAATTAGGATTCTCTCTTACAAGATAATTTAATTCAAATGGCAGTTCATATCATGGGCTGCCATTAATTCTTATATCATGCGCCCGAAGGAGATATTCTTGTTCTACCTTTTATGGTTATGACTTCAACAAGATCACCAACTTCAAATTTATAATCACTAATTTCTTGTACTACAGAAATTGTTCTTCCATCGTCCATATTGATGGTCAGCTGGATTCCTTCAACAGACTGAATATTTTTAGATACATTGCCACCTATGGTAGCTCCTATAGCTCCTCCTAAAACAGCTCCTATTTCAGATTCAGGTTTAGAGTCACTTACTTGACTTCCTGCTGCAGCACCTACTAATCCACCTACGATAGTTCCGGACTTTGTCTCTCCTTCTATTGATACTCTTTTTAAAGAGACTACTTCTCCGTAAAGTACATTTGAAATTCTTTGTGAAGAGTCACGATCGTATGTATCAGGTTTTAGAGATGAATTGGCACAACTTGTTAGAAAACAGATATAAGTTATTAGTAGAATAAATTGTTTCATTCTTGTTTAGCTATATATAGAACTTTCAAATTCTTTAAGGGTATTAAGGCATCCGCCTTCAGAAAAAGGAAGCATTTGCATTAAAATGACTGCGGCAATTTCATTTTTTGGATCAATCCAAAAAAACGAGTTAAATAAGCCAGCCCATCCTGCACTATTCTTCGGTCGTCCGGAATCTATGTCTTCATGATTAATCATGAAACCTGGACTCCAAGATTTGGTGGATGAGGGAAAAAAATCTACATCCTCAGAAAGCATGGGTGCCTGAGAAAGCATTTGTTTCATAACTAACTCTTCATTCAGGCTTTTGAGCATAGACTTATGGGAAGAGATAGAAATTATCTGTCTGTCAGGTCCTTGGCCTGCATTAAGGAAAATCTTAAGAAACTTCGAATAATCTTTAATGCTGGATATAAGGTTTCCTCCACCGGAGTAAAATGAGGATTTTTCAGGAACTTCGAAGGGCATTTCAAAGTATTCATCGTCATTTCTTCCGTAAACTTTAGCTACTCGTGAATGTTTGCTTTTATCAAGATCATAAGATGTGTTAGCCATTTCTAATGGCTCAAAAATATTAGTATGCATGTATTCTTGTAGAGAGCATTCACTGATTTTTTCTATCAACACACCCAGCCAATCAATCCCAATACCATATTCCCAGCTTGTACCGGGTTCAAAGATCAGTGGAGCTTTTAGAAACTCATCATTATTTGCGAAGGCACTTTGTAAATCACCTCTCTCGACAAGCTTAGCTATTGATTCGTTCCATATTTCGTAAGCAAAACCAGAGGTATGTGTTAACAGATGTCCGATATTTATATCATTTGATACATCAGATAATATTACATCGCCGTTATCATCAAAGCCTTGAATGACTTTTTTGTCGCTAATTTCTGGAAAAAAATCTTTTAAATTTGTATCTAGGGAAAGAATATCTCTATCTATCAATTGATAAATACACGTTGAGGTTATTGCCTTGGTCATAGAAGCAATTCTAAAAAGCGTATTATCATCGACTGGATTTTTATTCTCTAGATCCTTAAAACCAAAATGACCTTTGTATAGGTCACTGTCCTTAGATATAACCGCAGCCGATATAGCTGGGACATTTTGCTTAGCAGCATTCTCTAAAATATTATCTATTTTTGGAGAATCTATTTGCATTTTAGAGACTTGTGAATTTATCTAAGTGGAAATCAGCATTTCCAAATTGAGAGTCAATAACGAGTAATCTTTTAAAGAAATGGCCTATCCTTAACTCTTCGGTGACTCCCATACCTCCGTGCAGTTGAACGGCACTTTCTCCTACAAATATTCCAGATTTACCAATTAAATGTTTTAAGGCATGAATAGTTCTTTGAGAAAGAGAAGGATCTTGAACAGTTTCCATGGTGGCACGAAATAATAGAGATTTACACTGTTCATACTCCATAAACATATCTACCATTCGATGTTGAAGTACTTGAAAATCAGATAGTGGATGATCGAACTGTTCTCTCTGCTGAGTGTATTCCACTGTGTCTTTATATAACACTTCCATGGCTCCAACAGCCTCGGCTGCTAAAGCCAAGATAGCATCATTTACCACTGCTTGAAGAATGGAAAACCCTTTATCTTTTTCTCCGATGAGGCATTCTGATGTTACTTGTACATCTTTGAATGAAATTTCGGAAGCCCTAAGACCGTCAACAGTTGGGAAATTCTCTCTGTCTATTCCTTCAGCATCTGCATCTATAAGAAATAAACTGATCCCTTCTTCATCTACCTGACTACCATTTGTTCTGGCAACCACAACGATTTTATCTGCCGATTCTGCATTGAGTACCATAGATTTTTTACCATTGATAATGAAACCATCACCTTCTTTTCTGGCTGAGGTTGCAACATCCTCTATATCAAATCTACTTTGTTCTTCTGCATAAGCGAGAGTAATTTGTAAACTACCATCTATGAGCTTAGGAATGATTGAGTCTTTAATTTCTTGAGAACCTCCTCTTTTTATAGATCCTCCACCCAAAACTATATTCGCTAAAAAAGGTTCAAGTACCAATCCTTTACCGAATTGTTCCATGAGGACTAACGTATCTATCTGGTTACCACCAAACCCTCCATCCTCTTCACTAAATGCCAATCCGAGCCAGCCTAATTCGGCCATAGATGACCAGTATTCTTTGCTAAAGCCAGGATCTTCTGAGCTTATTTTTATTCTATTCGAAAGGTCATAGTTTTCTTGAACAAAACGTTCGACGCTTTGCTGAATCATTTTCTGTTCTTCAGACAGTTCAAAATTCATTTTGAGCTACTTTTTGTTAGACCCAGAACTTTTTTTGCGACAATATCCTTTTGGACTTCGCTTGCTCCGCCATAGATTGTGAAATATCGACTATTTAAATATCCTGCCGTTCCTCCTTTTGCGAAAGAAGGGCCAACACCTTTATCACCCCAAGCAGAAGAGTATATCCCGCTGGCTTCGACGGTAAGTTTCTGAATTCGTTGCTTAATCTCTGTCCCTTTGAGTTTTAAGATCGAGGATTCAGGACCAGGCTCACCACCAGCTGCTGCCGAAGCTAAGCTTCTCAACTCAGTGAACTCCGTGGCTAACAAGTCTATTTCTAACTCACCCACTTTAGATTTATAACTAGAATTATCCATGAGATTTCCGTTACCTCTTTGTATGGATCGAGCATTATCTTTGAGTTGTTCTAGCTCTACTAAAGATTTAGATAACCCTGCCAATCCAGTTCTTTCATGTTCAAGCAGCCCTTTTGCGTAGGTCCAACCCTTACCTTCTTCACCAATTCTATTTTCAACAGGAACTTTTACATCTGTAAAATGAACTGTATTAACAGTATGTGAACCGCCTAATGTGATTATTGGTTTGACCTCTATACCTTCCTGTTTCATGGGAAACAATAAAAAGGTGATTCCTTGCTGTTTAATTCCCGAATCATCTGTTCTGGTAAGACAAAATATCCAATCCGCAACATGAGCCAAGGTTGTCCATATTTTCGAACCATTTACTGTGTAATAAGTTCCATCATCTGACAACACAGCTTTTGTTTTAAGGTTGGCTAAATCTGAACCAGCTCCGGGCTCGGAATAACCCTGGCACCAATTTACCTTTCGATCTCTAATATCGGGCAGGAATCTGTTTTGTTGTTCTTCATTTCCGTAATTCATTAATATGGGTGCCAACATACCAAGTCCAAAAGGGAGATCAAAAGGGATGTTCGCTTTTGCTGTCTCCTGTTCCCAAATATAATGTTGGGTTGGAGTCCATCCTGGACCGCCAAATTTTTCCGGCCACTTAGGTACATCCCAGCCTCCTTTTTCTCTGGCTTTTTCAAACCAGCCCAACCTCCAGGAGAAATAGTCTTCTCCAGATTTAATTTTATTTTCTTCGAAAAAAGATCTAACTTCGTCCCTAAATGCAAGATCTTCACTGCTTAGATTTATATCCATATTAATTACTGAAATAGTTGAAAATGAGCGTAAATACTAATGTTTTTTGACTTCGAAAGCTAGGAAAATAGCGCTTTTAAAGATATTTTAATATTTTTTTCATTTTCCCATTATGATAAACAAATTATGGAAGAACTATTAGAAAAATTTAACGATGAGTTTCGTGGACCGTCCATGAAATTTTTTAATTTAAAGTATGATTCTATTGAAGATGAGCAAATCTGGTTTTCTTGTGAATTCAATAAAATGTCAGGAAATCCAATAGGTTTCGTTCAGGGTGGAATGATCTCTGCAGCTTTAGATGACGCTACCTCTGCAGCAATGATTGTTGCTTATGAAGAAAAAAAGGCCCCTATGAGCACCAATTTAAATATTTCGTTTCATCGACCACTCGCATTAGGAAAAGCAAAAATGAAAGTAAATTTAGTAAAATTAGGAACCAGAAGTGCTACTTCGGAGGGTAGAATATTCAATTTGGAGGGTGAGTTAGTTGCTACACTGATGCATACAGCTCAGCCTGTAGATATTGGATAGAAAGTATAGGAGAGAAATATGAAACCAGTATGTTTAGTCTTTGGAGCAGGAGCGGGAATCGGTGGAACAGTTGCAGCTAAATTTGCTGAAGAAGGCTATCATTCTTTTTTATGCAGACGTTCCGATAAAGAAGGTTTAGATAAATTAATTGGAGATATAGAAGCCTCTGGAGGCTCTGCTTCAGGACAACTCCTTAATGCAATAGAAGAGGATGCAATAGAAGAAGTCATAAACAAGGTCGAATCTGATGTTGGTCCGATTGAGGTAGTTATTTATAACTTAGGAGCCCAAACAGGCATGAAGCTGCTGAGTCAAACAACTTATAAAGAATTTGAATGGGGATGGAAAATGGCAAGCTTTGGTTTGTTTAGAGTTGCTAAGATGCTTTGTCCCTTAATGGTTGACAGGGGAAAAGGTACAATATTAGTGACTTCAGCAACCGCTGCGATGAGAGGAAATGCAACTCAGCATTCTCATGCAGCAGCTATGGCAGCAAGAAGAATGCTTTGTCAGTCCCTAAATGCTGAATTTTCATCTAAAGGAATACACGTTGCACATATTATTGTAGATGGCGCTGTAGATGCTCCAGATACACTTGGTAAGATGTTGGGACCTGAAATGTATCAGCAGCTTAGAGAAACAAAAGGTATGGAACATGACGGACTGCTATTACCCAAGGAAATAGCAAAAACCTATTATCATTTATCTCAACAACATCGATCTGCTTGGACTCATGAATTGGATTTAAGAGCTTTTTCAGATCTAGCGTGGTGGAATCATGCCACTATGCTCGATGAAGATAAATAGTAAGACTTAAGTATTTAAGGGAAAATCTGCTTTTTCATCGAAGGCTATTATTTCTTCAAAAGAGTTCATAGCTCTAAGCACATCTAAATCTTGTCTTTGTCCTCCTATAATCTGAAGGGAAGCAGGTAAACCTGAATCCAACAGAGAGATTGGGATCACCCCAGCAGGATTTCTTGTCATATTGATACCCATTGTAAAATCAACCCAAGATGGAGTTTCATTTCCATTAACAAAACCGTCTCCTTCAAGTTTAGGTGCCTGTCCACAAGTTGCAGGTGTAATAATAAGAGGAGCTTCTTCGAAGAATTTTTCTAACTGATAGCCTAACTTATGACATGAGTCTATTGCGGAAGCATATGAAGCTCCATCCATGTTAGTTCCCATTTCGATAAAGAATCTAAGTAAAGGATCTATTTTCTCAAAGTCTTTCGTGCCCATTAAATGTTGTTGTCTTCTTGCACATGCACAAGCCCAAAATATCATCCAATCATCAACAGGATTTTCGTTCCATATGGTTTCTTTTTCTATTATCTCAACCCCTGCATTGGAAAGTAAATTTATAGCCTCTTCACATTTAGATAGAACTTCTTCATCTACGGTTGAGAAACCCATTGTTGGTGACCATATAACAGTTTTAGGTACGTCATTAATTAATTCATCTGACCAATTTAAATTATCTGATTCTAAAGAAAAAATATCTGTTGGATCTGGTCCAACAGTTGCGTCTAGAGCTAAAGCATTATCTTGAGTTGTATTAGCCATAGGGCCTTTTACCGTCAAGAGTCCTGATCCTGGGGGTGTCTTTCCTCCTATGGGAATCCTTCCTTGAGATGTCTTTATGCCTGATAGCCCGCCCAATGCAGCAGGTATCCTAATAGAGCCACCTCCATCAGATCCTGTTCCAAGAGGAATCATTCCCGAAGCTAATGCCGCTGAAGTTCCTCCAGATGAGCCACCGGCTGAATATAGAAGATTCCATGGATTTTTTGTACTCCCAAAAGGTACATTGTCAGTCTTTCCTTTATGACCAAACTCTGGTGTATTGGTTTTACCAAGGATTACGCACCCTTGATCCCTCATTCTTTGGACTAAAATTGAGTCTTCATTTGCTGGAGCATCATTAATGTGCAATTCTGAACCAAAACTAGTTATAAATCCTTTTGCATCCTCTAGATCTTTTACACCAATGGGAATTCCAGCAAGTATTCCGACGTCTTCGCCTTTCATGATTGCAGAATCAATTTGTTCTGCTTGCAGAAGTGCATCTTCCGGTTTGACGGAACAAAAAGCATTTATCTCTCCATCGAACTTTTCGATATTATTTAAAGCTGATTGTGTTAACTCTTTAGCAGATATTTTCTTTCTTTGAACATTGCTGACTAACTCTTTCAATGAATAATCTCTAAAGTCCATAGTATTCTCTCCAATAATTGAAATGATGTTATCATTTTTTTAATACTAAAATTTTAAATTAACCATGAATTTCGAACACACACAAAAAACTAAAGATCTGATAGTGCAAGTCTCAAACTTTATCGATCAAAAGATAAAACCTAAAGAGGCAGAATATACTCAGGCCATGAATTCTTTTAGAGAATCCGGTAATCCGTGGCAAGTTCCGAAAGTATTATATGATCTCAAAACAGAAGCAAAAGCTGAAGGTTTGTGGAATTTTTCGTTAACGGGTGATGAGGGTTATGGACTAACTAATCTCGAATTCGCACCTCTTGCTGAGATGATGGGAGTTGGGTGGACTTCTGAAGTTTTTAATTCATCTGCACCAGATGCTGGAAATATGGAAGTTCTAGATAAGTACGGTAGTAGTTACCAGAAAGAAAAATGGCTAAAGCCTTTGTTAGATGGCCAGATTCGATCAGCGTTTGCCATGACTGAGCCAAATGTGGCCTCTTCAGATGCAACGAACATTGCTAGCACTATATCTAAAGATGGTGATGATTATGTGATCAATGGAGAAAAATGGTGGACTTCTGGGTATGGCAGGCCTGACTGTGAATTTATGATTTTCATGGGAGTTTCAAATCCTGATGCTCCTAAGCATCAAAGACAATCTCAGATAATTATTCCAAAAGACACTCCGGGCATCACTCTGCAAAGAATGTTAACTGTTTACGGTTCAGACCATGCACCTAATGGTCATGCCCATTTAAAATTTGATAATGTGAGGATACCAAAAGAAAATATTATTTTAGGTGAGGGAAGAGGTTTTGAAATTGCTCAAGGCCGTCTCGGTCCTGGCCGTATTCATCATTGCATGAAAATAATTGGTGCTGCTGAACTTGCCCTAGAACTACTTTGTAAAAGAGCCTCAACACGTAAAGCCTTTGGTAAAGCAATCGCAGAATTAGGTGGTAACTTTGATGTTATAGCCAAGTGTCGTAATGAAATTGAGATGTGCAGATTGTTAACCCTTAAGGCAGCCTACATGATGGATACTTTAGGTAACAAGGAAGCTAAAAGCGAAATAGCACAACCGAAAGTTGAAGTACCATCAATGGCAGTCAGAGTAATAGAAAGAGCTGTACAAATTCATGGAGGAGCTGGAGTCTCTCAAGATACTCCTTTAGCTAGTCTTTACAGTTCAATTAGATATCTGCGCATAGGTGATGGACCGGATGAGGTACACATGAGGACAATTGCTAAAGAGGAACTCAAAAAGTACTTGGACTCAGCTTAGTTTTACTTCTTTTGATTTAGGATATCCGCAATTGTCTTTTTCTTTGATTTTATAGATAGCATTTTCTTAGCGAATCCCATTTCTTTGTCTGCATTGATTTTATTCAATTTATATTGCTCTGAGTCCTGAGTAGCAATAATAATCCTTCCTGAGTCAGTATCTAAGCGAATGCTATCCGATTTAAACACTTTATTTTTCTTTGATATAACAACAGCCTCAACATCATTATTAAGATCTTCAGGATGACATCCTTCAATCAATTTTTTAAGCTCTTTTAGTTTCATAAAATTATTAAAGGAGAGAGCAGAAAATTAGTATTTTATTTAAAATCTTCTGCGAGACTTTTCACTGTAGATAATGCTATTTCTTTAGTTTTAATATTATATTTGGGATGATTAACGCCGGCGTACATCATTTCTGTACGCTTAAAATCTTCTATCATCTGTTTGCTTAATCTAAAAAATATTTCTTCCTTGATCGAGTCATTACTCCTTTTTTTATCTCCATATATTCTTTTATTTTCACCAATCTGAATCCATATCTTATCAAGCAAATCCAGTATTTCTGGAAAGTCAGAATTCTTATCACCTGGATATTTAACGGTTTCTACTATTCCTATGAGGGCAGTTTGCTCTTCAAATATTGCACTTTCTTTAAAAAGAAGTGAAATTTTGGAGCCTATTGATATAGACCTCACATCACAGTTTTCAAGAGAATTCGACATTCTTTATAGCAGCTAATTTATGAATTAATTTGAAAGGCTTATACATTTTATATTTTTTTTCACGAGAAAACTATTTGAAGATAAGTTTCTGGTTAAGTCTAAAAGGCTTTGCTAAAATTAGTTTATTGCAAAGGGGTGGCTTCGGCCTGAGATCATTGAAACTCTTTGAACCTGATCCATACAATAATGGCGGAGGAATTGCATGCTAAAACATATATTTTTATTTTTTTCAGTTTTCTTTATTCTCTTTCCTGCTCATACTGAAGCAATTGATGAGATTGTCGTAAGTGGTGATTGGCGGGACACCAATTTAAGTGAAGTTGATAGCAGTCTCATTCTTGTTAATGATGAAGATATCCAAAAAAAACAATACAAGCATTTTGAGGATATCACTTACTTAATTCCAAATCTTAATTTTGCCGCTAGTGATTCAAGACCGCGATATTTTCAGATCAGAGGAATTGGAGAACGATCTGGATACGAAGGAACTCCAAATTCTTCAGTGGGATTTTTGATTGACGACATAGACTTTTCAGGACAAGCAGGTATAGCTTCTGTATACGATATTGACCAAGTAGAAGTTTATAGAGGTCCACAAGGTTCTAGGATGGGTGCTAGTTCACTTGCAGGTATGATATATATTAAAACTAAGGATCCTAAGGACTTATTTGAAGCAAACGGAGAAATAACCATCGGTAATTATGGAAGGAACGACTTGAGTGCGTCAATTAATATTCCTTTCACAAAAGGCTTAAAATCGAGATTAAGTATAAGGAAAGAAGATTTTGATGGGTTCAGGGAAAATTTATTTTTAAACAGAGATGACACTTCCAGGAAAGATGAGCAGTCTCTTAGACTCAAGACTAATTGGTCGATTAATGATGCCACCTCTTTTCATCTAGTCTATTTTGATAACAATTTTGATGATCCTGCAGATATATGGACTATTGATGGCTCTCTAAATACCCTTTCAGATAGACCTGGTATGGACTCTCAAGATACAAGAGCTCTTGGTGTAAATCTCGGATTTATAAACAGGTTAAATACTCTCAAGGTTTTATATTCTAAAACAGATACAGATGTAGTTTTTAGTTACGATGCCGATTGGGGTAATGCACAGTCACACTTTCCCTATGTCTATGATTATTTTTCTGAAACTCTTAGGCATAGAGAAACTTCTAATATAGAACTTAGAATACTATCCAATAAATTGGAAACAAATTTTTCTAATCAAATACAGTGGATAGCTGGATTTTCATTTTATGAAATTGATGAATCCAATGATAGAAAAGATGATGGGGCTTACGGAGATCCAAACGATGGTTTCGGAACTTTCTACAGCGAATCATTTTTCTCTAGTGATTATTCTTCAGAAAGCAAATCCCTTTTTGGAAATTTGGATTACCTAATAAGCGAAACATTAAAGCTCTCTTTTGGTTTTAGATGGGAGGATTGGGATGCTGATTATTTAGATTCAAATGAAGAATTATTCACACCTGATGATTCAATGAATGGAGGAAAAATATCTCTCATTAACTCTTTAGACAATGATCTTAAATACTATCTGAGCATTGCAAGGGGTTACAAACAGGGTGGTTTTAACTTAGGAACTGGTTTAAATAGTTCTTCACTAATTGAAGCAGTATCTTATTCACCTGAATACCTAACCAACTACGAGTTTGGAATAAGCAAATATTTCTTTTCTTCAAAAACTTTTTTAGATTTAGTAATTTTTTATTCAGACAGAAGAGATCAACAAGTTTTGTCATCAACTCAAGTCGACCCACAAGACCCTAATACATTCTTATTTTTAACAAAAAATGCAGCTGAAGGTAGAAATTATGGAGCCGAGTTAAGTCTAAATTCTGAAATTTCAGACACTATCAGTATGTTTTTAAACTTAGGAATACTCGAAACAGAAATAAGACAGTACCAATCAAGACCTGATTTAGAGGGGAGGGAGCAAGCACATGCACCTGACTATAGCTTTTCTGCAGGATTGAGCTGGGACATATCAAATAATCTGGAATTACTATTGGACTTGAATGGCAAAAGTGACTTTTATTATTCAGATTCTCATAATAATACTTCCGATGATTACATCCTTACAAATATAAATATGATTTATAAGAAAGATAAAATTAATTTAAATTTCTGGATACGAAATATTTTTGATGAATATTATTCTTTAAGAGGTTTTTATTTCGGTAATGAACCTCCTGCTTTCGAAGATACTTTGTATGAACGTCATGGGGATCCACGTAATTATGGTCTAACATTCCGATATGAATTTTAGATAACATCAATGGAGATTCTTGCTGTCTCTTTAGCAATTATTTATCTTTTACTTGCAGTTAAGCAAAATATTCTATGTTGGCTTGCGGCTATCTTAAGCTCATCGCTTTACTTCTTCATAATGTACTCAGCAGGACTTTACATGGAGGCCTTTTTGCAAATATTTTATATTTTGATGGCTTTATATGGATGGTCGCAGTGGCAAGTAAAAGAAACTGAATTACTTGTGACAAATTGGAATTTTAGTAATCATCTAAAATCATTGATGCTGATATTTGTTTTGACAATCATTTCTGGTTATCTATTAGCTAAATATACTAACGCATCGCTTCCATATTTTGATGCATTTACCACTTGGGGTGCTGTTGTAGCCACTTATATGGTAGCTAAAAAATTGCTTGAAAATTGGATTTATTGGTTTGTAATTGATTTTGTATCAGTATTTCTATTTATCTCAAGAGAGCTATACATAACGGCTTTTCTTTTTACTGGTTATTTAATAATAATAGTATTTGGTTACCTGGCATGGAAAAGATCTATGCTTCAAACAAAAAGGGGTTAATATAAATTAACCCCTTTTCATATTTTGCTTTAGTTAAAACAAATCAGCATTCATAACTTTGTTCCATGCAGAAATAAAGTCAGCAACAAATTTGTCTTTATTGTCATCTGTTGCATATACTTCTACAAGAGCTCTAAGTTGAGAATTAGACCCAAAAACAAGGTCTGCTCTGGAGGCAGTTCTAGTCTTTTCTCCAGTCACTCTGTCAAATGCTTCATAAGAATTACCTGTTCCATTTGGTTTCCATTGGACTCTCATATCAAGGAGTGTTTTGAAGTAGTCATTTGATAGCTCATCGATGTTTTCTGATATCAAGCCATAATCGCTGCCCGTGATACCCAATGATCTCATGCCACCAATTAGAACAGTCATTTCAGGTGCTGTAAGCCCTAAAAGTTGTGACTTATCAAGCATAATTTCTTCAGCGCTAACAGAGAGGCCTGATCTATGATAGTTTCTGAAAGCACAAGAAAGTGGTTCAAAATATTCAAAAGACTCTGGATCTGTCTGATCTTCAGTTGCGTCACCTCTACCTGGTGTGAAAGGCACTTCAACCCCAGCTGATTTCTCAATTCCTACATTTCCAGCAAGGACAATGACGTCGGCAACAGATGCACCAGTTTCTGATGCTATGCTGTCATAAATAGCTAGGACTTTAGCCAGTTGTTCAGGCTTATTTGCTTCCCAATCTTTTTGAGGTGCTAAACGGATTCTAGCGCCATTTGCTCCACCTCGCATATCTGAACCTCTATAAGTAGAAGCACTTGCCCATGCCGTCTCAATCATTTCTTGTATAGACAAACCTGAAGCCTCAAGCTTGCTTCTCACCTCAGAAACATCGTAATTAGCATTACCTTCAGGAATAGGATCTTGCCAAATTAAATCTTCTTCAGGACTCTCAGGACCCATATAATTAGATCTCGGACCCATGTCTCTATGTAACAGTTTGAACCAAGCCTTAGCAAAAGCGTCAGCGAATTCCTCAGGATTATTCAGGAAACCTTCAGATATTTTCTTGTAACTTGGATCAGTTTTAAGTGCTATATCAGTAGTTGCCATAATGGTTGGTACTTTTTTGCTTGGATCATGGGCATCAGGAGCCATATCTTCCTCAGCCTGATCTATTGCATACCATTGATGTGCACCAGCAGGACTTTTACCTAGTTCCCATTCATACTTGAATAACAACTCAAAGTAGCCGTTATCCCATTGGATAGGGTTAGTAGTCCAAGCACCTTCTAAGCCGCTCGTGATGGCATCTTGTCCAAGTCCGGTTCCGTGTCCATTAGTCCAACCAAGCCCCATTTGCTCAATAGGAGCACCTTCGGGCTCTGACTCAACTAATTCCGCATCTCCAGCTCCATGGCATTTACCAAAAGTATGTCCTCCAGCAATCAGTGCAACGGTTTCGTAATCATTCATTGCCATTCTTCCAAAAGTTGTGCGTATATCATGAGCACTGGCCATAGGGTCTGGGTTAGCATCTGGTCCTTGAGGATTCACATAGATTAACCCCATTTGAACTGCAGCAAGAGGATTATCGAGTTCCCTTTCTCCCTTGTATCGAGTATTTTCTAACCATTGCTCTTCTACACCCCATAATATATCTTCTTCAGGTGACCAGATATCTGGCCTTCCACCGCTGAATCCATAGGTTTTTCCTCCCATTGATTCGATAGCTACATTACCTGCAAGAATTAGCAAATCAGCCCAACTTATTTTATTGCCGTATTTTTCTTTAACAGGCCATAGTAAACGTCTTGCTTTATCTAGATTTCCGTTGTCAGGCCAACTATTCAGTGGTGCAAATCTTTGTGCACCAGTGCCACCACCACCCCTTCCATCTGTAGAACGATATGTTCCGGCAGCATGCCAAGTTAATCTTATGAAGAAAGGACCATAATGACCATAATCAGCTGGCCACCACTCTTGCGAATCTGTCATTAGATCTAGAAGATCCTGTTTGAGAGCATAATAATCAAGTTTTTCGAATTCAGATTTGTAGTCAAAATCTTCACCCATGGGGTTAGATTTCCTATCATGCTGATGAAGAATGCTCAAATTTAGCTGATCAGGCCACCAATCTTTGTTTGAAGTTCCGCTCGTAGTATTTTTAGTCATTGAGCCATGCATGACTGGACATTTTTCAATATCGTTTTCCGTGTTTTCCATAGTGATTATTTGATAGTTAACATATAGATGTATAATTTACTATTTTTTTAAGTTTTGATAAATATATATTTTTCTACTTAATAATTCGATAAAATCGAATATACAATGATTACACTTAAACAAATTAACTATGCTTTAGCTGTAGCAGATACACTTCATTTCAAGCGCGCTGCAGATAAGTGTTTTGTTTCTCCCTCGACACTAAGTAACGCAATAACGGAAATGGAAACTCAACTCGGAATTCAGATCTTTGAAAGGGATAATAAAAAGGTAATAATCACCGAATTAGGTTCTTTAGTTATCGATAAAGCCAAAGTTATCAAGACTGAAATTGATGGTATAAATAAAATTAGCCAGCTAAATGCTGAGCCTCTCTCAAATAAAATATCTCTAGGAATAATCCCTACCATTGGACCTTTTCTATTGCCTATTTTGCTGCCTAAATTAAAGTCGGATTATCCAAATTTGAATCTTAATATAATTGAGGCTCAAACTGATGTATTACTTAACAAGATATCATCAGGAGAAATTGAATTAGCAATTATGGCCCTACCTTTCAATACTAATGGCTTCAATGTATACAAGTTTTGGACTGAAGATTTTTATTGGATTAGTAGAAAAAATGATCCAAGATCAAAAAAACCGTCCATAAAAGCAAAAGAGATAGATTTAGATGAGTTAATTATGTTGGAGGAAGGAAACTGTTTAAAAGATCACATCTTGGATGCATGTAAAATAAAGAATACTTCAAAAATTACCTTCAATGCATCGACTCTAAGCACCTCTATAGAATTAGTAAAAGGTGATATAGGGACAACCTTTGTGCCTGAAATGGCCGTAAACCAATTATTGATTGCTAATCCTGAACTTAAAGAAACCAAATTGGATGAAAAAGGTCCACACAGAGAAATAGCGATAATATCACGAAATAATTATGCAGGTGATAGAGATATTAAAAGTCTGATAGATTTATTTACTGAACAATTAAATAGTAACCAAAAAATCAAAGTTGGGTGAAAACACTTCTTATCCCTTTAAAAGCTTTATGAGTTTGTCTGATTTATATGAGAGAATATATTCAAATGGAGTAAATTATGGCAAAAGCTTTATATCCCGGTACGTTCGATCCAATAACACTTGGTCATATAGATATCATTGATAGGGCATTGCATCTATTTGATGAGGTTACAGTGGCAATTGCAACTAGCGCAGCAAAAAAACCCATTTTTACTCTTGAAGAGAGGATTGAACACATTGAAAACATATTTGAAGGAAATAAAAAGGTAAAGGCAATAGGATTTACCGGCCTTGTGGTAGATCTTGCAAAAGAACAGGAATCTAATATTCTCATTAGAGGTCTAAGAGCCGTATCTGATTTCGAATACGAATTTCAACTTGCAAATATGAATAGAGCAATGTCTCCAGATTTAGAGAGCGTATTCTTGACTCCCAAAGCAAAATTT
This sequence comes from uncultured SAR86 cluster bacterium, assembly GCA_902537425.1. Lineage (GTDB taxonomy): Bacteria > Pseudomonadota > Gammaproteobacteria > Magnimaribacterales > Magnimaribacteraceae > Magnimaribacter. The sequence continues at coordinate 86,563 of CACBBD010000001.1, read as the reverse complement.
TCATTTCTTTCTTCTACCTTGGTGAGAGAAATAGCCTCCATGGGTGGAAAAATTGACTCATTCGTTGATCCTATCGTAATGAAAGCTTTACAAGAAAAGTTTAAAAAATAGATTGGCATTTGGAGCAATAGGCACTGGCTCTCTGTCCAATTCTTTGACCTTTAATGATTGAGTTACATTGATAACATGCTTTTTCTTCACGTCCATAAACCCTTAAACTTTGTTTAAAATACCCTGGCGTATTATCCCCTCCAATAAAGTCACGTAGTGTAGTTCCTCCTTCCTCAATTGATTTTCTGAGAATTTGTACAATCTCTTTAGCAAGCAAATCATATTTTTTTCTAGGCACCTTACCTGCGATGGATGAAGGCCTAATTCCAGCTGCGAATAAAGCTTCGCTTGCGTAGATGTTTCCTACTCCAACTACAACTTTAGAATTCATTATAAAATTTTTAATGGCAACTTTTCTCTTTCTAGATTTATAAAAGAGATAATCGCCACTAAAGCTATTACCAAGAGGCTCTGGACCTAAGTTTTTTAAAAGAAAATGTGTATCGATATCCTTTGACCATAAAAAGCAACCAAATCTTCTAGGATCGCAGTACCTCAAAACGGTCCCATCTTCAAAGCAAATGTCGATATGATCATGTTTTTTGAGATTCTCTTTTTTGGATATCCTAAGACTTCCAGACATCCCTAAATGTACGATCAGATATTCATTTGAACTCTCGAGTAAAAGATATTTTCCTCTTCTTTTTATGTTTTCAATTTTTTTCTTCTCTAATTTTCTTTTGATCAAAGATTTAGGTACAGGCCATCTTAACGAGGGTTGCCGAATTATCACCGAACTTATTGTCTTATTGATTATGTGGGGTTCTATGCCTCTTAAGGTTGTTTCTACTTCTGGTAATTCAGGCACTTTCGCTATAGCTATTTTTTTTGAGTTTGTGAATCAGTTATTTCTTCAATCACTCTTATTAATGCTTCAGCTATCTCATTTGGAACCTCTTCTTGAAGAAAATGACCAGCTGTAGTTTTTGTAAGACGCGCATTTGGAAAATTTTGTTGCATTATGGGAAGTCCTCTTCCCAGAATGGGATCATTTTCGCCCCAAACTATTTCGGCAGGAATTTCTAATGTATTTACGTATTCTTCTATTCGGCGCATCGAAGGAGTACTTGGATGATTTGGTCCATCGGGTACCATTCTCATCATTGCAAGAGGTGCCTTGGAATTTCCACTTTCATAAACAGGTCTTCCATAAAGTTCAGCAACTTCTGAGGTCCATGAATTAGGATTTCCTTGAACACTTTTCAATCTCTCGAATATCGAAAAGATTACCTCTAGCAAAAGCTCACCAATTACTGGAGTTTTGACTAATGCATGAGCCGGAGACAGGTCAGCATTTTCTTTAGGAGCATTAAAGCCCGTATTGAGCAAAACAGCTCCTTTTAGCAATTCAGGAGAAAGGGATAATGCACCCATACCGATGGGTCCGCCCCAATCTTGTCCTGCGTATACTAATTCTTTAAGCTCAAGCTCCTTTAAGACCTTATTTATCCAATAAATATGATTTTCTACAGTATGTTCACTTGCTGGTATTTTTGAAGAAAATCCCAAACCCAGACTGGTCGGCATAATGACTCTTACCTTATCCAGAGGTAATTTTTCTACTACTTTTCTATATAAAAACCCTGAAGTAGGGTTACCATGCATTAAAAAAATAGGGAACCCTTCCCCTGTCTCTACAACATGAACCTTCAATCCTGGTTCAACCTCAATAAAGTAACTTTTATAGTTTGAATCAACCATACTTGAAGCATAAATTGGCAGAGGAAAAGCTTCATAAGTTCCTGAATCCAAAACTACTTGGCCGTTACCAGTTGGAGTAACTACATATCCATCACGAGTTATAAAGAAACTTAGGATAATCAAAGCTAAAGTTATGAGAACGAGAATTCTTAGAAAAGTTTTCATAAAATTTTCAGTTCATTTGATTGCTTATTTTTATCAGGTCATCGGGGCTTAGTATTCCGACAGAAGCCTTCAGTCTCAGCATTGAAATAATGTAATTATATCTGGAGCTAGCATAATCTCTCTGTGCTTGAAAGACTCTTTTTTGAGCATCCAGTAAATCTACAGTATTTCTTGTCCCAACCTCATAGCCCACTTGCGTAGCTTCAAGTGCAGATTCTGCAGATGCCAGGGCTTGTTTTCTAGCGGTGACATTAGCCACTTGAGTTTGAACGCCAAAGTGATTAGATCTAATATCTCTAATAGTCGATCTCTCAGAGTAAATTGCTTGCTCTTTAGATCGATCATAATTAGCGTAAGCTTGCCTTCTTGCTGAGCTAATGGCTCCTCCTGCAAACAATGGTAAGTTAAACTGAATAGAATATTGTCTGGTATCTTGTTCAACTCCGAATAATGGATTTTGAATAAAACCACCGAATTTACCTTGTTTTGTCGTACTTGTTGAGACTCTTCCAACCAGGTCAATTTGGGGAAGATGATTGGAAGCAGATGCTCTCGCTGTCGCTCGCGCCGCATCTCTTTGAAGTTTAGCTGCTTTGAGTTGATAATTATTTTTTATGCCTAAAGATACCCAGCTCTCTCGATCTAATGGATCAGGTAGTGATATTTCAAATTCATCCATTAATGGAGCAAGTAAGCTTATATCTCTACCGACTATTGAAGTAAGAGTTTCTTTTGCAGTATCCAGTTGAGATTCTTGTGCAATTCTCGATACGACTGTTAAGTCGAATGCTGCTTGGGTTTCTTGCACTTCTGTAATTGCCGCTAGACCAACATCAAATCTTTTTTTAGCTAAATCTCTCTGTCTACCTATTGCTTTTTCTTCTGCTTTAGCGGCATTTAGGCTATCGATTGAGTTAAGAACATTAAAGTAAGCTGAGGCTACCCTGATCATAGTTTCTTGTTGTTGATAAGCAAATTCTGCAGCTGCTGCTTCTGACAAAGCTGTTCCTCTCTCAAATTGAAACCATTTATCTAATCTAAAAATTGGTTGATTTAAATTCGCAAAATAAGCATTAGAGTTGTATTGATCTATAAGCTGCTCTTCAACTCTATACTCATTCCAGTTAGTGCTTCCGGACACACTCAGTGTTGGAAGGAGGCCCGCTATTCCTTGAGCTTTATTCTCTTTTCCAGAACGGTAAGAAGCCTCAGCAGCTCTTAATAGGGGGTCATTCTTGAGTGCTAATTCATAAACTTCAGAAAGATTTTCTCCTCTGATCGAGCTTGTCGTTGTTGCAAGGATTAAACAAAAGAGAGGGACTATTATTTTTTTTGAGCGCATTTTTTATGATCTTTAGGTGTATTAGTCTACTATAACACCTCTTAGACTCACAACAAAATTAATTCTTAGCCTATAATGAGATTTTACTAAGGAGAAAAAATGACAATACAAGTTGGAGATACGTTACCCTCAATTAATTTAACAACCATGACCTCTGAAGGTCCTAAACCAGTTTCTTTGACAGAACTTTCTGCAGGAAAAAAAGTTGTTTTATTTGCAGTTCCTGGAGCTTTCACTCCTACATGCAGCGTACAACATTTGCCTGGATTTCTTGAAAAGAATAGCGAATTGAAAGATAAAGGGGTCGATATTGTTGCATGTATTTCTGTAAATGACCCTTTTGTAATGCAAGCATGGGGAGAAGATAGGAAAGTTGGAGATGATTTATTGATGTTATCAGATGGAAATGGAGAATTTACAGCTGCAATAGGCCTAGAAATGGATGGGAGTGGATTTGGTCTGGGAACAAGATCCCAAAGATATGCAATGGTGATAGATGATGGAGTAGTCTCAATTTTAAACGTGGAATCTGGTCCTGGTTTAGATGTGAGTTCAGCTGAAACAATCCTTGCACAACTTTAAGATGACTAAGCCTATTTATGACATAGGACAAATCTGTGAATTAGATAAATGGGAGACTTTCATCAATGGTCAACCATTTGATATCTTCAAAAGACTTCGTGAAGAAGCACCAATATATTGGCACGAGGAAAGTCTAGATTTTGAGCCTGGCTTTTGGGCTCTCACTAAGCACGAAGATATAGTTAGAGTTTCTAAGGATCCAATGACTTTTTCATCTGCAGTAGGCGGACATTTAATGACAATGGGTGATCCCGAGGTGGTGGATCCATCTGCCGTAGCTGCAATAATTGGGAATATGATAGGAATGGATCCTCCAGATCATCAAATTTACAGAAAAATGGTAGCACCAAGCTTTACACCTAAAGCCATTAGAACACTTGAAGGTGATATGAGGCTCAAGATACGGGAGCTTCTTGAAAATGTTGAAGACAAAGGAGAATTTAATTTCGTTACTGAAATATCTGAACAATTACCTCTGTGGGTCCTTTGTGAAATGATGGGAATCCCAGAATCTGAGAGACCTAAAATAAGAGATCTAGTAAATAATCTAACTGATGCCTCAATACAGCAAGATCCTAATAATGCCTTTCAAATATGGGTCAATTATATGGAACTTTTCAAGATGGGAAGGGACATGATTGAAGAGAGAAGGAAAAGTCCAACAGATGATCTGATGAGTGTGGTTGCTAATACTAAGATTGAGGGCGGAGAACTTCCCCCAGAGTTACTAGACGGCTTCTTTCTGTTGATGGTTATTGCTGGAAATGAAACTACAAGGAATACACTTACTGGAGGTTTGATGGCATTAACTGATAATCCTGATGAGAGAGAAAAGCTTTTGAAAGATCCCGCTCTAATTTCAAATGCTACTGATGAAATGTTGAGATGGGTGACTTCTGTTATCTATTTCAGAAGAACTGCAACAAAAGATACGAATATTAGAGGTCAGGACATAAAAGCTGGAGACAAAGTAGTAATGTGGTATGGCTCAGCGAATAGGGATGAAGAAATATTTGAAGATGGACATTTATTCAGAGTAGATAGAGAGAATGCTAAAAAGCATCTTGCATTCGGTGCTGGAGAACATCTTTGTTTAGGCAATAGATTGGGTCATATGCAGATAAGGATTTTATTTGAGGAGCTTCTAGATCGTTTTCCTAATATTCACTCAACATCAGATCCGGTAAGAATACCTTCTAATTTTTTAGCTGGAATTTCAGAACTAAAAGTTAGGATATAAAAATGATCTCAAAAGGGGACGATTTTCCTATTCATCAGTTGCCTGCGCCTGTTGCTGAGGTAGGCACTGAAAGAAACTTCTATGATAGATATTTTTTTAATGGTTATAGCGAAGATGGAAGTATATTTTTTGGAGCAGCATTTTGTGTCTATCCAAATCTTAATATAAAAGATGCTAGTTTTATTTTGGTGTTAGATGGTATTCAACATAATTTCAGATATTCGGATGTTTTGAACCACGAGAGAATGGAAACAGAGGTTGGTTCTTTCAAGATAGAAATATTAGAGCCACTTGAGAAATTAAAAATACTTATAGACGATGAAGACAAAGAAATATCAGCAAATTTAACTTTTGTAGGAAGATTTGAACCTATGGAAGAACCAAGAATGACCATCAAAAATGGCCCTCGCATTTATATGGATTCAACCCGCATGACACAACATGGTAATTGGAGTGGCTTGATAAAGTTCAAAAGCAATGAAGTTAATTTATCTGAAAAAAAATATGTAGGTACTCGGGATAGATCCTGGGGTATTCGACCTGTTGGAGCGCAAGATTCACAGATTGTGCCACCAATCAAATTACCCCAATTTTATTGGTTATGGGCTCCTGTAAATTTTAAAGATCAATCTTCTCATCTGTATTTCGTTGATGATGAGCAGGGATATGCAACAAATTGTCATTCTGTCCTTCAAAATAAGAACGAAAATATGAAACTATATGAATTAAAAAAGGAAGTTGAATATAAAGATGGAACAAGGAGAGTCTCACAGGCCCGATTCTCAGCTTTAAAACATGATGGCACTGAATTAACTTGGTCTTTAATTCCCAAATATCATATTTTCATGTGTGGATTAGGCTATATGCATCCCGAATGGGGTCATGGTCAGTTCCACGGCGAAAATCAGTCACTTTATGATTTTTATGATCTAAGCGAAGATCCACATGATCCACCATTCCTTCATATTCAAGCTATTTGTGATGTAGAGTTACTGGAAGGAAAATCATCTAAGAAGGGAATAGGTGCATTAGAACAACTTCTTATAGGCCCTCATCTAACTAGTGGATTCGAGAGCCTTTTAGATACTTAGGTATATGTCTCAAAAACTCTCTAAATCTTTCCTCTCTTATTACTCCAACCTATCTAAAAAAGAATTTTCTTTACTGAGTTTTGAAAGAATTTTTGGAGGAGCAAGTCGAGAAACTTATAAGATTAGACTCAAAGATAGTTTGGGCAGTGAAGAACGATTAATTTTAAGACTTTCTCAAGAAAGCTCTCTTATAGAAACTGAACAAAGAATAGAATATTTAGCTTATTCTGCTTTTCAAAAATCCAATGTTCCAGTTCCAATCTTGATTGATATGTCGGAAGATGATTCCACATTCAATGTTCCTTTCATGTTGATGAGAGAGTTGAATGGCGAAGCTGCAAATCCTTTTACTCCAAATAGCTACTCTCCTTACGAACAGGATATTGGCATTCAATTCTGGTCAATTCTCGGTGAAATAGCTAAAAAGAGAATAGATAACGAAATCTTTAAAGCTTTTGCTAAAGATCTGGATAAACCTTTTTGGAAAACTGAATTGGATAAATGGGTAAAAGTTATAGAAGAAGATTCAATTGGAGTAGAGCCAATATTAGATGCCGGAATAAGATATTTATATAAGTATCCTCCTAAAGAATCTAACAATATTTGCATGGTTCATGGAGACTATAGAAGCGGTAATTTCCTTTATTTTAAGAATAAAATAACCGGTATTCTTGACTGGGAAATGGCTCATTTAGGTGATCCTTTAGAAGACCTAGGTTGGGCATTGTCTCCAATTTGGAGTTGGCAAGATAGAGACCGTCCAGCATATTTGATACCAAGAGATGAAGCCCTTGACGTTTGGGAAAACTCCAGTGCTCACAAAGTTGATAAAAAAGACCTGGAATGGTGGGAACTTTTTGCGGCAATCAAAGGTATGGCTATATGGATTTCAGCTGGAAATGAGTTTAAATCTGGAAAGAATATTGATCCTATTAATTTATTTTCTGCCTGGATACCTGGTGACATACATTTAGAAATAATTTTGAATACGTTGGAAAGTAAGATATGAAACCAGATATCAATATAGCTCTATTAAATGCTGCTCAAGAAATACTTAATAGATTTAGCCCACTCATTGAGGATGAATATGAGAGATCTCGTTTAGGTTCATGGGGCGCCCTTATTTTAATCTCTGCCATGAAAGTGGACGGAGCTGGTACTTTGTTAGATAAGGAGAATCAAGACATCATTGATTGGTTATTGTCACATTCAAGAATTAATGCAGATCAGTTAGAAGTTTTTAAGTCATCTGATTCTGACAGTGAAACCATAAGCTTTCTAGATGAAAATAATCAGAAGTTAAGGACACTGTTGACTAAAGAAGTAGAGTTTTTAGAGAGTGGTGGCAAAAAAAATGAAATATTAACTGCCTACGGGCTGTTAAGGTCTATGCATCATAGAAGAAAAGTGAGTGATTTAGTTGGTTTACTGCAGCAAAGCCTAGATTAGCTTGTCCATTGAACAAAAGATATAAATCCATAAGCTCCTAGAACCAAAGGTGCTAGGTAAAGCGTAGGCAATATTACTTCTGACACTTTTCTTGCTGTTTTTTCAATTTTTTCCATATTTCGATGATATCATTTTGAATGATGTAAGTCTATAATTCCTGTGAATATATTGTGAAAAAGCTGTGAAATAGCTACTTTTTAGAATTTTCAATAGAAAATTGGACTATTCCTATACCATTCTCCCCTCTTAGAGAATAAAGTAGATAGTTTTTACCGTCTTCTAAAAAAATTGCTGGATCTCGAAGCTGATTAACTGGAATATTTATTGCGCTTTCAACAGATTCATAGTTTGGTAACAAAGCACCCTCCCAAATCTTCTCAGGTCTAAGAACCTCGATCGGTGTAGAAGCTTTCCACAGATTTGATGGAAGTGAAAGGTCAATTTTCGAGAGAAGTATACGTTCTGGTTTGTCTCCCTTTCTTGTGTGAAAGACAAGTAATTCATCTCCATTAACCATCACTGCGCTGTGCCTCGTTTCTGTTTCCATTATTTGATTAATAACAGTGAAATCTTCTATATCTCCAGTATTTTTATATATAACGCCGGGCATAGATATCGCATAATTTTTACCTTTATATGCAAATTTTCTAAAATAAGGCCATCCAACTATTTTCTTATTTGCTACAAAATTAATTCCATCTTTGGATGTGGCTACTCTTGTCTTCTGGAGGCCAAAATCATCTAATCCATGAAAATACAGGATTATTCTCTGATTAGTTTGATCAACATGGACATCTGGTGAAGCAATATGAGGAATGGTCATGTCATCAATTTTCGTTGGTATGTGTGCGATAAGATCATCATGGGCATCTCTATCTCCCAAGTCATTAACATTGAAATCATCAGGAATGGATGGTTTTTCATTTAAAAAATATGAATTCTCGAGTTTTAATGTCCCTCCACTTAAGATCTTCCAGGGACCTTCAAGTTTATCTGAATAGGCAAGTTTAATGTTATCTCCTTTATGATCTGCAAAGTACAAATAGTATTTTCCTAAGCCTTCAATCCAATCAGGTGCTCTTATTAAAGAAGGACCATTTATATTAGAGCCGATCTCCTGATCAAGAAATGGAGGTATTATTGGTTCATCAACAAAACGAGTAATTTTTATTTTCACATTATTCTTTTTCAATGAAGCTTAATAATAATCCTATGATTGATAGTAATAAATAAATCTTCATCTCTAAATAATATTTAATTTCTAGTCACTCAGTTTGCTACCCAGAGGTTATAATATGCCAAAACCAAATGGCAAGAGAATATACTGCAAAGTCAATTGAAGTCCTTTCTGGGCTTGATCCTGTCAAAAAAAGGCCGGGCATGTACACCGAGACATCTCGTCCAAATCACCTAGCTCTTGAAGTAATAGACAATAGTATTGACGAAGCTCTTGGAGGCTTTGCATCTAAGATCAGTGTTTGTTTGTTCAAAGATGGATCTTTGAGTGTAGAGGATGACGGAAGAGGTATGCCGGTTGATATTCATCCTGATGAAGGTATACCTGCGGTTGAATTGATATTTACTAGGCTACATGCTGGGGCAAAGTTTTCTAATGAAGATTATAAATTCTCAGGAGGCCTTCACGGAGTTGGCGTCTCTGTTGTTAATGCTCTGTCACTCTATCTGGAAGCAGAAATAAAAAGAGATGGAAAAAAATATTCAATAAGATTTGAAGATAGTGAAAAAAAGATAGATCTCAAAACTATCGATAGCGTGGGACAAAAGAACACTGGCACTAAGGTGACTTTTTTAGCTGATCCACAGTATTTTGATAATGCTAAAATATCTGTATCTCAACTAACTGCAGCCTTAAAGGCCAAAGCAGTTCTATCGCCGGGTTTAAAGATTTCTTTTTTTGATGAAAATACAGGAAATTCAGAAAGTTGGTGTTTTGTAGACGGACTCGCCTCTTATCTAGCTGCTTCAAATCAAGGAGGGGAAGTAGTTCCTTCAGATCCTTTTGAAGGTGAGTATCTTTCAGATGATGGAGGTCTTACGTGGGCACTACAATGGGTACAAGGAATAGCTGATCCTATATCTGAGAGTTATGTTAACTTAATTCCTACTTCTCAGGGAGGGACTCATGTAAATGGCACTAGATCAGGACTTACTGAAGCTCTAAAAGAGTTTTGTGATTTTAGGAGCTTAATTCCCAGAGGTGTTAAATTAACGGCTGATGATATTTGGCTAAACTGTAGTTCCATAATCTCGGCAAAAGTAAAAGATCCTCAATTTACTGGTCAGACCAAGGAGAGATTATCATCTAAAGAATTCACAAATATTTCTTCACAGATTATTAAAGACTCTTTCAGTCTTTGGCTCAATCAACATACAGAAGAAGGTGAAACTATTGCAGAAATATGTATTGCTAATGCTCAAGCTAGACAAAAGAGCAATAAGAAAGTTGATAGAAAAAAAATAGTATCAGGACCCGCATTACCAGGAAAATTAACTGACTGTACTAGTGATGATCCAGAGCAAGGAGAACTATTTTTAGTGGAGGGAGAGTCAGCTGGCGGATCTGCCAAAAGGGCAAGAGACAGAAACTTCCAAGCTATTCTCCCACTCAAAGGCAAAATTATGAATACTTGGGAAGTAGACGTAAGTGAAGTATTAGCATCTCAAGAGGTCAATAACATTGCAATCGCTCTTGGCGTTGAACCCGGAAGCAATAATTTAGATGGACTCAGATATGGCAAAGTTTGTATTTTAGCTGATGCAGATTCGGATGGACTACATATTGCCACTTTATTATGTGCTCTTTTCTTGAAGCATTTCCGACCTTTAGTAGAAGCAGGAAGAGTCTTCGTTTCGATGCCACCTCTCTACAGAATTGATCAAGGGAAAGATGTGTATTACGCTTTAGATGATCCAGAAAAAGATAAATTGGTGGATGAATTACAGAAGAAAAATAAAAGGACAAAAATAGAAGTTCAAAGATTTAAAGGTCTAGGAGAAATGAATGCTTCCCAACTGAGAGAGACTACTATGTTGCCTGGAGCAAGAAGACTGGTTCAACTTACAGTTAAAAATGGAGATAAATCATCTCAAATGGTTGATATGTTGCTATCAAAAAAGAGGTCTCAAGATAGAAAAGAATGGCTTGAAGATAAAGGAAACTTAGCTAATGTCTGAAAAACTTGAACAGCAATCTTTAAGTCAGTTTAGCGAGAAGGCATACCTTGATTACTCAATGTACGTCATCCTTGATCGAGCTTTACCCCATATAGGTGATGGACTTAAACCTGTACAAAGGAGAATTATCTATGCTATGTCTGAGTTAGGTCTAAGTTCAGCAGCTAAATATAAAAAGAGTGCGAGGACGGTAGGAGATGTAATAGGTAAATTTCATCCTCATGGCGATACTGCCGCTTACGAAGCAATGGTCCTTCTATCTCAATCTTTCTCGACCAGATATCCTCTTATTGATGGTCAAGGCAATTGGGGCTCCATAGATGATCCAAAATCTTTTGCTGCAATGAGATATACCGAGTGCCGTCTCTCGCCATATGCGAAAAGTCTTTTGGAAGAGCTTGGGCAAGGTACTGTAGATTGGGATAGTAATTTCGATGGAACACTTCTAGAACCTACTGTATTACCAGCGAGGTTACCAAATCTATTATTGAATGGCGCTACAGGCATAGCTGTCGGAATGGCAACTGACATACCTCCTCACAACCTAAATGAAGTTGTAAACGCATGTATTAAAATCCTGGATGAACCTAAAGTTTCTGTTGAAGAACTTTATAAAATTATTCCCGGACCTGATTTCCCGACTCAAGCTGAAATAATTTCATCTGAAGAAGAACTCAAAGAAATTTATCAATCCGGTAGAGGGTCTGTAAGAATGAGGTCTACTTATAGTATTGAAAATGGTGAAATTGTCATTACTGCCTTGCCTCATCAAACATCAAGTTCAAAGATATTGGAACAAATAGCACTTCAAATGGATGCAAAGAAGCTTCCCATGATAGTAGATTTAAGAGATGAGAGCGATGAAGAGAACCCTACTAGATTAGTGCTAGTACCGAAATCTAACAGAGTTGATAAAGATGCAGTTATGAAACATTTGTTTGCCACAACAGATCTTCAAAAGAACTATAGGGTAAATATGAATCTTATTGGCCTTAATGGTAAACCTCAGACAAGAGATATTAAGCTTGTTCTAAAAGAATGGCTAAAATTTAGATCTCAAACAGTAACGAGAAGACTTCAATATAGGTTGGATTGGGTTTTAGATAGACTTCATATACTTGAGGGTCTTCTAGTTATCTATCTAAATATCGAAGAGGTGATTGATATCATCAGAAATGAAGATGACCCGAAGAAAGTATTACAGAAAAAGTTTAAATTAAGCGTAGTCCAAGTTGATGCTATTTTAGAGATAAGACTGAGACAACTTGCGAAGCTTGAAGAAATAAAAATAAAAGAAGAACAGAGTAATCTTGACTCCGAGAGGAAAGATTTAGAAAAGTTATTAGGTTCCAAAACTCGCCTCAAGACTTTAATCAAAAAAGAGTTGAAAGCTGATGCAGAGATTTATGGAGATCAAAGGAACAGTCCTATAGTCACAAGAGAGGAAGCTTCCGCTTTCGATGAAACAGAATTGATATCGTCTGATCCAGTTACGGTTGTTTTGTCAGAAAGAGGCTGGATAAGGGCTGCAAAAGGACATGAAATTGATCCAGAATCTTTGAATTATAGGGAAGGGGATAGTTATTTTTCATCAGCCTTATCGAGAAACAATCAGAATGCTGTATTCTTTGATTCAAAAGGTAAGGCGTACACGTTACCTTGTCATTCACTTCCATCTGCAAGAGGACAAGGGGAACCCCTTTCTGGAAGATTAAATGCAGAATCCGGTGAAACTTTCATGGGAGTAATTTCTGGAACAATCGAAGAAAAGATTGTCTTAGCAACTTCGTCAGGATATGGATTCTTAGCAAATCTTGGAGACTTGCAAACCAAAAATAAATCTGGAAAAGCTGCAATACGGGTTCAAGAGAATGCAAAAGTTTTGATTCCCAAACTAATAGAAGATGAAAAAGATGTGCTAGCTGCCATATCAAATCAAGGTCGTATGCTAGTCTTTCCTCATTCTGAATTACCTCAATTAGCCAGAGGTAAAGGTAATAAAATTATTGGAATTCCAAAAGCAAACTTTGAATCTGGTGAAGAATTTTTACAAGAGTTGGCTGTAATAAGTGAAGGCAGGGAGTTAAAGTTGATAAGTGGAAAACGACATTTCACAATTAAGTTCAAGGATTTAGAAAATTTTTATGGCAACAGAGGACGAAGAGGAAACTTCTTACCGAAAGGCTTTAGAAAAGTCGATAAAGTTGAGGTAGTCACTCCAGAAAACTTACAGTCTTAATTTTAAAAAAGAAATATACTTTTAATTGGAGAAATCAATGAAAGAAAAATTTCCATCTTTAGGTAATGAGGTAACTATCACCGAAGAAATGTGTGATCTTAACGGTCATATGAACGTAATCTATTATGCTCAAATTTTTGAAGATGAGTTTCCTTTTTATTCTAATTTAGGGTTTAACTCTGATTACTTCAAGGAAGGTTATTCATTCTTTACTCTAGAAATGAATATAAGATATTTGAAAGAGATGAAAAAAGGTGAAATTGCTTTGCCTTGTTTTAGGTACTTTGCGATCAAACCAAAATTAATCCATTATGGAGGGGTTATTCTTAATGAGTCCGGTGAGGTTTCTGCAATAACAGAAAATATTTTGGTCAATGTCGATATGAGTACACGAAGATCCTGTGAGATGAAAGATGAAATGATTCAGCATCTTAATGGAATGCTGGATGAACACTCAGCTACGGGAGATGTAGACTTTGAGTTAAGACTAAAGATTTAAATAGATAATAATTCTTTTTGTATATTCTCATCAATTAAAGGAATAACTTCGGTACTCTCCAGATTTTCTTTTAATTGCTCAAGTTTGGAGGCTCCTAAGATTACAGTCGAGACGTTTTTATTTAGCAAACACCAGGCTATAGCAAGTTTTGACATACTGATATTTAGCTTTTCTGCAATAGGAGCTATCTTTGTGACTCTTCCCATCCTCTCCTGACCTCGATCAGACTCTACCATACTTTTTTTGAGCCATTCATAACCGGATAAGGTTGCTCTTGAGCCCTCTGGAATACCATCAAGATATTTTCCTGTTAAAGCACCAGAAGCTAATGGAGACCAGATAGTGGTGCCAAGACCATACTTCTCGTAGAGTTGTGCGTATTCGTTTTCAAATCTATTTCTATCGAGCAGGTTATATTGTGGTTGCTCCATAGAAGGAGGAGTTAAGTGATTCGTAAAAGCAAATTCGTACGCTTCTGTAATTTCTTCAGCAGTCCACTCTGAAGTTCCCCAATACAAAACTTTACCTTGGGTAACTAGATTATGCATCGCCCATACAGTTTCACCTATCGGTGTATCAGGGTCGGCCCTATGACAGAAAAAGAGATCAAGATAATCTACTTGTAGTCTTTCTAATGCTTGATGACAGGCTTCGGTTATATGCTTTCTGCTAAGACCGATTTGAGTTGGTAATGGATTTTCTTTCGCTCCAAAGAATACCTTTGAAGAAACGCAATAAGAGTCTCTAGGATTTGTTAGGGCTTTTAATGCCTTTCCCATTACAATTTCAGATTCTCCTCTTTCGTATCCTTCAGCATTATCAAAGAAGTTAACACCAGCATCTAGGCAAGTTCCAAACATCGATTCAGCAAGCTTGGTATCTACTTGTTTGTTGAAAGTTACCCATGATCCGAATGATAGTTCTGAAACTTTCAGACCCGATTTGCCTAAGTTTCTATATTTCATATTATTCCCCTAATAAAACTTGTTTTAATATCTCAACACCTTTTTCTATTTCCGAATTCGGGATATTTAGAGCAGGAGCTAGCCTAAGGCAATTTGAACCAGCGGAAACTAATATTAAACCTTGTTCATATGCTTGATCTAATACTTCATTAGCACTTTTATCTACTAAATCGCAACCAATCCATAATCCCGCCGACCTTATATCTGAGAAGACTCCCTGACTCTCTAACTCAGATAAAAGATTTAAAAATAATTTCTCCTTTTCATTGACATCATTAAGAAATTTTTCATCACTTACTATATTTAATACTTCATGAGCGACTGCACAGGCAATTGGATTGCCTCCAAAGGTTGAGCCATGAGTGCCTGGCTGCATACTCTCGCCAATAACTTTTGTCGTTAGTGTGGCCCCAATAGGTATTCCACCACCTAATCCCTTGGCGGATGTCACTATGTCGGGTTGAATGCCATAGTTCATGTATCCATAGAGGCTTCCCATTCTCCCAACTCCACTTTGTACTTCGTCAATTATTAGAAGAGCACCTTTTTCAGATGTCACCTCATTGAGTTTTGTCATAAAGTCATTTGTCGCTTTGAAGACCCCAGCCTCTCCTTGAACTGGTTCAAGAATAACGGCTGCAGTTTGATCAGTAATAAGCTCTTCTAAACATGATAAGTCATTAAATGTTCCGTGTTTGATTCCAGGCATTAAGGGTTCGAATCCATTCCTGTGCATTTCAGAACTTCCTAGAGAGATATTTAAAAGGGATCTTCCATGAAAAGAGTTTTGAAAAGAAACTATTTCATTTCTATTTTCATTTCTCGAAGAGTGATATTTTCTGGCTATTTTTACAGCAGCTTCATTAGCCTCTGATCCCGAATTACTAAAAAAAATATTTTCTGCAAAAGTTAACTCAGTTAGTTTATTTGCTAATTTAATCGCTGGTTCATTTGTTAAGTAATTACTAAGATGCCATATTTTTTTTGACTGATCAGTCAGTGCCTTGATCAGAGAGGGGTGTGAATGCCCTAAGGAATTGACGGCAATTCCTCCTCCAAAATCTATGTATTCTTTATCATCTTGATCCCAAACAAGAGATCCCTCTGCTTTCTTCGGCACGAAATTTGCGGGAGAATAATTGGGTAACATGACGCTGTCATATACCCCTCTTAATTTATTGTTTTTACTATTTTGTTTCATTCACTGAAGTTTATTGGGCGAGAGAGTAGTATTATAGATACCCTTTTTATATGGTCAAAATTGAAAATAACTTAGAAGATAAAATATACAGGATATTGCTTCGTCCCAATCAGTCTTCTGATTGGAAATCTAGTTTGATTTTTATCCTCATAATAGCATTCACATGTTTATCAATCGGCATTGGTTTTGCCTTAGCCGGTGCCACCATGATTCTGCCATTTGCAGGATTAGAAATACTTTTTGTTGGTGTATGCGTTTATTTAGTTATGAAAAATACCTATAAGCAAGAAGTGATAACCCTAACAAAAGAAACATTAAAAATTGAAAAAGGAAAAGGAAAACGAGACCAAGTTTGGGAATATTTTAGGATGTGGTCTTTTGTTTCGGTAGAGCGACCTGAGCATCCATGGTATCCAGCGCATATAGTAGTTTCTTCAAAAGGAGAGCGCGTTCCAATAGGTGACTTTCTTACTGAAGATGAAAAAGAAGAATTGGTAGAAAACCTTGAAAGAATAATTCTGGAATTAAAGTAACTACTTTCTTTGGTTAAATCTTTTTCCCACCATTGCCGAAGTGATATTTATCTTTTGAATATCTATAGTTCCACCAGCTATTCCCCAGCCCCAAACGTCTCTGTATTTTCTTTCCATAGAGTATTCTTTGTTAAATCCGTAACCACCCATTAGCTGCATAGCAGATGCAACTACTTCTCTAGCTGTTTCATTTGAAAAACATTTTCCAACACTCGACTCAAAGATACTTGGAAAACCTTCTTGGGCATTATGAGCTGCTCGGTGAATAAGAAGCCTTGATGCTTCAACTTTCATTGCCATTTCCGCTAATTTCATTTGGACAGCTTGAAATTCAACAATAGGCTTACCGAATTGTTCTCTCTCTTGAACATAGTCAATTGCACTCTCTAATGCTCCAGAAGCTTGTCCTAAACACATTATCGCATTGCCACACCTCTCCAGATCGAAGGCTTCCATTAGTTTTTTAAAACCACCATTAGCTTCAACAATTATATTTTCAACCGGTACTTCTACGTTATCAAAATAAATGTCCGCTGAGGGTATGCCATTCCAACCCATGAGTTTTTCTTGCTGACCAAAACTTACTCCAGGAGTATCTTTCTCGATATAAACTGCTCCAATACCATTTGCACCCGGATCATCTGACATTCTGCAATAAACAACATAACCCTCAGAATGACCTCCACCAGAACACCATCTTTTAGTACCATTTAGAATAAATTTATTATCCTTAATTTCAGCTTTGGTAGTCAGATCAGTCAAGGCTGAACCTGCATTTGGTTCTGACATTGAGACAGCAACTACTATATTTCCTGCACAAACTTCAGGAATGACCTTCTGTTTTAATTCTTCAGAAGCAAAATGCTCTATTGCCTTAACAGGACCAACACAGCTTTCAAATATTGGAAATGCGACTGCTGAAGAAACTTTAGCGAATTCTTCCATGACAAGGAGCGCATCTAAATTAGATAAACCTAGTCCACCATAATCTTCAGAAACATTGATGCCTAAAAAACCCATTTCTGAGTATTTTTTTAGCCATTCCTTAGAAAGTGGCTCACTGGTTTGTTCCATTGAGTTAGCCACTTCAACCATTTCATTTTGAGCAAATGATCTTGCAGTATCTTGAAGTTCTTTTTGCTGGTCAGATAGTTTAAAGTCCATATCGCTCTCCTAGATAATTCTATCCGTTTTAAATTGCTCTATATCTTCTTGAGTGTAGCCAAGGCTAGACAGAATTTCTACATTATGTTCACCTAATTCAGGCGATCTAGTCTTAATTTGTCCTGGATTTTCTGATAATTCTATTGCAGGACCAACTACCGAGTATTCTTTGTCCATGGTTGGGTAACTCATTTTAATATAAGACCCCTTTTTGAGAATATGTTCTTCATTAAGTGTCTGTTTTGCTTTTAGTACTTCTCCTACTGGAATTCTTGAACTCTCTAGAGCTTCTATGGCTTCTTGAGATGTTCTTTCTGCACACCAATCTGACATCCTTGCACTTATTATTTCTCCGTTTTCGCCTCTACTTAAGTCATCTTTAAACCTCTCATCAGTTAACCAATCATCTTCACCCATCAGGTTGACCCATCTTTCGAAAAGTGGACCTCCTACGGTCTGAACAAGGATCCATCCATCTTTTGTTTTGAATGTATCTGATGGACCTGATGTCTGGGCTCTATTCATAGATGCAACCCTATTAACATTTAGTATTTCTTGTTCGATTAAAAGACTATTAGTTGTTGTAAGCGCTGTTTGTAATAAAGATGTTTGAACTCTCTGACCTCTACCAGTTTTTTGTTTTTCCAAATAAGCTAATAGAGTTCCAAAGGCTGCAAGCGAGGCACTACAAAAATCTACATAAGGTGCATATGCTTTGGTTGGTTGATCCGGCTGCCCGGTCATATCCATAGCTCCTGACATAGCTTGAGCAACGCCGTCAAATCCAACTCTTTCTGCATAAGGACCGGTTGTTCCAAAAGCTGTGTTTGAAGTCAGTATTATTCCTGGATTTATTAATTTAAGATCATCATAGTCAAGACCCATTGATTTGAGTGTCTGTTCTGGTAAGTTTGCAATGACAATATCAGAATTTTCTACAAGTCTTCTTACTATTTCCCTACCTTTATCCTTAGTTGGATTTAATGTTAAACCCATTTTATTCCGATTAAGCTGAAGGAACATTGCACCCTGTCCATCTTTTGTTACAGGTGTTACATATCTATCTTCACTTCCGCTAACTCTTTCTATTCTGATAACTTCTGCACCATAGTCTGCAAGCAGAGCACCACAGAATGGTCCTGCAATATATCTTCCAAAATCTAAAACTTTTACGCCCTCTAGAATTCCACTCATAAAACTTGTTTCCTTTAAATTAAACTTCCCCATTTATTTCATGCATACTAGGATTATAATCAAGCTATGACAGATCAAGAAATACCAGACGGCTTCAAGGAGTTAAAAATTCCCCAACCTCATATAGAAAATTTAGGTCCGGGGTTTTATAAAAAAGAGGATGATCAATTATTTATGATCTTCTTCGCTAAAGAGGAGCATAGTAATTTTTACAACTCAGCACATGGTGGAGCACTAATGGCATTAGCTGATTTTTGTCTGACATCTTCTATGATGAAAGACAGAAATAGTTTAGTGACGACGGTTAGCTTTCATTCGGAGTTTTTAGCCCCTGCACCTATAGGCAGCAAACTCTTAATCCGCTGTAAACCAAAAAAAATTGGTAAATCATTAGGTTTTTCAGAAGGTGACATAACTGTGGATGGAGAGACTATAATCACTTTTGGAGGAGTCGGAAGAATAATTAAAAATAATGGATAAAAAGTACGAAATAATTCTTTACGGAGCTACCGGTTTTACTGGTCAGATTTGTTGTAAATACATCCGAGATAATTATCCTGATTTGCTTTGGGCAATTGGAGGAAGAAATAAAGAGAAACTTCAGCAAATTAAATCAGATTTTAATCTCAATTGTGACGTAGTTGTCGCTGATGGAGCAGACATAGATGCTTTAAAACTAATAACAAGTCAAACTAAAGTTGTGTTATCTACTGCTGGGCCATTTGCAAGATATGGCTCTTTGCTAGTTCAAGCATGTGTTGAAGAAGGCTCTCACTATACTGATATAACTGGAGAGAATCATTGGGTAAAAGGTTTAATTGATAAACATCATGAAGAAGCTGCTTCTAAAGGAATAAGAATTATTCCATCTTGCGGTTATGATTCTATACCTTCTGATATCGGAGCTTTTTTTACTATTTCTCAATTTGACAAACCTGTATCAAGAGTAGACGTCTATCATGAAGCTCAAGGCGGGGCATCGGGCGGAACAACCGAGACAATATTTACTATGGATGGCGTTGGAAAAGAAATGAGAGACCCTTTTGTTTTGAATCCTAAAGATACAGTATCAGATGAGCAGAGGGAAAATTCTAAAGACGGATTTAAGGTAGAGAAAGTTGATGGCCTTGATGGATGGGCCGGTGTAGGCGTAATGGCTGTAGCCAATACAAGAGTTGTAAGACGATCAGCCGCTCTAATGGAGCAGAATCAAAGACCCTATGGAAACAATTTTACTTTTGGAGAACATGGTTTATTTTCTTCAAAAAGAAATGCAAGATTAGCTTCGATAGGACTCATAATCGGTTTTATAGTTTTAAGCTCTCCAATAAAACATTTAGTAAGACCTTTTCTACCCAAACCAGGAGAAGGACCTAGTCAAGAAACACAAGATAATGGTTGGTTTAGGGCTACTTTTGTAGCTCGTTCTGAAGATAATGAAAAGAAGATTTGTTCGATGTATGGGTCTGGAGATCCGGGTTATAAGTCTACGGCTAAATTAGTTTGTGAATCCGCAATGGCTCTTGCACGTTCTGACAACTTGCCCGGTGGTCCGGAGTATGGAGGAGTTCTAACCTCTGCTGTCGGACTAGGAGAGGTATTGGTAGATAGATTAAAAAATGCAGAAATTGAATTTAAAGTTGTAACTTAAATTTTGAAATTTCTAAGCTTTTTTCTTATAAGTTTATTTTTCAAAGAGGCAGTTTGAATCACACCATCTTCAAATGGCGCCCAAGCTTCACCTTGAATTAATGGGCTTAGATAATTTTTACAGGACTGAGTAATTCCAAAACCATCTTTTGAGATGAAATTTCTAGGCATCTTCTTCTCTATATTTGCCACTTTGCTCAATGCAACTTTTCCAACTTCCCAGGAATATGACTTAGTTTTTTTTCTAACTATTATTGGCATAATCGCGTTTTCTCCCGAAGAAGCGTATTCAACAGCTGCTTTTCCCACTGCATATGCATGATCTAAATCTACCTGGGATGAAATATGTCTAGCAGAACGTTGTAAATAGTCTGAGACTGCCCAATGATATTTAAAGCCTAATTTATTGCTTATCATTTCAGCAATACGAGGTGCAACCCCGCCAAGTTGTTTATGACCAAATGAGTCCACTGTCCCTGCATCCGCAAGAAATTTTCCATTCTTGTATTTAGCTCCTTCAGAAACGACAATGACGCAATAATTCTCTTTTTTTACAACTTCTTTTACTTTTTTTAGAAATAATTTTTCATTAAAGTCTATTTCAGGAAGTAGGATAATATGAGGAGCAGAGTTATTTTTTGATTTAGCAAGACCTGCAGAAGCAGCCAACCATCCTGCATGCCTGCCCATAACCTCAAAGATAAATACTTTGGTTGAGCTCTTAGACATACTTTTTACATCTAAAGCCGCTTCTTTAGTTGATGTGGCAATATACTTTGCAACGGATCCAAAACCAGGACAGTTATCCGTATAGGGCAAGTCATTATCTATTGTTTTTGGTATGCCAATACAGGTGACGGGAAATCCTGCATCTTTTGTATATTGGGCGATTTTGTTTGAGGTATCTTGAGAATCACCTCCGCCATTGTAAAAAAAGTAACCGATGTCATGAGCCTTAAAAACATCAATGAGTCTTTCATATTCTCTTTTGCTTTGATTGATGTCTTTGAGTTTATGTCTACAGGAACCAAAAGCACCTCCTGGAGTGTGCATTAATTTTTTGATATCCAAAGAATTTTCCAGACTGGTATCAATTAGCTCTTCATTGAGTATCCCAATGATTCCATCCTTACCAGCATAAAGCTTATTAATTTTCTTTGATTTTCTAGAAGCCTCTATTACCGCAGAGGCAGTTGCATTAATAACAGAAGTAACCCCTCCTGATTGAGCATAGATTGCATTCTGAGACTTCATTGTAAGAATAATACTTTAAAACAAATCTATCTTGTAATCATTCTTGATAGTTATAATGAAGTCATGTCTAAAGAAAGAGTTCATATACTTGGTATTTGTGGAACTTTTATGGGCGGTCTTGCCTTGATGGGGAAAGAGAAGGGTATAGAGATTTCCGGATGTGATGAAAATATATATCCTCCAATGTCGGATCATCTGAAGGACATGGGCATAGAAATAATCGAAGGCTATGACTCCTCTGATCTCCCTGTCGCTGATTACTTTGTAATTGGGAATTCAATCTCCCGGGGCAATCCAGCATTGGAATATTTACTCTCTAAAAAATCTAATCTTATTTCGGGTCCCGAATGGCTTTATGATTATGTTATAAAAGATAAGAAAGTTATCGCAGTATCAGGAACTCATGGCAAAACTACCACTACAGCTATGATCGCTTGGATATTTGAAGATAATAATATTGATGTCGGCTATCTGATAGCAGGAAAACCGAAAGACTTTGAAAAGTCTGCGAGACTTGGGAGTGAAGATATATTCGTCATTGAGGCGGATGAATATGACACAGCATTCTTTGACAAAAGATCAAAATTCATTCACTACAAACCAGATACTTTGATCTTAAACAACTTAGAATTTGATCATGCAGATATATTTCCTGATATATCTTATATTTTTCGAGAATTTCATCACTTACTAAGGACTTTAAAAAAGGAAGCACAGATTATTTTTCCAAATGATGATTCAAATATCTCAAAAGTTCTCGACATGGGTACTTGGAGCAAATTAATAAGTTATGACGTAAATAGTAATAACAAAAATTCAGTAATATTCAATGATGATTCAAAGCAAACTACCTATAAAATTGATCAAGAACAAGGTCGAATAGATTGGGAGATGTTTGGTGAGCACAACGCAAGAAATGCGATCTCAGCAGCTTTAGCAGCAAAACAATATGGGATTTCGTTGAAAGATTCTTTGTCTTCACTAGAAAAGTTTCAAGGTGTTTCAAAGAGACAAGATATTATTTTGGATACGGAAGACCTCATGATTATAGAGGACTTTGCTCACCACCCAACAGCTATCAAAACAACCCTAGATGGCCTGAGGAAGAAATTTCCAAAAAAACGCTTACTAGCTGCAATTGAACTGAGGTCAAATACTATGAAATCAGGTTTTCATGATGAGCAATTACTGCATTCAGTTTCCGCTGCTGACCTTATCTTTTGGAAAGGAGATGATTCTGAACAAGTCAAAGGAATTATTAATAAGAATCCATCAAAGTTTTCTGATATTTGTAATGTTGACAATTTTGTAGATGGTATCGATTCATTATTTGTTGCAGGTGATATTTTGCTTATTATGTCTAATGGCAATTTTGATAACCTCTCCAAAAAACTTTTAGAAAAATATAATTAATGGAAAAAGAAACCTCTTCAGCTTTATTTCCTTTATCTGTGAATGTTTTGCCGGGTGCCTATTTGCCTTTACAGATATTTGAGCCTAGATATATTGATATGGTGAGTGAATGTCTAGCTAATTCTGAGGGTTTTTGTATTGTCCTATTTAAAGATGATTTTAACGAAGAAAATAATGATCATCTTCCTCATCATAAAATTGCTACTTATGTCGAGATAGTTGATTTTAATAAACTTGATAATGGCTTACTAGGCATAACGGTTCAGGGTAAATATAAGATCAGGATTAAAGATGTATGGAAAAAGGAAGATGAATTATTGCTTGGAAAAATAGAAAGGATTAACGAAGAAGATGACAATCTATCAAATGAGCCGAAATACCTAGATTTATGGAATATGGTCAAAGAAATTACAAATCATCCCGAAATTAAAAAGCTTAACTTGGATCTTGATCTCCATAGTTCCATAAGTGTTTGTTATATCCTGGCGAGTGTGCTTCCTCTGAGACCTCAAGAGAAACAAACAATTCTAGAATTCGAAAACAACCGAGATAAGCTAGATTATTTAAAGGTTTTGATTAAAAGATTAGGCGGTTAACCTTGTCTCCAGTTTCCATGGAAACCATAAGGAATTCTATGGGGTAGCATAGCCTTTGCAAGCGGCCCACTGGAAACATTTTGTGCATCAAAGATCATCAAATCTGAACGATTCTCTTTGCCCAGGTAAGAAAGTGCGATTAAATAACCTTCTCCCTCTTTAGATTCCTGATTTTTTGGAACAAATATTGGTTCACCTACAGCATCAAACTCAGAAAGAGTAAAACTATCTTTATGGCCTGTATCATAGTCATAACTAGTTACTGTATTGAAGCTTACCCCTTTAGGAGAATCTCCATTATTTGAAGCATAATATCCATATCTGTACTTAGACATTGTTTTTCTTTCGTCTAGCCTTGGAAATTCGCCAATGCTTTCGTCGAGATACTGCTTTTTTATTGAACCCGAGTTTGAACTTAGATCAATTTCCCATCTATTCAATCTGGCTTCACCTTTTTTAAGATCAGGTCTTGATCCATCTAAATGAGGAAACATAGGTGCCTCTTCAAATTGCATCATATCAGCAATTATTTTATCTCCATCTTCGAAGGCATTCATTGGATGGAAGACAAAACATGGATCGCTTTCTATCCACTTTATATCTTCAGTTGAACCATCTCTTGGCATTATACCTATTTGACTCGGGCGATTAACATCCCAAGCAATAGGTGATTTACCGCTTGCTGCTAGATTAAAATCAATAATTAAAGGAAATATCGGGAAAATAACATGTTTGGTGGTAACTACAAAGTCATGCACCATACTTGAGTAAGGCGTTTTAAACTCTTTGTATGTAGTCATTATCCCTTCTGAGTTAACTACAAAGTAGCTCATTTTATTTACCCCAAAACCATAGCTAAAACCTATCATCTCTCCAGTTTTTGGGTCTATCTTTGGATGTGCAGTCATTGCTGAGTCTAGTTTTCCTTTATAGTTCCAGGCACCTTTTGACTCTAAGGTTAAAGGGTCAAGTTCAAAAGGTTTATGACCTTCTTCAAGCGCCAATAGTTTGCCTGAGTGGAAAACTATATTGGTATTTGCAGTTCCATCTTCACCTTCAAAATTAAATTCTGGATCAGGATCCATGGGATTAAGAGCATTTATGAGTGATCTGCCAGCTTTTCTCTCCTGTTTCCACTTAGAAGTTTGGGCCCATCGGTTTAAATAAGAAATCCTACCATTTTCAAAATGGAACGCATGTATCATCCCATCGCCTGCAAACCAGTGGTAGTCTCCTCCCATAGGAGGAAATTGCGGATCTGGACCATTTCTGTAGTAACTACCGAATAAATCTCTAGGAACTTCTCCCTCAATGATGAGATCTTGAATATTACACTCCATTCTTAAAGGAGCGTAATTACCTCTTAAATTTGGATGATCTGGGTATAAATTTGTCATAGTTATGTATATTTTTTATTAAAGTATCTTATTAATATAAATAAAACAACAACTCCAATCAAAATCAAAAGGGAATCAACTAGGTTGATATTCTCTGAGACCAAGGCTTGCGCAGCATAGTAACCAGGTATGGTATAAACTAATGCCCATAAAAAACAAGAAAGAATCTCGACTAAGAAGAATTTCTTTAAATTCATGTTTAAAGATCCTGCAGTAATAGGAAGTAGGGGCCTAATTGGACCTATAAACTTTCCTACAAAAAGACCAACCATCCCATACTTTTTAAAGAATGCCTGTCCATTTTGAAGAAAATGAGGATATTTTGTAAACGGCCAGATTTTTCTAAGTGAATTTCTTAAGCTATAGCCCAAGAAGAAGCTAGCAATATCTGAAAGGAAGCTAGATACATATGCCAATAAAACTACTTCATAAATACTTATAGAAGAAGAAGCTAATCCGGATATCAAAGCAAGTAAAACAACACCAGGAATAATTATTCCTATTAAAGCAAAGGATTCTATAAATGAAGCTCCTATAATTCCTAGGCCAATCCATTGAGGATTATCCTCAAGCCAAATTATTATTTCGTTAAATTCGAACATCTTAAGTCTTTGAAAGCATAGATACTTAGGTAGAATATTCAACAATGACTCAGAGTAAAGAAATAAATACTTATATGAATCGGTTAGGATCTGAAGCAAAAGAAGCTTCTTTAATCTTAGCCCAAGCTTCCTTAGAGCAAAAAAATGAGGCACTGAGTTGCATTTCGGAACAAATAGAATCTCATAGGGATGAAATATTAAGCACAAATAAAAAAGACTTAGATTCAGCTAAACAAAAATCTATAGGATCAGCTCTCATAGATAGATTAGAACTAAATGACAGCAGAATTAATTCTATGATCTCTGGATTACAGGTTGTTTCTGAGTTACCTGATCCTGTAGGAGAAATTACTGATTTAGATCCTACGCCTTCGGGAATTGAAGTTAGTAAAATGAGAGTGCCCTTAGGAGTTGTTGGAATAATATACGAATCAAGACCAAATGTTACTGCAGATGCTGCAGCACTCTGCCTTAAATCTGGAAATGCCTGCCTATTAAGAGGAGGATCAGAAGCCATTCTTTCTAACAAGATCATCTGGAACTGCTTACAAGAAGGTCTTAAAAAAGCCAGTTTACCCAAGGAATGTATTCAGCTCGTAGAGACCACTGATAGAGAAGCTGTAAAAACTTTACTGCATCTAGATGATTATTTGGACGTAGTCATTCCCAGAGGAGGCAAAGGTTTGGTACAGCTTATTTCTGATGAATCAAAGGTGCCTGTAATAAAACACTTAGATGGAATTTGTCATGTATACATAGACGAGGCAGCAGATATAAAAAAGGCTGAAAATATTGCTTTTAATGCGAAGACCTACAGATATGGAATATGCGGTGCCATGGAAACGCTTTTAGTTCATTCTTCAGTAGCATCTTTACTTCTGCCCAGCTTAGAAGATAGATTTTTTAAGGAAGGAGTGGAAGTTAGAGGTTGTCAAAAAACACTTCAATTTATAAATGCAATTGAAGCTAAAGAAGTTGACTGGTTAACTGAATATCTTGCTCCCATTCTCTCCATAAAAGTTGTTGAAGATATGAGCGAAGCCATAGATCATATACAAAAGTACGGATCTCAACATACAGATTCAATAGTCACTGAAGACACAAATAAAGCTGAATACTTTTTTAAAAACGTGGACTCAAGTTCTGTCATGCATAACTTGCCCACATGCTGGGCTGATGGGTTTGAGTATGGACTAGGAGCTGAAGTTGGAATTTCTACTGATAAGATTCATGCAAGAGGTCCGGTGGGCTTAGAGGGACTAACGTCACAAAAGTTTATTGTGAAAGGTAATTCAAACTTAAGAGGAGTTTAAAATAGCCAACAAAAAACTTATCGGTATATTTGGTGGCACTTTTGATCCTATACATAAAGGACATGTCCAAATAATAGAGAATTTTCTTAATTTAATTGATTTAGATGAACTCATTATTTTGCCAAATGGCACTCCTCCTCATAAAGAGAAAAGAATTAATGAACTCAATAAAATTAAGCTAGTTAATCTTGCGCTAAGCCACATAAATAATCTAATAATTGATGAAAGAGAGACTTTAAAAAAAAGTCCCTCATATGCTTATTTAACTTTTAAAGAGATTCAGAAAGAGAATCCAAATGACACTTTAGTATGGATAATGGGGATGGACTCTTTTTTGAAGATAGAGACTTGGTACGAGTACGAGAATTTCTTAGAGGAAGTTAATTTACTAATATTGGAAAGACCGGGATATGAAGTTGATGAAACGTCATTCGTACAAAATCTATTAGAAGCTAAAAGAATTTTAAATTTTCAGGAGTTTAAAGATTCAAAAGGCAAAATTTTCATTTTGCCAATAGATCCCATCGAAGTTACTTCTACTAAGATTCGAGAGTTGATATCAAATAATGAAGACGTATCTGCGTTATTAGATGGCGATGTTTATCAATTCATTAAAGATCAAAATTTATATCAAGAGCAATGACCCAAAAACTAAAAAATAAAATTATCAATTCTTTAGAAGATATCAAAGCAGTAAATCCTATAGCAATAGATGTAACAAAGATTAGTTCTATAACAGATTTTATGGTCATTGCGTCAGGGACATCAAATAGACATATAGCGGCGATAAGTGAGCATATCTTGGAGAGCTTAAAAGAAACAGAAATTTCTGGAATCAAGATTGAAGGACAGGATGGAGATGATTGGGTCCTTGTTGATGCAGGAGATGTAGTCATTCACCTTATGTCAGCAGATGCCAGAGAGTTTTATGATCTAGAGAGTTTATGGGATCCTGAACTTTAATGAAAATTAGGTTAATTTCAATAGAATCGAGCCGCCCTGACTGGGCAAAAAAAGCTTTTAGCACTTATGAATCTAAATTTAATAAATCAATAAGCATTGATTGGCTGGGATTAAAACCAGTAAACCGTATTGGGAACTATAATGTTCTAGACGTTGTCGAAAAAGAGAGCAATTTATTACAATCAAAAGTTAAGAAGAATGAATTTGTGATTGCCCTAGACAAAGAAGGACTGAGTATGAGTACTGAGAAATTAAGGTTTCAGTTTGATAATTGGATCTCCAGTTCAAAAGATTTATCTATTATTATCGGTGGTCCTGACGGTTTAAGTCAAAATCTTATAAAGCAATGCGACTTTTGCTGGTCCTTATCTCAATTAACTTTTCCCCATTCTATTGTTCCGGTTTTAGTCTTGGAACAAATTTATAGAGTTTGGTCTATGACACAAAACCATCCTTATCATAAGTAAAATTAATGAGAACCATCCAGGATCTAAGAAGAGATGAAAAAGATACTCAATCATTGAGAAGCAGATCGGGTGTAATATTTTTTTTTCTACTGATCCTGATTATCTCAGGAGTATTTAAAATACTTCAATTAACTATATTAGATAGAGTTAATTACGAGGCCGAGTCAGATAAAAATAGAATAATCAACGTACCTATATATCCAGCTAGGGGTCTTATAAAGTTGGAAGATGGAACTCTTATTGCTGAAAATATAGTTACGAAAGATCTCTATATCAAAACTAAGTTATATAAGTCCTCAATGGACCAAGTTGAAAAATTACGTAACAAAGTTTTGGATGAAAATAGAAAAATTGATCAATTACAGGTTTCAATTCAAGATGAAGAAAAAATTTGGCTTGCACGAAATCTAAGTGAACAGGAATTAGCTAAGTATGAAGTGCAAAAAAATTCAATACCTAATATTCAGCTTGAAGCCAAATTAAGAAGATATCTTCCTCATAAAAATCTCTTTTCTCACGCTATCGGTCATTTAGGTCTCATAAATATGGATGAAAGACTTTCTCTATCAAGAGCTGAATATCCTGATGATTCTTTCATTGGGAAAGTTGGACTAGAGAAGTCGTATGAAAAAACTCTAAGAGGTAAGGCTGGAATTAGCCTGATGGAGGTGGATGTATACGGAAATAAGATTAGAGAAATTAATAGAGTTTTCCCCGATAAGCCTTTCAATCTGACACTCACTCTTGACCTAAGATTACAGAAAATTGCTCAGGAGGAACTTGCTAATAGGAGAGGAGCTGTAGTGGCTTTGGACCCAACAACTGGATTTATTAAAGCTCTAGTAAGTTCACCAGACTATAACCCTAATATTCTAAATGGTTCAGAAAGTGGTTCGCCTGTTTCACAATCTTCCTTAGAGGACTCACCTTTCTTTAATCGAGCAATATCTGGTTTATACCCACCGGCCTCAACCATAAAACCTTTTATTGGTTTGCTTGGCCTTGAAGAAGAACTAATTACTGAGTCAACTATTATAGAAGATAAAGGCTTTTTTCAGCTAAAAGAAGAAGGAAGAAAGTATCGTGGATGGAAAGAGGATGGGCACGGAAGAGTAGATCTCAAGAAGGCAATCGTCGAGTCTTCAGATGTTTATTTTTATGAACTTGCTTCAAAGCTTACCATTGATAGGATTTCAGCATTTTTGTTGAGATTTGGTTTTGGACAAATCAGCGGTATAGATTTGATTAATGAATCTAAAAGTATTCTACCAACTAGAAATTGGAAGTTAGGTAATATTGGTGAAGCTTGGTTCGTAGGAGATACGATAAATATTGGAATAGGGCAGGGATACATAAGCTCTACCCCACTCCAATTAGCAGTTTCACTGTCTGCAATAGCAAATAAAGGAAAGATTTTTCAGCCTAAACTCATAAGAAATAATCAGCTTGATGACTATGAGCCTGACCTTTTGATGGAAGTCCAAATTAAAAACCCAAAACATTGGAATATTATTGAAAAATCAATGATCTCTGTAATCAATTCTTGGAATGGCACAGCTCATAATTTATACGAAGAAGGAGGAATAACTATAGCTGGTAAAACTGGAACCGCTCAAATCAAAAGCCTTACTGATCAAGATCTTACCGTAAGAGAAGAATACGAGGGAATAAGAAAAGATATAAAAAACAGAGATCATGCTCTTTTTGCAAGTTATGGCCCTGTCCCTCATCCTAATTTAGTTGTAGTTGTTATAGTAGAAAATGGTGAATCTGGAAGTGCCGTAGCTGCACCCATAGCAAAGCGTCTTATTGAACAGTATCAAATAAACATCAATGAATCATGAGTAACAGAAATCCTCTTGATTATTCCCTAAATAAACCATTAGTTACAAGTTTTAACCCTTTTAGATATTTTTTTAAAGACATAACATTGGTGCTAGCCCTTATCGCCGTCCTTATCTTTGGCTTGGCAATGCTGTACAGCTCAAGTGGTCAATCCTTTTCGATGGTCATGCGTCAGTCGATTTATGTTTTTGCAGGTTTAATAATGATGATTTTCATTTCTCATTTAAAACCTGACTCTTATAAAAATATTTTGATGCATTCTTACTGGATTGGTCTTTTACTTCTTATTTATGTTCTATTTAATCCAGCTGAAGGCTATACAACTAGTAGGTGGATAGATATGGGGTTTTTTCAGTTTCAACCGTCTGAAATCATAAGATTGATCTTGCCGCTATCAATTGTTGCTTATTTGCATAGGAAGGAATCAAAAATAAGATTAGAAGATTGGCTTTATACAACTTTAGCTGCCCTTATGTGTTCATACTTGGTTTTTGAACAACCTGATTTAGGAACCTCTATAATAGTTTTTACGTCTGGAATTATTCCAATATATTTAGCCGGTTTGCCTTACAGGGTTATAGCTGCTTATTTAGGTATGTTGGCAATTGTTTCTCCTTTTATTTGGTCTAGCTTATTAGATTACCAAAAACAAAGGGTCCTCACTTACTTTGATAGTAACGTTGATCCTCTCGGAGATGGTTGGAATATCGCTCAGTCACAAACTGCCATAGGTTCTGGAGGTTTTTTTGGTAAGGGCTACTTAGAGGGTACCCAGAGCCAGCTTAATTTTATTCCCGAAAGTCATTCTGATTTTATTTTTTCTGTTATCGGAGAGGAGTTTGGCCTATTGGGAATAACTTGCCTATTTATTGTCTATGGAATAATTATATGGCGAATTTTTAAGATTGGTTTATCAGCTCAATCTCCTTTCGAAAGACTTGCATGCTGTT
Organism: uncultured SAR86 cluster bacterium; assembly: GCA_902537425.1. GTDB lineage: Bacteria > Pseudomonadota > Gammaproteobacteria > Magnimaribacterales > Magnimaribacteraceae > Magnimaribacter. The sequence continues at coordinate 55,442 of CACBBD010000001.1, read as the reverse complement.
CTTTGGGATTCATCTTTCTTTTATTTATTCTAACTAATGTATCAATGGTCATCGGTATAATTCCTGTTGTTGGAGTGCCTTTACCCTTGATAAGCCAAGGGGGAACTTCAATAGTTGTGCATTTATTGGCTTTTGGGGTTATTCTTTCTGCCAAGAGACCTCAGTTATGAATATAAAAAAATATTACAAAATCCTAATAATTACCTTATTTGCTTCGCAAAGCTTATATTCCGATTATTCTGAAAACGATGAAACTGTTGAATTCATAGACTATATGGCGCAAAAACACGGATATGAAAAACCTTATCTAGAAGCTATTTTTCAACGCGCAAAATATCAAGAAAGGGTTGTTAGGATAATGAATAGACAACCTGAAGGCACTATGACATGGGAAAGGTATAGAGGCATTATGGTTAATGAATCAAGAATTTCCGCTGGAAAAGAATTTATCAATTCGCATAAACAGGATTTAAAAAGAGCTGAAAAAATATACGGTGTTCCAGCTGAAATTATTGCATCTATTATTGGAATCGAAACTAGATATGGGAGAATTAAAGGAAATATAAGAGTGATAGATTCGCTATCCACCTTAGCTTTTGATTATCCTCGAAGATCTAAATTCTTTAAAGTCCAGCTAGAAGAATTCCTTTTATTAAGCAGAGAAGAGAACTTTAATCTAGAAGAAATAGAAGGTTCAATAGCTGGTGCTATGGGATATGGCCAATTTATGCCTGATAGCTATAGGGACTACGCCGTAGATTTCGATAATGATGGAGTGAGAGATATTTTAAATAATCCTGTAGATGCTATAGGCAGTGTCGCTAACTTCCTTAACAAGAAAGGTAAATGGAAACCAAATGTGCCTATAGCCATGAGAGCTAAAGCCATAAGCGAAGTAAAAGAAATTACATCATCATTCAAACCCTATATGACAGAAATTGAGCTAGAAAAATTTGGGCTAGAAGCTACCAAAATTATTCCTAGTAATCTCAAATTTGTGCCTATCTCACTTAATCTTGAAGATGGTTACGAATACTGGCTTGGTTTTGATAACTATCAATCTATTTCCAGATACAATAGAAGTAAATTATATGTGATGGCGGTCTTTGAATTTAGCAACTCACTATCCAAGTTTTTATAAAATGAAAAAATTAAAGAAATTACCTTTTTTTATAGCTTTACTAAGCGCTATTTCAACACTTTCGCTTTTTTCTGAGGAGAGTTTTATTCCAAAGCCTCCTTCCTTAAATGCCTCAACTTATATTTTGATGGATTCAGTATCAGGAAGAATACTTGCTGAAAATGACTCTGATGAGAGGATTGAGCCTGCAAGCATTACCAAAATAATGACTGGTTATGTTGCTGCAGACCAAATAGCAAAAGGATTTGTAAGTTTAGAAGATGAAGTGTTAATTAGCGAGAATTGCTGGAAGAAAGGCGGTTCTAAGATGTTTATTAGAGAAGGAACAAGAGTTCTTTTTTCAGATTTAATCAAAGGAATGGTCATACAGTCTGGTAACGACGCTAGTTGTGCCATTGCAGAGCATGTGGCTATTTCTGAGGAAGGTTTTGTCGAGCTTATGCAGCTCTATATTGAAGAGATGGGCATGGAGAATACCCAGTTTAAAAATGTTAGTGGTTGGCCAGACCCCGAACATTATTCTTCAGCAAAAGACTTAGCAATTTTAACAAAAAATCTTATAGAGAAATTTCCTGATCACTATGCTCTTTATAAAGAGAAGTACTTTACCTTCAATGAAATCAAACAAAGAAATAGAAATAGCCTTCTATGGCAGGATGAATCTATTGATGGCGTAAAAACAGGTCATACCGAAAGTGCCGGATATTGTTTAGTTTCCTCAGGTGTTAGAAATGACACAAGGTTAATTGCGGTTACAATGAAAAGTTCCTCAGAAAAATCTAGATTAACTGATAGTAGACGTTTGTTAGATTATGGTTTCAGATATTACAGAACAAAACGCATCCTTGAAGCTGATTTATCTCTTGTTAATGAGCAAGTGTGGGGCGGTGAAGAGGATTCGGTAAATTTATCTTCCGCCGAAGAATTGTATCTTACCCTTTCACCCAGGGACTTCCCAAGAGTCGAACCTCAGATCAAGTTAAATGACTATCTTCAGGCACCAATTCAAAGAGGTCAGGTGGTTGGTAAGGTTGATCTAATTCTTGATGGAGACTCTCTTGCATCTGTTGATCTTGTAGCTATGAAAGATGTTCCTGCTCTTGGTTTCTTTGGCAGAGCGTGGTCAAATATTAAGTTACTTACATATCAATTTCTTATGGAAGAGTAACTAGATTGATGTGGGTTTATTTAAATGGAGAAATAATTCCTGCTGATGAAGCAAAGATTTCTCCTCTTGACAGAAGTTTCACTTTTGGCGATGGCGTTTATGAGGTTATTCCTTCATATAACCAAGAATTATTCTTGTTTGAAGAACATTTACAAAGATTCAAGATATCCTTAGCTAAAACCTTTATACCTGCTCCATCTGAACTTGATAATCTAGAGGGTATTTTGAAGAACTTACATGTTAAGAATGAATATCATAACCAGTCCTTCTACATACAAATCACTCGAGGAGTCCAAGAGTCAAGATCACATACGGCAAATGAAAATATAGTCCCAACTTTATTCATTAATTCCCAAAATTTAGATATTAACCCCTATAGAGGTAATGCCAATAAAGAAGGTTTGAGAGTGCGTTTAGAAGACGACATTAGATGGCAAAGGTGCGATATCAAAACTACCGCCCTCATTGGCAATATATTGTCTATGCATGATCCCTCTTTGGAAACAGTAGATGAAATCCTTTTACATAAAGATGGAATACTAAACGAAGGTTCTAAGTCTAATGTCTTCTTGGTAAAACAAGATAAGGTTTACACCCCATCTTTGAATCAGAATATTCTCCCAGGCGTAACGAGAAATTTTATAATCGATCTTCTTAAAAAAAATAATATTGAGGTCTTTGAAGAGGAAATTTCTGTAGATTCAATATATGAATGTGACGAACTTTGGTTGACAAGTTCAACTAAAGAAATTCAACCCGTTGCTTTTATTGATGACTATAAAATTCCTACAAAAAAAACTGATCAACTAATTTGGAATAAAGCTCTGAAGCTTTTCAATCCATATTAAAAGTCCAATGCTAGATCTCTAATAGACTGCCAAGGATTCTTATCTGATAAACCTTTTATTGCGGTATCTATTTCAGCGATATCTTTAAGTGAATTTTTTATTTTAGAATGGGAAAGACTATGAGAACGTTTAGATAGTAAATCTAAGTAATATCTAGGACCCCAAATATTTTTTGTAGTACCTTGTTCCAAGACTTTATATAGATTGTTTATTTCTTTAGAAAGTGCCCACAATACAAGGGGAGGTTGTGTCCCCTCTGCTCTTAAAGTTTCAATTATTCTTACTGTCCTTTTTCTATTTCCTTCAAGAAAGGAATTAGAGAGATCGAATATTCCAAATTTTGAAGAATTAGAAATAGATTTTTCCATATTTTCTAATGTAATTTCTTGTTCTGAGAATAAAAGAGATAGTTTCAATAGCTCTTGGGATGCAGCCAGCAGATTTCCCTCTGTTTTCTCCGATAAAAGTTGAATGGCTTGAACATCTAAATTAAGGTTTAATCTCGAGGCCTTAGCTTTAATCCAGATATGCATAGAACTTTTATCAACCGGTGGTTCAACTACAAAAATGCCACTTTCGTCTAACGCCTTAGCCCAGGCGCTGGTTTGTTGCTTTTTTTCAAGCCTTTCAGCTGAAATGATTAGCAGTTTATTTTCATCTGCATCAAGACAATAATCCTTGATAGCTTTTGAACCTTTGTTTCCTGGACCAGTTCCAATAAGTTTAACTTCAATTATTTTTTTTGAACCAAATAAATCAAGATTTTCATTTTTTGAACTAAGGAAGCTCCAATCTGTATCTTTAGTAATTATATGAGTTTGTTTATCTTTAAAACCAGCTAATTTCGCTTTCTTTATAACTTCATCAGTTAACTCAGAAATTTGGATTGATTCTTCTGCAAAGAAAGAATAAATTGCACCTAATTTAGTTTCTAAGTCTTTGATAAAGTGAGTTTTACTTAATTTCATTGATTTGAGTAGATGCAATAAATTCTATATGCCTTATCGCTTTTGCGATAAAAGTTTTGGTTACTGATTGAATCTCTTCTTCAAATGCCAGAAGATTTGACTGGTTAAAATCAATAAAAGATGAGTCTTCGAAAATATGCATTATCAAATTACCGCCATCATTTCCTATTTGATATTTCAACTTATAATCTAATCTCACTTGTGTTGTTCTTGCACCTTGTCCAGTAGACCCAACAAATTTTTCTATTGAATGACTAATGATTTTGAGCCGCGAGTCAGAATCTGTATTTCTTGATAAAACATAATTATTTGAATTAAGCTGATTTTCCAATTCTAGATTCAGTTCTGATTTTTTGGCATCATAATTTATGACTTGATTCGACAAACTTGTTGAGTAATTTCTAAGTTCATAGCCACACGAATTAACTATTAAAACTAAAGTTAAAAGTAATTTAATATCCAATGCCTGCGTTATATTCATACAACTATATTCAGTATCTTAGCTGGAACATAAATTATTTTTTTAACTTCAGCACCATCCAAATGCTTTATTATTTTTTCGTCATTTAGAGCCATAGATTTCACAGAATCTTCATCAGTTTCTTTATCTATTTCGATCTCAGATCGCAGCTTTCCATTTACTTGAATAGCAATTTTTAATTTGTCATCTATAAGCAAGGATTCTTCAATTTTTGGCCAAAACTTATCAATAATCGACTCTTGAGGATAAAGTTGCCACCACAGATACTGACATAAATGAGGCGTAATTGGGTTGAGCATTAATAGAATTGATTCAATAGCTTCATTGGCAACTTTTCTCATCTCTGGACTCGCACTAGAGTCAAACCATTCTTGTGGAATATCATTAGAGAGCTCCATTATAGCTGCTATAGCAGTATTGAAACTATGCCGTCTTAAATAGTCATCTTTCACTTTAGATAAAGTCTTATGAATCTTTGATCGCATTAATTTCAAATCTTTCATTGAATGATTTGCATCAATACCTTTCGGTAGGCCTGCATCTATATGCTTATTAACAAGTTTCCATATTCTGTTAATAAATCTATGAGCACCTTGTACTCCTTGATCAGACCATTCGAGAGATTGCTCAGGAGGAGCAGCAAATAATACAAAAAGTCTCACAGTATCTGCTCCATATTTTTCAATTAAACCCTGTGGATCAACCGTATTTCCTTTTGATTTAGACATTTTGGCCCCGTCTTTCAAAACCATACCTTGGCAAAGTAAATTTGTGAAAGGCTCGTCTCCTTCAACTAGACCGATGTCTCTCATACATCTAAAGAAAAAACGTGAATAAAGAAGATGTAATACTGCGTGTTCTATGCCACCTATATACTGGTCTACTGGAAGCCAGTAGTTAGCTCTATCATCAAGCATAGAATCATTACTATCAAAACTAGCAAACCTTGCGTAATACCAAGATGATTCAAAGAATGTATCAAAAGTATCAGTTTCTCTTATTAGAGCTTTACCTTCTTGATCAACGTTTAAGAATTCAGGCATATCCCTCAATGGAGAACTGACACCCTTGAATTCAACTTTGGAGGGCAATTCAACTGGTAAATCTTTGGCATGAAAATTCTCTACACCATCACTCAGAATTGGAATCGGTGCGCCCCAATACCTTTGTCTTGAAACTCCCCAATCCCTCAGTCGAAAGTTAGTCTCTTTGTAACCACAGTTAAGTGCAGTTGCCTTTTTTTCTATAGCCTGAAATGCATCATCAAAATTTAATCCATCAAACTCGCCTGAATTTATGAGAATATTTTTTTCAATAGTTGCCTCTTGAATTTTAACTTCATCATGACTGTTTTTTATAACCGGCAAGATAGGTAACTTATACTTAGTGGCAAATTCAAAATCCCTTTGATCATGAGCTGGGACTCCCATCAGAGCACCAGAACCGTAGTCACTTAGAACAAAGTTAGCAATCCAAATAGGTATTTTTTCTTTTGTGAATGGATGAATTGCAAATAAATTTGTAAAAACACCCTCTTTTTCTTGTTTGGCAAATTCAGCTTCTGATACTTTTATCCTGCTCTGTTTTTTAACAAATTCTTTAATTTCATCACTTTTAGCTGAAAGATCTGAAATTAGAAAATGAGATGATGATATAGCTATGAAGGAGACACCCATTATTGTGTCAGGTCTTGTTGTGAAGACATCAATCATTGCTTCTCTGTCTTCAATACCAAAACTAAAATTCATACCTTCAGATTTCCCTATCCAATTTTTTTGTTGGATTTTTACTTGTTCCGGCCAACCATATAATTCATCTGTTCCTTGAAGGAGTTCTTCTGCGTAGTCTGTGATTTTTAAAAACCATTGCTTCAAAATCTTTTTTTCTACTTCTGCTCCTGATCTCCAACCCTTTCCATCTATAACTTGTTCATTTGCAAGTACAGTTTGATCTACGGGGTCCCAATTTACTTCAGCTTCTTCTTGGTAAGCTAAGCCTTTTTCAAGCATTTGTAGGAAGAACCATTGTTCCCATTTGTAGTAATCTGATTCTGATGTTGCAAATTCTCTTTTCCAGTCATACGCAAACCCTAGCCTTGTAAGCTGTTTTTTCATACTTTCTATATTTTCTGAAGTCCAATCTGATGGTTGGACCTTATTATCTATTGCAGCATTTTCAGCAGGTAGACCAAATGCATCCCAACCCATTGGTTGAAGTACATTTTTTCCAAGCATCCTTTGAAATCTACTTATTGCATCGCCAATGGTATAGTTTCTGACATGGCCCATATGAATTGATCCACTGGGATAAGGAAACATGCTCAGGCAAAAGTACTTCTCTTTACTATGGTCTTCGGTTACAGAAAACGATTCATTTTCTTTCCAATACTCTTGAACCTGATGCTCAATGTCTCCCGGTTCATAAGGAAGATCTTTATCAGGCATTATTTTTCCTTATTGAGATTTTCTAGATAATTTATATTGAAGGTACCATTAATAAAATTAGGATCATTTATTAATTTTCTATGCATTTCTAAATTTGTATCTATACCTAGAACATACATTTCGTCTAGAGCTCTTTCTAATCTGGCTCTTGCGTCTTCACGGTCATTAGCACGACAGATTACTTTAGCAATAAGAGAGTCATAATATGGAGGCACTACATAATCTTTGTACAAATGAGAATCCATTCTAACTCCGATACCTCCAGGTGCGTGATATTCAAGAATTTTACCGGGGGAGGGCAAAAATGTTTCAGAGTTTTCTGCGTTAATTCTACACTCTATGGCATGACCTTTTAAGACAATATCTTCTTGTTTGATTTTAATTTCTTCATCTCTTGCTATCCTTAGCTGAAGTTTAACTAGGTCAATTCCCGTAACACTTTCTGTTACTGGATGTTCTACTTGGATTCTTGTATTCATCTCAATAAAATAAAAATTATCATTTTCATAGAGAAACTCAAAAGTACCGGCACTCACATAATCTAATTGACGACATGCCTCTATACACTGCTCATATATTTCTTGCCTTTTTTCCTCTTTAATTCCAAGGGCGGGAGCTTCTTCAATTACTTTTTGATGCCTTCTTTGCAAAGAGCAATCTCTATCTCCAAGGTGAATTATATTTCCATGTCTGTCAGCCAAAACTTGAACTTCAATATGCCTAGGATTTTCTAAAAATTTCTCCAGATAAACTGTTGAATCTCCAAAAGCTACTGCAGACTCCTGTTGAGTTAATTCAATTGCACTATCTAGTTCTTCTGGTGAGTAAACTATCTTCATTCCTCTACCGCCACCGCCTGAAGCAGCTTTAATTATTACTGGATAACCAAGTTTTTCTGCTTCCTCGTGGACATTCTCATCTACTGCTCCGGAAGAACCTGGAACAATGGGCAGACCAGATTTTAAGGCAAACTCCTTTGCAGAAACTTTATTCCCCATCATTCTAATGACTGAAGCTGAGGGGCCTACAAAATCAAAACCACTTTTTTCCACTTTTTCTGCAAAATCAGGATTTTCTGAGAGAAAGCCATAACCTGGATGCACTCCATCCGATCCTGACAGCTCCATAGCACTTATTATTGCTGGTATGTTTAGATAACTTTGAGAAGAATCTGCGGGTCCTATACAGATTGATTCATCAGCCATTTTCACATGCATCAGATCTTTATCCGCTTCTGAATAGGCTGCAACAGTTGGAATTTTTAACTCCTTTGCAGCTCTTAGAATACGAAGTGCTATTTCGCCTCTATTTGCGATTAAAAGTTTACTAAGCATTATTTTGAAAGTTCAAAAAGTATTTGACCATATTCAACCGGCTCGGCATTCTCAACATTTATAGATAAAACTTTACCAGAGAACTCAGACTTAATTTCATTCATCATTTTCATTGCTTCGACTATACAAACCACATCTCCCTCTGCAACGATATCTCCAACTGATACAAAGGGTTTTGCACCAGGCGAAGCTGAGGCATAAAATGTGCCTACCATCGGTGAATTTATTAAATTTCTATCTTCTTTAGTCTCTTCATCAGATTGAGTTTCCTCTGTGATAATTTCCTGTTTATTCTCTTGGGGTACCACTATAGATTGAGATGCAATATTTCGGAGATTACCATGACTCTTAACCAATCTAACTGACTCTTCTCCTTCTTGTATTTCTATTTCTTCAAGGTTTGAATTCTCCAGCATTTCGATTAATTTTTTTACTTTTCTTATGTCCATTCTGTCTCCTAAATTATCAATTAAATTTTTTCATAGCTTTAACTAAAGCTAGTTCGTAACCTTCTACACCTAAACCTGAAATCACTCCCTCAGCTATGTCTGATAGGTAAGATTTCTGTCTAAAATCTTCTCGTGCGTATATGTTTGAAATATGAACTTCGATAAAAGGAATGTTGACGCCTGTCAATGCATCTCTTAAGGCTATACTGCTATGAGTTAAAGCGCCCGGATTAATTATGATACATTTCACTTGATTATCTTTTGCGGAATGAATCAGATCTACTAACTCATGCTCGGCATTGCTTTGATGGCATATTAAATTACATTCTTTATCTTTAGAGATTTCAATAAGATGTGCTTCTATATCTTCCAATGTTTCAGATCCATATAAATCAGGTTCTCTGGTTCCCAATAAATTTAAATTGGGACCATTTAGAAGCATGTAGTTTGTCATTAGGGCTTTATAAGGTATTTTCGACGATTTTAAATGAATTTATAAGAAAAAGGTATCAGGGTTTTAGAAATTTTCTAGATTGTCAACCTGAATCTCTTTGTGTATTGGAGGGTAACAGAACCCTTTCTCATTACACCCCTGATAAACTACCTTTAAAGACTCAAGATCTTCAGTCCTATCTACAGTTTGTTTAACTTTGTTGTAGAAAACATCGACATTTCCAAAGTAAATATCATTGATCCTTATAGCCTCACCCTCTATTTTTTGGTTTTCGACAAGATCGGTATCTAAATAAGTTTTAAATTTATCTTTATACAAAAAGCAGTTTTCTTTAATAGTCCATGTAAGTATGATGTTTTCATCATCTTGTATATGAGCGCTCAAGGTAAAAGCTTCATCTCCAGAAAGAACTTTATTGTTTGTAATTTTTTCTAGGAAAGATTCTGTAGGTAAAGAGAAAGAAGCGAACGCAAGGATAGAAACAATGACAAAATATTTTTTCAAAGTTATTTTTATAAGTTTTTTTACTTTTATTTTCATTAGTTGCTCTAAACAAACTCATCAAGAAGTCATTATAAAGGATGCTCATCTTTATGCTCCCTTAAAAGGTTCGATGATGACTAGTGGATACTTAAGTATGGAAAATACTGCCAATAAATCTTACGAGATAACTGGAATATCGTGTTTGTCATCCAGAGCTGAGATTCATGAAACAAAAGTAAGTGCTTCAGGAATTATGACAATGGAAAAAAAGGATACATTTGTTTTAAATCCTTATGAAAAAATCATTTTTGTCCCTGGCGGTAAACATATTATGATTTGGGGATTGAGTGACCCAACTGAAAAATACTTAGACTGCTCGTTTAATGTCTACGATGAAGATTCAATAAATTTTAAATTTACAGTACAAGAGCGTGGATAAAATATTAGAAATTAATAATTTAGTCATTGATTTTGAATCAAACGACTCAATTTTTAGAGCTGTAGATGATATTTCCATTACCATTGAAAAGGGCAAAACATTATCTTTAGTAGGCGAATCTGGATCAGGTAAATCTGTGACAGCACTATCCATCCTTCAGTTACTTCCTGAAGGAACGGTAGAGTATTCCTCTGAATCATCAATTAAATTTGAAAATGATGAAATTATTGCTTGTCCTAAAAAAACCTTATCTGGTTTGAGAGGTAATAAAATCTCTATGATATTTCAGGAACCAATGACTTCGCTTAACCCTTATCAGAAAGTAGGTTTCCAGATAGATGAAACACTAATAATACATAAAAAATTAACATCGAAACAAGCAAGAAAAAAGACGATTGATCTATTAAAAAAAGTAAAAATTCCTGAACCAGAAACAAAAGTTGATTCTTATCCCCATCAGCTATCAGGAGGTCAAAGGCAAAGAATAATGATTGCTATGGCTCTAGCAAATGAACCAGAACTATTAATTGCCGACGAACCAACAACTGCTCTTGATGTAACTGTTGAGAAAGCACTATTAGAATTATTATCTGACTTACAGAAAGAGTTTGGCATGTCTATATTATTCATAACTCATGATTTGAATATTGTAAGAAGATTCTCTGATGAAGTTTGTGTCATGAAAGAAGGAAAAATAGTTGAATCAGGCAAGGTTAAGGATATCTTTGATAATCCTCAGCACTCATATACTGTCAAGTTACTTAATTCCATACCTGGCAAGAAAGTGGAATTAAATCTTGAGAAAGAGCAGTTGCTCACTGGTCGAAAAGTGGACATAAAATATCCAATAGCCAAGAATATATTTGGCAAAACAGTTGATTTTTTGAATGCTGTCAAAAAAGTCGATATAACAATACACAGTGGTTCTACTACAGGTTTAGTTGGAGAATCTGGATCTGGCAAGTCATCCTTGGCAAGAGCGTTATTAGGAATTGAAAAAGCAGATGGTGATATCATTTTTGATGGAAAAAATATACATCAGTTGAACTCCAGTGAGACAAGGAAATTTAAAAAAGATTTTCAAATAGTATTCCAAGATCCTTTTGGCTCTTTGTCTCCAAGAATGACAATTGGAGAAATAGTAGGAGAGGGGCTGAGAGTTCATGAACCTAGTTTGAGCAGAGATGAGAGAGAAAAAAAAATCACTAAGGCTCTTGAGGATGTCGAATTGGACAAATTTTCTTTTTCTAGATTTCCACACGAATTATCCGGTGGACAAAGACAAAGAGTTGCTATTGCAAGGGCAATTATTTTGGAGCCTAAACTTATATTATTGGATGAGCCCACTTCCGCTTTAGATGTTTCAATTCAGATGCAAATATTACATCTTTTGAAAGATCTTCAATCAAGACTTGGATTAGCCTTCCTTTGTATTAGTCATGACTTGAAGGTCATTAGATTTTTATCTGATTATGTTTATGTGATGAAAGACGGCATCATAATTGAGGATGGAACTTCAGAAGATTTATTTGAGTCTCCTAAACAAGCCTATACAAAAGAACTTTTAGCTGCATCGTTAGCTTAATTTATAAGTTCTGTTGTTTCTAATTTATAATTCCCCTAATGTCTAGAGATAAAAGAAAATATTCATCGGAGATTGTCGATGGCGTAGAACAGGCCCCTTCAAGAGCTATGCTAAGAGCAGTAGGTTTTGAATCTGAAGATTTCAATAAACCGCAGGTTGGTATTGCTTCAACCTGGAGTATGGTTACACCTTGCAATATGCATATAAATCAACTAGCTGAATCTGTCGCGAGTGGAGCTGACTCAGCAGGATCTAAATCAGTTATATTCAATACAATCACTGTCTCGGATGGCATATCAATGGGTACCAAGGGAATGAGGTACTCACTTATTTCAAGAGAAGTTATAGCAGATTCCATAGAAACAGTAGTTGGTGGTCAAGGCTTCGATGGATTAATTACGATCGGTGGATGCGATAAGAATATGCCAGCATGTGTAATGGCTATGGCACGGTTAAATAGACCTTCGATTTTTGTTTACGGAGGTAGTATTAAACCAGGATCTAATCGTACCGATGTTGTGTCAGTTTTTGAGGCGGTAGGGAAGCATTCTGAAGGAGCTATATCTGATATTGAGTTATTAGATATTGAGTCAACTGCAATACCTGGTCCTGGTTCTTGCGGAGGTATGTATACAGCAAATACTATGGCTTCAGCTATTGAAGCTTTAGGTATGAGTCTTCCAAATAGCTCAGCTCAAGAGGCAGTTTCTTCAAGTAAACTTAAAGATTCTTCAGATGCGGGCGAATCGATCATGAATTTAATTTCTTTAGATTTAAAGCCACGCGATATTATGACTAAACAGGCTTTTGAAAACGCAATTGCTGTTGTAATAGCCCTTGGAGGATCTACTAATGCCGTATTACATTTATTGGCGATAGCCCATGAAGCAAAAATAAATTTATCTTTAAATGATTTTGAAAGAATTGGTAAAAGAACACCAGTCTTAGCAGATTTAAGACCAAGTGGGAATTATCTGATGTCCGAGTTGATCGAAATTGGCGGTATTGTGCCTCTGATGAAGAGTATGCTCGAAAAAGGTTTAATTGATGGAAATCAAATGACAGTTACAGGTAAAACACTTGAAGAAAATCTTTCAGACTACGACCATTACCCAAAAGATCAAAAAATAATTACATCAACAGATAAACCTATAAAAACAGATAGTCATTTAAGAATTCTGTATGGAAATTTAGCACCCTCCGGTGCAGTTGCCAAAATTTCAGGCAAGGAAGGTTTAAGTTTCCAAGGAAAAGCAAAAGTCTATAATTCTGAAGAAGATGCAATGGAAGGCATCCTATCTAATCAAATATCAGAAGGCGATGTCGTAGTTATTAGATATGAAGGACCAAGAGGAGCTCCGGGCATGAGAGAAATGTTAAGTCCAACATCGGCAATCATGGGCAAAGGTCTTGGTGACAAAGTAGCTTTCTTGACTGATGGTAGGTTTTCAGGCGGAACACATGGCTTTGTTGTGGGACACATCACTCCTGAAGCATATGATGGAGGTCCTATAGCTTTAATTAATGATGGCGATCTTATCTCCATCGACGCAACAACCAACCAGGTAAATATTGATTTGTCTCATGAAGAATTAGCTAAGCGAAAAGAGTTATGGCTATGCCCTGTGGAAGAAGAGGAAGGAGGGGTACTAGATAAGTACAGGTCTCTTGTCACTTCTGCCTCTGAAGGAGCAGTGACCACAAAAAAATAATTCTTTTAGAATCTTGATAAATTGACTATTTAGTCCAATAATAGTTTTTTAAATGATTCTTTGTAAATTCCAATCAAAAATATCCTAAGGAGGAAATATGAATGTTGTCACGCTGACGGATGACAATTTCGAAACTGAAGTTAATGCATCTGACAAACCTGTACTAGTTGATTACTGGGCAACTTGGTGTGGTCCCTGCAAGATGGTAGGTCCAATTGTTGAAGAAATAGCTATCGAGTTTTCAGACAAAATTAAAGTAGGAAAATTAGACGTTGATACAAATCAAACTTCCGCTGCTCAACAAAATGTTATGAGTATACCTACACTTGCCATATTTAAAGGTGGTGAGCTAGTTGCTCAACAGGTCGGTGCACTTAGCAAAACCCAATTAACAGAATTCATAGAATCAAATCTATAGAAAAAACTAGACTCTTAATACTAAGAAGGTTAGTATTAATTTATCAAAGTTTCTTTGGTCAACCCCTACTCTCAAGCAATAACTTAATTTTATGCAATTAACAGAATTAAAAAAAATGCCGGTTGAGCAGCTAATTGAGCTGGGTGAAGAGTGCGGTCTAGAAAATGCTTCCAGAGCAAAAAGACAAGATATCGTATTTGGAATACTTAAGAGCAAAGCAAAGAATGGAGAAGATATTGAAGGTGAAGGTGTTCTTGAAATCCTTCAAGATGGATTTGGTTTTTTAAGATCACCGGATTCTTCTTACTTAGCTGGACCAGATGATATTTATGTATCTCCAAGTCAAATTAGAAGATTTGGATTAAGAACTGGGGATACAATTAAAGGTAAGATTAGATCTCCTAAAGATGGTGAAAGATATTTTGCAATTCTTAAGATTGAAGAAATAAACTTTGAACAACCAGACAAAACAAAAAACAAACCTTCATTTGAAAATCTAACACCTCTTTTTCCAGATGAGAGGATGCTTTTTGAATTAGGGACTGGAAGCACAGAAGATTTATCTTCCAGGGTTATCGATCTTACAGCTCCTACTGGGAAAGGTCAGAGATCTCTTATAGTATCTCCACCTAAAGCTGGTAAGACGCTACTTCTTCAAAGTATAGCTCACTCTATAGAAAGAAATAATCCTGAATGCAAAATCATGGTTCTCCTGGTTGACGAAAGGCCTGAGGAGGTTACTGAGATGAAACGTTCCGTTAAGGGCGAAGTAATTGCAAGTACTTTTGATGAAGCTCCAACAAGACACGTTCAGGTCGCAGAAATGGCAATCAATAAGGCACGAAGGTTAGTTGAGCATAAACATGATGTGGTTATTTTGCTTGATTCTATTACTCGTCTAGCCAGAGCTTATAACTCTACTCAAGCGGCTTCTGGTAAGATATTAACAGGTGGGGTTGATGCAAATGCATTGCAAAAACCGAAAAGATTTTTTGGAGCGGCAAGAAATATAGAAGGCGGCGGAAGTTTGTCAATAATTGCTACTGCACTGATTGATACAGGATCTAGAATGGACGAAGTTATCTTTGAAGAATTTAAAGGAACAGGAAACTCTGAAATCAATCTTGATCGTAAAATTGCAGAAAAAAGAGTTTTTCCTGCGATTAATGTCCGTAAAACGGGGACAAGAAGAGAGGATCTGCTAACTACTGACCTTGAACTAAGAAACATCACAGTTCTTAGAAAACTTCTTAATGAGATGGACGATACAGCTGCAATGGAGTGGGTCCTGGATAAACTTAAGGATTACAAGACTAACGCAGAATTCTTTGAGTCTATGAAAAGAAAGTAATATTACTTCTCTTGTTCCTTATTTTTACCAGCTCTTACTGAGAAAAATAACTTCTCAACTACCCCGATACAAAGTACAAAAACCAAAGTAAAAAAAGCTATAAAAGAGATCATCATTTCAGAGTTCACGATTATCTCCTTATTTAAAAACTCTATCTCGGTAGGAGGAAAAAGATCGAGAGAGTCATTGAAAGTAATAACCAAAGTTATACATAAGAAAATAAGAATGAGGAATAATCTAGCTTTCATAGAGATAAAATTTTGTTTGTCCACCTTTTGATTGTTTCATTTGACTTAATTTGGTTTTGAGTGAATTAATATCAAAGTCCTTTTCGCATTCAATATAAACCAATCCATTTTTTGCCAATAAGGCATTTTTATCAATTATATCCAATGATCTTTGAATCAAGTTTTCATGAAATGGAGGATCTAAAAAAATTAAATCAAATTTATCTTTTAAGTTAATAAAATTAATCGAAGTTGAGTTTGCATTAATAATTCTACATTTATCTTTTATTTCGAGTTGTTTTGCAATCTCTTCAATTGAGCTACAAAGACTCTTTTGTTTTTCGATAAAGATGACCTCTTTTGCTCCTCTAGAAAGTGCTTCAAAACCTAAGGATCCTGTTCCAGCAAACATGTCGAGACAATTTTTATTGTCAAGATCGTTTAATAACCAATTAAAGAGAGTTTCTTTTGTCTTGCTTTCAGTAGGCCTTAAACTTTTATTAGGCTTAAAAGTTAGCTTTGTTCCTCTAAATTTACCGGCAATAATTCTTGTTGTTGCTTGTCTTTTGGCCATATGAACAATATTATGCTTTTTCAAACCACTAGTAACTAAATTTGATCCGTGGTTTTCCAAGATGGAAGATTTAAAAAAAAGCTATATAAATGCTATGCGAGGTGTTACCTCAACTGTGAGTATTATCTCAGCCAAAGCAGATGGTGAGAGACATGCAATGACTGCAACGTCGGTAACTTCTTTATCGTTAGACCCACCCACCATGCTGGTTTGTGTAAACAAAGATGCTTCTATCCATAACATTATCAATTATGGGTCCTCATTTTGCATAAATATATTATCTAATAGACAGAAGGAACTCGCCGAAGTGTGCAGTAAAAGCGAAGAAGGGGAAGCTAGATTTCAAGGTCAAAATTGGAAAGAGAACGATAGCTTTATTTATGCGAAACGCTCTTTATCAAATATCTTTTGTGAGTGCTCTAACCTTGTTGAACATACAAGCCATACAATATTTATAGGAAATGTAATCAGTGTTCTAAATAGTGATGAAGATTGTCCTTTAATATATGGTTCTGGAAAATACTTAAATTAATAATATGAAATTACTTGCTA
Source organism: uncultured SAR86 cluster bacterium (assembly GCA_902537425.1). Classification (GTDB taxonomy): domain Bacteria; phylum Pseudomonadota; class Gammaproteobacteria; order Magnimaribacterales; family Magnimaribacteraceae; genus Magnimaribacter. Next base: position 38,814 of record CACBBD010000001.1, on the reverse strand, counting down.
CTATCTTTTTATTGTTCCCTTTGATTATTTATTCCGAAAGTAAGGTTTATTTCATTAACCTTGAAGATGGGGATGAGGTACAGTCTCCATTTCTGATTCAATTTGGCCTCAAAGGAAAAGGTATAGCACCAGCTGGTGTTGATGTTGATAATACGGGTCATCACCATTTACTAATAAATGTAGATTCGATAGATTATTATTTACCCATACCTTCATCTAATCAGCACATTCATTTTGGTTTAGGTCAGACAGAAACCGAACTAAATTTGCCTCCAGGCAAGCACCAACTTCAATTAATTTTAGGTGATAAATATCACGTTCCCCATCAGCCGCCACTCGTCTCGAATAAAATTCAAGTAACAGTAACTGAATAAATGAAAAGCCACCTTTTACCAGGTCTTTTTCTGGGTTTAGTTTTTTGCGTAAATTTAAAAGCAGAGATCAGCATCGATGGAGTGTTAGACGAGAGAGAATGGGAAACTGCAAGGAAGATTGATACTTTTTATGAAGTTTTTCCTTATTCCCTTAAAGAGATTTCCGATTTTAAGACCGATATACTGATTTTTGAAAATCCAGATGGGATATATATAGGTTTTAAGAACTACCAATCTAATGAGTCTATGAGATCTCAAAATCATGAGAGAGATGATGAAATGTCCTTAGCTGATAAGAATGGCGTTTCTATTGATTTTGATGCCGATGGATTGATTGCATATCAATTTTTTGTTTCATCTGGTGGGTCTATTGGTGATGCAACTTATACAAATGAAACTGAAAAAAGTAATGATTGGGATGGAGATTGGCTATCTGCAACTACATTTGGAGAGGACGTATGGTTTACAGAGTTCTTCATACCTTGGTCTATAGCACCGATGAAAAAACAATTAGGAGATAAAAGGAAAGTAAAAATTGGGTTTTACCGAATGTTAGCAGGATATAGCCGTGTTATTGCGACTATAAAAGGAAGTCCTTATCAAAACATCTATATGTCAGCATTCGATGATCTTGAGTTTGATAACTATAGCACTTCAAAGATTGATTTTTTTCCGTACATCACTCTCAATGACAACAGATTAGAGAATGATTTAGACCATAAAAGTGGTGCAGAAATATTTTGGAAAATTGACTCGAGTAAACAACTCAATGTCGCAATTAATCCCGATTTCGGACAAGTTGAAAGTGATGATATCGTCGTAAATTTCTCAGCAACAGAAACATTTTATTCAGATAAGAGGCCTTTCTTTTCTGAGAATCAGAGTCTTTTCAATGTACGAGGGTCTATGTTTCGGATAATAAATACAAGAAGAATAGGAGCATCGCCAGATTATGAGTGCTCGCAATTTGAAGGTAGTCAAAAAACTTATTGCAACGAAAATCAAAAGTCATCTAATGATATCGATGCTGCGGTTAGATATACACAACAACTAGAAAATATTGATATCGGTTTTTTGGGAGCATTTGAAGCTAATGAGAAATTTAGTCAAGGAAAAGACTTCTATGCATTAAGACTAAGAACAAAAAAGAATAACTTATCTATTGGTTATTTGGGAACATATGTTGAACAGCCAGTATTTGGTGAGTCCGCTACAGTTCATTCTATAGATTTAGAATACAGGCCTTCTTCTTTACACCGTTTGACAAATAACTTAATTATGACTGATTCAGGTCTAAAAAAGGGGTATGGATTTAGCCTCGGTTATGGGTATGACCCAGATCAAACTTTGCATTCTGGTTTGAGTATTAACTATTTTGATGAAAGCTTTGATATTAATGATATGGGGTATCAACCCAGAAACAATTTTTTTATGATAGGAGGTAGAACACAGTTTAAATCTACCGATTTCAAAGCTGACTCTTTAAGTAGATCAAGAGTTTATGAAATAGGTTACGGTATAAAAGCTAATTCATCTTTTGACAGAGAGCCTGTAAATCTAGCTTTTAAATTAGAAAATTCTTTTCGCAATACATCAGAAATCAAGGGCGAGGTTTTTTATAGATCTAGTGGTAGAGATCATAGAATAACAAGAAATTCAGTACTTTCACCTTTTATAAAAATGCCAAAGGGTCATGGACTTGAACTTGAATATGTAGGTCCTTTTGATGAATTTCTTACATATAAATTTGAGATTGATAGAAAAAAAGGCGGTGAGCATAGTAAAGCCTTAGACTGGCAAACCTCATATAGCGGATTTGTAAAAATTTCTCCTAGAAGTAATTTAGCTCTCTCACTATTTCATAAAAAAACTGACGAAAACAATTGGCTAAATTGGCTTCAAGACAACCTGCTCGGTACATATCAAAGAAAACAGAGAACAACTGTTTTTGGAATTCAATGGTTTCAAGGAACCAAGCATGAATTGAGATTGAAATCTCAAATGGTAGCTTTTAATGCATCTGATCCGAGAGCGTATCTTGGAAATCTCAATGGAGATTTAATACCTGACTCAATTACCTTAAATCCTATTACTTTGAGTGAGTTAGCTTTTCAAATTAGATATAGGTATGAATTAATGCCTCTCGCTTATCTTTACGTTGTGTATACTAAAGGAGGGAGATTTATCTTTGATGATGAAGAGAAAGATTTAGGAAAGCTTTACAAAGCACCCTGGAATGATCCTCAAAATGAGAATTTTACCGTCAAACTTAGATATAGATTTTAAGATCCTGGACATCTAGAATAGCCGGATCTTGATTAGAGCTATACTTTTCCTTTTAAGGCTAAGATTTTATATAGCCTTTTTTTGTTTTTTCAGCATATCAACTTTATCTCATTCAAATGAGATAAGCATCGATGGAAAGCTGGATGATCCCTTTTGGGAATCTGCTGAAGAATATACACAGTTTTACGAGACCTTTCCTTTTACGCTCAATTCTCCCAGTAATTTTCAGAAGGTCTTGATACATCAAGATTCAGATGGAATTTACTTTGGATTTATCAACCAGCAAAAGAGGGATCAAGTAAGAGCCAATAAACATGAAAGAGATGATGAGATGTCAAACGCAGATAAAGTCGGTGTTTCAATTGATTTCGATGGCAATGGTCTTGTCGCATATAGTTTTTCTGTTTCCGCGGGAGGGTCAATAAGTGATGGTATCTACAGAAATGAGAATGAAATAAATTACGATTGGGATGCCGATTGGAAATCAGGTGTCAATGTAGAGGAAGATTTTTGGTACGCTGAAATATTTATACCTTGGACTATCGCTCCCATGAAATCTTTAGTGGGTCCTAAAAGAGAAGTAAAACTTAATTTTTGGAGACTTCTAGCAGCTGAGTGGAAAGTTAATTCATCTATCAAAGGTAACGCACGACAAGAGAAGTACATGTCTTTATTTCATGCATATGAATTCAATAACTATAGTATTTCGAAAATCGATTTTTTTCCTTACTTGACTCTATCGGACGATAGAGTTCGAAATGAAAGTTCAGAAAAAGTTGGTGCAGAAATCTTTTGGAAAATTAATTCTGGTCAACAACTCAATGTTGCTATAAACCCAGATTTTGGACAAGTTGAGAGTGATGAGCTTGTAGTAAATTTCTCTTCATCTGAAACATTCTATTCAGATAAAAGGCCTTTCTTTTCAGAAAATCATTCCCTCTTTGATGTAAAAGGGATGAGCTTTTTCTATGTAGTTAATACAAGGCGGATAGGTGGAGCGCCGGACTACAATTGTTCAAAATATACTTCTGTCATAGAAGAATATTGCAAAAAATCTGAAGTTGGAATTAATGATATTGATTATGCGCTAAGGTATACATTACAAAATGAAAGTTTTGATTTTGGATTTCTAGGGGCTTCAGAAGCTGATGAGAACTTCAGTAAAGGTCGAGATTTTTATTCTTTTAGAGTAAGAAAAAACTTTAAAGATCTCACTCTTGGATATTTAGGAACTAAAACAGATAGGCCAATTTTAGATAGAAAGGCAGATGTTCACTCATTAGATTTTACATATCTTCCAAATGATAAAACTCGAATAGATACAATTTATGCCTTTTCAGATGTTTCGCAGAATAATCTTTTGAATAAAAAGGGAGAAATTTTTAGATTCAAATATGTTAATTCTCCATCGCAAAAAACATATTATGATGTTTTTATCAATTTCTTTGACGAAGCCTCAGATCTAAATGATATGGGTTATCAGAGAACAGACGATTATTTCTTTATGGGCGCAAAAAAAGGTCTTAAGACTAATCAATTCAATGATTCTTCGATTTTCTTATTCAATCAAATGGAATTTGGACTAGGTCGTGAAGCAAATGCAGACTTTAATAAAGCCAGTGATTTTCTCTACATTACCAATAAAGCTTCTTTCAAGAATTCTAGTTCATTAGAAAATATATTTTTTTTTCGACAATCCTCAAAGGATTACTGGATCACAAGAGGAAATCTTAAATATTGGTATGTTAAAAAACCTGAAAACTATGGTGCGGAGATAAAATTCTCAGGACCTTCCGGTGATTTCTTTAATTATTATTTAGAATACAAAAGACAAAAAGGACAAAGATTCAATGGCACAGCATTGGGTTTATCTGATGTTTATACAGCTTGGCTAGACTTCGCACCGAGGGATAATTTAAATCTTAGTTTGATGTTTAATTTAGTGGATGAAAATGACTGGTTGAATTGGCTAAATGATAATTTTTTTGGAATTTACAAGAAAAAGCAAAAAACCACAGTCGCTGCTATTAATTGGTTTGGAGGGTATAAGCATGAGCTGAGATTGAAAGCACAGATGGTTGGATTCACTGCGAGAAATCCGCAATCATACCAGAGTGATTTTGATGGAAATCTAATCTCAGCAGATTCATCACTCGATCCTTTTACATTAAGTGATTTAGCTTTTCAAGTAAGGTATCGTTATGAGATCCTGCCGCTTGCTTATCTATACGTAGTATATTCTCGGGGGGGAAGGATTGTTGAATTTGACGAAGAAAATAATATTCAGGAGATTTACAAAAGACCCTGGAATCATCCTCAAGCAGATACTTTTACAGTTAAAGTTAGATATAGATTTTAAATCACTCTGCAACTAGAATACCTCCATCTTGAAATGGGGAGTATCGGTGCATTGGAGGCTGAAAGCGTATTTGGCCTTTCTTTATATTTGTTTTTTTACTTCATCAGTTTTATCGCATGAAATTAATATTGACGGAAAGTTGGATGATTCCGCATGGAAAAGTGCAAATGAATATACAAAGTATTATGAGTCTCTTCCTTTCACATTAAATGAACCTAAAGATTTTCAAAAGGTTTTAATCCTCGAGGATGAAAAAGGAATTTATCTTGGTTTTATAAATAAACAAGATAAAGAAACCATTCGAGCCAATAGACACGAAAGAGACGATGAGATGGCTAATGCAGATAAAGCCGGCCTTGCAATTGATTTTGATGGCGATGGATTGGCTGCATATGCCTTTACAGTTTCGGCAGGAGGGTCTATAGCGGATGGAATCTACAGAAATGAAAATGAAGTTAATTATGATTGGGATGCGGACTGGAAGTCCGGAGTTTTTGTAGATCAAGACTATTGGTATGCAGAAATGTTTATACCTTGGTCTATTGCACCAATGAAAGCTGTAAATGGAGATTTTAGGGAAGTCAAACTTTCCTTCTGGAGGTTACTAGCAGCTGAATGGAGGGTGAATACAACCATCAAGGGCAATCCAAGGCAAGAAAAATTCATTTCTCTTTTTCACCCTTACAAATTTAAAAACTATAGCGTATCAAAAATTGATTTCTTTCCCTACATTACTGCTTTAGATGATAGGGTTCTCAATGAAACTAATGAAAAGGTTGGGGCTGAAATTTTCTGGAAGATAGACTCTGGCAAGCAATTGAACGTAGCAATTAATCCAGATTTTGGACAAGTTGAGAGTGATGAACTGGTTGTAAACTTTTCTTCTTCAGAAACTTTTTACTCTGACAAAAGGCCATTCTTTTCAGAAAATCATTCTCTTTTTGATGTTAAGGGATTTACCTATTTCTATTTAATCAATACTAGGAGAATAGGAGCCGCACCCGACTATAATTGCTCTCGTTTTGAAGGTTCTTTAAAAGATTATTGTGAGTCAAGTCAGCTCGGTATAAATGATATTGACTATGCTATTCGTTATACCCAACAAGGGGAGACTTTAGATTTTGGTTTTTTAGGCGCTTCTGAGGCAGATGAAACTTTCAGTAAGGGTAGAGACTTTTACTCTTTAAGGGCAAGAAAGAATTTTGAAGATTTTTCATTAGGATACTTAGGTACACATACTGATCGGCCTGTATTAGACAGAACAGCTGATGTTCATTCTATGGATTTAGTTTATCGGTACTCAGATAAGACGCGAATAGATGCAATTTACATCACATCAGATACAGAACAAGGAATTGATAATTCTGAAAAATCAGGAGAGGCATTTAGATTTAGACTAACGTCTTCACCCAGTTCTCAACGATATACAGATGCCTTTTTATTTTTTTTTGATGAGGATACAGACATAAACGACATGGGTTATCAGATTATTGATGATTATTTCTTTGGTGGTTTCCAAAATGGATATAAAAAGAATGATTTCAATGAGTCTTCTATCTTTCTTTCTAATACTTTTGAATTCGGAATAGGACACGAAGCTAATGGGGATCTTATAAAATCAAATGATTTTTTATACCTTAACAATAAGACAACTTTTCGAGATACTTCATATCTAGAAAGCTCGATATTTTATAGAACAAAAACTAAAGACTTTTGGATCACCAGAGGAAACCCAATATACTGGTATGTTAATAAGCCCAAGAATTATGGCGGTGCACTGCAGTATAAGGGTGCTTCTCAAGATTTCTTCAACTACTATGTTGAATACAAACGTCAGATGGGCGAGCAGTTTGGAGGATCTGCTCTTGGATTTTCTGATATTTATACAGCTAAATTAGATTTCGCTCCAAGAGACAACTTAAATTTTTCTCTAATGTACAACTATGCTGAAGAGGATGACTGGTTAAATTGGATTCAGGACAATTTCTTTGGCATTTACCAAAAGAAGCAAAAGACTACTGTCGCTTCTATAAATTGGTTTGGGGGAGATAAGCATGAATTGAGACTCAAGGCACAAATGGTAGGTTTTACGGCTCGAGATCCAAAACCCTATCTAAGCGATATAGAAGGAAATCTGAATTCACTAGATACTCAGATAGACCCTTTTACTTTAAGTGATTTAGCGTTTCAAATTCGATATCGATATGAAATATTACCCCTAGCTTATTTATATGTTGTCTATTCTCGAGGCGGAAGGATAGTTGAATTCGATGAAGAGGATAGTTTGAGTGAGATTTATAAAAGGCCTTGGAATGATCCTCAGGCAGATACCTTCACTGTGAAGGTTAGATATCGTTTTTAACCATACACTCCTTGGAACAAAACCAATATTCACCTTTTCTGATTGATTCCGAAGAGGGAGTATTTAAATCACACACGCAACACTTAACAATTTCTATTTTGTTTGTTTTAAATTCTATTTTTTTATTACTAGTCAGTCTTGATGTTATGTAAACCAATAGGATTACCGCAATCAGGATAATCAATTGCCACATTTTCAGGGAGTCTCGGCAGTAGGTCTTTTTATATCTTCTTTGCCAATCAATCCTAAGGTGAGAATATTAGCCCATGACCTTTCTTTAACTGATTCATTTCCTTGAAAATCAAAGTTTGGATAATTAGCATTGAGTATTTCTAAGCTTGTTTTTCTTAAATCTTCGTACCCAAGTATTTCATAAGCCTCAACTAGGATTGAGAGTGCAAAAGGAGTCTGTGGGGTGTTTGGTAAATTTTCTATTACATATTTTGCTCTACCTATTGCAGCTAGATAGGCGCCTCTTTTCATATAAAAATCAGCTACGTATATTTCGTGTTCAGCTAAAAGATTTCTTAAATAAATCATTCTTTGTTTTGCATGAGGAACATATTTACTGTCTGGATATCTAGAAATGAATTCTGATAGTTCACCAAAGGAGGTTTGGGCCATCACGACCTCTCTTTTTGCTAAGTCAGATTGGAAATATCTTGAAAATAAGCCTGAATCATCTGTGAAGGCTGCAAGGCCTTTCATATAAAAGGCATAACCAGTATGAGAATGCCTTGGATGAAGATTTATAAATCTTTCAGCAGCTGATTGACTGGCTTCAAATTGTGAATTCATATAATAAGCGTAAATTAGTTCTGCTTGCGCTTGCTCTGCATATCTACCAAAAGGGAATCTCGATTCAAGGGCTTCTAAGCTCAAGATAGCAGTTGAAAAGCTTCCATTTTTTAATCGAGTTTGGGCTTGATCATAAAGTTCTTTTTCTACTAATCGCTCATCAGGCATTTCCTCATTTGATGAACAAGAAGAAACTATTAGCAAAAGCATAAAAATCCCTAATATACCGAGATTTCTCTTGCTAGAATTAATAAAATTATGAAGCATTGTCATATAACTTGTGAATTCTACAGATCAGACTAGTTCTTGGACAGAAAAAGGTTTGATGGGTTCCAATCTGGTTTAATGGAAAATAAAAAAAAGATATCACTGAATTACATCGCTCTTCCTGCCGACCAAGGACAAAGGGTTGATCTAATAACTGCAAAACAATTCCCTAATTATTCAAGAGCACATATTCAGAGGTGGATCAAAGATGGTGACTTACTTGTTAATAGTAAGGAAGTCAAATCCAAATATATTATGCAAACAGATGATGCTGTCTCAGTAAATTTTTTGGAAGAGTCTCAATTAATCGATCTTCCTGAAGATATTGCTCTTGATGTAATTTTTGAGGACACAGAAATATTAATAATTAATAAGCCTGCAGGCTTGGTTGTTCATCCGGGCTCAGGAAATAGAACTGGAACCTTGGTGAATGCTTTATTAGCTCATGATGAGAATCTCAGCTTCCTGCCCCGAGCAGGAATAGTTCATAGACTAGATAAAGACACATCTGGTTTGATGGTTATATCTAAAACAGAAAGCTCTTATCTTAATTTAGTCGAGCAACTCAAGGAAAGATCAGTAACTAGAACATATTTAGCAATGGTCGTAGGAGTGCCGGTTATCAGCAAAACGATAAATGAACCCATTGGAAGGCATCCAAAAATAAGGACAAAGCAAGCTGTTAATCAAAATGGAAAGGAAGCAATTACAAGGTTTAGCATTCTTGAAAACCTAGATGGGTATTCTTTATTAAAGATAAACTTGGAAACTGGACGTACTCACCAGATAAGAGTTCATTTATCTCATATAGGCTTCCCTATAATTGGTGATCCTCTTTATGGCAGTAGAAATAAATTTTCTCGAGGATCAAGTGAAAAGCAAAAAAAAATAATTTCCGACTTTAAAAGACAAGCCTTGCACGCAGAGGAACTTCGATTAAACCATCCCTCTAGTGGAGAGTTGTTATTATTTAAAGCTCCAATGCCCTCAGATATGCAAACTCTGCTAAACCAAATAAAAGAAAATGGGTCCTGACTTTTTAAAACCAATAGCACCCCTTGGAGATAAAATTCAGTGCGTATCATTCACCAAAGACTATTTCTACAAAAATAATATAAGCCCAGAAAAATCTCGAATACTGAAAGTTTTTACTAAATTCGAGGATATCCCTATTCAATATATGGACCAGGTCCATGGAAATAAATTAGAAATAATATTGTCTCATTCATCATTACCTATCGATGAAACAGATTCTCTATTCTCTTCGACCAGCAATCTTGCCTTGGGAGTTTTGACTGCAGACTGTTTACCTATCGCTTTATCAAAAAAAGATGGTAGTGAGTTTGCAATGCTGCATGCAGGTTGGAAAGGTCTTTTATCAGGAGTAATTGAATCTACATTGTCCTCATTTACTAAAGGCTGTTCTGATGTATCTGCATGGATAGGGCCTTCAATATCCCAGAAAAACTACGAAGTTGGCTATGATCTATATGAATCTTTTGTAAATAAGGATGATGAATCAGAATCCAACTTTAAAGAGAAAGGCAATGATAAATGGCTATTTAGCCTCCACGGAGAGGCGAAAAGAATTTTGGGAAAATATAATATTAATGTAGATCTCTCTTCGGTTTGCACATTCGAATCAGAATCATTATTTTCTTATAGAAGAGATCATACTGAAAATAGAATACTTTCTATCATTTGGAGAAATGAATGAAAACTAGAGGATTTATTGGATTAGGAGTAATGGGATTTCCAATGGCTGGATACATATCAAAGCAATATCCAACTCTAGTCTTCAATCGTACTGTTGCTAAGGCAGAAAATTGGGTTAAAACATATAAAGGTGAGATTGTTAATAGTCCAGCAGAACTAGGTAATATCTGTGAAGAGATTTATTTGTGTATCGGAAATGACGATGATGTGAGAGAAGTTATATCAGGAGAAAATGGTATTTTAAGTTCCATATCACCGGGAGGTATCATCGTTGATCACACCACAACATCTTCTATTCTTTCAAGTGAAATGAGTGAGATGTGCTTAAAAAAGGGAGTTCATTACATAGATGCTCCTGTTTCGGGTGGCCAAGCGGGCGCAGAGAATGGTTCCCTCACGATTATGGCAGGTGGAGATAAAGATGCATTCGAAAAGGTAAACATCACTATGAACTGTTATGCAAAATTTACAAAATTAATGGGGTCATCAGGAGCAGGTCAGCTTACCAAAATGGTGAATCAAATATGTATAGCTGGATTAGTTCAAGGACTTTCTGAAGGTCTAAATTTTTCAGAAAAAGCTGGTTTAGTAACTGAAGAAGTAATAGAAGTTATATCAAAAGGAGCAGCACAATCATGGCAAATGGATAACCGCTGGGAATCTATGTCTCAAGATCATTACGATCACGGTTTCGCGGTTGATCATATGCGCAAAGATCTAAAAATTGCAATGCAAGAAGCAGAAAAACAAGGTGTTAGCCTTGAAATTACGAAACTCATAGATGGATTTTACGAAGATATCCAAAATATGGGTGGCAGCAGGTGGGATACTTCCAGCTTATTGAAAAGATTACAAATTAATGACTAACTTCCCAAATGCTAGCGATGAAGCAGTTAGAAGCTTATTTGATCTATCCAAAAATAATTTATTTAATTTGGCTGAACAAATGAAAATAGAGAATTTGAGTGAAGAATTTTTAGCTGAAATAGTCACTCCAATCTCTTTATACCTAGATCAGACATTTCCTAAAAGAAATCAACCATATTTTATTTGTTTTACGGGGGGACAAGGTTCTGGAAAGACAACACTTTCTTTTTTTATACAAAAAGTACTAAATGAAACTGTAAAACGACCCGCTATGGGATTTTCTATTGACGATATTTACAAGTCCCAAGAAGAAAGAAGATCTCTCGCAGAGGAAATCCATCCACTTTGTTATGTAAGAGGAGTGCCAGGAACTCATGATATCCAAATGGGTTTGGATCTGATCAATGAACTATCCAATGCAAGTCCTGAGACAGAGACTAAGGTTCCCGCCTTTTGTAAACCTGAAGATCGACATTATCCTTCAGAAGAATGGCCTATATACAAAGGAAAACCTGATTTTATTTTTTTTGATGCATGGTGTGGTGGGGCTAAGCCATTGCCTGAAGAGAATTGGCTGCCACCTTTAAATCAGCTCGAAAAGGAGGAAGATCCAGAAGGAATTTGGTCTAAATGGAGTAACCAGGAGCTATCTAAGGACTATCAGACTCTGTTTTCTTTGTTTGATCTATTGGTAATGATAAAAGTACCTAATATGGATTTTGTTTATGAAAGTAGGTGGATACAAGAGCAGACATTAGCAAAGACTGTCAAAGATAAAGATCTAAAAAATAAGATAATGACAAAAGAAGAGGTGTATCGTTTTGTCATGCATTATGAGCGTTTAACGCACTATATTTTAGAAGAACTACCCAAATTATCTGACATTGTCTTAACAAGAGATGGCAATTTTAAATTCTCTATTTCAAAAACCCCCTAGATGCAGTTAGTATAAGGTTTTCTTGACTTAGACATACCAAATGTCACAATGCTCAACCTCCTTGGATTTGGAGCAACTTTATACAAATATTAAATGGACAAAAGTAATAAATCTGGTGCTGAAGCATTAATTCATTCTCTTCATCTTGAGGGGGTAGATCTTATGTTTGGATACCCAGGAGGAGCAGCACTACATATCTATGATGCAATATTTAATCAAAACTATGTAGACCATATTCTTGTGAGACATGAGCAAGGAGCCGTCCATGCTGCTGATGGATATGCAAGAGCAACTGGAAAACCAGGCGTTGCATTAGTCACTTCAGGACCAGGAGCTACAAATGCCATTACAGGCTTAGCCACTGCTTACATGGATTCCACGCCCATCGTAGTTATTTCAGGACAAGTTAAATCCAATTTAATCGGAACAGATTCTTTTCAAGAAACTGACATGATTGGTGTATCGCGACCTATCGTAAAGCATAGTTTCCTTGTTCAAAGAGCAGAAGATATACCTGATATCGTAAAAAAAGCCTTTCATATCGCCACAACAGGCAGAAAAGGTCCGGTTGTTATTGATATCCCTAAAGACTTTACCGATCCGGAATATAAATTTGAATTCAATTACCCATCAGAAATAAACATGCGCTCGTATAATCCTCCAGAAGGTGCAGATACGTCGAGTATAAAAGAAGCAGCTGATTTGATTGCAACAGCTAAAAGGCCTGTCATTTATTCTGGTGGCGGGGTAAACCAAAATAATGCTTCTGAAGAACTAACTGCTCTAGCAAAACTTTTAAATTTTCCAGTTACCAATACTTTAATGGGATTGGGTGCCTTCCCAGGTTCAGACCCACAATTTATAGGTATGTTGGGTATGCATGGAACTTATCAAGCAAACATGGCTATGCATAATGCAGATTTAATCATCGCAGTAGGAGCGAGGTTTGATGATCGAATTACAAATGATCCTAAACAATTTGCACTGAGTGCCAAGAAAATCCATATTGACGTGGATCCTGCATCTGTCTCTAAGATTATTCATGCCGACATACCAATCGTTGGTTCTGCAAAAGAATCATTAACTGCACTTATTGAAGAACTTAAATGTAGAGATTTGAAAACTAATGAATCTGATATTTCTGAATGGAACGAACAGATTAAAAACTGGCGAGATGCACATGGCCTGAACCATTCTCTATTAGAGATGGGAGCACAAAATGGAAAGATACTACCTCAGCAAGTTATACAATCTCTCTATAAAGAAACAAATGGGGAGGCTTTCGTAACATCAGATGTGGGTCAACATCAGATGTTTGCTGCTCAGTACTATCATTTTGATAAACCAAGACAGTGGATAAATTCTGGAGGTCTTGGCACGATGGGCTTTGGGCTTCCATCGGCAATGGGTGTTCAGCTGGCATACCCCGAGTCTATAGTCTCATGTGTTACTGGTGAAGGAAGTATACAGATGTGTATCCAAGAACTTTCAACATGTCTTCAATATGGGTTGCCTATAAAAATAATTAATCTCAATAACGCTGCCTTGGGAATGGTAAAACAATGGCAAGACATGCAATACGGAGGTAGGCATTCATCTAGTACATATGAAAATTCACTACCAGATTTTGTAGCACTTACAGAGTCATATGGACATGTAGGTATAAAAGTCTCTAAATTCGATGAGCTGGAGTCATCTATGAAAGAATGCATATCCCTCAAAGATAAACTGGTATTTTTGGATGTGGATGTTGATCCAAATGAACATGTTTATCCAATGCTAGAGGCTGGCAATGCAATGGATCACATGCGTCTTAGCAAAGACGAAAAAACCTGGTAATGAAAAGAGTAATTGCTTTATTGATGGAAAACCAACCCGGGGCTCTTTCCAGAGTAGTAGGCCTTTTTTCTCAAAGAGGTTACAACATTGAGACGCTAGTTGTGGCTCCCACTAATGATGCAACCCTTTCTAGATTAACTATGTCTACTGAAGGCGATGAAAAAGTGGTAGAACAAATAACCAAGCAACTGGATAAATTAATTGATGTTGTGATGGTTACTAATTTAAGTGAATCTGAATTTGTGGAAAGAGAGTTGATGTTAATAAAGTTTACAAAAGATTCTTTTCCAGAGAATGTCTTTGATGAAACCAATATAGTATCTGAGGACAACGAAATTATAAATGTACAGGTAGTAGGTACTTCATTGGAATTGGATAAATTGATTTCAGAGATTGATGCAAATAATCCCCTTGAGATTGTCAGATCAGGTTCTTTAGGAATATCATCTGATGAAAAAACCTTAACTATAGAAAATTAACAGGAGCGAGTTATGCAAGTTTATTATGATAAAGATGCTGATCTAGATATTATTAAAAATAAAAAAGTAGTAATAGTTGGTTATGGTTCACAAGGTCATGCACATGCAAATAATCTTAAAGATTCGGGTGGAAATGTAACCGTTGCACTCAGAAAAGAATCTGCATCTTGGTCAAAAGCTGAAGCTGCTGGGCTGAATGTTCAAGAAGTTGCTGAGGCTGTAACAGATGCTGATATGGTAATGATTTTAATGCCTGACGAATTACAATCTGCTACTTATAAGAGCGAGATAGAAAATAACATAAAACAAGGTGCTGTTTTGGCTTTTGCACATGGATTTAACATCCATTTTGACATGATAGAGCCAAGGGAAGACCTTGATGTAATAATGGTTGCTCCAAAAGGGCCTGGCCATACTGTTAGATCTCAATATGAAATAGGTGCTGGAGTTCCTTGCCTTATTGCCATTCATAAAGATATCTCAGGGAATGCGAAAGAAATAGGGCTATCATATGCTTCAGCTATAGGTTCTGGGAGAGCTGGTATTATTGAAACTAACTTTAAGGATGAAACAGAAACTGATTTATTTGGAGAACAGGCAGTTCTTTGTGGAGGGCTTACACAATTAATCCAAAATGGTTACGAAGTCTTAGTCGAAGACGGATATCCGCCTGAAATGGCCTATTTCGAATGCTTACATGAAGTGAAACTTATAGTAGATCTTATATACGAAGGTGGATTAGAGAATATGAGATACAGTATTTCTAATACAGCAGAATTTGGTGATTACGTGAGTGGGCCAAAAGTAGTTAATTCTGATGCCAAAGAGGAAATGAGAGCAGTATTGAAAAGAATTCAATCAGGTGAATTTGCTCAAGAATTTATGAGCGATTGCAGAGAGAGTAATGATGGAAAGGGCGGACCAAGGATGAAGGAATATCGTCAACAAACTTCAGAACACTCGATAGAAAAAGTAGGCTCTGAACTTAGAGCTATGATGCCTTGGATAGCTCAAAACAAAATTGTAGATAAAGCCAAAAATTAAGCTTATGTCTGATGACCATCAAGAAAGTCTAGATCTCTTTGATGATCATGAAGAGGTTGTCTCCGAGGATGGTAAGAAGGTTACTCGTAAAGGAATATATTTACTGCCTAATTTGCTAACAACTGCTTCACTTTTTTCAGGATTTTTCTCAATTGTTTCTGCCATAAATGGAAATTTCATTGCCTCAGGTATGGCCCTATTTGCCGCTCAAATGCTCGATGGTCTGGATGGTAGAGTTGCAAGATTAACCAATTCTCAGAGTCTTTTTGGCGCACAATATGACAGTCTTTGCGATGTCATTTCTTTTGGTCTTGCACCAGCCATTATTGTTTTTCTCTGGGGCTTAGACTCCATTGGCCAAACTGGCTGGGTTTTTTCGTTTTTCTATGTTGCTGCTGCAGCATTAAGGCTGGCTAGATTCAATACCTTCATAGGTTCAGAGGATACTTACTTCAAAGGATTGCCCAGTCCTGTTGCTAGCGCTACAGTCGTCTATTTTGTATGGGCAATGAGTTCTTTTGGTATTCAGGGAGAAGAAGTTGGAAGAATCTTAGCAATATTTACTGCTCTTCTGACTGGATTCGTCTCTCTTTTGATGGTGGTCAACATTCCTTACTATAGTTTCAAAGAGATTGAACTTAAAAAGAGAGTACCTTTCTTTAGTATGTTATTTGTTGTTTTCATATTTGTTCTCATTTCTATAGATCCACCAATCGTACTCGCATTATGTGCCTTTGCTTATGTTATTTCAGGGCCGATCATCTGGGCAGTAAAAGCCTTACGTAAATAGTTAATTTCTAGTAAGATGCGCGATCCACGTAAGTGGGTCTGTAGCTCAGCTTGGTTAGAGCGCACCCCTGATAAGGGTGAGGTCGGAAGTTCAAGTCTTCCCAGACCCACCATTTTAAATTTCTATTAACTTCTCCCCCTTGGTTAACTAAACTAAGATGAATTTTAATTAATGCTTTTTTAAAAAATCGTATGTTAAAAAAAATAATAGAAAGTCTTCTTATTTTTCTTTTCTCTTTGCAGACTTTTTCAGAAGTAAAAGAGTTAACTATTTTGCATACTAATGACTTACATGCGCACCTTTTCCCAAGAATAGCACCTTGGATAAGTGAATCTAGAAAGATTGGTGGTTTTGCCAATTTGGCCACCTTGGTAAAACAAGAAAAGGCATCCAATCCTAATAATATTCTCATTGATGCTGGAGATTACTTCTCAGGTCCCTACATAAGCACTTTAACTAAAGGTGAGGCAGTGATTAAGTCGATGAACTACTTGGGGATTGATGCTGCTTGCATTGGCAATCATGAATTTGATCATGGATGGGACAATATGTTAGAACAAATAAAAAAAGCTAATTTTCCAATTCTGAATGGCAATCTTTTTTTTGAAGGAACTGATGATTTAGTCTGGGATAACCCTTATTTAATTCTAGAAAGAGCAGGAATAAAAATAGGAATTATTGGTCTTCATGGAAAATTTGCTTTCTATGACACAATCAATTTTAAAATGACTGAAGGTATTGAAGCCAGAGACGAAGAAGAGTATCTGAGACAATACATAAAAGAGTTAGAACCCATAACAGACATCATTATTCTTGCGGTACATCAAGGAATGCCCGGGAGACAATCTACCATTGGTTTAACAGATGTTGAGAGAAATCTTTATAAGGACATTCTCCTCGCCCAAAATGTTCCAGGTGTGGATATTATTGTTACTGGACATGCCCACCAGGGAACAGAAAAGGCTCTGGTTTCAAATGGCACAATTATTGTTTCAACCAATGCAACCGCAACTGAACTTGGAAAACTTCAAGTTATGTTTGATACAGAAAAAAAGAAAATAGTTTCTCATTCTAATGAACTCATAACTATTTATGATGATGAGCTAGAGGATGATAAAGATATGCTGCGTGAAATTACTTTCTGGCAAAAAGAAGTAGATCAGGTTGCAAAAGTACCAATTGTTTCCTCTACAAAAAAACTTGTAAGAGCATATGGAAAAGAATCTAACATGGGCAACTTATTCGCTGATGCAATAGAAGCTTTTGATCCTAGAATAGATTTAGCCGTTGTAAACAGTGGTGCTCTTAGACAAGACATAAAACCAGGAATAGTAACGAAAGGGGATTTAATTTCTGCATTTCCGTTTCCTAATACTGTTGTCATGACAAAATTAAAAGGCTCTCAAGTTGTAAAAATATTTAATCATGCTGCAGGTATGACAAATGGCATATTGCAAGTTTCAAAAAATGCCAAATATTCATTCAGTCCTAGAAATAAGGCACACGAAATTTGGATCAAAGGAAAGCCATTAAAAAATGATGATGAATATTGGGTAGCCGCTCCTAATTTTGTTACCCAGGGGGGAGACGGTTATTGGGAATTTCAGAACTCAATTGAGTATATTGATACAGGGGTTTTGATAGTTGATGCTGCTGAGTATTTTCTTCAAGGTATGGAAGTTTATGAACCCAAATATGAAGGTAGAGTCCTTGTTATCGATTCAGAAATTTAATATCTACTCTTAACTAACTTCATAAGAAATTTACTAAAAGTTATTCTATTTTTAACTTAACTCAAACATAATGTTTTTATGAACTTCACAAAATATTTATCCAAATTTACCTTTCTCTTATTATTTGTTTTGAGCTACGGTGTTTCCTCTCATGATGAAAGTAAGGTCGCTAAATATCCTTCGGAGTTAGCTCATGCACCTTCACCACTTCCAGATAGAGTAGTGTTAACTTGGGAAGCTGATCCGGCTACCACTCAATCTGTTACTTGGCGTACAGACGCCTCAACAAAAAAAGGAATGGCTCATTTGGCACTAGCAAATGCAAATGGAAGAGCTTTAGAAATAGAGGAGTTTATTGCAGAAACTTCTTTCTTCAAGAGCGATATTAATGAGGCTAATTATCACACTGTAACTTTCAAAAATCTTGATCCAGATACTCTCTATACTTATCGTGTGGGTGATGGAGTAAATTGGACAGAGTATTACCATTTCAAAACAGCTAGTGATAGGCCTAGACCTTTTAGCTTCATTTATTTTGGTGACGCTCAAAATGAAGTGCGCACACATTGGTCGAGAGTTTTTAGGGAGGCATTTAGAGATGCACCACGAGCTGCATTTACGTTACATGCCGGTGATTTAATCGATAATCCTAATTGGGATGCTGAGTGGGGAGATTGGCATCAAGGCCCTGACTGGGTGAATGGTACGATTCCTGTTATAGCAACTCCTGGAAACCATGAATATTATCGTATTAATCAAGGTCCTGAATCTGAGCGTTATTGGCAGACAAAAGATGGAAAGACTATAGATGTCATGATGACCGCATTTGAACCTGTGCCATCTGATAAAGGAACGACCTATAAAGTTTCATTTACTGGACCAGAAGGCAATAGTGCCTCCTTTGAGTTTAATGATGGAGGCAATATCATTTTTGTCGATGATCAAGTTGAATCCATTACAGGATTCAAAAAAAGCGAATTAGTTGGTTCAAGTTTTTACTCCAAGCCCCTTTATGATCGCCAAAGAGATCGAGGAACCCCAGCCGTTAGTAATCATTGGCGTCCACAATTTGCTTTCCCTATTCAAGATGTTCCTGATGAAACTCTTAAAGAGACTGTTTATTACATTGATTATCAAGGTGTACGTTTTATTTCATTGGATTCAAATAAGGCAAAAGAAATACAGATTCCTTGGTTTAGAAAAGTACTAGAAGATAATCCTAATCGATGGACTGTTGTTACTTTTCATCATCCGGTCTTTTCTCCTGGATCAGATCGAGATAATAAAGAGCTTCGCGAACTATGGAAGCCTCTCTTAGATGAATTTAAGGTAGATTTAGTTCTTAGTGGTCATGATCATACCTATGCGCGTACCGGTCAGGTAGACACCGAAAATTTGGAAAATGTACCCTCTGGCTATCAACAAGCCTATGATCCTGAAATCGGAACAGTTTATGTTGTATCTGTAAGTGGACCGAAGATGTATGGTATTACAAAAGGTAATTATGCTAAGCGAGTAGCTGAAAATACTCAGCTTTATCAGATTATCAATATTGACGACAAAAACTTAACTTATAAAGCTTACGAGGCAACTGGAAAGCTTTATGATCAATTTACACTCCAAAAAAGAGAGGGGCTGCCTAACCTTTTACTCGAAGCTCTTCCGGAAGAAAATAGAAAATAATAATTCTTAAAGAATCTCCGATTGGTCTATATTGAACACTTAAGATATATTTCACAGTGTGGAGACAAGAAAAGAAACATACCTAAAGTTGTTGGTCAGAAGGGGTTATGACAATCCTAAATTATCTGAGCTAAGTGAGTCAGCACTCAAAGAGATTCTTAAGAATGAAGAATCCTTTTATAAGAGAAATTCTAGTGAGTAGAACATTACTATGGTTTGCTTACTTTTTGGTATTCACTACACCGATACAGATTGCATTTTGCTTATGGACTTACTCTTTCCTTTTTTCTCCAGAGTATAGCTTAATGACTTTTAGTACTTCTGATTTCTTGGAACTTACATTCCTTAAACCTATTAAAGTTTGGATGTATTCTTGGTTCTGGAATAATTTCTTAAATTTTGTCTGGAGCCTCCCAGCAAGCATAATGGTTACGGTGAAACTGATTGTTAATACATGGCTAGGGCTTTGGCTCCTTCCAATCGCAAAGGATTTAAATGATAAAAAAAGCTATTAGAAATTTCTTAGCGAAACGCACCATAGGTAGCAAGCTTAGAAATTACAGCATGAATACTTTCTCCAGCTATGATCTGTTTAAAAAGATTAGAATAGATGCTGAGGCTAAGAGGGACTTGGAAAATAGACCGCACGAAGTAACATATTTTCATAAGGTGGATGACCCTTACTCACATTTAACCATTCAGTATAT
The DNA here is from genome assembly GCA_902537425.1 of uncultured SAR86 cluster bacterium. Lineage (GTDB taxonomy): Bacteria > Pseudomonadota > Gammaproteobacteria > Magnimaribacterales > Magnimaribacteraceae > Magnimaribacter. Next base: position 18,573 of record CACBBD010000001.1, on the reverse strand, counting down.
AGACAAAATTAAGACATCTTATGGTGTGGTCTTAAAACCTATATTAGTTGGAGATGAAAACCCTGAAACCATTCATGAGCCTAATTTATATAATGCTTATTGTTTGGAAGATTCAAAACGCATAGCTCCTTACTATGGTATTGACTTTCAACCAACATCTTATCCAAAAAAGGAATTAGTTGATTTCTCTAATGCTATTTTGACTTCGGTTGAAGAAGATAAGTTTTCAGAAGTTGCTCAAAAAGTCAGTAATGCATTATGGCAAGGGGATGAAGATACCTTGATTTCTTTATCTAAGGTTTATATCTCTTCTGAGAAAGAGGTATCAGAGAAATTAGCTTCAGGTAATTCAATAAGAAATGCAAAAGGTTATTATTTTGGATCAGCCTTTTATTATGAAAAAGAACTTTATTGGGGTGTAGATAGGATCGATCACTTAGAAGATAGATTAACGGAACTTGGTCTAAAGAAAGATACAAATAATGAACCAATTTGTACTCCTATTTTAAATTCTCCCCCATCTTTGGAATCAGATAAACAAGTCAATTTATATTACTATCCCTCTTTGAACAGCCCATATACCTATGCCAGTGCAAAAAGAGTTAGAGAAATGAGAGATGACTATCCAATTAATTTAATTACAAAACCAGTTCTTCCAATGTTGATGCGAAATATGAAAATTATTGATCTTAAAGCTAAGTATATTATTTCTGATGCGGCTCGTGAGGCAAGAAAGCATGGATATCCTATGGGCTCCATTTATTCACCAATCGGTAAACCTGCAAGAAAGGCTTATTCTTTATTTCCCATCGTCGATGAGGCAGGTAAGGGCTTTGAGTATATCGATGAATTACTGAAGGCCTCCTTTTATGACGGCATAAACATAGGTGAAGACGAATATTTAGAATCCCTTGTCGAAAGACTTGAACTTGATTGGTCTATAATTAAGAAAGATTTAAATACTAAGAAATGGAAAAAAGTTTTGGATGATAATCTTAAGGATATGTACGCAGGAAACTGTTGGGGAGTGCCGAGCTTTAAAATTACAAATTCAGATGGGACTGATCCATTCTATGTCTGGGGTCAAGATAGGATGTGGCTTCTCAAAGAAGAGATAAATAATCGCCTCGGTTAGTTTTTTACATGAAGAATATATTTTTAATTTTTGTCAGCGTATTACTTATCTTATCCTGTTCGGAAGATGACAACTCTCTTAATAATTTAATGGAAAGTGAGGATTTCCTAAACAATAATTTAAGTAATCCTGGAGTTTTTGAGATTGAGGCTGGTCTTCAGTATGAAAAATTAAAGACGAGCGGTAGCGGGATAAGTCCAAGCCTTGAAGATGTAATTAATGCAGACTTCCATGGTACTTTATTAGATGGATCGGTTTTCTGGAGCTCCATCGAAAATGGAGAACCATTAGTGGTAACTCTTGCTCAACTTATTCCGGGATGCCAGAAAGCAATATCTCTAATGGAAGTTGGGGATAGTTGGAAATTATTTATACATCCTGATCTTGCTTATGGAACAGCGGGCAGGCCAGGTATTCCTCCTAACTCCTTATTAATTTTTGAAGTAAGCCTTCATTCAATAGAAACTTAAGAAAAAGTGGATGGCCAATGATACGATTAAACTGACCAACCACTTTTCTCAAGATTATGATTTCTCATAACTCGCTCATCCATGAGCGATGAGATCTTAGGTGAGATTGGAGTCGAGCGTCTACAATTTATAAGGAAGTACGTGCCCGAAATTTCCAAGATTATTAGCAAAGCGACTCAAGTATTTATTTAAGGGCATTTAGATTTTTTTCAAGATAAAAAATAGTTTTTTTAGTATAAAGTCACAAAAAAGGATGAATCATGAGATACGAAGAAGTCATAAATGATAGAAGAAGTGCAAGAGGTTATTTAGATAAACCCGTACCAAAAGCAGTTTTAGAAGAAGTCATAAAGTTGGCTACTAGAGCTCCGTCTTCAATGAATACACAACCTTGGCATTTTCATGTTATTACTGGAACTGCCTTGGACAATATTAGAAAAGAGAATACAAAAAGAAATGTTGAGGGTGTTCCGCCGTCTAGAGAAATTAGACCGCCCATGGGTTATCAGGGCGTGCATAGAGAAAGACAAATAGAGATCGCCATTCAGCTTTTCAAAGAAATGGGTATAGAAAGAGATGATAAAGAAGCCAGACAAGATTGGGTGTTAAGAGGTTTTAGACAATTTGATGCACCAGTAGCCATAATCGTGACTTTTGATAAAGAATTAAAAGATGAAGACATCTCAAAGTTTGATTGCGGTGCGGCTGTAAACGGATTAGTAAATGCTGGTTGGTCTAAAGGACTTGGATCTGTCATTAATAGTCAAGGCATAATGCAATCACCAGTGGTTAGAAAATATGCCAAGATTCCAGATGATCAAGTCATTATGATTTGTGTGGCGATGGGTTATCCAGATGATAATTTTCCAGCTAATAAGGTAGTTTCCAAAAGGAGAGACGTCGAAGAGGTTGCAACTTTCATTGGGTTTGATGATTGAATTTACTTAATTTCATCTAAACCTCACGAACAGAATTGATGCGAACTTTTATAGAAGCTAGAATGTAAGAATGAATTGGTTCAGTGAGCACTTTGCGAAGTGGAACCTTGTTTGGTTTTGCTTGATTTTTTGGGGTAGCATTTTGTATGCAATACTCACGTTTTTCCTTGATTCAAGCTTTATTTTGGCAGTCTTTTCTTATGCGATGGGTCTTTTATTGGGCTTTGTGGCTAAAATAAAAGGCTGGGGATGGTTAGGTTAATGGAAGATATAAAAGATTTATCTGTTGAAGCCGAAAGAGAATTGGCGCGCACTTTCATGGGTAGAATTGAGTGGGAGATGATAGTGATTGGGCTTCTTCAATTTGTCGTTTGGATTGCATGTTGGGTCTTAGTTGTCAATGGGACGCTAGCTTTATGGGAAGGTTTCTTGCTTTCTGTATTCACAACCGCTTTTGCTTATCTCCCATCCCATGCTGGTCAGCATGGCCATTTATCTGGGGGCGATAAAAACAAAGAATGGTTAAATTTTTGGGTAGGTCAAATTTCTCTAATACCGCTTTCTCAATCGCATGACATTCTTAAAGCAACCCATCTTAAACATCATGCCCATACAAATGATCCAGAGAAAGATCCAGATTTTTATCATACTCATGTCGATAGTCTTTGGAAGGTTGCTAAAAATGTTACCAATTCTTATAACGAAAATGGCAAGGTTCAAGAAATCATAAGAGACTATGCTGAGAAGGACCCAAAATTTGCACAATCTATTGCTGAAGGTTCAAAATGGTCTATCCTCTTCTATTTTAGCAAGATTGTTTTGGTCTTAAATTTTCCATTAGAAACACTCTTTTTGTGGTGGCTTCCAGGAAGAATAATCCCTATTTATCTAGGGGTAGTTTTTTCTCACCTTCCTCACAGAAGTTTAGAGCCAGGACGCTATAAAGATACCAAATTTTGGACAAATGGTATTCCTAGGTTTTTTAATCACTCTATGCAGATTCATGTCATGCATCATATGTATCCAAAAATTTGCCATTTTGATGAACCCAAAGCGATAGAGGCACTAAAACCATTCATGATAGAAAGGGGTATTCCTGGAGCCGAAAAAATTCCTGAGAATTTACGATATAACCCAACTATTACAGCTTAAGGAGTTAATAGATGACTGATAAAGAAAAAATAGAAGCTGGAGTTCAGCTTTATTTCGATAGTATGTATGAGTCTTCAGCAGATAAAGTTAGGGAAGCCTTTTATCCTAATGCGATGATTACTGGATATCTAGAAACTGGTTTAGCGGAGATGACAGTAGATGATTTTGCAGATTTTGTTGCTGCTCAACAACCTTCACCAAAAGAGCAAGGAGAGGAGATTTTGCTTGAGATTGTTTCTCTTGATATTGCCGGGTCTACTGCCTCAGTAAAAGTAAGAGATGGATACATAGGCCATGTGTTTTTAGATACTTTGTCATTTTTAGAAAAAGATGGAAGCTGGAAAATTTATAACAAACTCTTTCATGTAGAATCTTAAATGAATTGTGAAGTTAAAAAATTATCTATGGCCCTTGGCGCCGAGATAACTGGTATCGACCTTTGTAAAGTATCAGATAATGACATCGAAGAAATAAAATCGCTCTTGACTGAGCATATGGTTCTTTTTTTTCCAGGGCAGCGCATAACACAAGACGAGCAAGTTGAATTCGGTGCCAAATTTGGTGAGCTTGAGGGACATCCAAATTTAAAAAACAAAACAGTTACTCATCCAAAAATTTTTGAGTTAGCTGCATCTACAGGTGGTATAGCCGATGAATGGCATACTGATATTACCTATCAAGATTCTCCAGCTATTATGTCGGTACTCCATATGGTTAAGTGTCCTGAGCTGGGTGGAGACACTATGTGGAGTAATTTAAATGCGGCCTACGATGCTCTATCTGACCCAATAAAAGATTTGTGTGAAGGAATAACTGCCCTTCATGATGCAAGACCTCATGGAAAACCTGAAAAAACAGCTATTCATCCCGTTGTGAGGTTGCATCCCATTTCAGGTAAGAAAGTTTTATATGTAAATGAGCATTTCACTAGAAGAATTGTAGAAATGAATATAGAGGAGAGCGATATGTTGCTTGCTTATTTGACAAAGTGGGTGACAAGACCTCAGTTCACTGTTCGTTATCAATGGACGCCGGGTACTATTGCTATGTGGGATAACAGAAGCACTCAACATTATGTAGTAAATGATTTTGTGGGTGAGAGGATTATTCAAAGGGTAACCATAATGGGAGACGAAGTATTAGGATCTTCTAATCCTAGATGGAAGCCTGCTTTAAGAGAGGGTTTCTCAGCTATAACAACTCACGATAAACAATTAATTAATCACCTCAAGAGTAAAGGGACCTTATAGTTTCATAAAATCAAGTTATTTCAATCGACTTCTTAGGTTATGAATAATTCAGTTAAAAATACTCAATTTCTTTTTGATAAATTTATTGGCATCCTTATATTTCTAAATATTTTTCACCAAGTAATTTCATCGATGGACTTAAGAGGCTATGAATCAATGCTTGGCTATGGAAATATCTTTTTTCAGCTGTCTATGCTGATTTTTTTAGGAGAGGTTATTTACAGATTTATATTGGAAAGGAAGCTTGGCTTTTTGAATACAGTGGACTCTCTCGTTTTGGTCAACTACTTTTTTATTGGAATTTTAGATTTACGAATATTCAGATTATTCAGATTTTTTAATATTTTCAGCAGGACAAGAATTTTATTACCCAGCAACACTTTATTTAAAACTATCCAAATGCAGCGGCATAGTTTACTGGGTTCTTTATTTTTAGTTCTATCTGTTCTCCTACTATTTTCGACTATTATGTACTTCGTTGAAAGAGAAGCCCAACCTGATAAGTTTGGGAGTATTCCATTGGCTATATGGTGGGGCATGGAGACATTAACAACTGTAGGTTACGGAGATGTTCATCCTATCACTCCTCTGGGCAAAGTTTTAGGAACACTAACAATGTTGTTAGGCATAGGAATGTTTGCTCTTCCGGCTGCAATTCTAGGTTCAGCCTACTATGAGGAAATGCAGAAAAGAAACTTCTTAGTGACCTTTGAAGCTATTCTAGAAGTCCCTCTTTTTGAGGAAATGCCAATTAAGGCACTAAGTAAAATTAATGAAAAACTGGATGCAGTGCTTCTTCCTTCGAATGAAGCTGTTTTTGAAAAGGGTGATGAGGCAGACTCTATGTATATTATTGAATCGGGTAGTGCTCAAGTTGAATTAGAAAATCCAGTAATCCTTGAGAAAGGAGATTATTTTGGTGAAATGGGGCTTATAAATAATAATCCCAGAACAGCAACCATTACTACTTTAGAGGAAGTTAAACTTCTGCAACTAAAAAAAGAAGACTTAGAAGAACTGTTTGATGAACACCCAACTTTATTTAGAGCTATAGAGGCAAAATTAGAAGCTATCAATAGTTAAAAAGAATAAGAAAATTCAGTTGCTATTTGTTCATCTTGGTTTTCAGCAAATTCTGGAGGCCTTGAATCGTAAAAACTGCTCAGCTGCAGCGAAATACTAATATTTTCATTAACTAAGAAATTAAGTCCAGCAAGTATGCTGGCCTTATAGTCATCAGTATCATTCAGAGCAGGTTGAAAGTAAGCCGTTAAGAGAAGATTAACATTCTTAGCAAGGCCATATTGATCCGTGAAATACATTGAAAGCCTCTCAGTATCTGATTCAATGCCTTGCAAGTCCTCTTCATCTTCAGTCAAAACGCCTATGCCTATCTTAGTTGAATCATCTAGGCTTATCCTAGTACCAAAGCCGATGACATCTCTTTGAAAAAAAGTCCTAAAAGGGTTTTCACTGCGTTGAGCAAAGATTTCAGTACTGAAACGGGTCTTATTCAAAAAAATGACTCTTCCATGAATAAAATTTGAGTCCGATGTTCTAATCTCATTTTTTTTTCGTTCTGAAGTCTGAGCTATAAGAAAAGTTTCTATATTTTCAGTGTTGTTATCTATTCTGAGATTTAATGAATAGAAATCTCTATCTTCATTACCCCTTGAGCCGCTTAACTGGAATCCTAATTTTGAGAAAAATCCTACTTTACCTTCATTGCGTTGATCTTCAATATTTACAATAGCCTCTGAGCTTAGAAAATAAGTATTAAATAGTAAGAGGATAAGACTTAACTTTTTCATATTATTTGGTATTTGCTACAAAAACTCCCTGCCAGTCATTTGGAGGAGGATTCTCTATATACTCCTCAACTCGATTGGAGATAAGTTCATAGTATGTGTTAAAGGAAGGCACCTTTTCTTTGTAAGAAAGTATATGTGTTTTTACCCCTTCCCAGTTTTGAGTTCTGTACATTTCTATAAAGTTCTGGTGATCTTGATGGAATTGATCCATAACTTCAAATTTTTCTGGGAGTATTGTATAAATTTTTTCGGGCTCTTGTTTTCCTTTAACCGATATTAAATCAAGCTCTATGACTCGCAATGAGTCTAACCCCTGGATACTAGACTGACCAAGGATCATTGGAAAGCCGTAATTGCTAGATTGACCTTCTAATCGAGATGCTAAATTCACAGAATCACCTAATACCGTATAATCAAATCTTTGCTTCGATCCCATATTGCCTACAATACATTCACCAGTATTAATACCAATACCTATCTCTAATTCGTCCTGATCAATTTTTCCTAATTTGTTGTTAAGATCATTAAGTGCATTTTGCATATTGAATGCCGCTTCTATAGCTCTTTCCCTATGATCCCTTTGATCAATTGGTGCATTCCAGAAAGCCATAATGCAGTCTCCCATATACTTATCTATTGTTCCTTCAGTCCTAAGTATTTCCTCACTAAGGACTGATAAAAGTTGATTGATTAAATCAGTTAGACCTTCAGGATCATTTTTATATTTCTCTGAAATTGCTGTAAAGCCTCTAATATCAGAGAACAGCACAGTCATTTCCTTTCTTTCACCTCCCAAAACCAGGGATTCACTTGATTCTGCCAATTTGCTCACCATAACTGGACTCAAATATTGAGCAAATGCATTTCTTACCTTACTTCTTTCAATCTCAGTAAATAAGAAATTAAAGAAAGTAATAATTATGTAAGCCAAAAGACAGATCACCATCGGTGAAATTGGATCAACTAAATAGAGATATGTGATAAAAAAATAATAACTACTTAGGGTGATCAGTCCATTGCCAATACCAAAGGCTACTAAGCCCCCAATCGGACCCTGTTTTTGTATTGTCAGTGTAATAGCCACCGAGAAAATTAGACCTACTAAGAATTCTAGACCCAAAAGCCAATCAGGTCTTTTCAGGAAAGTATTTGAAAAGATCTGTTGAACAAATTGTGCGATGATTGAAACCCCAGGTATATTTTTTTCCAGCGCATTCGAACGTAAATCAAATAAACCTGAAGCACTAGTGCCTACAATAGCTACCTTTCCTTCGAACAAAAGGGGATCAATCGATTCATTTATAACTTGCCACGCAGATACGGTTTTTAGATTTTTGCTTAGTGTTGGATATAGCCAGAAAGTACCATCAGGATTAGTAGGCATTATTAAGGATCCAAGTTTAATATGATTTATACCAGTATTTTCTCCAAATGCTTCCTCACTTGAAGCATTGGATGATTTAATTTGATAGGTTGAGGCCCCAATCGCAACTCTAACGATTTCCAAGGGAAGAGAGGGTACTAATTGACCATCCACGTTTTCAAAACTTGGAAGCTTTCTTACGATTGGATCATTATTACCTATACTCATACTTCCCAAGCCCGCACTTTCTGATTCTAGTAAAGCTAAGTTTGTCTGTAGTCCAGAGTAAGATTGGACAAATAATTTAGGATCATCTCCTTGAGTTACTAATCCATACTTACTCTTATGAATAGCGTCGCTTTTTTGGTTATTTGGAGCTAAACCTAAGACAACTGTTCCGTGATTCGAAATGGCTCTTGTAAAAAGTTCATCATGATCAATAGTTTTTGAAAGTAATTTGACTAACTCTTTATCATCAGAATAAACCTCCTTAAGTTGTTTTGATCCTGTTCTATCAGCTTCAGCGAAAACTATATCAAAGGCTGTGACTGCTGCTAATTGAGTTTGATCGGTTAATTTTGCTAACTTGTCTCTCGACCATGGCCATTGGCCAATTTTATTGAGAGATTCATCATCAATATCAATAATGATGATCGGATCATCCTTTAATTCCTCTCTAGGAAAAAGAATTTTAAACGTATCAAACGAGGTAGTTCTTAAATCACTGAATATTCCTAGAGGATTTAATAAAGGAATAAATGCCAAGAGAATGGCAAGAGGTAATAAAGCTTTTTTGCCTGCACTAGCAATGTTCATAAACGCTAAATTTTACAGGTTATCAGAAATCCAATAAATATACTTTATAGTTAGTTTGAAATACCTGATAATTCCGCAAAATTTTTTTTGGGATAATTTTGAGATTCTTTTATAGACAGCTTAAAAAAGCTTTTGTATTGCTTTTGGTCATATTCCTAGGCTCCCAAAGCTTAATCTTAGCAAACGTAGCACCTGTAATTACTGATCCTAAGATGATCGAGGAAACCAATGCTGAAAGAGAGAAGATTTTTTCGGCATTAATAGAAGATCCTACTAATTTAGATTACTTATTTAAGTATGCTAATTTGTCGATACTTTTAGGCGATCTTGAGGCTGCAATTAGTGTTTTTGAGCAAATGCTAATCTATGAACCAGATCTGCCAAGAATTCGACTTGAATTAGGCGTTTTATATTTTCGCCTCAATGCCTATCCGTCCGCTAAGCTCTATCTAAACAGTGTTAAGAATTATGACGCTCCCGAAGAGGTGTTAAAAAAAGTTGATTCTTTCCTAAATTCTATAGTTGAGGCTGAAAAGGATTATATTCATCAGCATATATTCAGTATGGGCTTAACTAGATCTAGTAATGCTAATTCAGGTATTGATCAGGATATTATCGAAATCGCTGGATTTCCTTTGACAGTACCAGAGGACTCAAAACCTCAGGGAGATATCACAAAAAGTTTCCGCTATACGTACACACTCAATCAAGATCTTAATCATCCTCGTGGTGATCAAATCAATTATGTTATCGCTCTTACAGATCAAAGACTCGATTCTTTTCATCGATTTGATACTTCTTCCATTGTAACTTCTGCTACAAGAACATTTAATTTAGAGGGTAATCCTACCTCAATCTTTAGCCGACCTTCTTTAGATGCAAGTTTTACAGGCTTTGTCGTTTTACTGGCAGATAAAGCGCTTTTGAATTCACATAAGTATGATCTTAAATTTACAGGTTCTCTAAGCGATAGCTTGCTATTCTCAATCGGCGGTTTTCATGATCAAAGAAAGTTTTTAATGAATGACTTGAAGAGTGGAATAATGAATGGCCTGATGATATCAAATTCATATGTTTCGAATTCGAATATTTTGACGGAAATAGAATATGAGTACTCTAAATTCAATGCGAAGGCATCCTATGAGACATATCAGTCAAATACATTCGGTTTGAATATTACTTCGCTCTTGGGAAAAGGGTGGGGATTTAAAGCCTCATTATCGCATTCAAATAAGCAACATTTCTCTCCGCTTCCTGTCTTTGGTGAAAGAAAAGAAGAGCTGAATTCAATAAAAGTAGAATTTTCTAAGTCCTCTTCGAATAATTGCTTATTTGCAAATTATAGAATTTCTAAAAATGATAATAAAAGTTCTATAGACATTTATGCTCGATCAAACCTCCAAGTTACGGCAGATTTTAGTTATGTTTGTCTACTCAATAGTTAAGTATGACTAGATTATTTAAAATTCATTTTATTTTGGCTCTTTTATTGAGCGTGCAAACTTCAATGTCAAAGGAGATTGGTGTTGCCTCTGCTGTTAACAAAAATACCACTGACTTAACATTGGAAGAAGAAAGAAAGCTCGTAGAGGCCGGATATAAAATCATACAAAACCATACTCTTGAAACAGATGCTATTGGGAGAGCGGCACTTCTTCTTATAGATGGGACTTCCTTTTCAATTGGGCCAAATTCCTCAGTCACTTTAGATAAATTCATCTATAACCCCGAAACTGCCGAAGGATCTTTGGAAGTTTCGTCTCGTGGGCTTTTAAGGTTGGTGGGAGGTAAAGTGACTAAGAAAAGGCCCGCCCTAATAAGAACCAATTCTGCTACTGTAGGTATCAGGGGTGGAATCACGATAGTTCAAACACAAGGACTCTCTACCTCTGCAGCTTTTGTCTATGGAGAAGAGTTGACTATGACTCCTAATCAAAATAGCGCAGCGGCCACTAGCTTGATAGAGAATGGGTTTGTTGTGACAGTTGAAGATCCAACAGACGAAGTAAGCGAACCTCAGCAGCTGAGTGAAACTTTTTTAGCAGAACTTCAAAAGGGACTAGAAGCTCGCGAAAATGATGAAGAATCATCAGAAGAATCATCAGAAGAAGAGTCATCAGAAGAAGAATCATCAGAAGAGGAATCTACAGAGGAATCTAAAGAAGAGGAGTCAACAGAAGAATCAACTCAAGAAGAGTCGAGTGAAGAGTCCTCTGAAGAAACAACTTCAGAAGAAAGCGCTTCTGAAGAACAATCAGAAAGTACAACAGAAGAAACCAATACTTCTGAGGATCAAGGGCAGGATAATGATACTCAACAGGAAAGTGCCTCAGCCACAGAAACAGAATCTGGATCAGATAACAGCGCTACACAAGATGATAGTACATCTGACTCTAGTGTAGAAACTGAAACATCTGATCAAGCAGATACTTCAGCTGGTGTTGATAATGATCCTCAGCCAGACGTTGATGAAAGTGCACTAGATTCTTCTGGTGTATCGGATAACTCTTCGGATATAGCTCCCTCAGAACTTTCTACGGCTGATGATGTTGTTGATACCGCAGTTGATGTTGATACAACTTCAGATGAAGTTGAAGAAACTACTGAAGAAACGGAAGAAGCCTCAGAAACCTCCATTGAAGATACTGCTGCAGTTGAAGTAACTGAGACTGTAGTTGAAGAGGCACCTTTTGATGCTTCTTTAAGTAACGAAAGTATTCAGATTAATGAGAATGAGACAGATATCAATTTAGCAACTCTTCAAACCAATAAAGATGATGATGTAGAAGTTACGGTCGCAATTGATGGAGAAGATAAAGATTTATTTGAGTACAATTCGACTACTAATTCGTTAGTCTTTATAGGTAGTGCCAACTATGAAGAAGGCAAAACTAATTACACATTGAACCTTATAGTACAGAGGGAAAATGAAGAAGTCGTAATACCAGTCAATATCTCTGTTCGAGATGTCAACGAGGCTCCTTCAGTAAGTACCGAAATTCAGGATTCTTATGCAGAAGATCTATCTATAGGGTCTGTTTTAGTAGGAGTAACAATTTCCGATCCTGAGAATCAAGAAGTCACTTATTCAATAAGTGGAGAGGGTAGTGATAAATTTACTATTGATGAAGATGGAAATATTACATTAGCTGAGAGCTTAAACTTTGAAGCCAAGGCTTCTTATACCCTCACAGTAATAGCGACCGATGGAGAGCTTAGCTCTGAGACGGAAGTTTTAATCAATGTTGGCGATATTAATGAAGCACCTTCATTATCTTCAGCTTTATCCTCAACATCTTTTAGTGAAGATTCAGCCTTAGGCACGATTATTGCAACTTCAAGCGTAGCAGATCCCGAGTCCAATACCATAACTTACAGTTTGACAGGCCCAGGGAGTGAATACTTCAATGTGGATGAGAATGGAAATGTAACTCTAAAGGATTCTTTAGACTTCGAAACTTACTCCAATTACGAGATTACCTTAGTTGCTAGTGACGGAGAATTGACAACTAGCTCTGTAATTACATTTGATATATCTGATGTTGATGAAGCACCTAGCCTTTCTTCAACCCTCAAATCAGAGAGCTTTGAAGAAAGTATTGCGGTGGGAACTGCACTGGCTACGATCAGTTCTGTTGATCCAGAATCACAAACTATTACCTATTCTTTATCGGGAACGGGAAGTGAAAATTTTGAGATAGATAGCAAAGGCAATATTACTTCAAAGGTAACCTTCGATTATGAAACAGAAACATCTTATACCTTCAACGTCACTGCATCGGATGGAACCAACTCTACCACTTCACCTCTTACAATTACGTTATCAGATGTTAATGAATCACCAGATGTCACAATCAGCCTTCAGGGAAGTGAATTTGCAGAAAATATTACTACAGGATCAACAATAGCTACCGTTGCTTATACCGATCCTGAATCCGATACGCTTACTTATACTTTATCCGGTACAGGAAGTGATCAATTTTCAATTGACGATCAAGGCGTTATCACTTTGAAGACTGGTTTAGATTATGAGACCAAAACTTCTTATGAATTGACTCTAACGAGTAGTGACGGTACCAACTCGGTACAAACTCAGATTAATTTCTCGGTAACTGATATCAGCGAGCTTGCCCTTTCATTAGATAATACGGAAGTTACGCTGGCAGAAAATATATCTACAGGGTCATCTGTAGCAAACGCAAGCTCTTCTGATGCTGCTGGAGAAGTGACATACTCTATTACAGATTTAGATGATGTTACATCAGAGAGTAATATTTTTGGCATAGATAGTCAGGGCAGGATTACTCTTAAAGCAGCTTTAGATTTTGAATCAAAAACTTCTTATACACTTGCCGTTTCTGCTTCAGATGGCAAGGAGACTATAACAAAGCAACTTACAGTTACTGTAATTGATGTTGATCTATCGGTTACTTCAAGTTTAGCTTCTGCTAATCAAGCCGAGAATATTTCAACGGGCACGTCAATATTGACGCTTTCTACGAGCAATTCAGAAGGCACTCTAAGCTATTCAATTACTGATGCCGATAATAAGTTTGCGATAGATAGTTCCACAGGTGAGGTTACCTTGGCGAATGCTTTGGATTATGAAACTAAAACATCTCATTCTTTCACAGTAACTGTTAGTGACGGAACAACCACCAGCTCAGAGACTTTCACATTAAATGTAACCGATGTTGACTTAGCTTTCAGCGCATCTCTGGCTTCAAGCTCTCAATTGGAAACTATTTCTACAGGTACAACTATTGTGACGTCCTCTGCTTCAGACAGTGAAGGCACAGTAAGTTACTCAATCACTGATTCTGATAATAAATTTGCAATCAACAGCTCGACAGGAGAAGTGACTCTAGCCAATGCTCTAGATTATGAAACTAAAACATCTCATTCTTTTACAGTTACAGCCACTGATGGAGTAACCACAGCTTCTCAGACCTTTACATTGACTGTCGACAATGCCGCCATTAATACTCTCGCGGTCACCTTAGCAAATAGTGGAGCCGCTTTAGCCGAGTCTTCTAGTTCTGGAACTTCGGTCGGTAGTTCGAGTATCAATAACCCTGAAAGTGACAGCGTCACATATACCCTAAGTGGAACAGGCAGCAGTAATTTTGCCGTGGATAGCAGTGGTAACATTACCACCAATGCTACTTTAGATTTTGAAACAGCTAAGAGTTATGCGCTTACGTTAACTGCTTCAGGAGGAGGCACCACAACTACTGATAATTTCACGGTCAATGTGGGTAATATTGAAGAACTTGAATCGGCCGTGCTGCGATATTCTGCTGACTATAATTCAGTTTCAAGAAGTGGATTTGGTGCAACTGCAACTCGGGGTCCGTCTGGATCAAGCCTCGCTGCTTACACTTTAGAGCAAGTTGGTACCACCAATTCAACTGACATTACAAGTGTGGATGATACTTCTAACAATTACGTGCCAGTGGAAATAAATTCTGGAACCGCATTAAATTGGCGCTATTATTTCCCAGTTGACACCTCAGGCAATGGTCAATTTGCTTTTGCACCAAATTCTTCCGCACTTGATGGTAAGTATTACAGCCCTCTAGGCACGGCAGTTACCACCACCATAGCCAATGCTGACTTCCTGACTGCAGGACGACTAGAAGGCGCTGAATATTGGTTCATGACCACTGATAAGGCAGGAGCACAAATAAGTTATACCAGCAGCACTGGTATTGGCGGCAACCTTTTAATTACAGATCATTACTCAACTTACGCAAATAGTTGGACTAACGCAAACTCTTCTGCCACCGAACCTTTTAATGCAACTTATAATCAATCACTCATAAATTATACCTACTCAGACATATCTAATTATGATGTAGTGGTTGACGGCGCAAACAGTCAATACAACCAAAATAATACAGATTATACTAACAACAGATCAGCAGGATTATCATTTATCCAGCAAGAAAATAAAGTTCTAATTCTTACTGGTGAGAATAGCAATTGGACAGCAAAAAATAATTCCATAGTAGCTTTTTTAGAAACCATCATGAGTGGTGCCAATTTCGCCTGGCAACAAGGCAGCGGGGGGATCAACGTCAGCTATACTTATGGCGGAACTACATTTCAACAGACAACCGGGGATTTAGGTGATTCAAGATTAATTTGTCCATCAGGCTTTAATACCTATTGTTCTGGTTCATTTGGTTTTTTCCCGGCTTCGATGACAGACTCGGAATATAAATCAGATGTTTTTGTTTGGCTTACTCTCAATCAGCAGTCCTCTGGTAATTTAGATACTCACATACTTAATTATGCGAGAACCTTGGGCACTGAAACTTCATCCACCTATAATCTCTATGAAGATCAAGTAACTCTAGCCGGAGAGGTTTATAAGGATGCGAACTTTGTATCCTTTACAAATGGCAATAAGCGAGTCATTGCCATGGCAGTGATTCCAATTGAAAACTTTGCAGCCAGTGGAACTAGCAACGATTACTTTATTCCCAATTTCATTCCAAAAACGCTTTGGTCTTATGGTGATGTTGGACATGATTATTGCTTGGGCATAGGTAATAATGCCTCGGCATGTAATACCTATGATAACTATTATGATTTTTCTAGCATCGCACTTGATAGCTCTGACATGCTTGATACCTCAAGATTCAATGGGAGCACCAATGAGTTGCCTGAAGGTCAATCCATGTGGTGGCAAGTTCTTAATCCAAGTGGCGCAGGGGTTGGCCTTTGGGCACAAATTTCTTTCAAAGATTCATACGATGGTGCCTCAGGTAGCACCACTCGAGATGATCAACAGAGTCTTTTGAATGTGGTGATATCTAATGTGGATTATCGAAAAAATGATACGACTAGATATTCAGCAGGAGATACTGGCTTGGGCATGGATGGCTACCATTATTGGTCCTATCAGGGTGCGACCAATGCCGATAATGATGGTTTGGGTATTAATTATGGTACTTCTCCAATTGAGTGCGCAACCTCCAATGATAGTGGCTGCTTTTGGGGTGATAGCTCCAATCAACCTGGCGGCGCCATGATTACATCTTCTGATCCCTACAAGTCAGGTAATATGACCTTGGGAGTTAATTACAACTCTAATAACGATACCTTCAGCACTGGTACCTTTGATATCTCTGCTGTGGTTCAAGACGTTAAACCTTCAAGTTCTTCTTATGCAGACTATGCAAGCTTAAGTGATTTTAGATCTTCAGATTTTTATTCATCGAGTGCTACGGGTTACAGTGGATTTTTCAGTGGCATTTTAGAATTTGATGTCAGTGGCACAGGCAACTCTCAGCTTTCTTCAATTCGTTCAAGCAGCACGCTTGCAACCTTTACGTTTGATACGACTAACGACGATGTGCAAGTGGTCGCACCTATGACCATCAGTGCAGCACCCTCAAATAACTATACGTCTAATTGGAGTACGGTGGATACTGGCTCTATGACTTTAAAGTTTGGCGATGCCACCAATGATGAAGCAAAATCAGCTTACATTTCAAGTGAAGTCTTTGCAGCAGAAATTCAAGACGATGGTGCGCAAATTGATGGGACTTCAGGCGGTTCTAATAACTTGGCTGGAGTAATGGTTTCTTACAATACCTTGGATAAAGAGGATTCTGATCTGTTTCATACAGGTGGCAATGATTCAATGCCGAATACTGAATATTCCACTTGGGGTTTCTGGGCCATGAGTGCTGCCGATATATCTCCTAATTCAGGCGATCAAAATGCTTCAGTTCATTTAGGTACTTGGGTAGGCGGAGAGCTTGTGGATCAAAATGAAATACCAACTTCAGGATCCGCTTCTATGAGTGGTGCAGCCGCAGTAAATGTTGCTTATAGATATAATCAGACTGGCACAAATTACGATGTACATAAATACACCACCACAGCTGATGTTGCAGCGTCATTTAGCTGGGGTGCAAGTGGATATTCTGGAACTTTAGATTTCACTAACTTTGATGATAAAAATCCGATTGTAGCAAATGCTGGTTTTGCTTCTTTTTCCGTAGCTATCACAGGAACCAATAATACTTACACAGGGACTTCTACGGATTCCTTGGATAACAGTTGGCTGGGTGGAGCTGCAGTGGCAGGTGCTCTTTTCGGCGATTCATCTCCTACGGAGAGTGGAGGAAGGGTGAATGTGAATTTATATAAATCTGGAGATACAGGAACAGCTGGAGCCAATGATTTTTATACGGCAGAAGGTATTTATCTTCTTTGTATAAGCGGTGGTTGCTAGTTAATTAAATTTTTCAACTATAATGCAGAAAAGGAGATAGTGATGAATGGTTTTGTAGATTTTTTTCTAAAGATCAGAAACAGTAAGTTTTTTAATTCTCTCGTTATATCTGTAATCCTAGCATCGGCTTTGTATGCAGGTGTTTCCTCTTATGACATTCCCTCAAACTACATTTATCTACTTGAATTTTTTGACTATGGCATCACCATTTTCTTCACCATAGAAATATTAATTCGAATGATCGCAGAAAAGTCCTTGGTTAAATTTTTTAAGGATGGATGGAATGTATTTGATTTTATTATTGTCACTATCAGTTTGATTCCTGTGGGGGGAGCGGAAAGTGTTTTTGTTGCTCGTCTATTAAGGATAATAAGAATCTTAAGAATAGTTACAGTAGTACCTGCTTTCAGACACATCATAGAGGCTCTTATTAAAACTATACCTAGAGTCGGTTTTATCGCGCTTTTAATGTTTATCTTTATTTATATATGGGGCGCAATTGGCACTTTAATTTTTGGTGAAATCGAACCAGATCGTTGGGGCAATATTGGTGTTGCCATGCTCACACTCATGCAAGTTGCGACCTATGACGACTGGGGAGCCATAATGAGTGATGTGATAGTAATTTATCCCTTGTCATGGATATATTTTGTTAGCTTCATCATTATCAATGCCGTTGTTCTATTAAACATGGTCATAGGAGTTATTGTTGATGTGATGACCATCGAATCTAAGGACAACTTTCTTCCGGATGATCCAGAAGATATAAATTAATTTTTTACAAAGTTCGCAATCGATAGTGCGGTTTCGTCGCTAATTTCAGGGCAGCCAAGAAATATATCTGTTCCATGAACTGAACCCATCACCTGTCTGCACTGCGCATCCACATCAGCTTCCCTCAGTAAACGATAAAAATTCACACCTTCATCTCTAAGTGGATCCATCTCATTGACCAAAATATAAGTTTTGGGAAGACCTTTTACATCGTCCTCAGTTGCGAAACTGGGCCAAGCTAGTGGATCTTTATTTTTATAAGCTTCAATCCCATAAATAATGGCGCCGTGAGAGTATTCATGCTCGCTATGAAGCGAGAGTAAAATACCTTCATTCTCTTCTGAGGAGGGATTTTCCGGTAAGGGCCATTGCCCTGCTATGTAGGGACATAAAGCATATAGACCTTTAATCAATTCAATATCACCGTCTTGTTTGAGTTTCAAACTTGTGGCTATGGTTAAATTTCCTCCTCCGCTTTCACCAGCAACAATGATTCTGGTGTTGTCTATATTTAGCTCTTTTGCATTAGCATGAACCCATTTAAGACCTGATACACAATCATTCAATCCAGCAGGATAGGGCTCAACTTCAGGAGCCGATGATGCCCACATGG